>JBEKIG010000009.1:0-88771 GCA_050011875.1 Nitrososphaeria archaeon
CTTCAGTCTTTTTGATTGCTTTGGTCATATTTTTCTCCTGAACATCAGGGACAAAAATCTGATTAATAACTTTGTCGGTTTTTGTCACCCAAAACCAAAGGAAGATCATAGAAGGTATTTTAGAGCTATATCTTGATATGTGCTATCAGGAAGCTGACGTCTTATAGATATAGGTAAAGCTTTAGCATAAAGCTCCCTCTTTGCAATCTCTGTTACATTGAAAAGATCATCACGAGGTATAAACGATGGTGCACCATATGACAGCTGAAGAGCTCTTGCACCAATTATTCTAGCCCGCTCATACTTAGTTAATTTTGGAGGCCCAATTGTTATCTTAAACAAACTAGATACTTTTTGATGAGATTTTTTAGACATTAGAGAAAATCACCGTTCCCAGCACATTCCCCTTTAACGAAGTCCTTTTTGAAAGTTTCGGTCACACTTTTAAAAAAAATTATAAACAAGGGTGAAAATCAATGTATGATTTTATTGTCGACTGTAGGGACCGTTTCTAGACAGAAATTTAGGATAACTATTACATGCAAAGGCGAAGTTATCGCTAATCTATACAGACACCTATCTCCATCGACACTGTTGAGGTTAAACAAGATCCTCCCATTAGAAACCCATGTAATAAGGCAAAATGGTATCATTGTTATGCCTGTAAATGTTATAGCTGGCAAAGAAAAGATCAGAGACGAATTTAAGAGAGGTGAAATTGCGTTTGGTCTCCAAGAAGTAGCTTTAGTGGTTTTCCTTGAAGAAACAAAGGTCGCTAGAAAGTACAACATATTAGGTCAAGTTGAGAAAGGGCTTGACCTATTAGATAGTATTGTTCACAGTGAAACCGTCAAGATCGAAAGAATAGAGTAAAATCCATTATTCTTTGAACTTGTAGATAAAATGGCTACTAAAGCCACCTACCTTCACAATTAAGCCCTTTGATTCAAGAGTTCTAAGGAATTGATTAGCTGCTGAGGCAGTAACACCTAAAGCTTTGGCGACCGAATATAATGTTAAGGACTTTGCAGCCTTTAACTGGTTTAATGCTTCTTTCTCATCCCTCACACGATCTTTATATTCTTCACGCCTAGGAGAATGCCCTCCCTTTTTTTCTGACTTAGCTTTAGCAGCCTGTTCTTCGGCTTCTTTCGCCTGAGCCTTTTCTTCAGACGTTATACTCCTTTTCTTTGTTCCACCCATGATTGTTCAGCCAATTACACCCAACGTTCAAATAGATTAACCTTTCTATTGTCAAAGAAAAAGTTAATTATACTAGACTTTAAAATATAATTATAGATGACCCAATGAACTTCTCAGAGCTTTCAGACACATTAGCAAGACTTTCGGAAACAACAAAAAGACTGGAGATGATAAGCATACTAGCAGAACTCTTTAAAAAAACAGACCCAGACGTAATCGATAAAGTTGTCTACATGATACAGGGAAAACTGTATCCTGATTATGTAGGAATAGAGACCGGCATAGCTGAAAAGACCGCGGCAAAAGTAATAGCTAATGTTTCAGGTGTTAGTATTGCGAAGGTAGAAGAACTTGCTTCGAAATTAGGTGATTTGGGTGACGTTGCAGAAAAACTTCTAAATAAAAAAGCGCAGGTGACCCTTTTTTCTGAACAGCTCACAGTAGAAAAAGTATATTCTGCTCTAGATAAGACTGCGCGAACAACAGGGTCCGGAGCACAAGAGATGAAACAAAAAATACTTTCGGGACTTTTAAGCGAAAGCAAATCCAACGAAGCTAAATTTTTGATAAGATTTGTGATCGGAACACTGAGACTTGGAGTTGCAGACTATACGATACTAGATGGTCTGGCCCAAGCGTTCAGTGGGGGCAAAGACAGCAGAAATTTGATTGAAAGAGCATACAACGTATCCAGCGATTTGGGACTCGTAGCAAAAGTTCTTTCGAAAGGAGGGAAAAACGCTTTAAACAGCTTCAGCATTTCAGTCGGAAGACCTATCAGACCAATGCTCGCTGAGAGACTGACAACAGCCCAAGAAGTTGTCGAAAAGATGAAGGGTGAGGTCTCCGTAGAATACAAACTTGATGGTGAAAGAGTCCAAATACATAAGAATCGAACAGATATATTACTTTTCTCAAGAAGACTTGAGAAAATAACGCACCACTATCCAGATGTCGTGAGCGCTGCCAAAAAAAATCTAGTCTTTGATGTCGGAATCGTTGAAGGAGAGATCGTTGCAATAAATCAGGACACGGGAGAACTCAGACCCTTCCAGGAGCTCATGCACAGAAGAAGAAAGTACGAAGTTGAGAAGGCCATGGAAGGAATACCTACAGTTGTCTATCTTTTCGATATACTCTCACTAAAAGGCAGGGACTTAACACAACAACATTATCACGTTCGAAGAAAGCTCCTAATAGAGAATTTAAAGGAAGATATCTCGATTAGAGTTGTGCCAAATATAATAACCTCGAAACCAGAAGAAATTGAAAAATTTATGAATAAAGCAATCTCCGACGGATGTGAGGGCGTTGTCGTAAAGGACTTGAACGGCACTTATAGGGCTGGCGCAAGAGAATTTAGCTGGATAAAACTAAAAAGGGAATACAGAAGTGAATTAGCTGACACCCTTGATCTTGTAATTATTGGGGCCTTCTATGGTAAAGGAAAGAGAACGGGCAAGTATGGAACATTTCTTCTAGCAGCCTATGACGACGATAAAGACATTTTCGAGTCCATCAGCAAAGTCGGCACAGGATTCACAGATGAAAACCTTGACAAATTCAAGAGGCTTCTTAACCAATATAAGATTAAACACGCACACAGCAGAGTGAACTCTAAAATAGAACCAGACGTTTGGTTTATTCCACAAGTTGTGATAGAAGTTGCAGCCTCAGAAATAACGTTCAGCCCAATCTACACGGCAGGCTATAATAAGCTTAGAAAAGATGCTGGCCTAGCATTAAGATTTCCAAAATTCACGGGACGAATAAGAGACGATAAAAACCCAGAAGACGCGACTACAGTCAAAGAAGTTATTGAACTGTACCAGAAGAGGCTCAGCAGAATACAACCAGCGAGCAGCGACAATCTTTAGCTCTCTTGATCATGTAATGATGCGTTTGAAATGAATTTTATTGGAGTTCATTGGCAATTAAGAAAAGAAAATGAAATAGTCGAGATACTGCTAAGAAACATACATGTATTTAAACGATTAACAATCACGCGCAACAAAATTATTTAAAAAACTCCTTAACGTAAACGTAACTTCCTACAGGGTCGTAACTAATTTAGATTAAAAAAAGTTTATGCTTGTTTAAGAATAAGCGTAGTTGATGAACAGCCAAGAACTTGTTAGGGTGCCTAAGCTTCAGATCGCATTCGATCTTCTTGCTATAGATCACACCATAGAGATTTCTTATAAAGTTGAAAACGCCGGAGTGGACATATTGGAAGCTGGTACACCGTTGATTAAATCCGTAGGAATAGGGGTAGTAAGAGAACTTAAGGGAAGATTTCCTAAAAAGATTGTGCTCGCTGATCTGAAAACTTTGGATGTTGGAAGAATTGAGGTGTGTATGTCAGCTGATGCGGGAGCTGACATAGTGTCAGTTTCAGCTTTAGCGCCGGACGAGGTTATTACGGAAGCTTTAGCAGCAGCCGAAGAAAAAAAGGTGCTGTTGGAAGCAGATCTCTTGGGGGTGAAAGATCAATTAAATAGAACATTTGAGTTAAAAAGCTTGGAGTTAACATTATCTGCGTTCACACCGCAATAGACCAGGAAAAAAGGGGTGTCAAATTTGAAGACAGACTTTACATGGTTAAAAGCATAGCTCAGGAAAAGGATCTCGTTATTTCTGCAGCTGGAGGACTAAACATTGGAAATGTTGGGCAGATGGTTGAAGCTGGCGCAAATATAATCGTCGTTGGGAGAGCTTTAACAAATTCGGCTGAACCGAGTTTAGTCGCTCGCCAATTTAAAAACGAAATGATAAAATTTATCAACAGGGAGCAGCTAAAATAGTATGGCCACAGTTCAGGTCATTATATTTTTTTTATCATGCAAAAAATGAAAAATGTTATATGTTACTTAATATAAGTAGACTTGACATGTACGAAGGAGAAGCCGAACTTAGAGCAAAACGGAAGACCTTGTCTCTACTCACAGATGAGTCAAGAAAGGTTGTTGAAGGGGTAAGAATAATTTTAAATACTTACAAACAGATCTTAAAGGAAGATAAAGAGGGAATAAACGCAAGCATCGAAGAGGCGAAGAAAGTAGAAGACGATGTTGAGAGGTACAGAAGAAGTCTAATCAAGGAGCTGATGAGCATGGGTAATATTGTGATGAACAGGGAAGACGTCCTCCGTGCAGCATATTCTATAGAAGAAATTGTTAATTACATTTATTCTATAACATTCCGATTAGCACAGATTGATCCTAAGCTTTTCAAACGAGTCATCGCAAAGGAATTCGAAGAGCTCATTCTCATGGCCGCAGATATAGTGCAGAAGATGAGCGAGGTTGTGAGGATGTTGACAATAAATCAGCTGAAGGTTCCAGATATTGCAATAGAGGTCGAAAATATAGAAAAAGAAATAGACGTCAAGTATAGGACATTAAGCATGAAATTACCTTCTACAATTTTAAATGCAGCCGGGGGATTTCTTATTTTGGATCTTTTGGATCGAATAGAGAACCTTGCAGACGCCTGTTTAAAAGCAACCGATGCAGTAACCATCCTCGCTCTTGGGATATAGGAGCATGGAATAATGGACGCTTTCACTGGAAGGCTTTTAGGAAATAGAATAATGGTCAGCAACTTAGAGGAGTCTCATGAACTTTACAGGATAGGATTTTTCGGAAAACCTGTTGGTGTACATAAGCCAAAGAACGGGGAGTTTAACACACCTATAGTCTTAGATGTTATAGAAGGATTATATCTCGTTGAAAGAAAAATGCTTAGAGTACTTAATGAAAATGGTTCAGAAATATCTTCGGAAGAACTTTTGAAGATCTGTAGAAAAGATTATTTGAATTTCGATATGAAATATATTGTATACAAAGATCTGAGAGATAAGAAACACATAGCTTTACCGGGAATAAAATTCGGATGCGATTTCGCTGTGTACGAACATGGTCCAGGAATCGACCATGCACCCTACCTGGTGCAGGTAATAGGTGAAAAAGATAAACTCTCAGCAACGTCGGTTGTCCTATCTGGACGGCTAGCTACGACAGTTAGGAAACAATTCATTATGGCAATAGTAGGTCACGATGGTGCCCCAAAGTATTTGACGTTAGAATGGTGGAAATCTTAGACCATTTTAGAAAACTTTTAATCTGACGTCTACGGTGGCACCGTAAGTAGTGAGTGACTATGGCAGAGAGTGATACGGCCAAACCCTGCACGTCAAGATGTGAATTCTTCCGATGCGGCCGAAGAATGTTAGTTTTTCGTGAAGGTAGACCATGGTGTAGCTTTGTAAACGAGCCTTGCATGCCTCAGACGTGCGCTTATGCTACCTGTCTAAGAGCGAAACTTATCGAGGGAAATATATGCGGACTCACTTTAAGGAGAATTACCGTTGAAAAAACAACTCCCAACGACTTTAAACCCAACGTCAAACTGAAGAACAAAGATCTCCAGAAATTTGGCAGCGAAGATGTAGTGTAGTTCGGATATAACGTAGTTTTGCACTTTAGATTAGCTTGATAATTCTATTTTCATCGTCCCAATATGAAGTAAGGAAATCTATAAGTGAAAACCATAATTATTGATTTATAATATCGATGGAACCATAGATCTCCTTGAAAAGAAGTAATATCGCTTGAGGTGGAAAAACACCATATTCTGTAACGATTAAGTCGATATATTCCGGAGGAGTGATGTCGAAGGCTGGATTAGCTATCTTAACACATTCGTTCATTGCATACCAATCCTTGGTGACAACCTCTTCATGTGGTCGTTCTTCTATCGGTATAAGTTCACCGTAAAAAGTTTTAGGACTTATCTTATAACTTTCAGCTGCTACAATAAATCTGCTCCTAGACTCTTTTGCAGCCAGAGCCATCATCGAAGTTCCTATCTTGTTTACGATAGCTCCGTTCACCGATATGGCGTCAGCACCAACGACAACTACATTAACCCTATTCATATAGAACCTTGCAGCAGAGTCGATGATCAACGTCACATCAATACCCTCTTTAGCGAGTTTACTAGAAGTAAGCAACCCCTGCATTTTTGGTCTTGTTTCAGTGCAGAAAACCTTAATATTTTTCTTTTGTTTGAATGCCGCTAATATGATGGCTATTGCGGATTCACTGTTGCAGTGTGTTAGAATTATATCGCCATCCTGGATACGGTTTGATCCTATTAGACCAATTCTTTCTATAGCCGACTCGCTTCTCGTTATAAACTTTTCACAGTATTTCTTTAACGAATCCTTTAAAACCGGGACATCAACTGTGCACTGGCATTCTTTATCAAGATTTGTTAAAACATAATTTACGGCGTTTGGCAGAGATACAGCGGTAGGTCTTGCATTTTTAAGGAATTCCCCTGCTTCTTTCACCTTATTGATAAATTCTGTGCCAGATTTAACGTCCAAAGCTGTACCGAAATCTTCGAGAGCCTTAACGGATGCTCTAGCTATGCGGCCAGCTCCCCTAATACGCATTTTCTTAATATCCTCAAATGTGCTTTCTATAGTTTGCAAATTGACAGATAATAAAACGAGGTTAGTAAAAAGTATTTTGAATAAAAAAATATGGACCTGAAGGATTTCTCCTCAGGTTTCTTTCTAAAAAATTTTCTTTTATTGCACTACTTCGCCCACTGCGTGACTAGGAAGTACCTGTGTTATCTTCGCTTTCACAGTATCACCCTTGTTTGTATGGGGCACAAAGATGACGTATCCTTGCAGTCTTGCTAAACCGTCTCCTCTTCTACTGATTTCGCTGATCGTTACATCAACGATATCTCCGACTTTCACTGGCTTTTCTTTGAAGTAAGATGAAGGAAACTTCTTTCCAGGCCCTCTCTCACGCATTTCTGAACCTTCTTCCTCTGCCAAGTTATTTCTTTGCCTCGTCCCCAGATGTTTACGTTAACTATTTAAATGTTAACAGCTTTTTGAAATTATTACTTTGATGGCCTAGTAACAGTGTTTTAAAAGGACCAATATGTAGTGTGCAATGATGTCGGACAACATCATCAAAGAAGGGGATAACATACTTTTGTATACATCAAAGGGAAAGACGTGGTTGATTAAAGCAGAAATTGGCGCAAAAGTGCACACCCACCTCGGTATTATAGAACTATCAAAGGTAGTAGGAAGGGAATTCGGGGAAGTTTTTGAGACAACCTTAGGCGCAAAAATCGTTGTACTCAAACCCTACCTAGTAGACTATCTCATGAAAAGTGCGAGGAATACACAGATAGTCTATCCTAAGGATATTGGTTTCATAATAATGGAAACAGGTCTCTGTCCAGGTTCAATTGTTATAGAAGCTGGAACCGGAAGTGGGGTGCTTACAACAGCATTTGCAAGCCATATAAAACCTGACGGCCACATATACTCTTATGAGATTAGGCCTGAGTTTATTGAGATAGCGGAAAAGAATCTGATTAAAGCAGGTGTTAGAGATTTTGTGACTATAAAGAATAAAGATGCCTCGCTTGCATTTGATGAAAAAAATGTCGATATCGCAATAATAGATGTCGGAGACCCCTGGAAACTCGCGAAGCCTGCACATGATTCCCTAAAGGGCGGAGGAGCAATAGCAGCTATATTACCCACTATGAACCAGGCAGAAAAACTTGCGTCGGAGCTTCATAGTTTAGAATTTATAAATGTCCATACCGTTGAATTGATGCTTAGAAACTTGGAGGCCAGAGAGGGAATGACAAGGCCTTCTACAAGAATGATAGCCCACACAGCATATCTAATGTTCGCGCGAAAAGCGATATTCAACAGATGATTCTTCCCAAATTCTTTTGCTCAGCTTTTTAACTTTTCAAATGTGTCAATAATGTATTTAAAAGTATGTTATCTGTGTCTACCCGACGTTCAATTTCATTAAGGAAAAAGGATGGATTTCAACCTGGGTGTTGCTAAACAAAGGTTAAAACGTCCATCATGGGAATGTTTGATGAGGGAAAAATGACCAAGGAACAGTTACAAAACTTGTACATAATACTGTATGCAGTACCTTTCATCGCTGGAATTGTTGGGTGGATATATTATTACTTAACTCTGGATACAGCTGATAAAAACCTGTACAACCTTTTTTTAATGGTTTCTAAAGATCCAATCTTTTTCCTGATAGGATTATTTGGAGTATTGTTTGCTACACTCTTGGATGCAAAATCATCGGGTGAAAGAATTGAAAATATTATTGAAAAAATCGAAAAGATTGCGTTGGCTCTGATAATAATCGAGATACTCGAAGCCGTATTTGTTGCCAACTTTGACCTTTCAAGAATTTTCTTGCTAATTATCGGCGGAAAATATGCCATAATATTACCCTTAATGCTGATTACCTATTCTTACATGATCCCCTTGGGGAATATGCGCTTATCTCGACCTAGTATTACATCAGCTATGATGATCTTGGCAATAATTCTTATGATTTCGGCGCCGGCATACGATTTTTATGCGTACGTTACTAAAGGAGTTGTTAGAAGATATGACGAATTTGTTGTAATCTTTTTCATCGGATTGATACTTCTCATTGTTTCTAACTATTATTCTTTGAGAGGTAAGCGGAGTCAAAGAGTAAAGAAAAAACCGTAATATCGGTATATTTGTTGATATTTCTAACTTAATTCTTATCCCAACACTGGGTTTAACAAAAGCTGACGATCTAAATGGAATATATAGAAAGGCTTTACAATGATACCGAATTCACTTAATTGGCACATCCTAGCTTTTAGAGAAAGATTACGCTCATAAAATTAGTGATTAAGAGTGTTTCAATTTTCTAGATCTTTGGTATTCGTGTAGATTGCCTTTTATCTCCTCATATGTTGTAATAGGCTTAGAGTCTTGTCCATGCACTTTTATAAATCGGCTTAGAGTAAATTCCTTATCCGTAACCTTGTCTTATCAGCTTTCATTAGACTTAACGGTTAGCAGCTGATTTTGATAACCTCTTATTTCCTCAGAGTATTCTTTAGCCTTCTTATCGACCTGCATTAGAAAGTCGATAACATGATCTCCTTTCACTCCTAAACATGCTAAAGTTTCTCTGCCTTTCATTAAATAGAAAATATAAACCTCTTTCATAGCTTGAGATTCTCTTTTAGATGTAGCTAGGTAAGCAACTAGATTAAGTTGGTCCATATATTGTAAAACTTGGATTTTTTCATCATAGACCCACTCTTTAGGAAATCCTTCTGTCTCTATATAGTCTCCGAAGATCTGAGTGTGACTTAGAAAGCGTTTTTCCACACTCTCTTTCCTATACCCTTTCAGCTTAAACTTCATAAGCTCAGAATAGATTAGACTTGACTTCCCTTCACTCTGATAACTGAAGACACTCTCGATATGCTCTGAAACCGTTAAAGACTTCATTCAAAAAAAATTATCAGAGCATGTTTAAAACATTATTACTTATTTTTTATCTACCATGAAGTAAAAAATAATTTAGAGCAGTGTCTTCTTTCCCTCTTAACATTCTTTCCTTTGCAAGTTCTCCTTCTAAACTCTTAAACACACCCTAAAGATTGAAGACCTAATTCAATAAGTTACTAGATTAAGTATTCATATACACTTACTCAAATCTTTATAATTGTTATTACAGTATTTTCAAATTTATTTATATAGTTTCAATTTTTATATTTAGGGGTGTTATTTAGTTTGAGCAAAGCAGAAAAATATTTTGTAGGAGAACTAACTGATGATGAGCATCTTTCATCTGTATGGATCGAATGGACTGATACAGAGAGACATGCTTTAGAACGTGCTAAGGAAAATAAAAAGCGTAATCCTAAAGGCAAATTTGTTATAGGTAAAAAATATGAGTAATGAACTTAAATTAGAGGATATTTTAAACTTGATTGAATGAGGCAAGGCAGATATTACATTCAAAGCAAAGAGGGTTATGAAACTATTGGGTAATTTATAGATGAATTTGTCCTTAGCTGAGATAATTTGGCATTTTTTGTTTTATAAAGAAAGCAAAATTCGATCTTTTATTAAGATTCGTTAGGAAACGTTCGTAAAAATGAAGGATTGATAGAGCAAACAGAGTGAAAAAGGAGATCACAATTAACAATTAGCTTTAAAAAGAAAAATTGCTCAACATAAATTGAAATTACTAATAATATAACAAGAATGATAAGTCCGATATAATAAAAATGTCAGGTAGAATTTTTTTATTTTGATAAATTATTTTTAATCAATATATCTTATAGGATTCCAATAAGATAAGAGTTTATAACAATGGTCTATTAAAATTAGAAGATGTCCCAGTACAATATTTAGAACCGTAAAACGTATTAAAGGAAACTGGAAGCTTATTCAGCAATTGAAAGCAAGAGCCTAAACTGTGTACATAAACGACATTTAGATTAACAAACCTTCGGAAGGAGAGGACCTTCAAAGTTATAGGGAAATCAGCGTATAGATATCTATATAGAATCTCTGTAGATAGCTATAAATAGGTGCAGATATCTATAATCAATTGCATGTCTACGATAAAAAAGGGAAGAAAGGTAAAGTAACGCATTATCCCCCATCCTACTACCGATACAATGAGAAGAAACATGGCATTTTTATCCGGCTTACAAAAGAGCAAAAGGAGGTATTAGACAGGTACAAGGGAACAATTAGTTACGGAGAAGCTATTGGAACTCTGTTGGACAGTAAAATGTCTACAGTTTCGTGGCTTAAAATTTTGTTGGATAGTAAATTAAATAATGATGAGGATGAACATGAAAACATAAAGATAGAAGTCATCAAGGACGAAAATGAGCTGAAGGAGCTGCTCAAGAAGCATACCCCTGTAGTAGAACTAAAGGCAGATAAATCAAATAATCATGGGGAGGATCTGGAACTAGCCATTAAAACAAAAAAGCTGAGCAAGCTGTTCCCAAAGAAGCCTTAAGTGATAATAAAGGCAGATGATATTTGAAGTAATATAGAACCGTATTCATACTGTTCTGGCGCCACTCGTACCGTTGTCATTCTATGCAGAAACTTAAGAAAGTAATTTACGGAATTATTATAACTTATCTTTTTGAAAAATAAGATCAAATATATATTACTATTCTATCGGCAATTTAATAGGATTAAATCTGATGCCTCCGCCTTTAAAGAACTTTGTAGAAAATTCGTAGAAGATTAACCTTATTGACTGTATTCCGGCAGCAAATCCCTCGATAATTACGACCATAATGTTAACTATTATAAGACTTGGAATTATGCCAAGGGAAGCGCCTAAAGTAACAGCGAAACCAGCGAGTACACCGTGGGCGATAGCGAAGGCGGCAAGTCGGATATAAGACATGGAGTTTGTTATAAAAGAAAGGACGGTTTCGATAAATTCACCGAACCCATCCGTTAGTCTATCGCTAACCTTTAAGTCCTTTTTGCCCAATCCTTTTAATATAGGTGCTAAAAAGACCAACACTAACATTATAACTGCTCCGAAGGTCAAAGGTTCATTTTCTGGTGATAGAAAAGCGCCAAGCTGGATGCCACCCAAGATCAGCCTATAAGCTAGAATCACTCCGATTATATAATAGATTAGACCGATCAACCCTTTTCCACTAAAAATCGCCTCTCTGATTTCGCCTTCTGAGACGTTCTTTACAACGTTTAGAGTCAACGCAAATCCGATCTGAAGTACTCCAAATAAAAGTGACACACCAACAATAGTGTAAAATGAATCCGTAGGCCTCAATATTAAGGGCTTGAATTCAAACAGGAAAAATGAGCCGTAGAATACTCCAAATATCATAGCTGAAATTCCTCCTGTCATCATTATAATTCCAAGACGATTTATTGCGCGCTTTGACAACCCGATGAAAGATTTTCTCATCCTGTAAAAAAGGAAGCCCCAGACGAGTATTATCAGCCCATCACCGACGTCTCCAAACATCCATCCGTACATGACCGGAAATAACACTGCAAATATCAGCGTTGGATCAATATCTCTATAATCAGGTACCCCTCTCGCGGTTGTGAGCAATTCAAAATTCTTCAGCAGACCTCTGTTCGATAATTCAACCGGTACTTCTTCGTCTCCTCTCGGATCCTCTAGAGTAAGATAAAGGACTCCCTCGGTCAACTTTGAGACACTTGTTTCCAAATCCTTTGTCGAATGCTCAGGAATCCATCCTTGAACTATGCAGAAGTTTTTAGTTCTAAGCAGCGATGACCTTGCTTCTTTCAAAAAGCTTACGTAGCCTCTCTTCGCATCTAGTTCACTAAATATTTCTCTAAGCTCATTTTCTACCGAATAGGCTTCCTTGAACTTGTCATCTATTATTCCTCTTACCTTTTTCAGTGCGGTATTAGGGTCTGAAGGCAGATCTGATGGAAACTTGAATTCATTGAAATTGAGGAGGCTTAGTGCCTTTTCAACATTCTGCTCGTATTCGGTAAGCGCGGCGACAAATAAAATTGATTCTCTAGGCCCAACTCCTTTTGTTTCATAAATTACTTTAAAGTCCCTTAGAAATTCCTCGAGCTTAGGAAGAAATACGTTGTTTATGATGCCGACCTTAACAAAAATGAACCTGTGATCGCCTATATTTCTAATATCGATGCCGCTGTCTTTCAGCAACGTCAAATGATTCCCCATCGTATTGAATTCTTCTATGTCCTTTATCAATAGGCCAATTTGGTTTGCTAGCTGATCAATTTTTTTCTCGTAAAAAGCTATGTATCTTCTGATGTCTTCGTCGCTCAATTTAGCTGATTTCGTTGATAGGTTTGTGTGGGAATCTGATTCACTCGTGCGTTTTATGGATGATGGTGAAAACTTTTCCTCCAACGCCTTTAAAGAGTCCAAAAGCACCCTTGACCTTTCACACATTCTAATGAAACCGTCATAAAGTTCAAGATTTTCCGGCTCCTCACCTATAGAGGCACGCTCGCTAATCAGCTGGACTGCTCCTAGCCTGCCTATCTCTTCCAAAGTTCTGACTTCATGACTCCGTTGTACAGCGAGATAGAATTTCTTCATTTTAACAGGCTTAAGCACTTGTATATCTCCTTCCATGAAGAAGATTCAAATCGATATTTAAATCTAATCAAACCTAATTTATGTTTGTAATGGAACCTGGGTGAATAGATAGTCCAAGAAAAGTGTGCACTCTAATACTCTTTACATTCAAAAGAAATCTGTGATCTAAAAGGTGTTGAATGAACCTTTAATTTCTGCTTTTCTCATTCCAGTGAGCTATAAAAAGGCGAGGAGAACGTTTATTAATTGTAGCACTTAGCATGTATTGATTGGGTCATGAGCGTAACAGCTGTAGGTGATAGCTACTTCATTACAGCTTTAAGACTAGCTGGTGTTGATGGAAGAAATGCTCATGACGCCCGTGAAGCTGAACAGGTAATTGATCAGATTATCAAGGAAGGCAAATGTAAAGTTCTGCTGATACCTGAGGATTTAGCTTTAAAGCTCAAAAAAAAGCGTAAGGAGCTCTCTAATAATAGACAGATCTACCCGGTTTTTGCCATAATCCCTGGTCTAAATGGCCCGGTTGGCGAACGTGTTAAGGAGATTCACCAATTCATAAGCCAAGCAGTTGGTGTAAAGCTCAAACTGTCTGAAGAATAGAATGGGGCGCTAAAGATATGCCGATCATAAAAGATTTGGTAGATGAAGAAAAAAAGACAGAGGAGACAATAAAGGAAGCAGAAGACAGAGCTAAGGAAATAGTGAACACTGCAAAGAAAAAGGCCAATCAGCTCATTAGGGAAGCTGAAAACGAAGTAAACGTCGTCAAAGATCTGACAGATCGTAGGGAATCAGAAATAGCTATTAAAAAAGAGGCTGTAGTTAAAGCGTACAGCGAAAAAGTAGAAGAGATCGAGACGTCGTGTGAAAGAAATTTTGGCGAAGCTGTAGATTTTATTCTAAACTATATTCTAGGTGAAATTGCATGAGTATTGAATCACTTAAAGTTGAGATAAGAAAGAAGGCGGAAGAAGAAGCTAAACATATAATTGATACCGCAAATGGGGAAGGTGCAGGAATTATCAATCAAGCCGAAGAGGAAGCTAAACGCATTATTGAGAACAAGATAAAGGAAAACGACAAGAAGCTTACTGAAAAAGAGAAGATCGAGCTATCGTTGGCTAGGATCGAAGGTAGAAGGAAGATTTTAAGTGTAAAATCCAAGTACATCGCAGACGTATTTGAGGAGGTTGAAAAAAGGTTAAGGGAACTTCCGGAAAAAAATCCAACACGTTATAGGGACCTTCTAGTCAATTATGCCGTAGAAGCAATTAACAATTTAGATGAAAAAGAATTATTTATAAAGGTAAACCGCCATGACCAAAAGATAGTTAATGAATTAACCGAAAAGATCAAAAATGGGTCCAAAAAATCGAATAAAATCGTTGGACTACAAATTTCACCTGAACCCATTAATGCGAACGGCGGCGTTATAATCTACACAGGAGACAAAAAACAATACTATGTAAATACGTTTGAATCAAGATTAAAGAAGATCAAATCAGAAGATGAAGGTAGAGTGCTTGAAATTTTGCTGAGATCTAAATAGGAGGCGTCATGTATGGGAAAAAGAATCGGCACTTTAAATAGGATTTCTGGTTCAGTGGTTATAGGAACAGGGATTCCGGATATTCAAATTGGGGAAATAATATTTGTAGGCTCTGATGAACTTCTTGGAGAAGTTATTCGTATTTCAGAAGATACCTTCACAGCCCAAGTTTATGAATCAACAAGTGGAATTGGACCTGGAGGAAAAGTTGTTGCGACAGGCAAAAAGCTTGTCACAGAAATCGGGCCAGGCATGCTCAACAGAATTTACGATGGTGTGGGAAGAAACCTTGAGCTTCTTGCTAAAGAAAGAGGCGCCTTTATTACCCGTGGCGCAAAGGTGAGCACACTTCCCAGAGATCGAAAGTGGCATTTTCTACCACTAATTTCTAAGGGCTCAAAAGTGGAGTATGGCGACATTATAGGAGAAGTTCAGGAGACGCCTATGATGCAACACAAAATTTTGATTCCCTTCGGCTTACGGGGTACTATCGTGAAGATTGAGGAAGGCGATTTTAGGGTCGACGAGCCCATGTCTAAAATCTCACACGATGGTGAAGAGACTGAACTGACAATGATGCAAGAATGGCCCGTGAGAGTTCCTCGTCCTTTCAAAGAAAACGGCCGATTACTTTTAAGCGAACCCTTAATTACGGGGCAGAGGGTCATAGATACTTTCTTTCCAATCGCTAAGGGTGGTTCAGCCGCAATACCCGGAGGTTTTGGCACTGGCAAAACTATTATTCTCCACCAGCTAGCTAAGTGGAGCGATGCTCAGGTTGTTGTATACATAGGATGCGGCGAACGCGGAAACGAGATGAGCGAGGTTCTCAACGAATTTCCGAAGCTCAAGGATCCAAGAAGCGGAAGGCCATTAATGGAAAGGACGATTTTGATAGCTAACACGAGCAATATGCCTGTCGCAGCAAGAGAATCCAGCATCTACATCGGTGCAACAATGGCAGAGTATTATAGAGACCAAGGATACGATGTCGCAATAATGGCCGATTCCACTTCAAGATGGGCTGAAGCTCTCAGAGAGATCTCAGGAAGACTTGAAGAGATGCCTGTCGAGAGAGGATATCCCGCCTATTTACCAGATAGGATAGCGGAGTTCTACGAGAGAGCGGGGCATGTAATAGCATCAGGAAAGCCCGAGCGAAAGGGATCAGTGACAATAATAGGAGCAGTTTCACCGCCCGGCGGGGACTTCAACGAACCTGTCACTATTAACACCCTCAGATTTACTAACGTCTTCTGGGCTCTTGACACGGAACTAGCCTACAGCAGGCATTTTCCCGCAATCAACTGGCTTAGAAGTTACAGCCTTTATTCTGAACAATTAATTAACACGATTATACTGAGCTTACAAAACCCCGCCCAACAAAAAGAGGACCTTGGAGAAATGAGAAACGCCGTCACCCAATTTACAAAGTACAGGTCAGATACGCTCGGATTACTTAATATGGCATCTGAGGTAGAGTCGATTGCAAGGGTAATAGGAGAAAGCGCTCTTCCAGATGAGCAAAGACTAATTTTGTTAACCGCAGAAATATTGAAGGAGGGCTTTTTACGACAATCAGCATTCCATGAGGTTGACGCATACTGCGATATGGTAAAACAGTTCCTACTGCTCAAAATGATTTTGAACTTTCATGAGAAGACTATGTTGATGATAAAGCAAAGGGTTCCGTTTACAAGAATAAGGGAAATGCCAGAGATTTCTATGATGATGAAGATAAAGGAAGATCCCAAAGGCATTGATAGCATTCTTGAGATTATGAAGGACACAGAAAATGCTCTCGAAGTAATCGCCCTTGACTATGGTTTTTCTATAAAGGAGGTTAAATAAAAATGTCAACCCAACTTGGTTTTGAAGATGTTCAAGGAAAGATATACAGGGGTGTTAAAGAAATCAAAGGCTCTCTGGTATTTATTGAAAACGTAGCAGGTGTAGGTTACGATGAAATTGTTATACTAAGGGGCTCAGATGGAATAGATAGACTTGGCCGAGTACTCGACATATCACACGACTTTACCATCGTACAGGTCCTCGGTTCAACAGATGGTCTACAAACTGATATGATAGTAAAATTTACTGGAACAGTTTTTAAGATTCCCGTCTCCGATGAAGCACTTGGAAGAGTATTCAATGGAATATTTAAACCAATCGATGGAATGCCGTCAATAGTTTCAAGCGATGTCAGAGATGTTAATGGCTCTCCAGCAAACCCTGTTGCAAGAGTCTTTCCCAACAACTTTATACAAACGGGGATTTCGGCGATAGATGGCGTCTTGTCACTAATAAGGGGACAAAAGTTACCTATATTTTCAGAAAGTGGTCTTCCACACAATAGAATTATAGCCCAGATAGCTAGACAGGCTACGGTCAGAGGGGAGAGCGAGGAATTTGCGTTGGTTTTTGCAGCGATGGGCCTGAAAAGTGATGAAGCTAGATTCTTCTTGGAACAGTTCAGGAACTCTGGCGCTATTGAACGGTCAGTAGTAATATTGAATCTCGCAGAGGACCCAGCTAATGAAAGACTTCTAACGCCACGTATTGCGTTAACAGTAGCCGAGCATTTAGCGTTTGACCTGGATCTTCAGGTTCTAACCATCCTAAGCGATATGACGAACTATTGTGAAGCGTTGAGAGAAATGAGTGCTGCAAGAGAGGAAGTG
This sequence comes from Nitrososphaeria archaeon, assembly GCA_050011875.1. Classification (GTDB taxonomy): domain Archaea; phylum Thermoproteota; class Nitrososphaeria; order JACIWG01; family JACIWG01; genus JBEKIG01. Next base: position 17,415 of record JBEKIG010000009.1, read on the forward strand.
CCTGGAAGGTCAGGATATCCAGGGTATCTCTACAGTGACCTGTCAACGCTCTATGAGAGAGCAGGTATAATGGTTGGTAGGAAGGGGTCTCTAACGCAGATGCCCGTGTTGACGATGCCTGGTGGAGATTTAAGACATCCAATACCAGACCTTACCGGCTACATAACTGAAGGCCAGCTATTTCTAGACAGAGACTTGTACTCTCGAAGCATTTATCCTCCAATAAACATCCTGCCGTCACTAAGCAGGCTTATGGGAAGCGGTATCGGCAAAGATAAAACAAGGGAGGATCACGGGGACATAGCAGACCAGCTCTACGATGCATATTCACGTGGGTCACGCTCCAGAGATCTTGCAAGAATTGTCGGAGAGATGGGGTTAAGTGAGAGAGAAAGAAGCTATCTAAGGTTTGCGGACTTGTTTGAGAAACAGTTTATAAACCAAGGTGAAAACGTAAACAGGACGATTGAGGAAACCCTAGACATAGCATGGGAAACTCTGGCGTCCCTACAAGAGAGTGAACTCGTCAGAATCAGTGAAAGCTTGATTAAGAAATACCACCCAAAATACAAATCGAATAAGCCGGATTCCTCTACCGGATAGTTGATAACTGTGTCAACGGGTCAAGTTTCAGCTACGAAAGGTGCGCTGCAGCGTTTAAGGGAGCAGATAAAGTTCACTGAAAAGAGTAAAGACGTTCTCAAAATGAAAAGAGACCAGCTCGCTGGGGAAATAAATAGACTTTTACATGAGATCCAGCGCAGAAAAGAAATCGAAAAAATGTTTAGTGAGGCATACGAATCGGTAAAGTACGCATATGCTGTTGAAGGCTATGATGAAGTTTCCTCGATCGCCAACGCTGCAGACCTTTTGGAAGTTCGCGCCAACCCAGTCAGTGTTATGAATGTGTTGATGCCTGAAGTTGAAGTCGTAAGAAGAGGTGGGTCTAAACAGATACCATCGATAACCTTATTTGTCACAACTGAAAAACTGATCAAGGCTATTGAAGAGGCGATTAATCTGGCTATTGTTGAGGCAAAGATAGAGCAACTTGCAAAAGAGTTGATGGAGACTAATAGAAAAGTGAATGCCCTAGAAAAGGTCATAATGCCGAGATATATATCGCAGGCTAAGTATATTGAAGATCGGTTAATAGAAGAGGATTTGGAGGAATTTTCTGCTACGAAACATGTTCGAGATATAATACGGGAGAGGCGCGAATGAACCCCTCCTTAATATATTTGGTAACGCGAACTCATGGCTTACACACACATCTGCTGACGGAAGAAAATTATAGGAACGTTCTGAAGACAAAAGATTTGAATTCATTAGTCCAATACCTTTTAAGAACAGACTATGGACCAGAAACAAGCAAAATATCAAGTGAATCAATAAACTCTATGAAGCTTGGTCAAGTCTTTTACTCGGTGCTCATGTCACGGGTGTATCATCTTATTCGACTTGCGCCGAGGGATTTCAGGGATTTTCTTTTTTTGTACGCTGAAAGATATGAAATGGAAAATGTCAAGAGAATCTTGAGATCAAAAAGAACTGGGAATCAAATAGGCACCGACATGCTGCTGCCCATTCCCAGAGAATTTGCGATAATAAATTTTTCAGCCATGATAGAGGCGTCCACACTACAGAATTCTCTGGAGATTTTGAAGGCCACGAGATACTCTATGATTATTGAAAAAACATCGTTGCTTCAGAAATATGGAATACAGACTTTACTTGAAGGCGCCCTCGATAAAATATACTTCAAAGATTTAGAGAAATCCCTTAACAACATCCCTGACAATAGAAAAGTCGGAATCATAGTTGGCACAGAAGTAGATCTTCGCAACATAGGTCTTATGATAGATTTAAGAGCTCGTGACGTAGACCCAGAAACAGTTCTGTCGATATCATTTAAACCGTTTAGACTTAGGGACGAGGACGTAAACCAGATCGCTAGAGCGAAACCTAGCATGGTACCAGACATATTAATGAAAACGCCCTATCAAAGATTCGCTTCACGTTTGAAATCTACGTTTGAAGAAGGGAAAGTGGAAAGAATAGAACAGGTCATAAACAGCGAAATTTACTCTAAAGCAGTGTCGGTCGCAAGAGAGTTCCCCAACGACTTCGCATATATAGTAGGATACCTTCAAATAGCTGAAATGGAAGCGAAGAATCTGATTTCAATTGCTACTGGAATGGAGTTAGCCTTAGAAGAAGAAAAGATAAGATCCATGCTATATTTGTAATATACAATTTTCATACACTGGGAAAAAATATCACTTTAGAGGTTACGGTATTTTAGCTAATATTTGGAACGCAATTAGAAGACCGTAGATAGCTATTCCCTCGCCTAGTCCTGCGAGTATCAGGACAAAGCCAAAAGCACTTGGCTTTTCAACGATTGCGGCAATCCCAGCACTTGCAGCGTAGCCCACTGCAATCCCGGCCCCAATGCATGATCCAGCTATTGCCAATCCAGCCCCAAGCATTCCAAGCCCGCTTGAGAAGTCAGAAGTTGTAGATGTAGATGTAGAGTTTGTAGATGTCTGAACAGAAGTTGTTGCCGCGAAAGAAATCCCGACAACCAGTGGGAACACTACTAGAAGATTAAAGGCAGTAATAATCAAAAATGACCTTCTAAAAGTTCTCAAATGCTTAAACATTCTCACTGTGAATTTTTTGATAGCGCTTCTCGTTCCCTTTATAGTCATCGAATATCTGTTTCGATATTCTCTTTAAATACTTTTCCACAATTCCTCCTAGTATTAAAAAAGGCAAATATTTATCGCCGACAAATGCAAAACTATAAGTAATGGCTTGATTGCTGTCCTCTTGCGCAAGACCGTTAGTTCATTGAATCGGAAAAATCTGACTCAGGCTACTTCGATTTTGCATAAAGAGGAATAAAACAAAATGAAAAAATTTCAAGAATTGGAGTTAGATCCAAGAATTAAGAAGGGACTTTTTGATTCAGGTCTTATAGAAACTTTTCCCATTCAGGAGAAAGCTATAGACCCCCTTTTGTTAAAAAGAGATGTTATAGGACAGGCAAAAACAGGAACAGGGAAGACTGCAGCATATGTCATCCCGATGCTCCAGACAGTTAATACAGAAAAAAGATATGTTCAAGCTTTAGTCCTTGCACCGACGAGAGAGCTCGCTGTGCAAATTACACAGGAAATCAGAAGACTTGGTAAATATACAAATGTCAAGGTAGTAACAATCTACGGCGGCCAAGCAGCGAGTGTTCAACTTGAAGCTTTATCACGCGGAGTTCAAGTCGTAGTCGGTACACCCGGAAGAGTGATTGATCTTATAGATAGAGGCAGACTGTCTCTCCAAGATGTAAAATATGTCGTACTAGATGAAGCAGATACAATGCTCGACATGGGTTTCATAGACGATGTAAAGTACATATTGGACTTCGTATCTCCAGAAAGACAGATGAGCCTATTCTCGGCGACGATGCCGGAGAGAATTGTTCAATTGGCTGATAGTTATATGAATAATCCTGAAAGGATACTCATAGACTCAGACGAACCCTCTGTTGACACCCTAGATCAATATTACACTATGGCCGAAGAAATCGACAAACTTTCTGTTCTTATCAGCATATTAGAGAAAGCTAAGCCGTCGACAACGATAATATTCTGTTCAACGAAGTATAAGACAAATAAGCTGGCTCGAGAACTGGAACGGAGGTTTTTTAATGCTTCACCTATAAACGGAGATCTTAGCCAAAATCAAAGAGACCACGTCATGAACCTATTTAGATCAAAGCATCTCGATATACTTGTAGCCACAGACCTTGCAGGAAGAGGACTAGACTTCCGCCACGTCGATTGCATAATAAACTATGATGTGCCAAAGTATCCTCTAATATACTTCCACAGGGTCGGTAGAACCGCCAGAGCGGGTGGGTCAGGGAAATCGTTCACCATCATCTCAGGGGACGAATACGAAGATTTTGCACGAATAAAGAAGATGACTACTGCGGAAATAAAGCCTCTGTACCCAAACGACGAAAAATACGATTTCAAAATAAATTTTAGCAACGAATCTAGGAGTTCACAGAGAAGATACCCAAGATACGACAATCATCGATACTCTAGGCCAGAAAATAGAAATAGATACCCAGAAAACAGAAACAGATACAACTGGTATCAAACGTCCCGCTAGTATTTCCAGAACAAGGCTTTGATGCAATTGCATCTTGTCAAAGAAGTGCTTGATGCAAGCTAGACTTTGCAAATTTTTCCATTATTTTTATCTGGAAATCTCCAATCTTATTCTCTAATATCTTTTTTATGAGAGAGCGATGAAAAGCTTCATTATTGTTTTAAAGAGAAGAGGCTGTGAAGTTAATCAAATAACTCCTTCCACTTTTTATTTTCTTTATAATCATTACTTTGATTGAGTAGATTGAGTAGATTGAGTAGATTGAGTAGATTGAGTAGATTGAGTAGATTGAGTAGATTGAGTAGATTGAGTAGGACCCGATGTAGCGTTACGTTTCTTATTTTGAAGGTACTGGTTGTAGCACTTTAAGCTACAGGCAAGTCCTTCTCTACCACCGCTTAATTTATAGTATTTATCTTTGTGAGTGTTTATGTTCTTTTGACATAATGCACATTTGTCAACCATACGCTCTTACTCTAAACATAACACTCAAACACCAGCTAGATAAATCTTTGCCTAGATTTCAAATTTAAGACGTGTCAAAACCTTTTAACAGACAAATAACAACAATTCGTATCTAAGATAGAGGATGAAGTATTGGCTTTCCATATAAACCATCATACCCCGCATCGAACCTAACTTTCTTTTCCCTAAAATCTTCGATCAAAGAGGCGACCTCTGAGCCTACTATCTGATCTAAGAGCGGCCTCTTAATATCTATAAGAATCGATATTTCATTTCCTGCCTTTTTAATATAATTTAATTCTTCTTCACTTATCTTCTTTGAATACAGGCTTTCCGAACCTCTCAGCAGCGATATGACTTCATAAAGTGGAAGAGCAACCTTGAAGGGAACCGCATTTGTTGGTTCATAGCCTTCAGGTCGATCCGCCAACTCTTCAACTCTCTGGAGGACACCTATTGTGAGCCTTTTTCCACAGACTGGACAGATGTTATTTATTTTCAGGGCTTCTTTGGGGCTTAAGGAGAATTTGCAGTTCCTGTGACCAGTATAATGATATTTTCCGTATTCAGGTGGAACTTCGACGGTGTACAAGAACTTGGACCTATCATGGTTCTTGACTGCTTCAAAGACCGATCTGTATGAAGGCTTAGACAGCTGAAAGACATTGAATTCCCTTCCAAGACGTGATGGAAGAGGACTATGCGAGTCAGAGTTGCTTACAAGAGAAACTTTATCTAAAGCGCTTATCCTCCAATTCATTTGGGGGGTACTGCTTAATCCAGTTTCGATAGCGAAGATTTTTCTTGCCTGATCTCCAAAGCACTCCTCAAGAGAATCAAAGCCTGTGTTAGCTCCAAAAACACCATACCACGTCGTCCACGCATGTGAGGGTATTATAACGATGTTCGGGTCAATGGAGCTCATCAAATCAACAAGCTCGGGGCTTGTGAGTCTCGTAAACGTTGGACGGCCATCCGAGTTAAGATTACCATAACGTGACAGGGAACTGTTTATCGATTCAACGACTTCAATTGATGGAGCATGAATTATGTGGTGCACTCTTCTAGATTTTCCATCTTGAGGATATATTAACGAAACTTCACATGTTAGTGTCCAGTATATGCCGTCAAAGAGATATATGCCATCTGCAAAGTTTCTTAGCTTTTTCTTAAGCTCGCTAAACCATTTAGGATGCGTAAAATCGCCTGTGCCGAGCAGATTTAACCCCTTTAATCTCGCGCCCGCCGCAATGTTTTCTAGGTCCATTGACTGGCTTGTAGCACGGCTGTATTTACTGTGCAGATGTAGATCAGCGCAAACTATCATATTCGGTTATTCCTTTTTAAAAATCATAAAACAGCATAAATACTTTACTTATTCTTAACCCAAAAGGCAGACTTCAGCGGTTATATGAAAGTTTCCCAAAACAACGTTTATCTTATTATAAGAAAGGAACGTCTTGCGATGAAGAAAACAATTGAACGTCCTATTATTAAATCCTTTTCTACAGCCTAAAAAGTTTTCATAACCTGACACGGAGAAAATATAAAAGAAGTTGTTGGAGTAGTTTTGGCGTGAAAGTATGCAACCGGAAAAAGCCTTGCCTGACAAAGGGGGTAGATTTAGTGAATGGTACTCTGCGATACTGGAAAAGGCTGAACTAGCCGACATAAGATATAATGTGAAAGGTTTTATCGTTTACCGACCTAATTTGATGAGAATAATAAACCTGATAAGGAATGAGCTTGAGCAAGGACTTTTTAAAGACGGCCACCAGCAGGTCATGTTCCCTCTTGTTATCCCTATTTCTTACCTGAAAAAAGAAGAGGAGCATATCACAGGATTTGCAGCCGAAGTTTTCAAATTGCAGAGCGAAGAAGGAGAAGAGGAACTGGCGCTTAGACCAACTTCTGAAACAGCCTTTTATCCGATGTATTCACTATGGATTCACAGCTATAGGGATCTTCCCCTGAAGCTTTTCCAAACCGTGAACGTATATCGGAAGGAAACTAAAGCCACCAGACCTCTAATTCGAGGCAGAGAGTTTTATTGGATAGAGTCACACGATGCCTTCGAAAACAAAGAGCAGGCTCTGGGACAGGTTACAAAAGATATTGAAATCACAAAAGAGGCGCTAAGAAAACTTGGACTAGCATTTGTCGTAGTAGAAAGGGAGGAGTGGGACAAGTTCCCTGGAGCGGAGAGCACATTCGCCTTTGATTGTCTAATGCCTGATGGCAGAGTGTTACAGATTGCGACAACCCATTATTTAGGTACAAAATTTTCAGTTCCATTTGACGTGGCTTACTTAGATGAAGATGGCGTCAAGAAGAACGTTCACCAAACATGTTTTGGACCAGGGATATCGAGGATGGCGGCTGCGGTCATCGCAGTCCACGGTGACGAATTTGGTTTAATACTTCCATTCGAAGTCGCGCCTGTTCAGGTTGCCATTGTCCCCATAAAGAATGAAGCTCAAGAGAAACAGGTTGTAGAAAAGGCAAAGGAAATCAGTAAAAAGCTGGAAAGGCTTAACTTAAGATATGAGGTTGATATTTCAGAGGAGAGACCTGGATCAAAATATTACAAGTGGGAACTGATAGGTGCGCCGGTAAGAATCGAGATAGGAGGAAAAGAGCTGAGCAATCACAGTCTGACACTTTTCAGAAGAGACACCAGGAAAAGGTTGAAGATCGAAGAAAGTAAGCTGGATGAGGAGATCAGGTTTCTTGAGAAGGATTTATTAAGTAATTTGGCTGGGAAATCACGCGAAAGGATGGATAAATCTATTGTTAGAGTAAATAACAGACAAGAACTTCTTAAAGCAAGTCAGGAAGGAAAGATTGTTTTAATGAACTTTTGTAAAAGATTAGAGTGCTCAGAAGAATTAAAAGCTGGTACAAGAGGATATGAAATCAGAGGAAGGAGAGTTGATGTCGTCGAACAAGTCTGGGGAAAATGTGCTTGGTGCAGTGGAGACGCAATAGAAGTGGCTGTTGTAGCGAAAACCTTTTAGATCGAGATCACCCAAATTTCAAGCCAAACAGATATTTATTGATAGAAAAGGATTTGATAATCGATAAACTAGAATATATGAAGAAAAAATCTGATGGCCGATTTACAGGTAAATGGGGGCATTGCATGCACTCTGGTTTTTATCGGATTAAAACACAGGATTTTGGTAAAGTGTGAATAATATAGGGTGCTAGATGAAATTACTAAAACATAGCAACTACATATTTCTAAGACAAAGCTGCTGGCAATATTTTTGGTATTATAGGTAACAGAGCTCATAAGACGCGTTCTCGTTGGCCAGAGTTATTCAACCATTCGTCGAAGAGAATATATATTAAGCGCATATTCCCCAAAATATTGAAAGAGAAGATGAAGAGGATGGTAGAATATAGGGTGAGGAATATAAAACTTGCACAGGAGGGAAAAATGAAGATAGACTGGGCAGAAAAACACATGCCTGTTCTCATGAAGATAAGGGATGAGTTTAGGAGACTTAAACCATTAAAAAATGTTACGATCGGCGCCTGTCTGCATGTTACAAAGGAGACCGCTGTTTTAGTTAAAACCCTTAAATCAGGGGGGGCGACTGTCGCTCTTTGCGGCTCTAACCCTCTATCAACCCAAGATGATATTGCAGCCGCACTTGCTGAAGAGGGAGTAAGTGTTTTTGCGTTAAGAGGAGAAAGTAATGATGAATATTATTGGTGCTTGAATAAGGTTTTGGACTTTAAACCAAACATCACCCTCGATGATGGGGCAGACCTTATTTCTACAATACATCTGAAAAAAAGAGAATTGATTCCATACGTTTACGGGGGACAGGAAGAGACGACAACTGGTGTGATAAGATTACGAGCTATGGAGAGAGATGGAGCACTAAGATACCCTGTACTCGCCGTGAATGACACGCCAACAAAGAACATGTTTGACAACATTTACGGAACCGGTCAGAGCACGATTGACGGTATATTGAGGTCAACAAATGTATTGCTCGCTGGAAAAAAGTTTGTTATCTGCGGATACGGCCATTGCGGAAAAGGTTTGGCGACAAGAGCAAGAGGCATGGGATCAAACGTGATCGTCGTTGAAATTGACCCCCTTAGGGCTTTACAGGCTGTCATGGACGGCGTCAGTGTGATGACTATGAACGAAGCTGCGAAAGAAGGGGACATTTTTGTTACTGTGACAGGAAACAAGAACGTAATCAGAAAAGAGCACATGGAGCTGATGAAGGATGGGGCGATAATAGCTAATTCCGGACACTTCAACGTTGAAGTCTCTGTTGGGGATTTAGTAGAGTTAACCAAAGGAAGAAGAACCATTAGACCAAATACTGAGGAATTTGAATTAAGGAGTGGAAGGAAGATTTACCTTCTAGCGGAAGGTCGCCTTGTGAATCTTGCTTCAGCAGAAGGTCACCCGTCGGAAGTTATGGACATGTCTTTTTCCGATCAGGCGTTAACCTGCAAATATATAGTAGAGAACCATAAGAAATTGGAACCAAAAGTTTACGATGTGCCTTCCGAAATCGGGAACAGGATAGCTAAATTGAAATTGGAGTCTATGGAAATACAGATAGACGAATTGACTGAAGAACAGAAGAAGTATATGTTAAGCTGGGCAGAAGGAACCTAATACATGGTAGAACGTTTAAGAAATTCTTTTATATTTCCGATATGACAAGTGCCAACGAGCAAAGTTGACGAAGAAAAGAAAAAGTCGCGGTCGTGGTAAAAGTGGTAAAGGGAGATCAGAGCAGGTACAGTGCTCACATTGCGGTGCAATGGTTCCACGAGATAAGGCGAAGAAAGACACACGGAGACTCAACTTCATGGATGCCGCGCTCGCTAAGGAGCTTAGAGCAGGTGGAACATATATCCCAAATGAAAGAAGTACAAGGTACTATTGCATATCGTGTGCAGTTCACTTTGGCGTTGCCAAGGTTAGAGCAAAAGATGAAAGAAAGCAGAGATAACTGTTCCCTTCCACTATTTTCTTAATTTCCGCATTATTATAGTAGAACGTTCTATGAATGTAAAAATTGCCAAAGCGGAAACGATTATTACGCCATAGAACGTGTACCCCGCAATACTGAAAAATGACAAAACGAGCATTCTTTCAGCCCTCTCACCTATCCCTGAGCCCTTAAGATCTAAACCCAACGAGTCACCCTTTGCTCTGACATAACTCACTAAAATGGAGAATGTTATCATCAGAAAAACGAAGTCTGGGGGGGCCCAGCCGCCGATAAGAAGCCCAAAGCTGACAAGAACTTCACCTAACCTATCCGCTGTTGAATCAATGAAACTTCCAAGCTTAGAAATCGTATTTGTAAATTTTGCGACAGCACCATCAACGATGTCCGTAAATCCAGATAGGAGAAAGAAAAATCCGCCCAACAGCGCACCGTATGGCTCCTGTTTTGCGTAGAAGGACATAGAAATCAAAGATAAAAGGAGGCCAAACAGGGTCCAAATCCAAGCGGGTGCACCTAAATATGAGAAATATCTACCAATATTCTCAAGGATTGGATTGATTGCGCCCCTAATCCTGTTTAGAACCATCCATATCCGCATAACTTATATTGCGAGATTTAATAACACTTTAGGACGAGTGATACATCTTGGGTAGAATAAATAAGGGCGTAAATTGTAGTATTCAAGGATGCAAGAACGCGGCAGAGAGATCTCTAAGTTTGGAACAGGTTTCCAAAAGCAGCCTGAAGGTAGATAATTCTACAAGAAGAGTATATTTGTGCCACGAACACTACAAAAAGTGGAAAAAGGAGACAAAAAAGGACCGTGACCTAGAACGCTCACTTATTTCAGGGTGATTTAAGCGATTGAGGATATTGCAGCTGCATTCAAACAACATTGAATACAAGCTTGTAAAGAAAGAAATCGACTCAGCAGAAGAAAGTGTGACGAGAGAGTGCAAACTTGATGAAATAGTTGTCTTGTTCACCTCCGTTGAAGAAGAAGATGACGACGACGCTGCAACGGCGGCCATAGACGAAGTGAAGGCAGCGTTGAATAACCTTAAGGTAAACAGGATCTTGATTTATCCGTTTGCACACCTCAGCTCGAGCCTTGCAAGCCCATATGATGCCCTTAGAGTTCTCAAAAAGATGGAATCATATGCCAGTGAAATAGGCATCGAAGTCTATAGAGCTCCCTTTGGATGGAACAAGCAGTTTGCGATTTCTATCAAAGGTCATCCGCTTGCAGAGCAGTTCAGAATTATCTCGAAAAAAAGGAAAGCCGACGAACCAGTTTCGAAGGCATTGAAGGCTGAAGAGAAGATAAAGTCTTATTGGAAAATTTTGATGCTCGGGGGAGAACTTGTTCCAGTCGAAAAATTTGATTTTTCCGGGCGCGAAAAATTGGAAAAATTATCTCTTTATGAAATATCTAAAGTGAGAGCTGTCAAAGGTGTCCCACCACATGTAGCGTTAATGCAGAGGCTTGAAATCGCTGACTATGAGCCCGCAAGCGACCAGGGAAACCTACGATGGTATCCTAAAGGAAGACTGATAAAATCCCTGTTAGAAGAACTTGTTACTCGGAGGGTTATAGAATACGGGGCGATGGAAGTTGAGACGCCTATAATGTACGATTTCCAGCACCCAAGCTTACACGATTACCTTAACAGGTTCCCGGCCCGTCAATATGTTATAAAGTCAGACGACAAGGAGTTCTTTTTAAGGTTCAGCGCGTGCTTTGGCCAGTTCCTAATGGCGCACGACGCGCAGATGTCCTATAAGCAGCTGCCGATAAGACTTTATGAATTAACAAGGTACAGCTTTAGAAGGGAAAAAAGTGGAGAGCTTGCTGGGTTAAGGAGACTCAGATCTTTTACGATGCCTGACTGTCATGCGATGTGCGCAGACCTCGATCAAGCAAAGGAAGAATTTGTTAAAAGGTTCAAGCTTAGCATGAAAATACTTGAAAGCTTAGGTTTTAACAAAGATGACTACGAACTCGCTATAAGGTTTACGAAAGAGTTCTATGAAAAGAACAAGGATTTCATAGTTGCGTTACTGAATCAATTTGGCAAACCCGCTCTGATTGAAATGTGGGACGAGAGATTTTTCTACTTTGTACTAAAATGGGAGTTTAACTTTGTAGACAGCTCAGATAAGGCATCTGCACTGTCGACAGACCAGATCGATATAGAGAATGCGCACCGATACAATATCACGTACGTGGACGAAAAAGGTGAGAAGCTTTATCCGATGATATTACACAATTCGCCGAGTGGAGCAATTGAAAGAGACGTTTACGCTATGCTTGAGAAGGCGTATATGCAACAAAGGGAAGGAAAGATTCCAACCCTACCATTATGGCTTTCTCCAACACAGGTAAGGATAATACCGGTGACTGAATCCTTCTTGGACTATGCATTGAAGACGTTAGAAGAACTTGAAAGCCAAAAGATAAGAGTCGATATAGATGACAGAACTATGACTATGGGGAAGAAAGTTAGGGACGCCGAGAAGGAATGGGTACCATACATTCTAGTTATTGGGGAAAAGGAAAAGGAGACCGGTTTATTATCGGTTAGAGTAAGGAGCATAGGAGAAGTCGGGAAGGACGAGAAATTGAAGCAGATGAAGTTATATGATCTCGTAAAAGAAATTAGAACCGAAACCTCAGATATGCCGTTCAAGCCTCTTTCTCTACCAAAAAGCCTTTCAAAAAGACCGAAATTCTTTGGCTGAATTCTGTTCCATAAATTAAAATGGAAGCTTCTATTTTAAGGAAAAGCAGTATGAAAAGAGTTCGAGCATAAGCTTTGCTGCGAGAACGCATGTGTTTCCGTTGTCATATGGAGGACACGATTCAACTATGTCGAATCCAATTATCTTTTTCCCACTAAGATTTTTTAGAAAATTGAAGAAATCTTTCGGTGAGATACCATCTGGCTCAGGATTAGCTACTCCAGGAGCATACGCTGGGTCGAAAACGTCCATGTCAACAGAGACATAGAACTTTTCGTACTCTTTGAATATCAGATTCCGATCTATTAGGTCAATTTTGTAGTTTCCCATTTCAATGATATTTAGATGTTCATCTTCTGCGTATCGCCATTCTTGTTCACATGCGGCTCTTGACCCTAAGTGAATAAACCTTTTTCTATCTAACTTATCAAGGAGTCTCCTATAAAATGTTGCGTGGGTAAAATCTGAGCCACCCAATTCGTCTCTAAGATCGAGGTGGGCATCGAAAATAATTATCCCGACATCGTTGGGAACTGCTGAGATCGAACCATAAGAAATAGAATGCTCCCCGCCGAGCATGCATATGGGGATTTCGTTTTCTAACAGCTCTTTCCAGAGCCTGGAGACCTGTGCTGAAGTTGATTTAGCATCATAAAGCGTTGAGAGGTCACCCAGATCTTCTATGTATTCCTTTTCCAAGTCAACATCAAAAAGCCTCGAGTAAATTTCAATATTGTTGAAGGCAGATCTTATCGCTTGAGGAGCCAATTTTGATCCAGTCCTATAAGAGCTAGTTGCGTCAAAAGGAACACCAAACACTTTTCCTTTCGGTGTATCGCTGTCGACCAACTTCAGGATCTTTCCAACGTCTTGGAGATAAAGATCTCTGTAACTCATTTGCCCCCATTCACTATTACGCTATATGGAAGTTAAGTGTTTTGAAGACGTAGGAACACCGCTACGACCAGAAAAAGTCCTCTAACTTCGTTGAGGTGATAACCTCGTCAAAATCGTATCCAAGTGCGTCCAGCAATTGCTCAAAAGTACTCCTCATATACTCTATATACTTGTTCGCATCGATTTCCTCTGCCTTTGCAGTTGCAGTTGGTTTAACGCCATCCGGTGTAACCGTCTTTACAAACGATATGATGTCTCCACTTTTGATCTTTTTACCGCTTCGCTCCAGCTGCTTTGCGGCTTTAACATGTTGTGGGGTAGTATCTACGTATTCATTCAAATTTTTGCTTATCATCACGTTAAAGGAAAGATCTTCAAGAGGTATCTTCTTCTTTCTTAGATCGTCAACGATGCCCTTAAGATATTTCTTAACCTCTTCTCTCGCTGTTTCAAATTCTGATTGAGAGTTGACTTTACTGAGTATTTCAACAACGTTGTAAAATGCGTCTTTTATCACTTTTGGAGTGTTACTCTTCTTCCCGGTAAAACCTTTAAGAATAAAGTTGCCGTTAGGCAGGACACCAAGATAGTTTTTCTTCCTCTTGCTGAAGGCAACATATTTGTAGACCTTATCTAGATCCAGTTCTACTCCAAGTTTGTCTTCAGCCCAATTAATCACTTTTGCAACTTCTTCATTTGATACACCGGAAACGAAGAGAGAGTCGGTGTCACCGTATATGACTCTGATGTTTCTCTGCTTGCATTCGTCAATTGTCTTAGTGATCATGTATCTGCCTATTGCCGCAGTTGACTCAGCTACGGGGGGACAGTAAAGTGGAAAAGCTTCAGTGCCAAATACACCGTAGCTGGCATTCAATATAACCTTCAAAACCTGTGAGATAGTGTTAAAGAGAGCTGCTTGATCCGAATTTGGGGGATACTTCTTTGAGAGAGGTTTATAGAGTTTAACTCGTAGATCTCTTAGGGAACCAATCAATAAAGAAGTAATGCCATATCTCTTTGTGCAAACCCAATGGGGTGTATCTGGGATAATGTTGGACCTATCTTCAGGATGATTACAGAGGATTGTCTCATATGAGAGATTATAGACCTTTATTATGCTCGGATAGAGGCTTGCAAAGTCTAAAACAGACACGCCGAAGTGAACTCCGGCTTCAGGTTCTAGAACGTAGGCGCCACGGTATTTTTTCCCCTTAGTTATGGCCGTCGAAGATATAGCGCCACGCTGAGACACTTCTTCGCTCATGGGTATTAAGGCATTAATTCGTCTATGTTCGAAGTACATTAAGCTACGTATCCAATTTGATACCCCTAACCTACCAAGGTCCTCGAATGGCATCTTTGCAACTCTCGCTATAACAGTTAGGAGGCGTATAACCAAATCATTGCTATAGCTTGTCAACATGAAAGTTATTTTTGCGTCGTTGAAACAGTACCTGCCCAGCTCTAGTATAGGTAGGTCGCTGATTGAACCCTCAAATTCCATCTTTGATTCATTAATTATTGCCTCGCAAACTGAGTTTAGAGTGTTTTCAACATACTTAGAGTCAAACACGTAAACTTTCAAAGCATGATTTGAGAAGAACTTGTACAGGTCTACGTGCACACCATGCTTTATCCAAGCCTGATCCCTTCCCAAGTTTATTGGAATAGATTCATCTGGAAAGCCAAGGTTCTTGGCCCTATGATAGAGGTAGTTAAGATCAAAATCGTCGCCGTTGTACGTGATGATAAATGGGTAATCCAACATATTCAAAAAGACAGCTTCGAGAAGTAGACTCTCTTCTTTGTAGAAGAGGACATCTGCTTCCTCAATCTTCATGTCACCCTTGGGAACGTTGTCTCGTTCGAGAAGGAAAAGCTTCTTCTTGCCATCGCTGCCGAACATTGCGACGGCTATAACCGCGTGTTCGGCTTCAGTTGGAGATGGAATATGGTATTCGTCGGGCGATGCGACTTCTATGTCTAGAGAAGACCTTTTGATATTGGGAAGAGGTTGGGTCAAGAGGCTAGACCAGATTTTTACGTAAGGGACAAACTCTGCCTTAGACGAACTTTCCAAACCTTCAAGATTCTTTAAAACATCTTGATCGACTTCAAGAATAATCGGAACAGGTTTATCTTTGTCTATCCTGAAAAATGTTCCAGGCGTATATTGGAAATCGTATATATAGTTCTCATAATATTTTATGTCTGCTTCATAGCATGGTAGAAGATTTCTTATGCTCTGATCCCCTTTGCCTCCGCCAATTGATAAGGGGTTCGTAACGACGATCTTCTTAACACAGATCTGGTTCCCCGTAAACATGTCAAGCTTATAGACGTCTTTTACACTAATAACATCAGACCGTTTCTTGATCTGTTCCAGTATGCCGTCTTCAGCTTTGGTGTAACAGTAAGGTTTGTGGCCCGTGTTATCTTTCCATACAAAACTTCTTTCCAATTTTGGAGAATAGAACATCAGATAAGCCTTCTTTTCGTCACCGTCATATCCTGCCGAAACAAGTATACCATCATCCATTGAAGTTGTATGCATAGTAAGCGACGCTATCTTCTGTTTTAGTTTCTCGAATGACAACGCCTTCCACTATATGCTCAAGTAACATTTTGATAAATGTTTGCAAAAAGACTTAAATTAGATTGTGAAGGAATGCTTTAAGATGAGCGTTAAAAAAAATAATCTCTCGCCGCTTCTGATAACTCTCCTTATTTCGGGGATATTATTTGTAGCGTTACCTGTTCTGGGATTGTCCCCTATTGAAATGATTTTCGTTGGCTTGATCAACATACTTACTTTTCTAGTGGTTTACTTTGAAAAGTTCAAGCTATTCTTCCCATTTATTAAGATGAGCGTCTCGATTTTTAACATAATAGTGTTTGGATACCAGATATATGGTGCACTCACCTTTTCAAATGTAGGCTATTCCTTAAACGTGGTCTTTACAATGCTTCTTAGCGTACTGTTCCTTATAGCGTATGTTATTTCGATTTTGTACTATTCAAACATTTAAAATTTTGCCCAAGTAAAATTTTTTATCGCAACTAGTGGACACTTTATCTGTGCAAGACGAAAAGATAGATTTGGCTTTAGAAGCTATTGGTGTATTAATAGGCCTAGAATTAGGCGAATTGATTGAGACAGAAAGAGGAACAGGTTATGAGCTCCCCATGGCGGTGATTCCATGATTCCTATAAATAAACCGATAATTGAAAAAGAAGAAAAAGAGGCTGTGCAAAGGGTGCTAGATAGCCTTTATCTAACGGACTCAAGTTTTGAGGGAGGAAAATTTGTCAGAGAATTTGAAGATCTATTTGCAAAATATGTCGGAGTAAAACATGCGATTGCAGTTAATTCTGGTACATCGGCGCTTCTGGCCGTAGTTTTAGCTCTTGAGCTAGGTGGAAAAGATGTAACTTTAACTTCAGGGTTTACATTTTCCTCTACTGCAACGACCAGCTTGTTTGCTGGAGCAAAAGTAGAGTTTGCGGACATCCAAACCAGAACGTATTGTATTCTATTAGACGACATTAGGAAGAAGATGTCTAAAAAGACTAAGATGATAATACCGGTGCATCTCTATGGGCACCCAGCGCAAATGGATGAAATCAATGAAATGGCAGAGGAGTATAGTTCCTACGTCGTTGAGGATGCAGCACAGTCTCTGGGTTCACGGTATAAAGGAAAGATGACGGGCAGCATTGGAGCTGTCGGATGTTTCAGTCTCTACGCAACGAAGATAGTGACTTGCGGGGAGGGAGGAGTTGTTACAACAGACAACGATAACGTAGCCGAAAAAATCAGGATGATTAGATCTCATGGCCAAATAAAAGGCTACGATTCGAAGATCCTTGGGCTTAACTTACGTCTACCTCAGATACTGGCAGCTATGGGAACGGAACAGCTTAAAAAAATCGACAGGTTCATCAGCTCGAGAAGAAAAAATGCGGAGTTCTTAAACGAGCAGCTTTCAAATATTGAAGGCGTTAAAACACCGGTTGAAGAGGAATATGCTAAAACGAACTGGAGCATTTACACGGTTTCTGTTAATAAGAGAAGAGATGATTTAGTATCATACCTTAGGGCAAACGGTGTTGGGGCAACAGTCTATTATCCTATTCCCCTGAACAAACTGCCGGTATTTCATGATTCAAGCAAGCTGCCAAACTGTGAGGAGGCCGCACGCCACGTTCTATCGTTGCCCGTACATCCTTTGCTGACTGAAGAGGAGAAAAACAGAGTTGTGGACATATTTAAGCAGGCGATAAAGAAATTCTTATAAATAGATGTTTGGGGGTTAATGTTTATATGAGCGAGAAATCTTCTGGAGAAGTCTATTACGAATGTATTAGATGTGGTACAACAATTTCGTCTACTGAACTCACAAAACTTCTCGAAATCAAATGCATATGTGGTTATAGGATCTTAAAAAAGAAAAGACCTCAAGTCGTCAAAGTAGTGAAAGCGCTTTAAAAATCCCGACAATTCTTATTAAAAAGAATTGAAAAGGTATTGTGCGAGAAAACTTGGAAAGGAATCTTACCGATAAAGTCATCGCCTTAGCAAAGAGAAGAGGGTTTTTTTGGCAGGCTTATGAAGCCTACGGCGGTACTGGAGGATTCTATGTCCTCGGAGACCTTGGTACGAGACTTAAAGAAAATATCGTTAAGCTATGGAAAGAAATGTTCCTCGAGCCGTACGGGTTTATTGAAATAGAGTCTCCTACGATAGCACCTTATTCGGTGTTCGAAGCTTCAGGACATGTGGGATCATTTAAAGATGCGATGGCCGAGTGCTTGAAATGTACCAACAAGTATCGTGCAGACCACCTTCTTGCCGAACAGGGCGTAAATGTCTCAGAATCAACCGAACTTAATACACTCGAGAAACTCCTAAACGAGAACAAGATAAAATGCCCCGAATGCGGAAGCATCACGTGGAAAGTAAGTGCCTTTCTGACGATGTTTCAAACAAACATCGGGCCTTATGGCGAAAACATAGGATTCCTTAGGCCAGAAACAGCGCAAGGTATGTTTGTCGAATTCAAGCAGCTATATGAAAGTAACAGAGCGAGAATACCGATAGGTGTAGCCCAGGTGGGTAAAGCATACAGAAACGAAATTTCTCCGAGGCAAGGGCTCATTCGTCTGAGAGAGTTTTCTCAGATCGAATTAGAATTCTTTTTTAATCCTTCGTACAACAAGTGCGAGCACTTAGATAAAGTTGAAGACATAAAGATGAACCTTTTAGACGAATTGAAGGTCGGTCAAGGTGACGAGACACCGTACAAAGTTTCGGCAAAGGAAGCAGTTGAAAAAGGCTTTGTTAAACAGGAATGGCTCGCATTCTTTATGGCACTGTCTCAGAAGTTCATGCACGAACTTGGTATAAACTCTGATGACATCAGATTTAAGGCGAAGCTGGTGGGGGAGAGAGCGCACTATTCAGCGCAAACTTTTGATCAAGAAGTCCTGACCGAAAAATACGGTTGGGTTGAAGTAGCTGGCCACGCGTACAGACAGGATTACGATCTTAAATCTCATTCCTTAAAGGGGAACGTTGACATGCACATTGTCGAAGAACTTAAGGAACCTATCAAAGTAAAGAAGACGCTCGCATACCCTAATTCAGTTAAAGTCAGGGAAGAATTTAAAGAGAAGGCTTCAGAAGTTTTTAAGGCCATTTCTAAGTTTGATTCCAAAACACTGGCGCAGGAACTGGAGGAAAAAGGTAAAGTTGAAATCAGAGGAAGGGACATGGGAAAAGAATATTTTATATTCAAAGAGGTAGACGAAACCGTTGCTACGAGAAAGTATATTCCTCACGTCATAGAACCAAGTTTTGGAATAGAGCGAATAATCAACGCGATATTAGAACACGCTTACAGGGAGAAGGAGGACAGAACTATACTTTCTTTAAATGATAGGATAGCACCGTACAGGTATGCGGTTTTTCCTCTGGTCAAGAAAGACGGTTTAGACGCTAAAGCAAAAGAAGTCTACAACCTGGTCAAGACAAAAGATGTGAGGACGTTATATGATGACGACGGTTCTATAGGGAGAAGATACGCTAGAGTTGATGAGATAGGGGTGTCTAAAGCTATTACGATAGATTACCAGACCTTAGAGGATGAAACAGTAACCGTAAGGAGTAGAGATAGTTGGGACCAGGTAAGGGTTAACATAAAGCACCTTTTGACAGCTCTTTAGATTTTCGATATTAAAGGTTTTACCTTCTGCAATTTGGACAAACTGGCTATGATATCGTTTTCACTTGGTAAAACAGTTACGCCGAGAACGATGCAATCTTTCTTTGATATTTCTATGGCAAGAGGATCTACTTCTTTGGGCCCATGCAATATTACCATCCTTGGCTTTATCTGGGAGACCCTTACTGCTACAATCGGTGAGCGTCCCAGACCCACCTTGGTAAAGACGAGAACACGTTCTGAATTGTAGCCGAAGATCTTTATGAAATCCAAGCCAGACATTGTAAGAATAGTCTTGATGCTATCTAAAACCGTGTAACCGTGAATTTGTTTATTAATGCAGTCCTCTCCAGCCAAGACATCGGCTTTAAGGGCGTCAATTACCTGTTTTACAGAAACAGGATGTTCATATTCTCCAATGGAAAGAATAGCTGATTCACTTATAGGAACATCCAGCTTCCCAAGTATTCTATTAAACTTCTGGTCTATTTCTACAAGACCCTTAACATATTTCTTTACGAAGATTGTCCCAGGGGAACTCCTCTTTCCACTTTCGTAATCGCTTAATACAGCAGGTGAAATACCAAGCTGTCTTGCTAAATCCACCTGTTTGATGTTCAGCTTCTCCCTCCAAATCTTCAGGGAAATTCCTACGTTTTCACTTAGTACAATGTCACCGACAATCTTCCTCAGAATCTCATCGTATTGTAGAGACATCACTATAATCTAAAATTCACTGTTTAAAAATGTTTAAGTGACCAAAACTCAGAGGGAAAGATCTAAAGGCTTGCCTATCTGGCTACTATCTGCAAATCGTTCTTGAAGAATCTTTTTGTTTCTCCTAATGCCTGGAAATCTGTTGGAGCCACTTGAATGAGCGATGGCATATTCGCTGCAACCCTGCCGATTACAAGACAATGACGTTGTGGTAAAGTCCGAACAAGGGATTCTATAGTGTCGACATCGACGGTTGAAGCTCTAGAAACCATTCCAAGATCGTTACTGTTTACAAAATTAAATAGGAAGATGTTGTCGGCTTGTCGATAGATTCCCTGAGGTATTGCATCAGGCTGGTTTGTAATAAAGGTTGTAAAGATTCCGTAATGGCGCATTCTTGTTATCATATCATCCCAATAAGTGTCTCTAAGGTAAAGATGAGCTTCTTCAGCAAACAGAAAAGTTGGTGGGATCCTATTGCTTTCTAGAAGATCGCATATTTTGTTCAAAATCGCCTCCACAACGATCTTTCTTGTCAGAGAAGAGGTTTTACCCAGCTGTATTATGAACGCTACCCCATCACCATGTTGACGGAACAGCTTTTCAAGTTCAAAGGTTTTTTCGATTTCGTCTGAAAAAAGTCTTGAAGACAGAATAGAATAGTATCTTGTAAAGAGCGCATCTCTCACAAACTCATTACACTTCCAACTCTGTATTGTTTCACCAAGATTCTTGATCGTTAAACACCCTTTCGACTCCAGACTGTCTATGATACGAATAAACTCCCTTAACGAGACACCAGGAGTATCCAATACATTCTGCAGCACGTTAACGAGGGTTCGCTTACCAATATAGCTTAAGGAAAATAAAAGATTTTCCCCGGGCTTAAGACACATAACCTTCCTAGTGATGCCGTTATCTGAACCGTCGCTTCTTTTTGAGATACCTCTATATTCGTTGTTTATATCAAAGACTATTACGTAAGCGCCATTCTCGACGAGTTTTGATACGAGCATCTTTGATAAATGCGATTTTCCAGACTCCTTCTTTCCCGTTATTATGTTTAGCTGTCCGTCCAGATTATTTAAACTGATATGGTAAGGTTCACCGTCTGAAGTAATTCCTATCGTAATGTTCATGTCAGTTTTGCCTAATATTCTTGAATAGAGATCTTTTATTCTAACGCGTTTAATCTTGGAAGCTGTTCTAGAAGGAAGCCACGCCGATATCGGTATGAACTTACCTTCTTCGAATGAACCCCTTATCTTGCATTTAAGAAAACGCATGTCCATGAGCATATAAGATAGCGCCCCTATCTGCAACGGATCGTTTTCCGTCGAAGGGGCTGAAGATTTAATAACTTCGTCTCTTACAATATCGTCTAGGAAATTTGATGAATCGAGGTACGTTTCTTCATAGATTTGGACAACCATTTCTTTATTAACGGTGTTATCCTCGATTATCAGATACTCTCCCTTCTGTATTTCTTCGCTCGGTAACGCGAGAACAACGATTTCGTCGCCTTTTTTCGATACGATTCTCATATGCTTGTAGAACCTCCTTCAAACTTTAATCCGCCTAGGAGCGATTTTCTCAGCCTAGTTGCGGGAACCTGTATTATGTTAAGAGAACGAGCTAAGGCACTTTTAATAGAGACCTGTTCAACGTTGTTGAATATTGAAATACTGTGTGACATTATTAACGATTCGGGGTAACCGAGTCTGAAGCCGTCATTGTTTAAAATCTTTCCAAGCACGCTGTCAACATCGAAGTAAGAATGATACGGTATATCTGTCCTAAATGCGTAACCATGCTTCTTGAACTTTACAACAAAAATGTGGCCTTCGACCTTAGACAGCATACTGTCTATGATATGGTGCACATCAACTTTGACTGGAGCGTAGTTTAAAATTTCTAGATAGTTCGCCACCCTTTTAATGAACTTCAGTTTACTACTTTTTGAAATACCCACTATCGTGTTAGCGTTTCCTTGTGCACATTCTATTATTTCTTTGAGACTGAATCCTTCGACTTCAAAAATTGAAGACCTCAGTGATCCATCGCATAGGATCAAGCTGCCATTTAATACTGTGGACATATACTTTAAGACCTCTCTTTCTATTACAACCCTCACCATATTCTTGGCGTACTCATGCTCTGAGATTACAAGCTTTACAAGCTTCTCCCTAAGACGGTTGTCGTGATAGACCTGTCTCATCGCCTGCTCGTCAACATAAACAACATACGGTCCATAGATATGGTACGCTTTAGGTTTTCCATTATAATATATTGAAACTCCTGATTTAACGGCATAGAGAGCACCCTGTTCTGTTTCCCCTATTGATATACATGAAGAATCTATGCCTGCAACGTCGCAGAGTTCTTCTAGCTGTTCAAAAGGTTCGACATTTAATGGTATAGGTGAAGTAAACAATGAAACTATCGGCTTAAGCTCGTCACAGTCTCTCTCATGAAACATTATCTTCATGCCAAAAACTTTGTTAACATCAAAAAGGTGTGTGAAGGTTTGATCGAAGACTTTAACTTTATTATCTTGCATATTTTCTAGAGGAACATTTATTTTGTTGTTCATGTTGAACAATATAGGTGGGCAGTGATAGAATATAAATGTTGCGCAAGTTGAACAACAACAATATAATATGGTGTGAGATTTGAACAACCTTGTTAAGGTCAAGATAAAGAGAGGAAGCTGGGAGATAGAAGTTGAATGTGACGAAGAAAAAGTCGCTGATGTGGTTTCTAAAGTTCTAGCTGGATTTGACAGCGGTATATCAAGCGTTCAAACAGGGGACGTAAAGGACACCGGTGGAGTTACATGCCGGGGTTTACTTGACAACATGTGGAGAGAAGGCTGGTTTATGGTTTCTAAGAGGCTTTCTGAAGTTGACGAAGAACTAGCTAGAAGAGGCTATCACTATGATAGGTCAGCTATTTCTCATGCCTTAACAGACCTTGTTAGAGAGGGTATATTGACTAGGGAAGGTGAGTCCAGAAATTATCATTACGTACAGAAGAAGCCGCCGTTATAAATCTACGTTTTTGATTTCTTTTGAAGTTGTTGTCTTAACCATTCTATTCCTAATGTGGTCATCTTATAGGTCACACCCTTCTCTGAAGACTCCCTTTCGACATGGTTGGCCTTCACTAGTTCACTGATCCTTGAACTAATGCTCTTTGAATTAAGTCCAGTACTTGACTGAATCTCCTGTAGAGATAGACTTAGTGAAGCCTTCTTGCCCAGAAGATATTCGATCTTTGCTGCGATTAACTGCAAAGAAATGATCTCTTTATCACTAAGGTCAGTTGACCAGATTCTTGCACCCTCAGGGGTGATTCTGATGAAGTTAGAGAATGAAATCATTAGATCGTTCAAACTAAAATTTGAGGAAATCTTTTGTGCAAGATCGTACTGAGGAAGCTGCTGCTGAACGAATTGATTGAACTGCCGCACCACTTCTTCGGGCGAGCCTGAAAATTCTATTCTTAAAAGGCCGAATGTTATCGTCACATTTACCTTATTTGTTTCCGACATTATACATTACCATGTCCTTCCGCAGGATTTATTGGTTTCGTTGTATCTAACTCTTGTGGAGCCTGCTCAGCTACCGCAGAAATTAACTGCAAGTAAAGGTATTCGCCTGATTCATTTTTGAATCTTCTAACCTTACCTCCTTTTGTAAGTCTAAGAAGGGTTACCGCTGTAGTTGATCTGGTCAAAGGGAAACCCAGTGTTTCGAGCACTTTCCTTATCTCTTCCAACTTTCTCGGCTTTTTACCCCAACTTGAATTAACAATTTTAACTATGATATCCCCTATCGAATCTTCCTTGAAAATCTGTATCGGCGGTAATTGCAGATCAGATTGTTGTGGCAACGTCTTTAATTCATCCTGTCTCGTTTGAGTACTCTCATTTACGATTACAGAACTTTGGCTGTGAACAGCTACTTGTTTAGCTTCCTTTGTTGCGTCGACGATTCTCGGAATTAGGTCGATAGAGGTGATTATTTCATCTATTGTACCTTCAAATTCTACTTCCGAATAGCCTACATTCACCCTTAAGCGCATATCTATCTTGCAAACTTTCCTGTAAACACGATATAAAGATTTTCAAAAAAATGAAGTAGAACTGCCCTTACAAAGCTTGATAAAGTTTACTTTATTGTTTACTCTCCACAACTTTTCTTATTTCTTCCTTGAGAATAGCCGAAACAACTCTACCGTCAACCTTTCCTCTGACTCTACGCATAACTTCACCCATTAGAGCACCAAAGCTTCGATCTTTTTGCTCCTCTATAAGGTTCAAATTGGAGTTTACAGTCTCTGAGATGATGTTTTTCAATTCATTCTCA
Source organism: Nitrososphaeria archaeon (assembly GCA_050011875.1). GTDB lineage: Archaea > Thermoproteota > Nitrososphaeria > JACIWG01 > JACIWG01 > JBEKIG01. The sequence continues at coordinate 42,009 of JBEKIG010000009.1, forward strand.
GATATTGATCTCAAACCGATTTTTTCAGCCGACGTCTTTGCATCGACTTTATTCTTGCACATGTGACGCATAATATCAAGGGAACTTTCTTTCGAAACTACTCCCGAATCTATGAGATCGAACAGCTCGGCACACCTCTGCTCATCTAGAAATGAAGTGTCAAAACCTTCTCTGCTCAGGCTAACAATAGACTCTGTAAGTGTGACAACAACGTAAGTTGGGGATAATTTCGTTCTAGCACAAGTTTTTTCAAAAAGAGAAAGATAATTCGAATCAAGAAGTTGAACCGCAAGTTTTTCGTTAATGCCATATCTGTTTATGTAATCTTTTATAATTTCATTCCAAGGTTTAGGGACGCCCCTACTACATTCCTTGAGAAGCTGTTCCGTCACTTGTATAAGAGGAATATCGGTTTCAGGGTACATTCTTGCAGCACCAGGTCTCGGCCTTGAGTACTTAGTTCTTCCTTCAGGCAGTGGACCTCTGGTTTCAGGTGGAGGGCCATCAAAGAATATTAGAGCCCTTTGACGCACAGCTGACAGAGCGGCTTCATCTTTTTTGGAAGCAAAGATCAGAAAGAAACCGTCCTGAACCTCGGTACCAAGCATCTTCTTTACTTGCTCAATTTCTTCCAAAGTTATGTCGTAAGAAGGTAATTCATCAGAATGCAGGATGCCACCTAAGCCATTAGCTCTAGCCATTTCTGCAAGCTCTAACCCCAATCTAACGTTAGGAAATGGCTCAGCACCAAGAAGCCCCTTAAATCCAATGAGCTTAATTCCGTAAACATTTTTACCACTGTCAAGTGACTTCTTAACGATTTGGGAATAGGTGTTTTGGAACATTTTTGATACGTCAACATAGAGCCCAATAGACGAACTAGATGTTAACCCTCTTTCTTTAAGAGATTGTGCTATCTGGTAGAGGTAGTCCTGCCTAAACGCCTCATACTCTACAATCTTGGGTATGAGATCAAGTTTCTGCACTCCCTTAACTTCCGAAGGAAGAAGATTGTGAACTGAAATGTTAAGATCTTGCCTTATAGATCCAATTCCCCTAGCCACCAATTTCGTGAGACGTAAGAGCCTTCCTAGTTCGAGTGCAACCCTCTCAACCATCTTAGGTTCTACAGACATCGGCGTCAGTGCGATCTCAACAAGGGGTATTCCAAGGCGATCTAAAGAGTAAATTCTAGAATCATTACTGTCTTCGATTATTCTCGCAGCATCTTCTTCTAGAGACACCGTCTGAACTGGAACTATAAGTTCATCGACCTTTAATGACCCACCTAGAGCTACAAGAACCGTTCGCTGGAAGCCGGTTGTGTTTGAGCCATCAATAACGATCTTTCTCATAACATGCATTTCCTGTACAATATTGGAGTCTAAAGCTAAAGCTATTGTAATTGCTGCCTTTGCAGCGTCAAGGTTTATTGGATGGGGAGGCTCTTCATCACATTCGACCAAACACGCTCCATCCTTGTTGTAGAGATATACGTTCTTCTTGCCCTTCCTGAATTCATAAAGGACCGCAGGATCCATCTGGCCTAGCTCGCTCTGGGTGGGTCTAAGTCTTCTCATTATCTTTGAGTGCACTATATCAGTTTCCAATGGGGGACAATCACAGAACAATTTTTTCCCTACATCAAGCTGTTGATGGATTTCCAGTCCCGCTTTGAAACCAACTTGCTTATAGTCCAATCTTATTCACTTCCCTCGACGATTAACCTTGAACAATATTCTCCTGCAATATTTTCTTTCATAACTTTTACCACGTCTCCGGCTCCAAAATTGCCAAGGCACCAGGACAGCTTGATAAAGGCGGTCTCGGGTAACATATCTTCAAGAGGGATGACTCCTGCTTCAAGCAGATCACGTCCCGTATCGTAGACGGTTAACCTAACACGACCGTATATGCACTGAGAAACCATGCATGCAATTAAACCATCCCTTATCAGCTTCTTCAAAGTCTTTACTGTGGGGCTGTTGACGTGGCCTAGACCTGATCCTTCGATGACGACCCCCCTATACCCGTTATCGTAAAGGCTTTCCAATATTATAGGATCAAAGTTCGGATAGAACTTGACAAGTGAAACCTTTCCATCAAATTTTGTGATGGTCTCGAATTCTGAGGGAGGCTTCCTCTTGGGTAGGTCATTTCTTAAAATGTTCAACCTGCCATTTTCATAGATTGCAATAGGATCTGTGTTAACGGATTTGAATGCATCTCTCCTGCTTGTGTGCAACTTTCTGACCTTTGTCCCCAGATGTATCGCTATCTTGTCATCAGAAATCCACTTATGCATTGAGACGTACACGCCCGCAAATGGGGCTTTCAAAGACGTATTCATGGCGGCGATAAGGTTTGTTGCAGCATCAGAGGAAGGCCTGTCGGATGACCTCTGCGATCCAACTATCATGATCGGTATGGGAGTTTTGGAGAGGGCAAAACTTAGGGCCGCCGCAGTATATGCCAGAGTATCTGTTCCATGTGTAACGACAATCCCTTCGTATCCCTTCTTGATATAGTCGTGAATGTTTTCAGAAAGTGTACTCCAGTGTAGTGGAGTCATGTTTTCGCTATATATGCTGGACAATACTTTAGCGTCTATTTGAGCTACCCCAGCCAGTTCAGGAACAACTGAGAGAAGATCGGAAGCGGAGAGAGCAGGTCTAACACCTCCCGTCCTATAGTCGACTCTGCTCGCTATTGTGCCACCGGTGCTTATTATTACAGCATATGGTAAATTTTTTGATGAAACAATTTCCTGTTGTGGCACAAAACCAGGAGGGGAGTGTTCCTCAATCAAAAGAATCGATTTTATTGCACTAGATTTTAAGCCTATATTATACCCGTTAGGAAGCTTTAAGGTTAAAAAACCCTTTGACGCATATTCATATCTGGGAATTATAGTACCTTTATATTCACCTTCAGAAATGATAACCCTCACAAGGTCCCCTGCACCAATTTTGTTTTCTTCCAACAATTTTTTCAGAGTGCCGCTATATCCCGAGAGGTCCTTCAAGATTCTCGTAACTGCTAACAATCTGAGTTGATTTAACCTTTTTGCGAATCATAACCCATTTGTAACATTTAAATTACAATAGGGAGTAAGCTTTTAATGTGATTTGGTTGGTAGAAGACTATGGAACTAAGACCTGGTCGGAAGTGGCGACAGTGTTGAACGATGGATTGAATACTGTAATAATCCCAATTGGCACAGTTGAGGCCCATGGCAAACATCTTCCGATAACGACAGATGCCATATTACCTCAAGAAATCTGTAAGAGGTTAAGTGACAAGGTAAAGGCACTTGTGGCGCCTCCAATATACTATGGTGTGACAACTTCTCTGAGTAATTATCCGGGTTCGATACCCGTCAGCAGGCAGGCTTTTACATCTTATCTAACAGACATCTTTGTAGGTTTTGCTAAATCAGGTTTCTTAAACATAATAGTGGTCAATGGACATGCAGGGAATGTTGAGAGCATTAGGGAGGCCGCTGAAAAGGCATATGATAGGGCTAGAATCCGAACTTTGGATATTGACTGGTATATCGCGTGTGACGATGTTGTGAAAAAACATTACGGTACCCTTTCAGGACATGGCACAATAGAAGAAACTGCCGCAATCTTAGCAGTGGACAAAAAACTTGTCAAAAACGCCTTATACGACAAGAAACAAGCAATTAGACGGGTGGAAGGAACGTGGATGTACCCGATGGTTGGTTCCATGATAAAAAGGGATGAGCTTGACATACCTAATTTTGACCTCGATAAAGGGAAAAAATTCTTTGCCGAGGTCTGTCAGACAATAGAAGGCATCATTGCCGACTATATGGCAAGGGCTTCAGAAAATCCACTTTAAAAGAGGAACTAGCTCAGTTTCTTTCCCATGTAGGGTCCAGTCGGAGAGTAGCCCAATTTTTCATAGTATCTTCTTGTTCCTACAGCACTTGTTACGAGAATCTTTTCACTATCAAATTCATTTTTTGAAATGAACTCGGCTTCTTCGAGCAGCTTTCTTCCAAATCCCTTATGCTGCCATCCATCATTTGATTTGGAACCTATTGGGACAACTGAACCGTAAACGTGAAGTTCCCTGATTAAAGCCGCATCTTTAACCTCTACCCTATGAGCTGATATTGAAGGTTTCCTAAGCCTCAAAAAGCCCACGAGAATTGAACGATCATATGTTTCAAAAGATATAAAAACCTCTTTTCCATTCGATGCATTGTAGTAAATTTTGTGAATTTTAAGCTCTTCTTTCGTAAGCTTATCCTTTCGGGCTAGAAGACCAACTTCCCTGCATCTTATACACCTACACATCTTTCCACTTTCCTTAAGACGCTCTTGTGAGAGCTCCCTAAGATTTCCTTTCTTTACACCGGCTACTATAAGGTTAGCGGGGATATCTCTCTGAACCCGCATTATTCTTACCCAATAGGGGACAAGTGACATTACTTCAGAAACAATATCAATTACCTTATCTTCTGGATAAGGAGTGTATTCACCCTTTAAATAGTACTGGTAAAGTTGAGAGTTTTCAACGACAAGCGTGGGATATATCTTTACCATGTCTGGTCTGAAGTCTGGATCTTTAAACAGCTTCTTAAAGGACAATATATCTTCTTCAGGTGTAGAACCTGGAAGACCAGGCATCATGTGAGCAACGATCTTTAGACCGGAGTCCTTCGCTATTCTAAATGCTTCTATAACATCTTGAACGCTGTGACCTCTTCCGACAATCTGATATATTCTGTCTGACGGATGCTGGACCCCTATTTCTACTCTTGTTACACCATATTTTAACATGCTATCCACATGCGTCTGTTTGCAGAAGTCAGGTCTCGTCTCCAAAGTCAGACCTACGTTTCTGATACACGCATTTTGGTTAAAGCGTAAGGATTCTTCTAAAGATTTTGAGACGAAACCATTTAAACCATCAAAGCATCCTTTTACAAAGTATCTCTGATATTTCTCAGGCTGATTTAGAAAAGTCCCGCCCATGACGATAAGTTCAGCCTTCTGAACTTCATGCCCAATCGCTTTTAGCTGTCTGATTCTGCTTGCTACCTGCGAATAGGGATCGTAATTGTGTTCTCTTCCTCTTGCGGCTGTAGGCTCATAGCCGGTGTAACTTTGAGGGGAACCATACTGTACTCCTCCAGGGCAATAGAGACATGGTATCTTCTGAGGGCAAGGATACGGTCTTGACATTACAGCAATGACAACAACTCCTGAAGCGGAACGTATGGGTTTTAGCCTCAGTATTGAGCGTAGTAACTCCTGCTTTTTAGGTGGAACTATCGATAGAATGTCAGAATTTTTTGGAACAGTCTCCAATCCAAATTCCTTTGAAACTTTTACTTTGAGTGAATATAAGACACGTTGATTTCTAGGAGGGTTCTCTGCCATCAAAACTGAAATCTTCTTGCACGCCTTTGAATAAGCCTCCTTACTTTTTTCCATTAACATCGTAACCTGGAGAATAAAACATAAAATTATGCGTAATTTAAGTTTTTATCTAAGAACCCAGTTCTGCCCACTCTTCCTCTTGAGGACAAACCTTTTAACATAATTTCCTCTATTCCTTACTTTCGGAATCGGTGAAGGTTTATGCTCCTTTTTCTGAGGAGGCGTCTTGGATCTTACTTTTCCAGCTTTGGTTAAGCTTCCATGTGTTGGCATAGCTAACGTCAGAACAATCTGCCATTGGCGTAAATAAGTGTTACCTTTTATTTAGTACAATAGACCTGCTTCTTCTAAAGAGAAAGCTTTTTTCCTGAAGCACTTCTAATATATTTTCCAAAATCGGATGATTTCATAAGATCATCTCCACCGAAAACCGGACCGTCTCTGCAGACGAGGAAACCTGAGCCATTTAGTGTGCACTGACCACATATGCCAATAGCACATTTCATATAACGTTCAAGGGAGAGTTGCATTCTGATACCGTTTTTAAGAGCGATATCGAACAGGTCGTAAAGCATTTTTTCAGGACCACACCCATAAATCTGGTCAAATAACGCTTCATTAACCAACTGACGTATCATCATGCTCGCAAAACACTTCTGACCTATTGTACCATCATCTGAAGTAGGAAAATACGAGAGTAAACCCTTCTTACCTAATTCCACAAATTCTTTGTGGAAGAAGTTCTCGGAACCCGTTCTTGCGCCCACTACGACTGTCGGAAACATCTTCTTCTGGAGCATCTTGTCGACAAGTAAGCGGATTCCAGCAACACCAATTCCTCCGGCTGCCATAAGTGGCTTTTTTCCAAGAATCTTGAATCCTTCACCATAGGGCCCTCTGACACCCAAACTCTGACCCTTAGATATGGAGCAGAGACGTTTGGTCGTATCGCCGACGGCTTTTACCGTTATACCGCATATTCCGTCATCAACATGGGAAATCGACATAGGGACTTCATCACAACCGACAAACCAGATCATCAAATATTGTCCTGGAACTGCCTCAGATACAAATTCGTCTTCAAAGAAAAGTGTCGAACAGTTTTGGCTGTAACTGGTAACTTTTATAACCTTTCTTATTCTCAATGCATTAGCTTGGGGATCGAATATTTTTTTAGAGGTCATTTGTGTCCCCTGCCAACAATCTCGTCCAAGCATGAGAAATTTTTTTCAATCATGTACTTTCTAAGACCCGCTAATATTTCTTCGAACACTTCTAAACCCTTCCAAACTATAGCTGAGCCTATCTGCACAGCCGAAGCACCAGCGAGTAAATACTCAACCGCGTCCTTCCAAGACAGAATCCCCCCTACTCCAACTATTGGAACATCTATGCTCTCAAAAAGATCGTAAACCATTTTTATAGAAACTGGTTTTATTGCTGGACCAGAAAGTCCGCCGGATTTATTCGCTAAAATAGGTTTCATAGCATCAATATCGATTGCCATAGCCTTCAATGTATTGATAGCGACAATAGCGTCAGCTCCAGCCTTTACAGCTGAAAACGCTATAGAAGTGACATCGGAAACATTTGGTGTTATTTTGGCGAAAACAGGTACGTTTACAGAGTTCTTAACTTTGTTTACAACTTTATAGACCATTTCAGGATCCTGTCCAATAAGGGACCCGACTTCTTTTACGTGAGGACATGAGAGGTTAATTTCGAATGCCGAAGGCTTAAGGGCTAGCAACTTTTTCGCAACTTTAGAGTATTCATCAGGGGATGAGCCAAATATACTGTAGATGACTGGAAAATTAAAGATTTGGCCTTCAAATTCTTTAACGAATTCGTCGATACCAGGATTTGGTAAACCCATAGCGTTTATTAGGCCATAGGAATCAATAACGTAAACTGATGGATTAGAATATCCATCTCTTGCTTTAATACCTACAGATTTTGTGACAGCCGCTCCCGCACCCGCGTTGGCGACTCTTCTAATTGTGGAGGAAGTCATGCCGAGTATACCTGAAGCAAGAATGAGAGGATTGTCTATTACTAATCCCGCCACCTTTGTTTGAAAGTTAGGATGCATATCTGTTATGTTAGCCCGAGAACATGTAAGCAAAAAAGGTTTTGTTTTCTTTTTACATCTATAATTTATAAATAGGCCCATGAGTGCTAGTGTTAAAGAGTTGGGAGCTTGATAATAGTCTTCGCACACGAAGCAGGTATAAGCGTACTAGATGAGAAGCTTAAGGTAATAGGTACAGTAGGTTACTCTAAGAACCCTGCTGTAGAATATAAAGGGTTTCTAGAGGGAGAGGAGTACGATTTAATTAAAGCAACTCTCGAAAAGGTCAAAGCTTTACCAAGCGAGCTAGTTCTAGTGCAGACACAGCAGCTCAGAAGGGTCTTCTTAGAAGAGCTTCCAAAAGTCGATCTTATACAAGACGATAAAGTTTCAAAAATCGTATCCGATAAGATGAGGATAATATTAGAATCTGGGTTTGCTGAAAATGAGCAGAAGGCATATGAAGCATTAAGAGAGTTTAGCTTGAGACAGTCAGAAGCGAAGATCACTGAAGAATCAACTCGATTGGACCTGCAGGCGATGGAAGCTGTGTTAGCCCTAGATGAGCTCGATAAAATGATTAACATCATAGGAACAAGGGTAAAGGAATGGTACCAAATACACTTCCCAGAAATACTGCAGTTCTATGAAGAGCCAGTTGAATTATGTAAGTTTGTTTCTGATGTAGGAGACCGAAGGAACCTTGACGAAGATAAAGCTGCAACACTCAAGTTTTCAGAGAACAAGAAAAGAGCCTTACTTAGTGCTGCCCAAAAGTCAAGAGGCGGAACATTCAGAGAAGAGGACATAGAAAGAATTGTTGTGCTCGCGAATCTTGTCAAAGACACGAATGAAGTTAAAAAGAGAATGTCAAACTTTATCGAGGGCGTTATGAAAAAAATAGCTCCAAATGTTACAGCGATTTGTGGAGCAACAATTGGAGCAAGGCTTATCTCGAAAGCTGGAGGCTTGGAGAAGCTAGCAATGCTACCGTCGAGCACAATCCAGATCTTGGGGGCGGAAAAGGCAATCTTTAGGGCAATAAAAACTGGTGCTAAACCACCAAAACATGGAGTAATCTTTCAGCATGCGTTGGTACATGAGTCTCCTAAATGGCAGAGGGGTAGAATCGCTAGGGCATTAGCTTCAAAGATTGCTATAGCTGCTAGAATCGACTTCTTTAGAAAGGAGCTTGACCCTTCTGTGGAGGAGGATCTCATGGTCAGGATTAAAGAAATAAGGAGCTCTAAGGAAAAAGTGAGAATGGAAGAAAAGTCAAAGAAGGCTTCCAAATTCAGGGGGAGGAAAAGGTAAGACTTGGTGAGGGTTGACACAGATGAACGTTCAGATAGTGTATTCTGGATAATAGATGGGAACGAAAAAAGAATTGCAACAATAAATCTTACACCGGGGAAAACTTTTTATGGAGAGAAGACATTATACATAAATAAAAACGAATATCGATATTGGGATCCTTTCAGAAGCAAGCTTGCGGCAGCCCTAATCAATGGATTAAAACATTTTCCGTTCCCGAAAAATTTAAAAGTTCTGTACCTTGGCGCATCGACAGGTACAACCGTTAGCCATATATCAGATATCATAGGAGAAAAGGGAATAATCTTTGCAGTGGAATTTGCTCCTCGAGTTGCAAACGAATTCATTGACAGATGCGCAAAATTTAGAAGAAATCTTATAACTATTGTAGAAGACGCTCGGAGACCTGAAAAATATTTTGGAATCTTCGGCAAGGTTGATGTTGTCTACTGTGACATAGCTCAACCAAATCAGACAGAGATCGCGATCCAGAATTGCAGGTTTTATCTTAAGGAAGGAGGTTACCTGTTTTTAGTCGTTAAATCAAGGAGCATAAACGCTACAAAGGCGCCTTCAAGAATCTTTGAGGAAGAAGAAGATAAACTGAGGATAGCAGGATTTGATCTCCTTCAGACCATAACCTTATCTCCGTTTGACAAAGATCACGCCCTCATTATAGCTAAGATGATCTGACACTGAGATCAAAGTCTAGGTAAAAGGTTTCTGTCCTTCAATATTCGTCAAGAGTTTTTGAGCGAATCTTCCTAAGCGATTTCCAAGATTGTCTTACGAAGTCGGGTAAGTTTCCCTTGCTCTCTATCCAATTCCTAACAAATTCAACTGTTCTTAGGTCAGAAGGATATCCGCTGCCAAAGAATCCATGTTCCTTGGCTAATTCATCAATTCTCCTATCCCTTGTTACTTTAGCAATAATGCTGGCTGCAGATACGACAACATAATTTCTGTCCGCATGATGTTCCGATATAATCCTTGGCTTCACGCTCGATAATGAAAGTATATCTGAAGCATATCTCGCAGGTTTAACATCTGGACAGTCTACATACACCACCCTCACATCTAGGGCTTCAATAATCTTCGCCATCATTATTACCTCAAGGTAATTCAGCTTATGTAACTTTTTTCCGAACTTAACGTACTCATCTATCTCTTTAGGAGAAACCTCTGTCACGGTAACCATTTCAGCGTTCTCTGCAATTATATCATAAAGTCTTTTCCTAGTCTTGGGAAGGAGCAGCTTAGAGTCCTTAACTTTAGATCCCTGCAGAAACATTAATTTTGATGATCTAATGGAGACACCCGCGACAACCATTGGTCCTATAAGAGAACCTCTGCCGGCTTCGTCTACTCCTCCCACTATTTCTTCTGACAATAAGATTTCACCTCATTTTATAAAGGGCATTATTTCCTCGACTATAGTTTTATGAAGTAACTCCCTATTCTCAAAAGTTATCTCATAGACCTTTATGTCATCTGAACCCGTTATCCTATCAATTATGGGATCCTTCAACCTTTTGTGAACTGATCCAATAACAGGCTTGTCGGAATCTAAAAGGGCTACTATAGCCCTTCTGACATCTGGAGAAATAAGTTCCATGGGACCGACCTCATCGCATACTATTATGTCGGAATAATCTATTGAGTATAAGATAGACGCAGCAAAGATATTCTTAAGATCGTTAAGGTTCACTCTATATTTTCCAACTTTCGGGCCAGTTTTTACTTTAACCGAGGAAAGAGTGCCTATTACACCATCTGAAAGACTCACGATCTGAAATCCTATTCTTACACCTTTTTCCCTCATGTCGCGAGTAAGAACACCACCGATGCTGAGACCTCTCGACTTTAATTCATAAACGATCTTTCCAATCAGAGTCGTCTTCCCAATTCCAGGTTCCCCTGTAACAAAAATCTTCTTCACCAAGTCTAACACTTAGGGTAATAGGACAATATGTTTATGTAGTTTTATAATTCACTTTCTTTGCAATGAAAAAAAGCGACGGCGAACGTAAGAAAAGAGTTCTGAAGATAATAATAGAGAAGGTTAATGGAGGATGGAAGGGGTGGTCTTCAAACCCTCTCGAAACCCTTGTTGGCACAATAATTTCTCAGAACACAAATGACAGGAACACGGAGAGGGCGATGGAGCTTCTAAGAAAAGAGATCGGCATTAATTTAGATGCCATCCTCTCAGCTCCTAAAGAGAAAATTATGGAATGTTTAAAACCTGCTGGATTATATAATACCAAAGCCCCGAGAATAATAGAGTTAGCTAAGATTCTAAAAGAAAAAATCGGTGATCCAAAAAAACTTGAAGAGATGAGCTCAGAAGACGTTCGTCAATTTCTCTCAAAAATCAAGGGAATAGGACCTAAGACTGTGGACGTGTTCCTAGCGTTTTCGAGAAAAGAAGATGTAATACCAGTTGACACCCATATTAAAAGGGTTGCTAAAAGACTTGGCTTTGCAGCAGAAAAAGACAACTACTTCAAGATAAGGGAAAATCTCGAAAAATTTGTTCCTAAAGGAGAGAGGGTTAAAGCCCACTTTGCACTTATAACCTTCGGAAGAGAAATCTGCAATGCAAGACAACCTAAATGCTCAACATGCCCTGTCATGCAATATTGTCCTTCCAAGAAAATCTTTTATCCAGATATCTAAGGCTGATGTGTATTGCAAGAAGAATTGACAAAATACATTGAAGGAAAAACTGAACTCTTTGTTCCAAGGGGAAGCTTGGTATTGAATGTTCCTCCTAAAGAACCAGCCTTCTTTAATCCAAGAGGGGTTGAAAGCAGAGATATTTCTATAATAGCTTATGAAACCTTTTTACAGCTAGCACAAAAGCCGATAATTTTCACAGATGTTCTGTGTGGAATTGGAGCAAGAGGGGTAAGAGTAGCAAAAGAAACAGGAGTCTCCAAGGTTTACCTGAATGACATGAACCCAAGTGCAATAGACTTAGTCAGGAAAAATATAGAAAATAATGGCGTAATAGAAAAATGTATAGTATCAAATGATGATGCAAATCACTTCTTCACAACAAACAGAAAAGAAGGAAACCTCTTTGACATCATAGACATTGACCCTTTCGGTACACCCTCGCCATATCTAGAAGATGCCACCAAGACAATAAGGAAAGAGGGACTCATATCGATGACAGCAACAGACACAGCAGTACTATGTGGCTTGCATCCGCATGTCGCACTAAGAAAATATTATGGATTATCAGTCCATACAGAGTACTGTCATGAAGTAGGACTCAGACTCCTTTTTGGAGCATTGGCATTTTCTGCAGCAAGATATGACAAAGGGATAAAACCACTATTCTGCCATTCTACAAGACATTACCTTAGAGTATATGCTCAAGTTACATACGGTGCAGAAGAAGGAGACAGCTCATTAGAGAAGATGGGATACATTAACCACTGCACAAAATGTAACGAAAGAAGCATCAGCAAAATCCCCCTTGAAAAATGCCCAGAATGCGGGTCAAACATAATTTATGGCGGACCACTCTGGACAGGAAAGATATTTGATGGGAACTTCATAGAAGAAATGATAAAGACCGTCAAGAACTCGAATACGAGAAAGTATTCAAAGATGATGACCACAGCAGTCGAAGAGACCGAAGGACCACCCATGTACTTTCTCATAAGTATGATATGTGACAGACTCCAAGTTAACACTCCAGCAATAGAAAAGATAATCGAAAGATTAAGAAAAAAAGGATTCTATGCATCAAGAACCAGCATAAACAACAAGGCTGTTAAAACAAATGCCCCTTCTAAAACAGTTAACGAAATCCTTACAGAGTTATCTAAGATATGACAGACATACAAAATATATTTCACTACTTTCTTTTCTACTCGCAGACGGTTTCGTAATAAGTACTTTCTTAAACATACCTTTTAATTTATCACGAACATCTTGGAAATAGTCCCCTTGGAAGATCTTGAAGACGCAGTTGCCTTCAGGCTTTAGAAGATGAGGAATCATGTCTATGACCTTCATAGTTAAATCTATCTGCCTAGTATGATCGACTTCCCAAACACCAGTAATATTTTGAGACAAATCTGAAAGGATAACATCAACCTCGAAAATAATCGATTTTCTTACGAAATCCAGAGCTTGGGGGGAAAAAATATCCAATGTATAGGTAAAGACATTGTTAAGCTGAATATTTACCTTCTTCAAATCAAAGCCAAATACTTTACCATCGGGACCAACCCTCTCACTAGCAACTTGGAGCCAGCCTCCTGGAGCACAGCCGAAGTCAACTACATAGTCGTCCTCAATTATTAGATGGTACCTGTTGACTAATTCAGCAAGCTTATATGCAGCTCTACTGCGATAACCTTCCTTCTTTGCTCGCTTTCTATAAAAATCTCGCTTAGCCTGACTTAGCTTCAACCTTCATTACTACCTTATAAGCCGCAAACTCCTTTCTAACCCAATCCTCTAACGTACTACAGGTTTTCGGTGAAATCTTACTATCATCAGAGCACTGTTCTACAACCTTACAAGTCAGACACGGCGTGTCTCTTATCGAAGTCGTTTTTATAGGCATACGAATTGGGAAGAGCCTGTAAGTCCATCTACCATTTTCAAGAACACGTTCACGTCTTATCATGCCACGCTTCTCAAGCCTTATAGCTAGGCGGCTACCGTCCCGGCTTGTCAGGCTGAGTTCTTTCCAAAGTTGGCTCTGAAGTATTCCTTCCATTCCATGCTCTACTATAGCTTTGTACGTTCGTGAAGTAAGGTCAAGCTCTTCTTCATCAAGTTTTTCAGGAACTTCTTTCGATGCACTCTCGTCTACCTGCTCCTCAGAAATGTTTTCCTTCTCCTCACGATTGGCTTGCTTCGGCATAAACACACAACCTAATTTTGGGAACTAATTATATTTATCGTAAGAATACCCTTATAACTTTTTTCATTTTACTGTGCTAATATACACCGCAACATCGAAAGATTGCAAAATCTCCTTAGTTCTATTTCTGACAGTCAGAGGTGTAACACCAAGCTCTGAAGCAATATCCTCCGATGATATAGACTCATCAAAGAGTGCAGAGGCTATGTGGATGCAGGAGGCAGCAAGACCTGCAGGATTTTTTCCCAAGGAGATGTTTGAAGCTTCCACCTTCGAAGCCAAATCCAGAGCTAAGCGCTCAACCTTTATTGAGAGATTTAACATGTTAGATAGTTTAGTTACATAATTAGATATGTGAGGTCGACTGACAGAAGTAGGGAAGGTCTGCGCCAACGCACGATAGTATTTTGCAACATCTTTTTCTTTAATATCCGCAAGATCGGCTACTTCCTTGAGGGTCCTGTTTACATTGCACATACGACACGCTAGGTAGACCATCGCAGCAGCGATCTCCTTTTGACCCTTGTTTTTGGCGAAAGCCTTTATTTTTGAGGAACGTACGAAATATGCTGCGGTTTCGGCTACGTTGTTTGGTAGAGAAAGTTTTGTCGCCAGATCTTCAATCTTCTCCAGTAGTTTCATCAGTGAACGTTCTTCCGCACTGACTCTTATCATAGAGTATGTTGTCCTAATTTTTTTAGCGTCATAGTTTTGCTTGAAATTAGAGAAGGAACCGTATGGCTTGTCCCCTACGAGTGTACTCAGTCCTTCATCATGTAGGAGGAAAGTTCGAGGAGCACCGACGCGGACACGCTTCTGTTTATCCTCCATATCAATAGCCTTCCATTCAGGGTGGTCGTCAACAGCTCGATCCCTGACAACTAAACCACATTTTGGGCAGATAAGCTCCCCCGAGGCCGAGTCGATTATAAGCCCGCGATCGCAGAAAGGACATCGTTGGGATGCTTCATCACGTACTCCGGACAATTTAACCAGACTCCATTCGAACGTACAATTGTTCGCCTATAAGCTTTCTAACCCTGTCTGTTGTAGGCTTTACAGAAACATATGGTGAGGAAACAGGTCCAAAGGTTTCTACGACGAAGCCAATCTTCTTTCCTGAGGCATCAAATACTGGAATAGAAGGCTTAAGGAAAATTTCTGCCTTAATGATGAGATTTCCACTTTTGGCCTGATGTAGGACCTGGCCTAATTTCTTCATAACCAGTTTATAAAGAGAACATAATTTAAACCTTTTGATGTCTCATGCCACGCACTGTGCCCAGTGTCCTAGATACATCTTTAAGTACATCATTCTTTCGCCCACCCTTATTTACAGACACGTAACCGCTTTCAATAAAGGATCTCTTAGGATACTTTGCCTTAACTTGTTCTGTTATGAGTCCAAGCTTCGTCACCGATTCAACGAGTTCGTCCATTGTTGGAGAACCGACAGCGAGATATAGAGGTACCTTTCTACCGTCCTTCCTTGAAAGTTTGGAGTTAAAGTAATCAAGCCACAAGATTATCCTTTTGTAATCCTTCAACTTAGATTACCGTTTGATTAATATGGCATTAACTACACCGGCTTGCCCAGGCCTCGAAGTAACCTTTGCTTCTCCGAGCTCAGTGTCTATAAGTGCACCCTTTGTAATAACACCCTTCCTTGTGAGATCTTTGCTTGCAGGGTTTGTTACTAGTCTATTAATCTTAACCTTCTTAGTCTGCTTTGATACGGGGTCGAGAACGTTTGCATACTGAGTGGAAAGACACTTAACCTTTAAATCACCTCCCCGTGTATTTTTGACGACCCTTTCATCCTCGTTAATCTTTGTTTCAATAGGATATCCATGTCGTTCGTAAGCTCTTCTCCCCCTATTCGGGTTCTTAACGCCACCCGTGAGCTTGCGTTTGTGAAGATTTTCTATATTCTGCGGCATTTTCTAACAAAACATCCCTGATGTGGAGAAGGTTATAAGATTATGGGATAATATACTTTTCGACCCAGTTAAAATACTATCCAGAAATCTCCTTCGGTATCTGTAATCCCTTAGGAGACCTTGCTTTCAGTTGCTCTTTTAGGTCATTGATGTCAGCACTTAATCCGAAATACTCGGAAAAATTACTTGTTGTGACATAGGTTTTTGGTTTTATGCTAGATTGAATTGACACGAAGTCGAGAACCTCTAGTGTTGAGAGATGGCGGTAAGCTTTCGAACCGATATGTCTGAGAATATCTTTTATTGTAACAGGTTGATAGAACGCCACATAAGACAATGTTTTGAGGACGGCCTCGGGGACAAGAGGTTTAGTGGCGAACTTTCTAACAATGTTGTTGTAATCTGACTTCAGCTGCATGGCAAACAGGTTTCCCGGCAGTTCAACTACTTCCAGCGCGTTCGAAAAAGAGTTGTAAGTAGAAAGTACTTCTCTTGCCAGTAAAAGGTTCTTTCTCTTGGAAAAGACTCCAGTGGCACGTGAAATGTCTTCCATGGAAAGAGGGTGACCGGTTACGTAAAGAGCCGCTTCTATCCTTCCCTTTAGAACGCTTATTTCTTCTTTGTTCACTGTACAAGCACCGTAATAACAATGTCATCGCTAACCTGCTTCAGATCAGCGAACTCTTCTTGTGCTACACAAAGTGACAGGATAAAATGCCTTACCATTTCTATTAAAGTAAGGCCGTGAACCATCCTCCTAAAACTGACCTGATGTGAATCATCCATCAGCATCATAAGCTTCTTCTTAAACTCCTTCAACGTCTCGTTTATGTTCATAATGAAAGGGTCGACTGGCAGCTCTAAGCTAGGAACTGGGATGAGTGTCTCTTCTTTCCTTAGCACTAAAGTTGTAGCTGAATTTATGATCCTTTCAAGGGCTGTTAGAAGATCTTCCACCGATGTAGAATACGATTCATGTCTATAAGGAACCTCTATAATAGAAGGCAATGTGAGATCTTCTCTCTCCATCTGAGCTGAAGACTGCCTTTCAAAAAGAAAAAAAGATTCGACCTGCAATCTGAATATTATAGATGAAGACAATGCGACTGTACCGTAAAGCCTCAAATCCTTAGATTCTTCTATAGTATAGATAGATAGAAATTCCTTTAAGAGATCTTTAACATTTATGTTCCACGCCTTCTTCTTTGACAATTCCTCAGAATCTATGAGGAACTTCAGAGGAATCTTTGTAAGAGGGTCCTTTGTGCTCATGATCGAGCCTCTTTAACCATCATTTCCGGTGAATATTCGACGACGTTAGCGTGTCCGCTACGCTGATAGACACCAAAGATTTTGTCAGCCTTCGAGAGGGTAACATCCTTTAAAGTGATGAGTATAATCTGCGATTCCGCAGCGCGTTCATGTAGTATTTTGATCAAACGCTCTAGGTTAAACGGATCAAGGTGCGCGTCTATTTCATCTAATAGATAGAATGGCGATTTAAATGCAACCTGCATTGCTAAAATAAATGCGACAGTCGCAATCGTCTTTTCTCCACCGCTTATCATCAGCGATTCTTTATACCGCTTATTTGGAAAACGAACCATTAAGTAGACTCCACCGGAAAAGATATCGTCGGGTTTTTCTATTTCAAGCCAAGCGTCTCCATCCGTGAGTTCCTTGAACAACGATCTAAGGTTTCTATCAATCTTTTCGAAAGCCTCCATAAAAACAGTCTTCTTCTTTTCTTCAATCTGTTCGATAAGGTCAATAATGCTGCTTTTCTCTTCTTCAAGCTGGTTGCTTCTGAGAGAAAGGTTCTTATAGCTTTCAAAGACATTTTCGTAATCTTTTTCAGCTAAATAGTTTAAAACAAGCTTCACTTCTGAACTTTCCTGCTCCATGAATGAGAGAACAGTTTCACAGCCGTCCACATATTCAATTGGTGATTCATATCCAAACATCCTTAAAGTGTTATATTCAGTCTGCATTTTTTCCTTGAGATTATCTATTTTTGAAGAAATCTGGTTTATACGGACCGTCGACTTATTGATGAGATCATTTAATGAGCTGAGCTGAACCCTTTTCTCATTTACCTTTAGATCGTATTCTGAAATTGTCTTTTGCATATTAGCTGAAGCTTGACGGAATTCCTCTTCTCTTGCCTTTAGAGAATTATATTTTGTATTGAACTCGCTCAGTAAATTTTTGTTTTCCTCAATCTTTTTCTTGTTTGATTCAAACTCAGATGCAAGCTTTTCAATGCTCCTTTTAGTATTGTTATAGGATACAAGAAGGTCGTTTTCAAGCCTGTTCTGGGTCTGGGCTAATTGCAGGTTTATTTCATTCAATTGACTTATTATCGACTGATAATTCCCATTAAGATTAGCCATTTCACCATTGAATGAGATAAGTTTCTGCGCGGCAGCGTTATCTTCATCACTTTGAACAATTTTTGCGAAGATTCCACGTTTTCTGTTCAGCGTGTCAGATCTTTCTTGAAATCTTTTAAGGTATTCTTCAACCTTATTCACTCTAGCTCTAAGAGAATTTAGCTTCTTTGTGTTCTCATCATATGTCTCCGAATATTTTTTTACAAATTTGATTAAAGTGTCGATTTCACCGTGAACTTGGCCCAAGTTCTTTGAAATGGTAGCCTTTTTCTCCAACATGTCTTTCCCTTTTAGCTCCAAATTTTCAATATCCTGCCTTCTTTTGTCAACCACCTTCTTAAGGTTAGAAATAGCACTCTCTAATTCACTGTAGTACCTTTTTTCCCCGTAGGGTAGAACGGCCTCTCCAAAGATGCTGGGAAAACTGGAGAGATATGCCGAGTAGTATGGCTCATATATGGCTCCGTTGACTGTTACACATCTAAAACCATTCTTGGACACCTCTGACGCAATTCCATCATCTTCGACTAGAACCGTATTCTGGAAAAGAAAATCCTTCAGAGCCGCGTACTCGTCAGATATTTTCACCAAGTCATAAAGATAGCCTAAAACGTTTTTGTCGTCAGAAAGCTTTGTCAGCTTAATGGGCTTAACCTCCGAGAGAATAATCATGTTGAACTGTTTTGCGGAAACTCGACCAGCGAGTTCAATAAGCTTGTTCGCAGATTCGATATCCTTAACAACAATAGCATTCATCCAAAATCCACAGGCCGAAGATATAGCTTTAGAATAATGTTCATCGTAATCTATCAAATCTTTTACAAAACCCACGCATCCTTCAACGACTCCTGTCTTAGCAAGAGTAATGAGCCTTTCAAGTCCTTCAGAATCGAAAACCTCTTCAGCGATTTTCCTCGCTATCTCAGTCTTGGCAACGGTCACCTGAACCTTTTCCAATGTGGTTAAGGAGACCCTGATCGCCTCGAACATTATTCTCCTACGGCTTTCGATACCGTCGTAAGAATTGGACACCGAGAGTATCTGGGAAGATTCGCTCTGAAGCAGATTATCCAAATTGGTTAAAGTTAGTCTAAGCTCGTTTAAGATGACTGAAAAAGATTTCTGTTTACTATCTAGTACGTTAAGTCTGTAGCTTAGTTTAGTCTGGATGGAGGTAAACTTGTTCCTGTGCATACTTATCTTCTCCAGAATAGAATCAATCTTCTTGATCTTCTGGTCAGCTTTGATCTTTCTCATCTTTATGTCAGAAATACTCTTATTTGCATCACTAATCTGTAAAGTTAGAACCTTTATCTTTTCCGAAACTTGAGCTTTCTCACCTTCCCTAAGCTCTTTATCAGTCTTTATCTTGTTTAAAGATTCCTTAACAAAGTTTACGTCTATGTCAAGCTTTGTCAGCATACCATTAAGAGTCGGTAGATCCTGCTCAATCTCTATGTTTCTCTGTTCAAGGGCTTTGGTTACTGAATTCATGGATGAGATTCTAGACTGAAATGAAGCTAATTCCATTTCATAATTAACAAAGGTTCTAGAAGGATCAGAAACAGACGAGAGAAAATTGTCCCTATCATTCTGTATAGACTCGATATCAGAATAAATGGCTTCCCTGTCATGCTGTTTTTTCTTGAGCAGCGAGCGCTCTTCTTCCAAGTTTCCATTTAGGGAATTTGAAGCCTGCAAGAGCGTAAAAATGGATCTGGATGTCTTCATAGCGTTCAGACGTCTAATTTCTTCTTCAAGGTGACGATACCTTAGAAGATTGTTGCGACCTTCCTCATTTTTTCTGAGAACACTCCTTATTTCGCCGATTCGTGCGAAGGCTATTTCAAGCTTATGTGTTGCATCCTCTAAGTTCTTCATCGATTCAGCTTTCTTTTCATCAAACTGGGAAACACCAACTAAACTTTCTAATAGGCGACGACGTTCATCAGGTCTGAGTTCAGCAACTCTGTTGATCATTCCCTGCAGAATGACATTAAATGCTTCGGGAGAAATCAAGCATAACTGGGTCAGGTTCAGAACCGTCTGTTTTGAGACATGTTTACCATTTATCTTGAATATTGATTCACCATCGCCTCTAAGCTCCCTCGTAAAAGTGACGGTATCCGAATCAAATGGAATCTCTCTGCCAGAGTTATTAAACTGAACAGAAACCAGCGCTTTAGAAGACCTTTGACCGCTTACAGCCCCGTCAAAGATAAGACCTTTCATGTTCGTCGCCCTAAGAGTCTTGAGGCTACTCTCCCCTAAGGCAAAAAGAATTGCGTCAAAGATATTCGACTTTCCTGAACCATTCAGCCCCGTTATCGTAAGGTAACCAGGCTGCAAGTCCAATACCGTCTTCTTACTAAAGGTCTTGAATCCTTCTACCTCCAGCCTTTTTATATACAGCATTCTTTCTCTTTACAGCATATATAGTAGACAACGTAATATTAATATCTTTTAAGAAAAAAGTAGGTAAATTTAAATTATCCTACTTGCAAAATATGTTGACAGAAAATGAAGGATTATACAACTGGAAGAAGAAAGCGAATTTTATCAAAGGCTGAGAAAGCAGGAGCAAATTGTGTTCTAGCGTCATCCCCTGAGAACATGTTTTACTTTACAAATTTCTGGGGTGGATCATACGTCCTCATTTCAGAGGAAGGATGTCTACTATTCACAGGTGCACTTGAAGCCTTCAGAGCTCTGAGCACAGCTGTTGAGGCAAAGGTCATAAGCGTGCCTGTCGGCTCAAGCATATTGTCTAGCATAAAAAATCATGTTCAGAAAGGCTCTAAAATCCTTTCTGAAGATGTAATGTTCACTCAAAAGGAGATATTTGAAAAAAAGCTCGAAGTTAAATTGGAGCCTTCATCTAAACCCTTCTATGAACTTAGACGATCGAAGGATGAACGCGAAGTTGCATCAATCGAGGAAACCTCAAAACTCCTAGATCAACTTTACGAAGAGACATTAGAAATCGTAAGGGAAGGGATTACTGAAAGGGAAATCGCGTCAAAGGTCATCGGGAAAGGGGTTGAAGTCGGGTTGGACATGAGCTCTGGCCTAGAGCCCGTAATAGTTGCTACAGGTCCGAACTCAGCTTATCCTCATGCTCAGATAACAGATCGCAAGTTAAAGAAGGGTGATGTAATTCTAGCAGACTATTTCTTCAGGTACAAAGCATATGTATCGGATGAGACGAGAACGTTCGTCTTCGGTAAAGCTACAAAAGAAATCAAAGAAGCTTATGAAATAGTACATTTGGCTCAACTTCAAGGTATTAAAGCCCTTAAACCAGGTTCCATAACCGGAAAAGTAGATGCAGCATGCAGAGGGATCATAAACGACAGCAGATTTTCAGAGTATTACACACATGGAACAGGCCATGGTGTGGGATTAGAGGTTCATGAGCCGCCAACGTTGAGCATTAACCAGAAGGACAAACTTGTTAGAGGAGACATTGTAACTATTGAACCAGGCATCTATTTCCAAGATAAGTTCGGGATAAGAATAGAGGATACAGTTTACGTCGGTGAAGAACTTAAGGTCTTAACCAGATTCGCGAAAGATCTAATTGAGATATAGAAAAAAGATTTGCGATAATTATTTATACGGTTCAGTAGAGTAGATAATATGCCCAAGTACATTTTTGTTACTGGCGGAGTCATAAGCGGAATAGGAAAAGGTGTTGTTACAGGATCTCTTGGGAAAATTTTGCAGTCTTCCGGCATGAAAGTTTCTGCAATCAAAATGGACCCCTATCTGAATATTGACGCAGGAACAATGAACCCGATTGTACACGGAGAAGTCTTTGTATGCGACGACGGTGCTGAGACAGACATGGACCTCGGCACATATGAACGTTTTCTAGACAAGAACCTTTCTCGATGCAACAATATAACCACAGGTCAAGTGTATATGAACGTCCTACAACGTGAGAGAAAAGGAAAGTATTTGGGCAAATGCGTCCAGATAATACCCCACATTACTGACGAAATAAAGGCGTTGATTAGGAATGCAACGAAGAAGGACGATGCAGAAATAATGATAGTCGAGTCGGGTGGAACTGTTGGGGATATAGAAGCGCTCCCCTTTTTAGAAGCGCTTAGGGAAATGAGAATAAATGAAGGACCAAATAATACAATCTTTGTGCATGTCACTTTAGCTCCCATAATAGAAGAAGTTGGAGAACTAAAGACTAAGCCGACCCAGCACAGTGTTCAAGAACTTCGGAGAATAGGAATCCAACCGGACATAATCGTCGTTAGAGCTAAAAGACCACTTAAAGAAGGACACCGTGAGAAGATATCATTGTTCACGAACGTACCCAAGAATCACGTTCTATCGAGTCAAGACGCTAAATCACCCTATCTTGTGCCGCAGATATTAGAAGAACAGGGTGCATCTGAGATAATATTCGACCTTCTGAAGATACCATTCAAGAAGACCGATTTAACAAATTGGAATGATACGATAAGGGACATCACCGATTCAAAGGAAGAAGTCTGTCTAGCTATGATCGGTAAGTACGCAGAGCTCTCAGACAGCTACGTATCAATAAACCATGCGTTATGTCACGCTGGCGGAGTATTAAAATCGAAAGTTAAGATAGCGTGGACGGAATCAGAGGAGTTGGAAGAGTCTGATAAGAAAGTTGGAGAGTTAAACCAATACGACGGTATAATTGTTCCAGGCGGTTTCGGAAGTAGAGGAGTGGAAGGAAAGATTCTGGCAGCAAATTATGCTAGAGTCGGAAAGATACCGTACTTAGGGCTGTGCTTTGGTTTACAGCTAGCAATTGTTTCCTTTGCAAGAAATGTGCTTAAATTCGAGGGAGCGAATTCCACTGAAATAGACGCTGCGACACCATATCCCGTCATAGACCTGCTTCCAGAGCAGAAGGGAATCGACGAATTAGGTGGAACGATGCGGCTTGGCGGACATAGCATAGTAGTTAAAGAGGGGACTAAAGCGTATAAGCTCTATAACAATACGACCATTAGAGAGAGACATCGACACAGATATGAAGTCAATCCCAAATACTGGGAAGCACTCCAGAAAGGTGGACTCATATTTTCAGGATACAGTGATGACATGAGGAGAATCGAAATAATAGAGTTATCCGAACATCCATTCTACATGGCTTCGCAATATCATCCTGAATTTGTAAGTAGACCAGGAAAACCGGACCCTATCTTTAAAGGATTTATTGAAGCTTGTATTGAAAGAAAAAATAGTTCAAGATAGAAGTAGCTGACTAAGGTCAGCGAGAAGAAAAAACTTTATCATGCCACCCCCTTCTAATAAGGGATGCGTTAGAGTATGTCAACAGCCGAAATTGCTGCCAACTTTCTTAAATCTCTTGAAGACACAGATTTCAAGATACTCTACGCACTTGAAAATATGCTTGATTCACATCAGCAGGCAAAAGTAGACATCTTAGTAAAGAATACAGGACTACATGGGGAGGAAGTAAAATATAGACTTTCAAGACTACAAAAAATGGAGATGATAACAAAAGGCGAATCAGGATACAAGTTGATTTCAACTGGACTAGATGCCATAGCCCTAAAAGCTTTCGTGAAAAAGGGACTAATATCTGCTTTAGGTGGCAACGTAGGTGTAGGAAAGGAAGCAGACGTATTCGAAACAACAGACGATAGGGGAAAAGAGTATGTGATAAAGTTCTATCGAATTGGAAGGACAAGTTTTAGGGAAGTTAAAAAGAAAAGACAGTTCATAGCAGACCGAGAAAGCGCCTCATGGCTAAAAGCGTGCATAAACGCCGCAGCAAAGGAAAGGTGGGCGCTAAGAAAAGTACTTTCGGTCGGAGGCACGGTACCTGAGGCAATTGCAAGAGAGAGACACGCAATATTAATGCAGAGGATCAATGGTACATTACTGACTAAACTAAAGACCATCGACAAACCCCTAGAAGCACTGAAGAGTATCCTGTACACAATCAAACTCGCATATGTTAATGCAGGAATCGTTAATGGAGACTTAAGTGAATACAATATACTCTATGACGGAAGAGCTTTCTACTTAATAGACTGGCCTCAGGCAATAGAAGCTTCAAGCCCCGGCAGCGAAAGACTTCTCACTCGAGATATTAAAAATATTTTAGTGTTTTTTAATAGAAAATATAATGTAAAATACCCATTTGACACAGCCTATAAATACATCATCAAAACCGAGGCGAGTGTCTAGAACAGTTGAACCTTCCTTTCGCGTATTATTTTCGTTATTCCACGGATATCAGAGAGTTCGGCGGACAGTATGCTTTCAACTTCATCTTTAGCATCACGGAAGTGAGAACCTTCTTCCATCCTCAACCCTACACTTGCAACTATCGGTTCAGAAATAGGATTGCCTATCCTACTAAGTAATCTTACATAGACTTCACGTACGCCCTTAACTTCTTTAACTATCTTTTCTGCCGTAATTTGAGCCAATACATTATATATCTTACCTGTATGTATAGTGGGATTTTTGCCTGCTGTAGCTTCCATAGAATACATCCTCATAGGGGAGATTAACCCTGTCACACGATTACCTCTACCGGTGTTGCCATCGTCCCCTGACTCCGCAGAAGTCCCGGTGACAGTAAGATAGAAGCTGTTGTTCTTATAGTCGTCTGCATTATTAATCTTAATCGAAATGTTCAAAGGAGAGGTTGAAAACTTGTCAAGAAGCTTCTCCCGGACATCTGAAACTACGCTTATGTAATGATCCTTGTCCGGAATGTACCTGTCAACCATAGCCATGGCAACGGTGACATCAAGATTTTTCTCTCTTCTCATCGACATTACTTTAATATCCTCGCCAACTTCAGGAAACTGTTTTTTGGTAGAGTCCAAGTTCAGATATTTTTCTATACCTAAAGTTATATTCTCCGTCTCCGAAAAGGGCGCGAAGCCGACTCCTATGGACGTATCGTTCGCAATACCCTTCTCTGAAAGAAAAGTAAGATCTTTAGAAGGGTTCCTTATCTTGAAGCATATATCAACATCTTTGTCAACGTTCAAGTTCCGTATCGTACATTTGATGAAATCGACGATAGCTTTTCTAGCGATGTCTCCGACGGGAATCGAACTTTCTTTACCATTGAAAACATATCTGCTCACCGCCCTGCCAGCAACTATGATACAGATCGAACTGATAATTTTACCACCGCCAAACTTTGGTTGAGATTCACCACCGACCAGCAGGCCCTTATCCACGTTGTGGTGAAGAATCCTCCCAAAATTTTTTTCATAATAATCACAAAGGGCCAAAGATACAGACTCGCAACTGCCGTCAATCAAAGTATCCGGATGGCCTAAACCTTTCCGTTCGACGATTTCGACTTCTTGTTCGGAAACAGGTGTTCCTTTTAACTCTTCAGCATGTATGAACCGTTTAAGGGACATATCATAATCACCCTAAATATTTGAACTATTCTTAATACCTACAAAAAGGACGTTATTTCCCCGTATAATAACAGTGCCATAATTCGCAACCTGCTTTCCTTCACTGAATTCTTTAGTTCCATCTAGTATCATATTCATATAGATGTCTACGTTAACCATTTTTCCGTGATATTCGATGTTGCTCTTCAAGCGTACAACGACATCTTTATCAAGCATCTTTTGAAGTATATTTAGTGGTTTTTTAGGCTGGATAGACATACTCAAACATCATTATGATAACTACCTTTTAAACATTCAAATAAAAACGTTACCATCATTCATCGCATAAGAGATGTGGGACAATTATGAAAGGAAGATCGTCCACGGATACATGCAAATAATTAACGTGCGGCATTCAAATGTTCATCTAATGTTTCAACATAAGGTTTTAAAATAATGAGACGAGACAGCGCCTTAAAATCGAGTCTCTTAAACGCATAACCTTTCTTGTTTAAAAGGGAAGCTGCAGACCTTGTTATTGAGGGGGCACAAAGTATACCCCTAAATTTCCCCGGCTGATTTTTAATATATCTGTCAAGCTGCTTAACCGCATCGATGCCAGCAACGCACCTTTTCACCTCGATCAAAACGTAGTTTCCGCTCAAGTCTACTCCAGTGAAATCAGGAATACCTGACGGGATAGCCTTCTGCTTAGATACCAGCTTCAACCCCTTCTCAATAAAGTCTGGATTAGAATAGAGAATTTTGTAGAAAGTTTTCTCAGTCGGACCCATCAAAAATTTAGCATCATCAACAGGCAAAGATGACATCAAAACATACACTTCTTCAAAGACCATCTTTAAAAACTCCTTTGGTTTCCTACGTTCTGATAGAACCATCATCGTATCATTTAGCAAACTACATTTTATTACACAGCCACGAGGCTGCCAATTTACAGGTTCATGCCCATTACGCCTATGAACAATGACTGAGCCGTCTTCTTTGACTATTAGTAGACGTTCCCCAAATCCCAGATACGAAGAACTCCTGCCAATATATTCGACGCTAAAAAGGCCTAAACAGACAATAAATTTTTTTGCTCTCAGCGACTCTTCCATGGACCTTACCGCCTTCTCCAATAAGGGATAAAAAACAATATTAACCATATGACAAGGCTTATCCTATAATAGAAAATAAACATTAAGAAAGAGGGAGTTGTCTAAGTTGAGAGAATTGAAGAACCTTGGATTTGCTGCATTGCTTTCTGCTATTTTTGGGTTGGTTGGACTATGGGGTTTCGGACATTTCTATGTTGGAAAAATGCTAAGAGAAATAGGCTGGTTAATCGCAGGAGTGCTTTTAATCATATCCTTGGTTTTACTATCTTTTTCGTTAGAATTATTAGTTGAATTCAGGTTCATATATCCTCCTTTCAGCAATTTGACTCCAGCTTTTGGTTTTGGGTCTATTGTAATAGTCGCCCTACTCATAGCGCTTGAGATCATAGACTTCTATTGGCAAATTTTCGATGCATACAGTTTAGCTAAAAACTTCAATACTTCTTATCAAGAGAATAATGAAGCTCCTTGGTAAGCTCCCTTCTTTTAAAGTTTTAAAATTCCAAACTTTTTTATTCTTCTTTCTTATAAGAACCTTCTTTCAAAAACTTTGCTAGTTGAGTAAATATAGGATTATTTTCGAATTTCTTTAACTTTATATGGCGAGAGCCACTTTTTTCCACAATTACCTCAGGTTTATAATTTGGGTAAAGAGCAAATTCAACAGCAGCGTAATGTATTATTCCTTTCAACTTATCCTCTATGATTTCGGGAGTATCAGGAAAAGGAGAAATTGATAATATAACACCATCTACCCAATTTAATTGGGGAATATTATATTCTGAACCCCTTGATAAAATTGCTTGAACAACAGATGCAAAAAATTCTTCAGGTTTATATTCTATTATTTCGTGAATAACTAATTCTTTCCAATGTTGATAAGTTATCTTAATCATATTTTATAAAATTGTTTAACTTTCTTATAAAGTTTTAAAATGCCTTCTAAGATGGAGATATGGCAATAAAATATTTAATTACACAAAAAAGATGAGAATTTTTTTTAACTTTTATATAAGATTTAACTCCTTAGCACATGGGAGACAGTGATATTTTCTTGAACCACCTTTTGAGATAATTGTCTCACCTATGTTCAAACTTCTTTGGCATTTATAACATTTTAGGCCATATTTCTTTGCATAGTGACGATGTGAAAGCATCGATTTTGTTTTTACTGTTAATTTGAATTTTTTAGTTCCTGTCATTTAGGTCATAGATTTCATGAATGCTTTATCGCTGTATTTATACTTATAATGGTAGTGATATTTTTGTAGTTTTGCCATTACATTTTCTTTTTTTAGATCTAATTTTCATCACTAGATTTGGAGCCTTTTACTAGTAAAAGTTATAGTAAAAATAATAATATACTCTATAGAGCTAATCCCCTCTCGTGTGGGCTCGTGGCCAAGCACGGATCAAGGCATCAGCCTCCGAAGCTGGGGATCGTGGGTTCAAATCCCACCGGGCCCGTATAGAGTAAAACCTAAGAATTGTTAATATTAGTTAGGGGAGGTTGATAGTGGAATATATACGGGGGCATCATATATTTTTTTCCTATTTCTTTTTCTTTTAAAGGCATCTTCGACGGATTTCTTTTATCACTTGGTGACCGATCTTTGGAAGAGAGGTATAGCTATTGCAAACACAACTATGGTGAATATCAATAGTATGTAGACCTGTTGAGATATTGCAGAAAACGGAGCGTTAAGCACCATGACTGCCCTAAATGCTGATACCACATAGGTAAGTGGCAGAAAGTATGCAACGAGTCTAAGCCACCACGGTAATTGAATTAAAGGGTACAAGGTACCACTTAAAAACCATTGGAAACTGTATCATAAACATTATCAGCTGTGCCGATTCCTGTTCACTGACAAAGCTGGTCGCTAATGTTCCAAGACCAGTAAAAGATACCACACCCAACGATAGCACTAACGCCATCAGTAAGACGTTACCGTATACATGTACTCCAAATAAAATTATTGAAAGGACAAATACAATGATACCGCTCATCATACCTCTCACCACCTGGGCAAAGCCCTTCCCTAAGATAATGGATATGCGTGAAATAGGGGCCATAAGAAGTCCGTCTAGTGTTCCTAATTCCCTTTCCCTAGAGAAGGTCATGGCCAAACCGGATAATCCGCCTATTATCAGTGATAAAGCTATCATGCCAGGGGCTAGAAACTCAAAGCTACTCGGCGCAGTCGGTAGGAGTCCTTGAAATTGTATATTCAGAGACGGCGAAGTGTTCGGTATTTCGTTTGGGAATTCCGGTGCGAGCTCCGGAGATATAGAAGATATGACCTGCGTAATTTCACCTCTAACTACCTGATCCAAAGTAGGGTTTAACTGATCGAGTATAACTTGGACATCGGCTTGGCCATCTGTTTGAAGTTGTTGCCCCAAACCCTGATTAAATATAACTACACCGTATACGTTACCTTCGATTAACTGGTTTTCCGCCAGTGAGATAGAAGTATAAGATATCCCGTTAAACAGTGCTGAAGATTGGGCGGCATATATGAAGCTACCCGCTATGGCTACTCCCGTCGTGGATTGATCTTGATTTACTACTGCAATTGGGACATGATTTATTGAACCGCTTGAAGGAAACATATAACCGAAAAGCAACATAAGTATTATTGGTAGGAGGATCATAGTCACAAGCCTAGCTTTAATCCTATAGAATTCCGTGAGGTCCTTTCCCATAATTCGATAAATATTATTAAATAGCTTAAACACCAAACCTACCAGCCCCTCCTTCTCAATCTTCTGGATATTGAATCCCTTAGCTCCCTTCCCGTTAGAGTAAGGAAAAGCTCCTCTATGTTCTTAACGTTATACTTAGCCTTTAATTCTTGGCTCTTTCCGATTGCCAACACCCCCCCTCTATCCATGATTGCGAGTTCTTCAGCCAACTCCTCTGCTTCTTGCATATCGTGTGTGGTGATTAATACGGTTAACCCCCTATTTTTCAGATCCTTGATATAATCCCTAACCCATCTTACACTCTGCGGGTCCAAACCGTTAGTGGGTTCGTCCAATATCACTATTTTTGGGTCATGAATAAGAGCCCTAACTATGTTAACTCTCTGCCTCATCCCAGTTGAAAACGTTCCAACAGGTATGTCCTTTACACTCGATAGCTTCACATCTTCCAGTAGCACATTTACTTTTTCCTTTAATATGCTGGAATCCACACCATATAGTTGGCCAAAGAACTCCAAATTCTCCTTAGCGGTCAAGACTGAATATAGCAACAGCTTCTCCTGAACAACCTCTATTATCTTCCTGACTTCATTTGTCTGCTTTTCAATATCGTATCCTTCGACAAATGCTTTGCCAGATGTCGGTCGCAATAAAGTACAGAGCATGCGCAGAAGTGTGCTTTTACCAGCGCCGTTTGGGCCAAGAAGCCCGAATACTGAACCTCTCTTCACCGATATGGAAACGTTGTTTACAGCTAGTAAGCCCTTAAATGATTTCGTGAGACCTTGCGTATTTATGCTATAGCTCATTTCCTACGCCTTAGCACTATTATAATGAGGACGATAACTATGACAGCTAACACGACGATGTATAGTAGGGTTATTCCAGACAAATTATTTATCAGTTCACTGTATAGATTCTGATGCACTTGTAACACAATAGGTATTTCCTGCGAGAACTGTTTTCCAGGAGCGTTATCCTGTAACCATGTAATTTTAAGAGTGCTTAAATAATTACCAGAGGTCACGCTTGAAGATATATCTAGTGTAAAGGTTGCTATATTCGAAGTATGCGAATCCAAATCACCCAAATAAGTAAACGTAGTACCAGAAAGTTCGTTGGGCAACAGTAGCTGAGCCTCAGCGAATTCCGCGGTTGTATTTCCTAGGTTGGTTATAGATAGCGATATTTGAGCGTTGGATGATCCCTGTTCAAGTAAAGGCATATTATTAGCGGATTCTGTAAAATTGGATATGC
Source organism: Nitrososphaeria archaeon (assembly GCA_050011875.1). Classification (GTDB taxonomy): domain Archaea; phylum Thermoproteota; class Nitrososphaeria; order JACIWG01; family JACIWG01; genus JBEKIG01. Next base: position 72,516 of record JBEKIG010000009.1, read on the forward strand.
TGCTTATCTTCAAAGGTATATAATAAGTGAATTTGTGGCTTCCATAAATGATATTCAGTGGAAATTCAAAATCCTTTGGCGACGACATCGAACTGGGCACGTTAAAGAAAAAATTCACAAGCACTGGCCCAAGTGGTGGCATTTCCCCTATAGTCATTTGGTTGGATCCATAGTATGATGGTGATAATGGCGATGGTACCGATAATTCTGCCAGAACGTTGTCCGCGGTCGAATTACCTGAGTTTACCAGATATACACTAAGACTGACATCGTCATCGCCAAGGAACACGTTACCCTGTTGGACTGCATAGCTCTGCACCACTATGTTTGGTGATTCAATCACAGAGACGTAAATAGTCTGATCTATAACTATTCCATCATTATAATTTAGTGTAACATTCAAAGGATACTCCCCAGTAGAGATATTAGAATCCACACTCAGTGTAAACAGAGCTGGAACTATGCTACCTGCTGGAATAACACCCAATTGGGTTGTTTCCGCTGTCTGAAAATTAGTCGCATAGTATTGGAAAGGCTTGGAAATATGTATCGTAACACTAGCATTGTAAGCGTCATTATCACCCGCATTCTTGACGTTCAAAACCAGGGGAGCATAGTCAGTACCCGGACTGACCGAAATGGGACTTGAAGGAGAACCCCAAAAAACATTCTGAACGGTCAAATTGGCGAATGTAGTTACAGGAACGTAGACTGTCTGATTGGAGTTACCTTGATAATATTTCAGAGTAACATTTATTGGATAAACGCCAACGGAACTGTTTGACGCTATATTAAGGTAGAACGTTGATGGCAGGGTCACTGTTGGAGGCAGTTCGCTTATATTATTCGAAATGTCGTTAGAACCTAAAGATGATGAAAAGGGATCAGCTAAATTAAGGGTTATTGAGAGGTTTAATACAGAAGTTACGCCGAAATTTGTCAGATATAAGGTAAATGGATCATTCGAAGTACCTGGCTCAACTGCAATGGGCGATTGCTGCGACCCCCAAGTAGACCCAATTATAGAAACGGAAAACAACAAGTTAGGTGAGTAGGCCATTCCTTGAGGGAAGATCTAAAAAATTAGCAAAGAGATTAATACTAATAACCTTAAATTACGCATATTGGTTCACTTTTTTAATGCCGTAAAGGTACTTGAGGCAGATATATATTATTTTTAATTTATTTAGTTTAGCTTATGAATAATGTAATTGAATTTGAGTTGAGTTCTTTTCTAAAGCGGATCTCTTTAAATCCACTCGCGCTTTTAGTTCGATCTTTTTATCGTAATCCTAAAGTCACCAAATATACGAGGTTTATATTAGCCCTATCAGAGTATCTATTATTGTGCACGATCCTAAATTCATCCCAAAGGTGCTTATGGGGGATCGCTTGGATAGCGTTCTATTTTCTTGCTATATTTGTGGTATAGCAATAAGGTGACATTTCCTGCAAAATAGGAAAATCGCCACCTACGCCTAATGTGATATAATACTTGTACATGTTCTTGAAGGTGTATTCATCGGATTTATCCCTTGCTAACATAGACACCATAGAACCTTCTTAAGATTAAGGTATCTGAACCTAATTAGGGTCAGAAACCCCCGGGCCCGTTATATTTGATGTTCATTCTGATTTCTCGGAGAGATGGACTTCAAAGAATGGCATTTTTGATGCGAACAAAGGTTTCCTCTTAAGATGAACGGCAAAAACATCGTCCACGATCATGTCTGCATACCTACAGATAATCGCTTCAACGGCTTTTGGTGGCTTGCTGGACTCTGTTGCGTGTACGCTTATCACGTTAACGACTTTCAGAGGTAGGCCCACGTTTAGGGCTTCGCGTGCACTGATGAAAGCATGAAAGTCTTGCACGCTTGAAATGACTTCGATAGCAAGACTTATCTTTGAGACAGACTAAAAATAAAAAGAAGCCAGTTTGAAAATCGAGCAAAAGCACAGGAAAAGAGAAAAAACATTCGATGTCATCATTGTCGGCAATCTTTCTGTTGACAAGAACATTTGGCCTAAAGGTCAAATTGAAAATGCGCTAGGAGGAGCACCGACTTATTCAGGAAGCACATTTATCAGTTTAGGAAGAAAGACTGGCATTTTCTCAACTGTAGGAAGAGACCGTTTTTCAGAAGTGCTACGCTTCTGTCGATCCAAGAACATTGATACGGCGGGTTTACTTGTTTCCAAACAGGAGACGATGATTTTCCAGAATTCATATAATCAAGATGGAACCAGAAAACAAAAATGTTTTAACAAGGCACATGAACTCTTTGTCAAAGACATACCTAAAAACTACATGGATAGTGAAGCCTTCTATGTTTCACCACTAGCGGGAGAGGTCGATGAGGAGCTCCTTAAAGGACTTAAAAGAAAAGGAAGTATTCTGATGCTGGACCCTCAAGGTTTAATGAGAATTATAGGCAAAAAGGGAGATGTAGATATCGTTCTTGATAAAAATATGTTGGAGAGAATTTTCAGGTTAGTCGATATCGTTAAGATCGGCAAGGACGAATTCAATGCCTTTGATATGGATGAGAACGAGATCTTTGATATGCTCGAAAAAACAGGAGTGGGAATTGCCATCATAACTAAAGGTAAAGAACCTGTAACGATATCACATAGGGGGATATTATTCGAAATACGAACATTAAATGTTGAAGTTGAAGACCCAACTGGGGCAGGTGATGTTTTTGGCGCAGCCTTTCTATCAGAATATATGACTGGATTTGATGTTAAAGAAGCTGCAAAATTTGCAGCTACCGCAGCAGGTCTAAAGATAAAGTATAAAGGCCCAAGTGGATTTCCATCAAAAGAAGATATCATAAAACATCTTACCCTAAATTAAACGAAAAAATCAACAGCGGATAGTTTTCAAGGCGACTATAAACATCGTTTCACTTATCTATTTATTATCAGATAATCTCTAATAACAACACCATTCTCAACGAGGTACTAAAAGATCAGTAGACCAAAAACCATTGACCGAAAAGATGTAAAAACATTTAAAAGAAAAGTTAAATAAATTATCTTCTAGATACTATAAATCACCATGAAAAAAAATATTGACAGAAACTTCATTTACAAGCTTCTAAAACAGGTTCCTAAAGGTAGGGTAACAACATATAAAGCACTAGCTAAGGCATCGGGGAATCCAAAAGGCTCAAGAGCTGTTGGAGCCATTATGCGCACGAACCCTTATGCTCCTGTTGTGCCATGCCATAGGGTTGTCTACAGCGATAGTGGGTTAGGGGGGTTTAGTGGTCTAAAAAGACTTGATGAGAAGGTGAAGATACTAAAAGAAGAGGGAGTTATTGTTAAGGATGGAAAGATCGAAGATTTTAGTGAAATCTTCTTTGACGATTTCTCTTCTGAAAAAACAAAGAATGAGACTCTACCATAAAAAAATTATGACACAGCTATTTTGAAGGCTTCAATCAACGCCTTTGCAGCTTCTTTAACCGCCCTACTCATCTTTTTTCCAAATTCGACCTGCTCTATTTGAACGCCTACTATAAAAAAGCGCATTTTGGGGCTTGTAGAACGCATCACGGCAGCAACTAATTCTATTGGAATACTATGTGTTGAGACCGATATCCCTAACGATTCACCAGATATAAGTTCTTGAACAATTATTGCCCCCGGTTTCTGACCAGCTTGAACCGCGTCCAAGAAGAAAATGACGTCAGGATTTCGACTAAGAACCTCGTCTATGCAATTCTCTGGGGTACTATAAGCGATGATCACCTTATCCCGTAAACTATTTTTTTTTAGTTTACTACCTAAATATATTCCAACTTGATCATCACCGCGAAGCTCGTTACCTATGCAAATTAAGGTAAAATTCTTTGACGATTTTATTAGAGCCTTTAGTGCTCCAATTGATGAGCTAGAATCCACAGCATAAAGTTGACAACAAGATATAGAAAAACCTATGTTTTGGTCCTAAATCATATGATCTGAAATAGTTAATTTAACAGTCAACTTTTACGAATCTTAACATAAGTATGAAGACACCAACTATATGTTCTATATCTGACATAGGAAGAAGAACTGCATCCTCCATTGCTCCAAGCAAGGCCTTTTTTGGATAAAAGGAGCAGTTGTAAGTGTCATCAGGAAGATATAACTGTAATATGAATAAGGATATCAATATAACAAATCTTATATAGTTTTGGCGTGCACATAGTTCTCCGGTTTTAGTGACTCGGATGAAAAGAATTTCATTTAAACAGGTGGGGTTAAAGTATACTCTTAACCCATATGACGAACCTATAATTAGGATAAAACCTAAAGAAACTATTGTTGTCGAAGTCGAAGATGCGCCTTCTGGTCAGATAAGAAAAGAAGGTGATGTGAGGGACCGTAATAAAATTCCATTTGGAAACCCCGTTGTGGGCCCAATTTATATTGAAGGAGCAGAAGAGGAGGAAACAATATCTGTAAATATAAAAGACATTAAGCCAACTATAGGTCAAGGCTCAACCTATCTTTCTGAATTTAATCAGAGGTATCTGACTGATGTGCCAATCTTAAAATTTTTGAATAGCAGCCTTCCAAGGAGAACAAAGATATGTAAGATAAAGGGTGGGACAGTACAGTTTGATGACTTGACCCTTCCCTACAGGCCTATGGTAGGAACCATAGGAGTTGCACCACATCCTCAAGCTGAATCAATTTCATCAAGCGTCATGCCTGGGCAGCATGGTGGAAACATGGATATTTCGGACATCTGCCCTGGAAGTACAGTTTTTCTACCTGTCTTCAATGAAGGTGGTTTCCTCTATATAGGAGATGCTCACGCTGTACAGGGGGACGGAGAAATATCCGGAACAGCCGTCGAAATGCCTGCCGAATTAACGATCAAAGTTGATTTAGCAAAGAGAAGCATCAACTGGCCTAGGATTGAGACAGATCGTGAAATTATGGTAGCAACTTCAACGAGCGCTGCAAGGAGTTTTGAAGATGCAATCAGAACCGCTTTCTTGGAGCTTACAATGTGGATGGAGGAGAAATGTGGCAGAAATCGATTGGACTGCCTAATGCTGTGTTCGCAGGTTGGAAGAATCAGGGTAGGCAACCTTTGGACAGTAGCGGCGGCAATAGAAAAGAAGTACTTGAGGAAATAGGAAATTCTTTTATGCCCATTATTTCTTTTATTAGAGGAATCAATCGATGTTAAAGCTTCAAGGAATAAGCGTTTCAACAGATGTAACAACAAGGTCTTTACTAGTCTTTAATGTGCTTAGAAAACGAGCCACTTATAGACCAAATTGAAAGCAGGAATACAATTTTTATAAACGGCTTCACAGGTCCAGTCATAATTAAAAGAATAAACCTTTGAAGTTTTAACGATATTTATCAGCAATCAATTATATCATGGTTTTTGAAAATTGGAATTAAAACACAAAGCAGAGAGAGAATTAACACCAAAAACGGTGTGGATCCTATTATATTACTCCTTAGACGATTTGTCGTTAAGGAGCCTTACTTAAGCTCAAGGATAAATAAGGACCTTTGACATGATGCGATTGATGCACAAAGACGACCCCAGACCCTACATAGAAGATAAGGGATTACATATAAAGCTGTATAAAAACCTCGTTAAAAAGAGACCTAAACTATGGAATGCACTACAAAAAAATCTGGGGGAACTGCTAGATTATTATCAGAAAGACCCCGACAAGCTTATTTTACTTTACGAAAAAACCATATCAGACGACTTTCTAGACAGCCGCGAAAGCCCAGAAAAGTTTTGGATTTTTCTTGTTCTAAAATTTTCTATAAGCTACCTTAATGAGACAAAAAATCTCTTTAACTTCCATTATGATTCCGTCAAGAAATTTTATGATAACGAAATTCCAGCTCTAATGAAAACTGACATCGAAATTGCTCAACTATTAGACAATGAGCCGTACAGAAACCTTTTTCTTAACAGACTTTACTCTACGAGAAGAGATTTATATCTAAAACTGGATAGGCTATTGAAAACATATGATAGTTTCAAGGAAGTGTCTAAGAAAGATGAAGAATTAGAAGGTAAACTGAATAAGAAACTTTCAATTTTCAGATTTATCCACCCACTTAGATTTAACAGATTTATAAAAGAAATTGAAAATAATCAGCCAAGTTTAGAAAAGTACATTCCTCTAGTTTATTCTTAAGTTTTCAGATTGCATAAACATATTCCATTAGTCAACAGGAATTGTTATGACCGTATGAGAGTATATTTTGATTATAAGAAGCCACAAGTAAGACTTCGCTCTCGAAAGAGTCTTTTAGAATTTTGATTTAGCTAAAGATGTAGGGTTCCAGTCTGATGATAAACCCTATAATTCAGTAACAGCCCCAAATTGACCCATGCTCACGACCATTCTTTTCTTAAAGATGTAAGCAATGAAGAAGTTGAGGGTTATAGCGATGACTGTGGGCAGAGAATATTAGTTTAAGAAATAGAGTTGAAGCTTTATAAAAAGAGATTTCTAAGGTTTCAGAAATAGAAAAGATAGTTAAAGAACTCAAACCGAAAAGGCTTGAGGTCAATTAATTCTAAGGCTTAAATACGTTGTTTAATTGTTTTTGGTGATATGGAGGAAGGCGATGAATACAGAAGGAGAACTCTGGAATTACTTAGAGATAAATGCGGCTTTTCCTTCAAAGAGGAAGACCTCTCGCCTTCGATACGTAATGAAATAGTATTGTTATCTTATAGATTATTTGAGATGGATAATTTTTCTCTAGACCCTGAAACAAAAAACAAAATTGGAGTAAACAAAAGGTTATCAAGTTACATTTTATACCTTGTCAGCGCAGCTTTCCTTATCTATGGAGTCCTCTTACGATACGGATCTATCCTCCCAAATCTTGCTTTAATAATCGTAAGCGTTATTTTTATACAACTAGGATATTTATTGCATTTATCCCGCAAACATGATTTAAAGAAGTTTGTAGCAGATAGTTTAGAGTCTCCAAGAAATGCATGGGATTCTGATCTTAAAAGCCTATCAAATAAAATCGTCGATGAATTAAATAAATCCCATAATGTAAGACCGCTAATGAAAACGTTGCAATGTCCAAGTTGTGGGAAAGATATGCCGAACAATTCATTATTCTGCCCCTATTGTGCCACCAAATTGGGCATAGAAAAATCTAGGAGTGATGAAGAAATATTTTGAAAGCATAAATTTGGTCGTATATGGTTACATTGAGACAGTTAGGCTTATTGTTACACCTGAGCCTATAAAATGGATTCTACGCGATGAATTAAAATCTGGCAACTTAGCGATATCCTAAACATTAAACCCTATTCCTAAACCTGAATCTTCTCATATAGTTGAACATGAAGAACCTAAGTTTATAGATCCTAGAATCTTAGATTATATTGCTAGGTCAGAAGCACATGCATTCCATACGTATAAATCTGCACCCAAAGCTTATGGTGCTCCGGCCGGGATTTGAACCCGGGTCCATGACTCGAGAGGCCATTATACTTGACCGGTCTGTACTACCGGAGCACATACTTAGCTTTCACACTTTTATTTATGAGCTTTTAGATTTTAATAACATATTTTGATGCGAGCCTGATATCTTCTGCTTTTATCGTCTTTCTTCCAGCATGGTTTGAAAGCTCGACGGCGTGCTTTCCGATTTCAATTCCAGTTTGGTTCAATACCTTTGCTAATTCTATTAAAGCGTCTTCACCAGCTCTGTCAGCACCCGCCTTTTTTAGTAGCCTATAGATAGGCGCTAACCCGAACTCAAATTCATCTGAAGTCATGCAGTCTTCTTTCTTAAACATATATATAAAAATTTTAGTAGACCACCTTGATAGTTAAAGGCGCTTGTTAATTGATTCGCACGCGCATATTGTTGACGATGAATTAAAGCCTTTTTTAGACTGGATTCTTGGCACATGTAAGAAGAATCGCATTAAGATCTTTTCCAACGGAACAGATTTTAAATCCAGCATTGAAAATGTTAAACTTGCAGAGAAATATCCTGATACTATTAGTGCTTTCGTCGGTATCCACCCTTGGGAATCCAATACCTTTGATGGAACAGCGTTTAAGGAATTCGTATCCGATAACCTTGTAAAAGTGAGCGGAGTAGGGGAAATCGGATTAGATGGAAAGTACACTGATAGCATTCCTTTTGAACTGCAAAAAAAAGTGTTCGAATACCAGTTGTCTATAGCCGAAGAATTTAAATTGCCCGTGTGCGTACATTCACGAAGGGCTCACGAAGATGTACTAAATGAGCTTGAAACTTTTACATTAGATAGAGTTCTACTCCACTGGTTTAGTGGCACTGATAAACAGATGAGAAGGGGTATTGATAAAGGGTACTTCTTCAGTTTTGGTCCCACCATAGTCTACAGCAAAGGTTCACGAAAATTAATGAGTTCATGTTCGATGGACCGTATACTGTTTGAGACAGATTCGCCTGTCCACTATAATGCTTGCTTTGAAAATCGCATTTCAACACCCCTACTGTTGGGAACGATATATTATACAGCATGCAACATTTTACACAAAAATTTAGAAGAAACTTTAAATATTGTCTTGGAGAACTCGCAGAACTACATGCGGAGAAGAATAATTTGGAGATGAAACATTTTGGGACTTGTTAGAAACCTCTCATTGGATTTAATCCAGAATCACAAAGAGGAGTTTACGTCAGATTTCGAACAAAATAAGAAAGTTATCGAGAAGTACATTAACTTCAGGTCAAAGAGTTTAAGAAATATGGTGGCAGGATATATAACAGGTTACATCAACAAAAACGCGGAAGTCCCTGAGAGCGAAGAAAAAGAAAATCCGAACGCAGAATAATATCTGTGTCAAATTTTGGTGGTCTTTGGATCATGAAAGTTGTTTTCGTAGGCCATCTGAAGAATCTTTTTGGTAGGGAAGATATTAAATTAGATAAAAACTTTGGAGATATTTCCGAGCTTTTAGTTCATTTGAGCAATATAAGGGAAGACGAGAAGGTTTCGATAAACAGGCAAAACACATTGTTTTTTGTTAACGGCACAGAGATATCTGCACTTGAAAATCTTGGAACAAAGCTAAAGGGTAACGATATTATAACCCTTGTTCCCATAACACATGGCGGCTAAATTGGAGTTTATCTCACCAAGTTGGAACGATATTTTTGACATGTGTGTTGAAGGTGCCGAAAGAATCGACAAGTTGGGCATCAAATTTGACATCATAATTGCCCTTTCAAGAGGAGGACTTGTTCCGGGCAGACTTATTTCTGACCTACTTGAGATAAGGGATGTCATCGTGCTCGATGTAAAATATTATTTCGGTATAGGAATTAAGATAGATAAGCCGAGAATTACAGAATTGGTTAGAACTTCAATCACATCTAAGAATGTCCTACTTGTAGATGATGTTGTCGATTCAGGAGAAAGCATTAAGGCATCAGCAGAATATCTTTCATCATTAAGGCCAAATGTTATGAAGATATTTACATTAAACGTTAAGCCTAAGAGAATTATTAACCCAGACGTTTTCATAAAGGAAACAAGCGCTTGGATCATCTATCCATGGGAACTACTGGAGTGTTTCAAAGAATTGGAGGAGAAGGGTTACAACATAAACGAAATCGCTGAGGAAACAGGACTGAAGGAGGAAGCCTTGACAAAGGTGAAGAGACTCTATGAGAAAAGGAGAAGGGAAGGGCAGACAAAATAATCAGATCTTGTTCTGCTATGGCCTAAGATTTAATCATCCCACAGACATAATAGAACTCGAAGATAAAGTTGAAAAGAACACCGGAGCCATAATCCAAGGTGTCGACAAGAATTTTGTCTTAAGCAGGGAACATGCTATATTTATCTTAACCCAATGCCTTGAGGCGTACGACCGTGGGATATTTATTGCGAGAAAACCCAAATATGACATTATACTGAATCTACTTTGCACGCAAAAGATCGAAAAAGCTTTAGCAGATGGGGGCATAAAGAAAGACAGTAAAGACTGCGTAATACTTGGTTATTGTGATAAAAGAGAGTTACAGATTTTAGAAGAATGCATCAAGAGCTACGGTACATTTGATGAACGCATCTTGGAACCTTCGGAGGATAAGAAAAAGTTCCTCACGGGATACCATAAAATAAACTCGGAAGAACAGAAAAATTATGACCTGTTACAGCTGCTCTGTGAGAGATCTGCGACAAGTATTATAAGGTACTATAAGAGCAAAGCTTAAGGAAAAAGATCCTTTACAGGAAGAGCTCCCTCTCTTAACACGACAATCTTCCCCTCAGAAACGTCCACAACTGTAGAATCACCGCCGTAGATTGTTTCACCACCGTCTACGTAAAGATCGGCATCACGACCTAGTCTTGTTAACGTCTGAGTCAAGGTTACCGGTGACCCGTAACCTGATCTGTTCGCACTAGTCCCCACAAGTGAACCTCCAACTTCTTTGAGGAGAGCAAGTGTCCAGCCAAGTGATTGTACGCGAACTCCAAGCTTACCCGTACCACAAGTAATCTTAGGGGGTAGTTTTACATTATCCTTTACTTTTCCGACAATGGTCAAAGGTCCTGGCCAAAACAGTTCTGCAAGCCTATCTATCATCGGATTCCATTTTATCAGTGTGAATGATGTCTCAGCGTCTAAGCACAAAATTGGAAGAGGTTTTTCGCCTCGCCCTTTCATAGCTGCAACTCTTATAACAGCCTTCTCATCCGACGGAAGACATCCAACACCATATACGGTGTCTGTCGGGAAGACAATTACACCACCGCTCATAATAATCTTTTTAGCCATAGGCAGACTTTCGTCGGATTTTATGTGTATGAACATACACTCAACCTTTGACATAAAAGTTTATAAACAATATATTTGACTTGATTAGAATCGGTGTTATCAATTGGTATATTCGGACGAGGAAGGGGAGGAAGAATTAGAAGAAGATTTTGACGAAGACTGGGAAGATGATTGGGAAGAAGGAGAAGATGAGAGTGAGGAGGAAGAGTTCTAGCTTCTCCCAAAAAATTTTTCTCAAAGCATAAGAAAGAACGAAGCTAAGCTTATTATCATTAAAACCTATACCATGGCGTATGACGACGCTTAGTACACCGGTTCTAATCATAAATGCCAAAAATTATTTAGAATCCTCAGGTGAGAGAGGGATAAAGCTCGCAAAGTCTGCTGAAAGTGTTGCAAAGGAGCTCGGAGTAAATATTATAATAGCGCCTCCCACTCCGCTCATTTACACGGTTGTAAAAGCTGTAGACATTCCGGTCTATGCGGAGCATGTCGACATCTCTAAAGTGGGTAGTACGACAGGATTCATAGTCCCCGAACTTGTAAAGGATATGGGCGCCGCTGGCTCAATAATAAACCACAGCGAACACCAACTTCCAGTAAACATCGTAGCACAGACAGTAGAAAGACTGAAACAACTCGGTATGGGAACAGTCGTATGCGCCGTCGACCATAACAAGACAAAGATCTTTGCTGAAATGAACCCGGATGCCGTAGCCGTTGAGCCGCCTGAACTGATAGGAAGCGGAATAGCGGTTTCAAAAGCTAGGCCAGAGGTCATAACGGATTCTCTGAAAGCTGTCAGGGCTGCAAGATCCATGTCAAAGCTGATATGCGGTGCTGGAATAGTGACAGGAGAGGATGTCAAAAAGGCCTTGGAGCTAGGGGCTGAAGGAGTTCTAGTTGCAAGCGGTATAGTCAAAGCAGCCGATCCTGAAGCAAAGATACTGGAGCTCGCAGAACAACTAAGAAAAGTGGATAAGTGAGCCTACTGAACATAAACTTTTTGTGATGCCCACTTTCGACAGACCCGCAATAATACGGGATGGTGTTCCTTTAAGTCGCAGACTCCGTAGCCTTCTGGGTCAAAGCTGACGAATGCTCCAAAGAACTTCAGACGGAAAAAAATGTTAATGGAAATGTGATCAAAGACGTCTACTCTGGCGGCGCAAAAAACACGGAAGTTGTTCTATACACTCTTTTCGGCTGGATTCCTGCTTGGCCAAAGCAGCCATTAACCAACGTTTTTCATCTAGGTGGCATTAACGCCACCGATATAATTTGGGATTTCTTCCAAAGCCACCCCAAGCAAAGTTAGCTGATCTCAAACGTTTTCTGTTTGTGTCCTTTAGTCAAATTGTAGACGTATAGTTTAGATAATAGAATTTAAAATAAGCGATTTAAACGTGCTTCATCGATAACACCTGTGTTTATTTCTTTCTCTATCTGCTGCAGAGGAAAAATTCTCTTATATGTGGAGGGTGCGTAGCAAACAGGCTCAATTCACCAATCCGGTTCATAACCTACGGGTAGGGTAGAACTTTTCAAGATGTACATGGATGGAGCTAGGGAAGAAGTTATTGTCGGAGAGTTCCCTGGAGCCTAGCTTATAGGCGACTCCGTAAGTATTGCTTTTGATGTAAATTCCTTTTCCCCTCTAATAATTCTCAGGGACACCTCATCACCTGTCTTCCTCTTCCAAAGCTGCCCTAATAGGTCACTTAGATTATTAACCCTGTCTTTATTAACCTGCACTATAACATCACCTTGACGCAGGCTCGAGTAGTGCGCTGGACTGCCATTGACAACTGAAACGACGAGAACTCCGAAGTCGACTGCAAGATTGTAATATTCCGCGATACCTTCGTTAAGATCTATGCCGTTTATTCCCAGCCACGGTCTTACGACCCTGCCGTACCTTATGATTTCTTCCGCCACCCTCTTAACCGAATTGCTGGTTATGGCGAAACCTATACCCTGAGCGAAAGGAATTATCGCGGTACTCATCGCGACAACCTGACCGTTTAGGTTAATTAAAGGGCCACCACTGTTTCCGGGGTTGATCGCCGCATCGGTCTGAATCAAATCCTCAATAACCGGCCCTCCCTGCGTTTGGATCTTCCTCTTGAGAGCACTGATGACGCCGGCTGTAACTGTTGGACCGCCAGCTAAGCCAAACGGGTTTCCAAGGGCAAGAACGAACTGTCCTACCTTCAGATTATCGGAGTCGAAGAATTCGGCGGAGGTCAGCCCAGTCTTGCGAATCCTTACAACTGCTACATCCGTCAGCGAATCGCTTCCGACAATCATCCCTTCGTATAACTTGTTATCGGATAAGGTTATGGAAATCTTCCTTGCATCAGATACGACATGATTGTTGGTAACTATGAAACCGTCGGACCCGTATATAATACCTGATCCTAGACCTGCAACAGGCATGCTATGGAACAGGAAGTCTGAAATAAGGGTTACCGTGTTTACACTAACTACGAATTCGCTTGCCTTTTCAACGGCTTTTATAACCTTATCTTCGTCTACGGGGATCATTAAAATCACCCTTTTGGGCATATTAGTGTTTAAAAAACTTTTTTAAAACATGCCTATTACAAACATTAAAGCGTCAAAAATTTAATATATGTGACCCCTGCCAAGATGACTGGTGGAATATATGAGTATGAAATGTCCAGCTTGTGGTTCAACAGATATAACGTTAAACCAGCAGCTTAATCTAAAAGACGCAAAGGTCAGGAAAATCTATCTAAGCGGTAATTGTACCAAGTGTAAGAGCCAAGTTACAATAGAGTATACACCCACTACCATCCGCCAACAGCTTGCGGAATAAAGTGGGACAAGGGATTTTGTTCAAACGCATAGGATTAACAGGTTCACCTGGTACGGGCAAGAAAACCCTTGCAAGAGGGTTTGCCTTGAATGCGGGATACAGGATTTTGAACATCAACTCGCTCTGTATTTCAAAAGGCGGATCAATCGGCAGGGACAAATATGGAATAGTTGTTGACACAGAAAAACTTTCCAAGATCATAGCTGAAGAGATTAAAAATGATAATTTCATTTTAGTGGGCCATCTTCTCCCATACGTTATAGTCTCTAAAGATATAGAATTAGCAATAGTTCTAAGATGTAACCCATATATGCTAGAAAAGAGACTTGAAAAAAGAGGATACCCTCATAAGAAGGTTCTAATGAATATTGGAGCTGAGACTCTTGGAACATGCTATTTTGATGCGTTAAAAGAATTCGGCTGTGGTAAGATACATGTGATAGACACTTCATCAAAGAAGCCCGAAGAAGTTGTCAGAGAATCCTTGAAAATTCTAGAAGGAAATGCACGATATGATGGCTCAGATATTGACTGGTTAAGCCTTGTTAGGAAAAAAGGCGACCTGCGAAGGATCTTTCCTGATTCCTACTATTGATTTCTACTATGAATAATAAATGGATAGAACCTAAACCCGAATAATATATTGGAGTCCCTATATTAAAATTCTAATTGCGGCGTCCGGGATTTATCTCCGAACGGATGTACAACTGATGAAATATCTTAAGACCTAATTTGGTTTAAGTTCTATTTTAAGGCTCACTTTTTTCAACAGCTTTTGTGATGGCAATCTTCTAATAACTAAATTGTCGGGTGTGACGTTATGGAGTTATCAACTTCTAATATACATTAAATCTCTATTTAACTGGTGGATAAGGGTTCCTTTATATAGTAGTACAACTACTTATACTCAATAGCAATGCGTCTTAGTAGATTTATTACTAACATGGAAGGATATCTGATTAAGAGCAAAGGCTATCAGAGTCGACTTAAATATTTTAGAAACATCTAACGAATCATGTTTGTGGTCCACTATAGTCATGTGAATTTTTTTGTAGCTCTTCCAGAATCCTCCTCGAGCACATAATTGCAACAACCTTATAGCTACAACCTTCTTACCTGTCTTCGCATCAAGTGCGTAGATGTATGAATCAGTTGAGCCAAAACATACTATATCTCAAAAATTTCTTCCTGAGATAAGCAGTTCAAAGAATAAGGTTAGTCGATAAGGGGGAAAAAAGTATCATTTAGATTTATGAAATTGTATTTTTAATTTTTAGATATTTAGAAAGGTTTAAAACCGTCCGATCATTCAATCAGATTTAAAATGGTGACCGTTTGAAAAGGACAATTGCATTAGTGGCACATGACAATAAAAAAAATGATTTAGTGGAGTGGGTTGAATTTAACAAAGAGACATTAGCCCCCCATAATTTATATGCAACTGGACAAACCGGAAGAAAGATAATCGAGAAAACAGGATTAGAAATCAATCTCCTCAAGGATGGCTCTAGAGGAGGAGACATGGAAATTGGGGCTCTAATAGCAAACGAGAAATTAGATTACTTGATTTTCTTTTGGGATCCTTTAGAATCTCTTCCCCATGATGTGGACGTTAAAGCACTTCTTAGGATAGCTGTTCTATATAATATACCCACAGCCTGTAATAGGGCAACCGCTGATTTGATAATTTCAAGCCCACTATTTGAGAGCGAAGAATATACGCCAAAAAAGGCGACAGAATAAAAATTAATTTAACGATCCCAAGTCTTTTAGTTTTAATCCTAGAGTGCCCTTCAATATTCTCATGTTCCTATCTTTGATCATATAAACCCTTATTTCTATAAATACATTCCTTTTCTGAAGTCTCAAAGCGCACGTCTACGCATTCTGAGCATGTAATAAAGTAGCACTATCGATATTACCAACCAAATAATGAGGAAGATGGATGATATCACTCTGAGTTCCCGACTCTGAACAAAGAGATTTATCAGCAAAAGAGTTACGAAAATAATGATTACAATCATCTGAACTACTCTAAATGTCACCATTTTCTTTCTAAAACTCTGCGACCCCTCTCTTCCAGAGCGCCATTCTTCTACCTGTTTCAACCTTTCTTCCGAAAGATAATACTTACCGTTC
Source organism: Nitrososphaeria archaeon (assembly GCA_050011875.1). GTDB lineage: Archaea > Thermoproteota > Nitrososphaeria > JACIWG01 > JACIWG01 > JBEKIG01. Next base: position 88,293 of record JBEKIG010000009.1, read on the forward strand.
ACTTCAACAAAAATGCCTGAACGCCCAAGACGCCTCTTCATCGCCTCGCTGAAACCCGGCGGAAGACCCCAGCTCCTCCATATTCATTGCCTTGTCCGGACTGACAGCTCCTTTCTCACGGAACTTCTCAACAACTCCAGAAAGCCACTTCCTGATCTCTTCGCGTTTCTTAGACATCCTATCTCATCCATTACATATACAGCTAAACAAGACTTATACTTTCAATCTTACAAAAGAATAAGGGGCTTAGCTGCTGACTTCTATGTTGAACGGTAGGACTGAGCACACGTTGGCATAATGTGACGTTTACGCTTTGAACGTAGATTCACAAAAAATGAAGTCTTTAGCGAGACAATATCATTTCCACTAAAAGTGTAGGTGCTCCATTTGGATGAGCAACTCCACTAAAAATGTAGACGTTGCTGTTGCGCAACCAACTACACTAAAAGTGGAAAAGGCTTAAATCGCCTTGAATGATA
>JBEKIG010000010.1:0-88498 GCA_050011875.1 Nitrososphaeria archaeon
TACACATAGAAAATGGTATGAAACTAAAGTTCTGGGAATAATTCCAACTCAAGGAGTAAAATAAGAGAAATCCGTCTTTTTTTGAATATTAGTAAGTATCTATAACATATAGAGAATATATCTTGTTAAACTAACTCCAAGATCAGGCAGACAAGTGGTTTAAACCCTCTTTAAACCCTTAACCTGCACTATTTATCAGTTAACACCCTGGTGCCGAGGCCTTAAACTCGTTCAGGCAATACCAACAATCAAGCTGGCTCAGTTATTCAGATCTGCTATTCCTTCCAAATTTCTTTAGATAATGAAAAGCTCCTTGTCATTGGCAAATCATAACGCCAAAAAGTGCGTATCTGGATATTATAATTAATAATAAATTAAGCGTGATTTTAGCTTATAACGCCAAAGCCAATGCGGCGTCCGGGATTTATATCCGAACGGATATGCAACCCAAATGAATAAGCTATATCGAATTCGCTACCTCAAGTTTCTACACTCCTGATATCTTCTGGCTTTATGCCATATTTCCACAAAACAAAGGGCAACCCCTTTTCCGTGAAAGGCCACTTTTCGACCAAGAAGTTGGTTACATCCGTCTTTTTTATCTTCTCAATAATTTCTCGAATTGCTAATCCAGCAGTGAGCCCTATAATCGGATATTCCTTTAGTAGCCAGTTTAGGTAATCCCATCCTGCAGTAGCCCCAGCTAACGCTGTCAAACCAACACCTAAATAGGCCGTGCTCTTGGCGATTTTCTCACGTTTGAACCAATCCTCAAGCTCCCTGTTATATCTCTCAGTTATTATTTCGCTCAGCTTCCCATAGGACTCCTTTACTTCGCTGAATTCATATCGATTGACAGCATTCTTTGATCGTATGATGTTTTCACTCAATTCCGGATCTGGTTTTTCAATGAATCTATCTACTTTCCCTGGATCTGGATTGGATACGATGTTTGCTTCAAATGGAGCTGTGACAAGAGAAAGCGAGACTTTAGAAGTTGCCAAAACATCCATATTATCTTCCCAAAGTGAAGTGACTCTATCATCAGACACACGGAGATACTTCATTATCGTAACATCTTCCATGTCATAACTTGATAATCCAAGTAGCCCAAAATTGCAGGGGTATATCAGATAACTGTAATAACCACTTAGCACCCCATAACCATGAAGATCATCCTTTCTCATGATTCTCTCTGCGATCGTTGCCAATTTCTCGAAGCCAAATGAGTTAAGGTCAGTCAGTTGAGTTGCAGCGTTGTTTATTGTATTCTTTCTGTCAAATAATATGTTTGCTCTGATTAGTTTCTCTACTGTCTCATTTGATATCATCTTCGCAATTCTGTCTCTATTCTCACGGAAATCGAGTTCAGAGTGTTTTCGGAAGATAAGTTCTTCCCATCCATTTTCAAACGAAATCCCTTCTTTGGAAGCTAAATCATACAGTCTTGATCTTAGAATAAAACTCGACACGTTGAAACCTGCCATAGGTGGAGAATACCCTTGCTTTTCACAAGCATGGAAGATTTCCTCATAAAATTCCGGTTTGAAATAGGAGGGAAGTTGACTTAAAGTCAAGATTATGGTTCCGTTAGATACCAGTTCAATGAACTTCCCGTATGTTATTCCAAGTTCTTCTGATAGCCCATGCACATACTGAAAGGTGGCTTTATCAGGGAAAGCATCTAGCATCATAAGAGTTGGTTGCGGTCTGATAGGTGACAACAGAAAGCTTGCTAGGTTTCTATATGGGTTAGCCTTTGCTCTATTGATGTCTCCTGGAGGATTCCATAACCCATAACCTTTGCCTTCCAATTTAGGATACAACTCATCACCAACAAACGAAAGAATGGAGATTTCTTGGCCCACAGAAAGTTTTTCCAAATTCTTACGATTAATTTCTTCTTCAAGTTGAAGGACTTGCTTATCCAATTCCTTTAGATCCATAGGAAAAGTCGCAAAACAGATAATGGGAGAAGTTAGATTTAAAACTTGTGAGTAAAATAGAGTCACAGATTATTTATTCTTTAAGAGATTACAACTTTCACATTGTGGAAATTAGCTTGGTTTAATCACTTATATATCTTAATTGTCCATCTACCTTCTTCATTTTCGTATTGCCATTTTCCTTCTTGGATTTCCACTTTGTGACCGTAAGGCTTTTCTCTTGAAACAAAGTCTAGCAATTCTTCTATGGTCTTAAATTCTTCGATGTATTTACCTCTTTCAATTCCTTTGACAATCATAAACTTCATATCTTTTACAAATATCAAGAAATATCGTATATGTTATAAACTTTGGGATGATCTAAATTTACAAAAATCTATGAGAAAATGATTATTCAAAGCATGGTCGAAGGTCTGGATTGTTCTCGACAATCTTATGCTTGACCTTTTCGATATAGTTTTCTGGGATTTCATGTTCTTCAAGACCATCGATAATATATTTAGTATATTCATATGAAGTTTTTAATCCTTTGCATTTGTTGATTACTACATATGTCTGAGCTTTTATGATTTCTCCATCTTCCTTTTCAAGTTCAATCGGTTTACGTTCATACTTTGAACCTTCAATTTCGTCCAATGATTTTCTTCCTTGTTTTCTTGCACTCTCCCGTTCAATAAGATAGTCTGGAATTTCGTACACTACTCCCCAGACCTTGCTACCTTTTTTGCAGACCATATCCGCAGCCGCACAATTATTACCTCCACTCCATACAGTAAAATCTAACTCGTAGTCACATATCGTCTTTGCAGTATACAAGAATCTTGCATCGACATTGCACAGGCAATTTTTTTAATTCCAATACGCAACTTAATATTAAAAAGGAAAAAAATAAAAAATAAAAAATATTTTTATAAAAAACGTTTATGTTTTACTTAAAAACCGTCTTATATGTCATTTTGTGACATTCTCGGTCAAAAAAAGTTTAAGTAACGAGAATGTGTAACGCAAGGGTATGTCAAGCCTTAGGGTTGATGCTGTTGAACTAGTAGACACTGATAAGCTCCTTTTACTCACACGTGCTTCCCATGAAACAAATGCTCCATTGTACATAGAAACTATAAACTACTATGTTTATCTCCTTGCTCATGAAGTCGGCTTTAACTATGCCTTTCGCTTTATGCCAAAACCTATCAGCTATGATCTGTCTGAAGATCTGAGAGACCTAAAAGATGCGCAATATATATCATGGGGTTCCCGGATAGAAATAACCGACAAGGGTTTATCTTCAACAGAGAATTATCTGCAGGACCAAGAAGTCAAGAAGATGTTTCAGGAAATGAAAAACTACTTGAAGGCCAACAGCCAGTACAACGAATTAGAGTTGTTCCAACGTGCGTATAACATAGCTACAAAAGGCATATAGGAATTGAGCTTTGACGACTTACTTCCATACCTTGAAAGGGAAAGAGTACAAGGCCCTGGATATTATTATGACCCAGTTTTCGAAAATATATATTTACCTCCTCTAATGCGCCAAGCACTTGATCTGCCAGAAATGCAGCGGTTACGCAGACTTAGGCAGCTTGGTCCATTGTACTTAGTTTTTCCAGGGGCTAATCATACCAGATTCGAACATTCTGTAGGAGTATACCAACTTGTAGGCTTTATCTGGCAGACTCTTCAAAGAATGAACGAAGATATGAATTTGAATATGGATTTGAGCCATAATTTGTTCACAGCTGTCCAGTTGGCTGCAATATTTCATGATGTTGGCCATGGGCCATTTTCTCATGTTTTTGAAATGTTTTGCAGAAGATATCAAAAATATAAAGAATATGGACATGAGCAAATTACCCATGAACTGATAAGTCAAGGTAGAGGAACTTATTGCAATATTCCAGTTTTCCTAAGGAGATTAGCGAAATCAAAAGAGAAAAATGGTGAAAGCAAATATTCAGCACTTTTTGATCCTCTTAATATTGCAAACCTTGCGACTAGCAAGCCTCCTACTGCCCCTGGTTTCACTGACTACAATTTCCTTTCTGAAATCATCAGTTATGTTGCAGGAGCTGATAGGATGGATTATCTCCTCAGAGACTCTTTACACACAGGGGTTAGAATAGGTAGCACTGACATTTGGGAAATAATACATAATTTTACACTCTGCAAAGACAACGGTGTATGGAGTCTGAAAGTTAGAAAAAACGCTGCTTCTGCAGTTGAAGCATTTTTAATGGCTAGAGATATAGCTTATCGGAAGGTCTACTACAACGAAGTTCATAGAATGAATCAAGAATTAATTATTAGATCCATATATGGCCTAGTAGAAAAAGAATATTCTGAAGGAGAATTAGTCTTATTGGACGACGATGAGCTATTACATGCTTTCGAAAGCGAAAGAGGCACGGCTTTTACACACGATGTGGCAAGAAGAATCAAGACTAGGAAATTGTATGAACCCCTTCCCTTCAGTTTGAATGCAGACTTGGATTTGACGGAAGAATCGAGGAATAATAGAAAAGAACTAATGAAAATCAAATATAAAGAACTAATGGAACTCGAAAGGCACCTTGCAAGCTTAGCATCATTACCTACTAGTCAGACTATAATTTTCGATCTGGAAATGGCTCCTTTATCCAAAGATGAGGATTTTACGATAGCAACAATTTACGACCCAGATTCTCAAAAACTATATAGTCTCTTGCAGTGTTGTCCGCACCTTGAACTACTGTATGGCGAATACAAAGGTCCTTTTGGTTCTTTTCATCTTGGAGAGATATATATAAATAGACTTTCTAACTTCTACATTTATGTTCCTCTCGAGCTCATCGTTAGTATTCGAGATCGCGTTGAAGGAAGGTTAAAAGACAAAGCTCTTTCTGATAAAGAAGACAAAGCTCTTTCTGATAAAGAAGACAAAGCTCTTTCTGATAAAGAAGACAAAGCTCTTTCTGATAAAGAATTAACAGACTATATTGCAAATAAATGTGATAATGAGTACAAAGATTTAACTGATATTGTAATATCATTTATAGATCTCCTTGGAATCACAGGAGTAAAGAAAGATGAGCTGAAAGAGAGATTTAAGCACAGCGTCTGTCTGCATCTTGGGCGGCTCACAAAGGATTCAAAAGCGCATAAGCCTTAACCAATTCCTACTAGTTTATATGTTGAGAAACATAAGTTACGTCCAGAAAGCCCAAAAATAACGAAGGTCGCAAGAGAACTTGAAGAATTATTCAGACCTATCATAACTGTTCTTATACTGGTCATAGGTTTGGAAGACTAATTACACAAAAATATCCAAATGAAAGTCTATTGAAGCTGCCTTAATAAAGTGTATTTGAATAAAGTCCCTCTAAGATTTTAATCTGTTTTTCTGCCCATTCAATTGATGCATAAACACTGTCTTCAAGGGTGGGATAAACTTCTTCACATAATTTGTCTATCACTTTCTGACTTTGTTCAGTTTTATAGCAAAAAGTATGTATTAATCTATGAATATTTGGAAAATGTGAAACCATCTTTGTCGAGCCAAATCCAACTTCCCTTACTACAGCTGTTACATATTCAATATTTACACAAACTTCTAGTTCGAGTATAGCTCCAGACGGCCTTGAGTCTTCAGCCACCATAAACCTGCAAAGCGCTCCTATTCTTATCATTTTTCCTCTTACACTTATCCAATCTATATCCTCGTAGTCCCTTAAAAATCGAGGTTCATAACCTCTACTCTTTAGAACTTCTTTAATTCGCTGCATTCTGCCTAAGATTTTCACATCGCTATCTTTCCCAAGCACAAGCACATTCTTCCCTAGTGTCTTCTTTAAATCCGAGAAAGACCTATTCTCTTCCTCCCTTAAGGTGACATATTCTTCGGTTAGTAAACTTTTTGAAATAGAATTTAACGCTGAAATAATTCCTTTACGAAGTTCGTCTTCATTCTTGTAGAAAATAATTTGTTGTTCAAATAGTCTATTAATTTGTTGTTCAAATAGTCTATTAATGGAAGAAGAGGTGTCGAATGGAACCTGTCTGTATGGTATGCATACAACAAGAGGCTTACTTTGCTTCCGTACAAGATTTGTCTCAAAACATAAAAGGTTGCTCGGAACGTAATCACCAACCACCGTAACAACAATATCTGCAGATAATATCAGACTATTCACTTGTTGTATGGGAGATTCACCCTTTTTCAATTCCTTTGTTATAATCATAGAAGAGAATCCTTGGTTTAGAGCATCCTGCAAGAGACCTTCTCCAAGCAATTTGTCAAATCCTAAATCAGTAAGAAAAAGGACTTTTAAATCAACATTCTGTTTCATCTACCCTGTTCTTACTACAGAGTTCATATTTATCTTTATTTATCAGTTCTGTCCCTAAAATAAGTGTCGATACGTCTTTTATTACTTGTTCAATATTAGAAAAATTCTTATGCATGTTATTTCTTTGTTGATGGAGTTTTAGGAGATTAACTAATTGCACTTTATGATCTGCGGATAACCGGTGCCTGTCCGTCTTGTTTACCAACATTAAATTTTACAGTATTTGATCCTCATCTATTGTCTCAGAACATGGTTGCATAGAATGGATTGACTCTCTCGGAATAAATGTTTCAGCAACTGTAATATGCTGTCCTTCTGGCCTATTTTCTACTGTAGATTTTATGGCCGCTGATATTTGATGTCTGCTTGGCTCTGAGCATATTCGATTGTTGATAGAGTCGTCTCCCTCAGGGCAAAATTGCAGGCATCGATAACATCGCCTATAAACAGTTCAACACTATGCTGTCCAAAGGAAGATACACCTAATGACGATGGATCGGTAACGGTCAAAAAATATTTGGTCTGTAAACCTTCTCCTACCTTAACCAGCCTTACACATCCCTTTGAATTAGTAAGAGTCAGATCTATATTGATATGCCCTTGTAATGAGGGAGGATCAGCTATTTCATGGGCAAACAAAGGATGTTCAATTTCTGAGATCATAGGAAAAGTTACAAAAAAGGTAATGAAAGAAGTTAGATTTAAAATTTGAGTACGATAATGCAATTTCTTGCACATACAGCCTTCCAATCGCATAACCTCCGGGGGTGTTGTTTTATTTATGGGTTTCAATTCAATCAACCCCCATCGGTAGCATTTGTTTTTGGATTACATTGCCTTTTGGCTGTGCAGATGTTTGATTTCACAATTTATAAACTTTTTTTAATTTATTTCAACATTACTTAGCATGGCTTTTTTAACGTCAAAAAGGTCTCTCTGACCGCATTACAGACACTTTTTAGACATCATTAGGTAAATGTAAGTTGTTTCATTTAAGACTTACCGAGTTAGTAGCTTTAAATATTTCCATTATTCTTAATTAAGAATTGTGTTGATTTCACCGCAGAATGATGAGGAACTAGGGAAAATGCTCCATCTAACAAATTCTATGGTTCCTCTACTTCTGAAAGCACGGCGAGGAGAGTCCTTGACAGATAAGGAAGATACGGATCTTCGCAATGGTTTCATGCAATTTTCAGACATGATTAATCTCAAGAAGTTGCTCATTTTTGATGGCGCTATTGTCGCAGAGTTTGCAAAACACCCAGGTCCAATTAGAAAGATGTTGCACGTCAATGAGTCTGTGGACAAAGTCCTTGGATCCTTTGAATTAATTGTTCAAAAAGCTGATGACAGATTCAAAGATGAGACCATACGCGAAATGGAGTCAGGGAATAAAGAACGTATCAGGAAACTCATGGAAACGTTTAGAGGAGATGCGTTCGAAATCATTGGGCGAGCTTTCCTTCGTGAAATCGTCAAAGGAAAATGGTCGAATACAGTATATACGATCAAGCCATATTCAGACTTCGATGCATATGCATATACAGAGATCCCAAATGAAGACTATACAGAGATCCATATTGGGGAAGTTAAGGCAAATTTTGAGGAACGCGACATCCAGAAATTCTCAAATGGCATCTCAGGGCTTGTGAGAGAGATCAGTAAAGGAGAAGGAATCAAAAGCTCAACTATTAAGACGGCAGCAGTAGTAAGCTTTAGAACGTTACAACATCGTGAGAAAATCATGGAGGAGGCCAAAGCTGAATGGGAGAGCGATACTGGTACCAAGCTGAATTTAGAGTTCTATGATGGCCAAGACATACTCCCTCGCCTTAAGAAAGCAGGCAACATTGGACAAAAATACTTGAATAGTATAAGATTCGCTATCCAAACTTTAGGCGATAATGAAAGAAAAGACTATAGTATCTGGTTCAAAAAAAAGAAGACAAGTCAGAAAATGGAAAACATAATGCATTAAAGCTATCATTAATCAAATGTCATCAAGAGTTTCTATTTTATCAATGTCAATGCTCTTTTTTTCCATTAGTCATTCTCTATCTTTAGCAAATAGCCATAGAATATGCAGAACTGCTCCCAATCCGATCAGCAAGAAGCCAATGTCAGATGCTGATTGTGATATGCCAACATCCATTAATTCTGAGCAAAGAGACGTAAAGAGGAATAGCACGCCAGCTGCTATTAGTATTGTTGCTGGATTAGATGCTATGAATTCAAATATTTCTTCCATTCTTTTGGGTATGGTTTAAAATCAATTTTCTATTTCGCTTTCTTCTTCAATTTCTCCTCTTTGCAGAATATTTAAGGTATCCTTTATTTCTTTTAATTCTTCACTTGATATTTCAAAGAGTTTTGTCACATCCTCGTCAATTCTATCTTCAATTATCTCTAATTCTTCTTTGGCTTTTTCATCATTTTCATCATATAACCTTTTAGCATATTCATGAGCCTTCTTTGAAAGAAGTACAAGATTTGAATGCAGCGTGTTATTAGGATCGAATTTACTTATCTTAATATGCTTTACAACATGAGTATCCATTCCTGTTTCTATTGTATAGCCAGCAACGATAAGCCGAGTTAATGATGAATTGAGAATCGAAGCAATATAATGTGCTTCATCTTCGTCCTTTAATGGAATTAACATTAATTTGTGGTCAGGAATAACAACTTTGTATCCTTGCATTTCATCTTTGATTGGTGATACTACAGCAACAGAAAATTGACCTTTACCAGAAATTTTTCCTGATATTTCCTTCCACATCACCTTATATGGCATAAGGGATGGTTCAACATTGAATAGCCAATAAAATGGTGGAGAATTTTTTTCGGCTTCAACTATAGTCTCCTTTCTATATTTTTCCAATTTAGATGTATACGGCTCACCACCTCTATTTATAAGATCACTTGAAAAGTTCAGAAAGTATTGATAAGTTCTGGGAAAGTTACTCTTTAATTTTGAGTGCGATATAGTGTTACCTTCATTGTCAGTAGGTATAATGATGTTACTTAATGATTTAGTATACCATTTTTTGTGATCTTGTCCCCTTAAAAGAGGATATATTAAATCTGGTTCTATGATAATTTTTATACGCCTAACTTTCTTCTTTCCAATATCTTGTAAATTTTCTATCATTAAGCCATTAGGTTGTTTAGAAATTACTTTAATAAAATATACGCCATTCAATGCAGTAACGACTCCCGCATGAGCTTCGTATGCAGATTCACCAGCAACTCTTTGAATAACTTCATATGTTCTCTGACCGGTTATCATCCAAGAGGTTTCTGCTTTTCCTTTTTCTATAGGAGCTACAATCATGTCAAATCTTTTTGTTATCCGTTTTACTTCGTCTATTTCAACTTCTTGCTCAATTCCTTTGGATCTGGGATTACTCCACATGGTACATGGAATGGGAAATTCAGTCTTACCACTTTTCTCGATTATGATCAGGGATGTCCTGTTAATTGCACCTTCAAATGGATAAAGTGTGACTAAGTCATGGATTTTTAAAACGCTGCACGGGATTTTTCTTTCTTTTTCGTCAATACCATTTGCTAAAAATCTTCTGAACCCAGCCCCAGCTTGAGTTTTATACAATGTAAAAGGTATAAGAAAAGCGAACTTACCATGATCTTTAACGTATCTGTCTATACATCTTGCGGTAAAGAGCATTGACATATCTCTCTTGGTTTTGCCTAATCCCATTCCTTTCGTTTTTGCCAATAAACCATAACTGTCCCATAGTCTTTTAGTATCTTCTCTATATTTTTCTGGCAAGCTTTCCCAGTTTATCCAAGGAGGATTTCCAACAACGTAATCAAATTTCTCTATTAAAAGGGGGGCGAAGGAGTTCTTCAACAATCTCGTCCAAATCTTGTTTTTCCCTTCTTTCTCTAACTTCCTCATAAACATGTAAAGTCTTATCAGAGAGTCTATCGTTTCCCCTTTGAGATTCTTTAAGGAGTTTTCCAAAAGTCCGCTAAATTGATCTTTAGTGTAGTCACCTTTGAAACCTGTCTCAATAAACGCTAACACGGTCGGGAGCAACTTTTTGTCAAGAACTTCAGAGGGGAACCAAAACTCGCCTACAGCAGTCCTTAGATATACCTCCCATTCACCAGAGAATGTAGGCTTCCTACTAACTAATATTGAGTCAGCCAAATATACTGGAACATCAATATTCTGTCCAAACAAAAGCCTGTTCAATTCACCTAAAGCTAAGACATAGTTCGCTCTGGCAGCTAACACAGCTAAAGGATTAAGATCTATACCAATCACATTATGCGTAATTTTGTTAAGTAATTCTCTTTTATCAGAATAGAACTCTTTTTCAGCCCAGTCTTTGATTCTGTTTATTGCTAATACTAAGAAGGTTCCTGAACCACATGCAGGATCCAAAATCCTTCTTTCTGGATTTCCATCATAACCGACTTCATTCAATAACAGTTCTCCTAACCAATCAGGTGTAAAGTATTCACCTAAGTCATGCCTAACTTTTTTTGGTAGGAGATTTTGATATAATTGTTTGAAAAGATCTTTAACCTTTTCTGGATAAAGTTCGGAAGTCCCTGGATCGTACTCCTTTAGTTTCTCTATGATGAGGATAAATGCGTCCGCAATTTCTTTACTCCATTCATCTAAATACCATGAGAAATAATCCGCTTCAAATAGGTTTCTTATGCCAAGTTGGGCTATTATTCCCCCTTCTTCAAGATCCTCTAACTCTTTCTTCATTTCATCTAAATTTGTTTGATATGCCATCTCTATCCTGTCAAGGAAAGAGCCGAACATAGGGTTAAAGTAAGAAATCACTTCAGATGTGATCAACTTCATGATAAAAGTATAATATGTATGGGTAGCGAACATCAGTTTCTCAGGATCCATTACCTTAACGTCTTTCAGACCATAGTATTCCAAAAGGGCTGATAGTTTTTCCGGGGAGTAAGCGCAAACTTGAGAGAAAACCCTTCTCCAATCTTCAAAAAGCACGCTCGTCCTTGTAGATTTGCAGTTTGCGAGGCTGGAATATATTTGAGTTACAACCTTCCTGCTCAGCTCCCCCGGCCCAAAGTCCATAACCAAAGCTTCAGGTTCGATCACTCGAAGCTTAAGCCCTCTTATCGCCTTCAAAAGGACGTTAAGAGTTTCACTATTCACAGTAAGAGGCTTTTCTTGTTCTTCCCACTTGTTTTTTCTGAATCTTATAGTGGCAAAATTGTAACCGTCTATTATGACACCAAACCATCTACCGAGAAGTTTAGGATCAACAGTTTCTTCCCTGATATATTTCTTCACCTGCTCCTTTGTTCTCTCAAATTCGTTTTGGTCATCAAGTTTCCTTGGTGCCTTAAATTCTATTATCACCTGCCCATATAGTGCATCTTTTCTCGCTCCAGAGATTATCGTGCGCTGTTCATATTTTGCTGGAGGGATATTCCATTTTTTTATTATTGGATCGAGCAACTTAACAATTTCGATCTTTAGTTCTTCTTCGTTTTCTGCTACCGAAGCAGCTCTATTTATATCATTAGCCAATTCCTGTGTGTCAACAGTTTCTATGTTAAGTTCAACTCCCACATTAAATCAAAGAATTAATATTATTCGATATTTATAAATTTGATATCGACATGATGTTCCTCAAGCTACTTCTAAAAGCTGGATGGAGCGTTCGACATATTTTCTACTTAATATAATTTAGATAATAAGCCTATATAGAGTTTGCAGCCTCCCTAAAATGTAGACTCCTACCAGTTCACATCGCAGCGATAGGTCTTTACAAAATCGGTAAATACTAAAAATTTCCCCTAACATCAGGCCGGGAACTTAATCCACCTAACATTCAACAATCTTTACCGAATTGGTTAATTTGATAGCTGAACAAAATAACGTGTTGAGCCACAGCGTTTTAAGATTTTTAATTCCGGCTCAATCAAAAAAAATCGTAAATGCTATCGATAAACATTCTGCATACTAGCTCGGACAGATCCCTCGGTACAATATTGAACCTCAACACGCTCTCATGCAAAATGATATTAAGTTGAGCCGACAGGAAATAGTCATCGATAGCATTTTGTTTTAAAACGTGTTGAGCCGAACCAAATTTATAATTATTTTTTCGGCTCAATCAGTTTTAATTTTTTATTAATCAAATTGCGCCAACAGTTGCAGGCAAGATAAACGACCTTTACTCGACGTACAAGGGCAGGGTGATTGCTAAGGGAAAGCTGACAGATAAGGAGACACAGCTTCTGATTTTAGCTGCGTTAAATGAGCAAAAGTCCGCGCTTACAGCTTTAGTGGAAAGCCAGGATAGAAGGTTTAAGGAAGTGTGCAACAACCAGGCGTTAATACAGAAAAACATAGCTGCGGCATTGGACGAAATAAAAAACCTAAGATTAGACCTGATCAGAAAAAACATGATCTAAATGAGAGTGTTTACCAAACTGGTGCATGCTTATAAAATGAAGTAGTTTACCAAACTGGTACATGGCACCATGTCGTGGTGCCGGATTACTTCATCATAAAAAAACATGCGTTTTTTGACTATTTTTTTTAGGTGATTTTGGCCTTGAAACGACCTAAAAAAGCATTTACCAGTTTGGGAAATTATTCAAATCGTTGATAGATAAATATCACTGCTCGGTTACCGAGCTCACCGCACTGATAATAAGAAGTATATTATTTCAGCGATAAGTACGATTACGCAACCAACTCCGAAGATCAGGATGAATAATGTGATAGGAGAGTTTTAGCGACTTCTTCAGGATCCTCTCTCATCAACTTCCAGATCTTCTGTGATCCGCTGTCCACGCTCTCCTCTTGCTTCACGATCTTCTCGATTGTGTCAACGCAGGCGTCTATCTTCTCATTATCCTGTGTTTCATAGCTCATGCAGACCGCATAGGCCCACGTTTCGAGCTTGTCCCGGTCCGCTGCGAGAATTCTCCAGTCAGGTTCCTCGACCAGCTTTATGTCCTGCCCCGTGAAATCACTCAACTGTTCTTCAGTCTCCTTTGTCGAGATCTCCAAAGTTTTTTGATTATGAAGTTTTTCAGATCGAAGTTCCGGAATAATATACTTTATCATATCAAATCTGCAGAGAAACACAGGGCACAATAAATCAACGAAATATGAAAATATGACGATGAGAAACACATTTGAATACATTATTATATATATCTGGTCTTTATCATCTACAAATAAACAGTCCTCTGAAAGAAACCCCTATAAATGCTTAGGACAGATATTTTATTCGCTATGTCAGATGTTATAAGTTATATGAGCATCGCGTTGGATACTATTCTTGCAGCCGTAGCAATTTACAGCGCATACGTTGCAAGGCAGAGCACCACAAGAATGATTGAAGAAGAACGCACACCAGTCTTAGACTTAATATTAGATCTTGAGGGGAAGACAGATGATGTGTTCTTTACTAGTATGAACCCATCCGAAGATGGGTATGCTTACTGGCCTATCTATATATGTGGTTAATCTCGGCAGAGGAGTTGCGACGGACATCATTGCAGAAAGTTCTGGTAAGTATATGGATGGGCATGAATTGGGGCCGATGGGGAAGCCATTTTAACTTCCGTATCACATCACCCACAATAGTCGTGAGTTCTCATTTGCAACCGTCAGGTGCCCCGTTTCTAAAGAGGGCTTCGAACCTGGCAACTTAAAGTTGACTTATTCCGATATCACTAGGAAAAAAAACTGGCAGTTCACTGCCAAAATCGAGCTTAGCAAGTTTGGAGCACCTGTCGTTGCAAAGGGAGAAACGAAGCCCATCAAAGATCGCCCAAATTTTTCGTCACTTATGAAAAGGAAGGATTAAAAAAACAAAACTACTTGCGAATTGTATGATGTGCTAGTCAATTAAGAAAATTAGTATAAAAGAGGTTTAAGAAGTATATTTTTAGGAGGGTTTCTACCTGCAACTTCAACTATGTACGCTATAACCCTGCAGTAGGCCGCATGTTCCTTCAGATTATCAAGATCGTCTACTAGCTCTACCATTACACTGTCACCTTTATGACTTCTGCGAGGACGTCTGAATACTTTTCAGCACACTCCTTGGGAACCCATACTAAGGGAATGCCTCGTTTCTGGAAGAATTTGAGACGGGCTTCTTCATCTCTAGACGCAGAACTTCCTTCAACATCCAAACCGATAGCATGTCCTCCTTTTTCGATGTATATTGGTATAACGTACACATCACCGTCTTTAGATTTAAAGACCGCCGATGGTATGTACTTGATTCCAAGATATACAAGCTTAGACACTATTATATTCTCGGTTTCCGTTGGAGTTGTTTCTTCTATGGATACCCTTGCATCAGAAGGTATTCTGTACCGGACAAATTGCCCTTTGGCCTCCTTCTCCGCTCTCTTTCTCTCTCTCTCCTCCTTCTTTTTTGCCTTATCAGCTTTCTTCTTCTCTTTGTCTTTATCGAAAGCTGCTGCCTTCCTCTCTATTACTCCTTGTTTTGCTCTCTCTGATTGATTCGCATCCTTGAGCTCGTCTGGAAGTAACTGTCTTAATTTGCTTCCGCTAATAGGAAAATCCTTCTCTAACCTTTTAGTTATTTCCCCTGGTTTAAGGCCCCGCTTCATAAGCTCATAACCTGACAGTATTACGACCGCTTTCCACCATTCTTCTGTCTTATCTTCACGTTGATTATCGCCCGCCATTAACCGGTAATAATTGTAAGGGTTTTTTACTGGAACGTCCACTACCGGCCAGTTGGGATCAGCTTCAAGCCGTGAACTACCCGCAGCTATGCCAAATTGCGTCCTAAGAACCGGGTGTATGTGCCCAAGAAGGTCCGCAGATTTACGCAATTCATCAAGAAACTGCTGATGTTCCTCAGGACTTCTTCCTGATGGTAACTTTCCTTCTTTCAGAAGACGCTCTAGCTCCAACGCTATGTCTTCTAGCTTCGGTTTACTATTGTCCTGTTCTTCCGGCATTTTCAAACAATCTCTTAACTTTTTCCTTCTCCTTCCCTTGAGGGACATCAACGTGGACGTTGGTGCCTTGTCTTCCAACATTAGATGCTGTTACTTGTACTTTAGTTTCTACTGTATCGGGAGCTGCAGCATCAAGAGGTGAAGGGGTGCTCGGCGATGCCTCATCTTTGGGTAAATTCTTTTCATGGAAAGGCATATTGTCCCATGAAGCGTGCAATCTTGCTATCTTAGCCGCTATGCTTTCTGGAGCCGCATCTACGCATTGTTCTTCATTCATCCTGTCGATCATCCAGGTTGTATGATCAAATTTGTCGATAAGGACTTCGATACGATCCCCAGTCTGCACCTGAAGCGCTCTCAGATGAACGGTCTGGGCATTTGCAGTTACTCTAGTTCCATCCTGAGACTCCAACATTATGGTGCTCCAACCCATAACAGCGGTATCCTGCTCCCCGATGAACTTCATGTTTATTAGATGATCTACACGGTCCTTTTCTATACCTAATATGCCAATCGCATAGAACATTTTTTTGTTCCTCTCATACGTTCTAAATGAGCTTATGTATGCCATTACATTCTACCTCCATCTTTTGACGTCTAACTGTTCACAGCTTGATTTTCTTTGACCTTCTTTGGGATATTTGGCTTCCAACTCGTTCAGGCCTAGATTAATGTCTTTTGGATCTCTAAAATCTACATATAAGAGACCAGTACAGTAATCATTCTTTTCAACAAAAGGTCCGTTAGGAGCAAATAGGCGTTCCATGTACGAGTACGCCGTTTGTAGGCTGCATCCCACATAGTTCCTTGCCAAGATCCTAAGATCTGTCCTACTCACCGTTGGACCGTTAAGCTTGGCCTCCTTCGCCTTAGCAAAGCAGAACCTGCGAAAGACTGGCTCATATTCCATGTTTAAAACCACCTCGGGAGAAGTTGGTTGATATTCAGGTGAGGGTGCCAGCACCCCTATCTCTCTCTTAGGCTGGCAGGATACCTGCTGTCTGTTTTGGAACATCTTATTCCACTGCATAGTATTGCACCTTTGGTGGGCAAGCTGGAGATTTGAGGCCAGATGGTTTCCCGCGTTTCCGTCTTTGTGGTCGATTTGCAGGTTGTTCCATGCATCCTTTTCTTCCCTGCCGCAGATCATGCATCTGGATCCGTCCCTCTTGATGCAAAAGTCTTTGATCCTCCTCTTTTGAGCAGGAGTCAACCGCGTGCCTCTACCTCCCAACCATAGTCCCCCCTCTCTCTCCGAGGTGTGCAGGCACATCGTCTGCACCTATAGTCCCTAGATTTTCGTCTGCGATCATTTACTTCAATCCTCTTACTTCCTCGTAGAGAAGTTTAGCGAAAACTTCCACCTTAGCCCTTGCCTCAGCTCTGGGCAGATAATCCTCCTCGGACAAGATTAAAATTCGCAAAAGGCTGTTTCTTGGTAGCATCCTCTGGGCCAAATTTTTTAACTCTATAAGACTAACCTCGTCCGAAGGCCTGATCATTTCCAAGTTAGACTTCCTCCTCCTTAATTGTCCGCAACCTTACTTTTCGGTAGCAATTGGGACAGTTAGTCAAAATGGTGTGCCTTCCTCTGTATTCCCAAATCCAACCACACCTTGGACATGTTTAGTTTGATCTCACCTTTGTTTTTTATCCTTAGGTTACTTGAATTATTCAACTAATCCACTCACAACAACAATAAATCTTACTCCAATTATCTATAGTGTTATGAACACTGTTACGAACGCTGTTCAGTTTACTGATGAAGATATTCTTAAAATAATAGGAGAAGGGAAGAGAATTGATAATAAGGTTTTTTTTCTTGAGACGCACGAAATCGTGATCCTTCTCATAAAGGACAAGTTGAGTGAAGGGGATTACAACTGCCTGTATCAGATAGGGAACTTATCTGTTCCGAAAGAAATAGATGAGAGGAGAAATGAGAGAATAAGGCTTGAAGGAAATGTTAGGAGTAAAGTGTACAGGGGACTAAAGAGGTTAGAAAATCAAAATCTAATCTGTAAGATGGAAGCAGATGTGATCAGAGAAAGCAAAACAGGCCAAATGCATACTAAAGCGGACGTATGGATTCTTAAAGAGCAGGAGGAACCCGCCACAATCAAATCTACAGGGGAAGGAAAGGAAACTATTGAAGTTATTAAACCCACAATCTCTCCAACACACGAACTTTATATCGCATCCGGTCTGCTTGAATTAATAGAACGCAAAAATTGTAGTGATAACGGAAAATCTTCTTTCCGTCCGATTAGTGTTAAGATGGCTCTTGAGCATTTAAGGAACGGATACGCTGAAATCTTCAGTCTCTGGAGTAGTGTAAATGAAAGAAAGAGGGAGAAGAGTGCTCTAATTGAAGTATTTAGTGAAAGGATAGAAGATGAAATGAGAAAGGAAAAAATAGAAATTCAATACCCTGAAAATATTCTTTTTCTTGCAAAATTCACTTATTGGGGAGTCGAAGTAAAGGATTTATGGCAAATTAAATATGGCTCTACGGAAGATGTTGCCGAATCAAAGTTTCGATATTATATAGTTGAATATCCCTTAGGATCTGCTGATACAAAGGAAAAAGCCGAAAAGGTATTAGGACAAATCAGTGACCTGATAGAAGAAGCAATTCGCGATGATTTTAAAAAGCAGTGTGAAAAATACCATAAATTGGATGAAGAAGGATGGGAAATATATACAAAATTCAAGGAGACTACAGGAATCTTGATCGAAAAATTAAAACAGCATACAGAAGAACTTAAAGAAAAATGTGAGATGTGTGGATGGCAACCATTAGACAACGAGAAGAAAGAAATAGAACAATCTCTTAAACTGTACGAGTCCTGTTTCGATGATAACCCCTTTCGGGTATATTAAGTTGAAAAAGATTTGCACAAAATAATGAAAGTACTCAACTGAATGTCTGAAAAGGAACCAAAAAGTAAAAATGTCAACTAAGTTTGCAGATAGAGTAGACTAACTAAGAAAATATAGATCTGAAGAAATGCAAAAGCAAGGAAACACTATAAGAGGAAAATCTTTATTTCTTTTCTGATGACTGTACTAATGCGAGCACTGATTACTTGAAAAAATGCTTGGTATACACATTTTTTAAACGATGGTCTTTTTACTTTAACAGCTAATCTTACTAAAGAATAGAGTGATGCATTGAATATCTTAATCGAAAAAGGCTTAATCGACGAAATTGAGGCTGCAAGCTTAATTATGAATATAGGGTGGTCTTTTCTTCGTGATGTTTCAAAAAACATTGGCGATCAAGAATTAAACGATAGATTCCTTGTTTCGTTCTTTGGCTGCAAAATTGAAGAAGGTAAAATTCGTTTTACAGGAAAGGATGAGAAGAAAGAAATGGTTAAAAGAATTAAAGAAAAGTTAGCTAATTATGAGGTTTAATAGAATGCCAACTAAAAAACTTACTATAGATGAAGTACTTGTAATAGCCGAAAATAATCACAAGAAATTCGATGCTATTCGTGATTTTTTTTCTGATTCATGGTTCCAAAGTCAAATTACAAATTCAAAAAACACAGGTGTTATTTCTCATGATTTAATTTATCTTTTGGAAAAATCACAATTCGATGAGAAGCTAGTTAAAAAACTTGAAGACGAAATAACCAAAGGCTTGGCAGACATTAAGACTCTAATAACTTAGAAAAGGAAGCAGAGTTAGCTGATCAAATCAGTTCCAAATTTTTGTATTATGATTTTCTATGTAAACCTACACTCGTTTCTCATAATTTAGAAGAAAATTTAAAAATTTTATCGTCAAAAGACAACGTTAAAAGCCTTATTAAGAAAGCAAAAAATTCGCCACAATTTTGGGACACTCTTTCTGAAATCGAAATTTTGGCACTTTTTGAAAGAAATAAAATATTAGAAGAAATTGAACCTGAAATAGATGGGAAAACACCTGACG
The DNA here is from genome assembly GCA_050011875.1 of Nitrososphaeria archaeon. GTDB lineage: Archaea > Thermoproteota > Nitrososphaeria > JACIWG01 > JACIWG01 > JBEKIG01. The sequence continues at coordinate 19,203 of JBEKIG010000010.1, forward strand.
GCACTATTAACCTTAATGGGAATATATTTTCTCTTGAAATATTCACTCCAACTATTTCCTCCAAATTGGATGGTCTCCTGGGTTTGGATAAAGTTGTTCATTTAAATAATCGGTTAAAAGGAGCAACTGGCAAGTTAGCTGAAAAAATTGAACAGATACCATCTTCAATTCCCACAATATTTGTTATTAATGGATCTTATTCGGAACTTGATTTTTTTGACTTAGATGAAGCCGTTGATGGCACGATTCTTTTACAGCTTAGCTTTAATACGGAAACGGGTAAAGTAGTAAATGAAAATAATATCCATAAGGATGACGGTTTGATATCGATACCAGATAGTAATTTAATTAGTAGTGTTATTATGTATAAGAGGACTATCGAAATTGGTTTGAAACTTATCACACAATTCATAATAAATAACTTTAATGCAGCATCTGTTTCATTAAATGGAATAGATAATAAGTTATTAAATGAAATCTTTAATGGATTTTATTTTTCACTACATTAGATCTTCCTTTGTAAAATTGACTGAATGGCACGGTTATGGCTTGAGGTCAGATGAGTATTACAGTCTCCGAAATACTTTTTCATGTCTTACGGAAGGTGTTCAAGAAAATTTTCATTGGTTCTTCTAATGTGTTGGCAGCCTTATTATGGCCTCGTCCGTTGGCAGTTCTCTTACATATTCCCATCCCTGCAGTATCCAGTTCCTAACTTCACTGACGGGAACAATTCTCTGGCGTGAATTACCATTCAGTCCAAGGGTGATATCGTTGGGAATCTTATACTTAAGAAAAGATTTGGATGTGATTCAGAATAAGACCTAAGACTTTTTTTCTGTCATTATCTATATATTTTTTTCAGATCTACTAATGATGATATTAAATGTCTCAACGCTAATCCAAATTCTTTTTTCAGACAACGTATGCAGTTCTGTGTGAAGGTCTTTTGATTAAGTACATGATTCTCTGATGGACTTATAAACTAACCAGATGTCTAAACGAGTTAGAGAACAGAAAAATAATCACACAACGTTTAGAATTCGATGTCTCATATACTACCCAGCATTGTTTATATCCCTCCTAAGAACTCCTAGTATTAGGTGTTACTGATGGTCATTATTGGAATAGTTGGAAGCCCTAGAAAGAAAATGAGGACTGATATATTAGTCGACGCTGCATTAGATGGAGCTAAATCAAGGGACGTTAAAACAGAGAAGATATACCTCGTGGACTACAAGATAAGAACATTCACCGGCCAAGGAGATTCAGAAGAGGCTTTCAAGTACTCTCCAGAGGATTTGAATAAGCTCTGCGAGGAGGCAGATGCAATAGTCCTTGGCGCCCCAGTCTACTGGGGAGACATAAACGGTTTGACGAAAGATTTCATGGACACGGTCAGACTTAGAATTCCTAACGCAAACGGGAAGCCTGCTCTAGGAATATCTATCGCCGGAGGAACTGGTAAAGGCCTACTCTCCGGAATTCAGTCAATATACCACTTCTTCTTTCATAAGCAAATGCGGGGAATCGACCCGACACCCGTCTCACGATTCAACCTACAGGAGGCGCAGAAGGAATTAAGGAAGAGTGGAGCCAGACTAGCTGACCTCTCAAAGGAGAAGAAACCCTTCACAGGGGAGACGGCTGATGACCGCTGGCCTGAGGTCTTAGCCTACTATTCTTCTCTGCCATATCTTAACTGTGACCCCCTCGACGAATTCATCATGCTTGCTGGTCAGCTTATCAAGATTTCTAAGGCAGACAAAGTTGAAAAGGCGAAGGCGGAGTTTGAAAAGGCAACCACCTTAATAGATGAGGGCAAGAGGGCTGAGGCAGCAAGACATGCGGTGAAATCCTATCAAATCCTTTACTTCCCTCCCTAACAGAGACTAATACAGCATCACCTTCTATCATAGAAACGGTCAATACTATGTAGAATCCGAAATAGCCAGATAAGAAACCTACAACTATATGAACTCACCGAAATAAAAAAGATATAAAATCAATCCAAAGATCCAAGATAAACTATTCAAATCTTTGAGATCTAAAATCTGTATCAGATTTGCTAGGTAAGGGTCTTAATCTTAGACTTGCCCTGTCCTTGGCTACCGACTTTCGAATGACATCACACGCGGTCTATGTTAGTGGACTAGCTTAAGTGTGGGCTTGTGTGAATGTTGGGTTCGAATATGGAATTTCATCAGGTCGCCTCCACGCGATTTAAATTGCAGGCTTCTCTATGGAGGTAGCTCTTTTCCACAGTAGGCGCAATATTTTGTGTTAGGGGCTACTACAGCTCTGCCGCAGTTGACGCAGAATCTCTGAGGTAAAGGTTGGACTGCCATCGGCGGTGTCATCGATTCACCTAGGTTTGAGTAGGCAAGAAGGAAGAAGATGCCGCCGATTATGGCGCCGAAGAATAGACCTATTATTCCGAGTATTAGGCTGTAGGTGCGCGCCTGGGCATATTTCCCCACTTCAATATTTTTCACCGTCATCCATGCAAAAATCGTCAGTATTATTCCTGGGATGAACAGCAGCAAGAAGACTATAGCTATCAAGATGGAGGGCAAGGCGATGCTAGGTACATAGACAAATAAGCCTATGACGAATAAGCCTATGAAACCAGCTGCGGTAGCTAGCAGGTAAAATATGAACCCGATGAAAGCATAAGTTCTGGCACTCCTTAATGTTTGATTGTTCAATTAAACCTTATTAAATATGGGTAGAAAGTTATTAAGCTTTCTTGTTCTGTTAACATAACCAATATTCAAAAACTCAGATATATTGTCATTAATATCGACCTTTTAGATGTTGAATAAATTATTAAAAGAAATGTTTTAATAATAATAATAATTATCCATCTTATGAATAAATGCATTTGGCTTAATTCTAAATCTTTTTTATTGTCTTGACAATTTCCAGGATTAGTAGCATGATAACATGTATTATTTTTGGCATATTCCTGGAAAAAAGAAGTCAGATTAGTTTTTAATTGTAAACCTTTCGTCCCTATTCATGTCGCATCTTTAGAAGGGTGTAAAAATGGAGGCAGAAAGAAGTACCTTTTGCTATCGTTTATCTTTGATTACATTCATCCATCCATCTCTATTCTATCAGCACATACCAGTATTGTATTCGAAGACACCATACTAAGTAATTATTATAGGAAGCTGTAGCTCTATCTGTTCACTCTTGTCAAGGTCGATGTTGTAGTATAGGCCCTAGGCTACTAAGGTATAGTTGCCTGGTGCTGGTTTAGCAGGGGGAGAACCTGGACCCAGCTGGTTCGGAAGGTTTGTTCCAGTGTCCCACCAGTAACTTTCGGTCCAGTTAAAACCCTGAACGAAGTTCGGTGGCGGAGGGCCTACAGGGCCTGTAGCGTAAGGACCCCACTCCCACCATACTGCGGAACCCTTCGAGTTGAAAATCGTCAAGTTAAACTCGCCTTGCATTTCTAATAGAGAAAGGTGTGAGGTGTTGTTGACATTCTTCATCGTGATAAAGTAGACGAAGGTGTCGCCGACCTTAAAGGAGGGGACACATGTCAGGTTAAGTAGGATACCGTTTTCTTCAACCCACACCGAAACCAGCACACTTCCAGCTCTTGCGGAGAAATCGCCATCGTATGGGAAACTTGTAGTGAACGGTGTTGTAAGAGGGGTGGTTCGAAAGAACTGGTTCGTAATGTAACGTGTAACAGTTTCGTTTTCCGTAACGGTTGTTGTCACGTTCGAAAAAGTGGTTGCAGTAGTTGTAAAGGTGGTTGAACTTGTTAAAGTAGTCGAAGTTGGACCTCTTACCGATTCAAAAAAGAATAGGGAACCGAAGATTATGGTAAGTACTATAAACGTCACCAACAACACGTTCTTTGCCTTTATAGACGACATCATGATCACATTTATACTAACCGTACGGCCCTTCTGAGTACGCTATTGTGGCGTTAACGGCGTTTACCCAGAAGTCGTAATTTATACCTGCCTCTGGAAATTTGCCTGGTGCAACTGTTTTCACATCTGCGTTAATGTCTACGTGCCAATAGTACCCACGTAGTTTTACTGTGGGGTCAGGGATCTTAAGAGATTCGCTCGATTCCAAATTTAGTATCCTACCCGTACTGGGGTCGACCGTGTATGTGTTAAGCCATCCCCCACTTACGTTGAGGAAATCAAGTTCTGTATAAACTGCATAGGATGCCATTTGGGTAGCGTTCCATCCCTTGAAATTCATCACCGCCTTTAACGCTTCATTAGACGAGATTAAGCTGGACACATTCAGCACTGTGGACGGTGTTAAGGTCACCGTAACAGTGGAGGTAGGTGCGCTTTGGCTCTTTAGCTGCTGAATTTGGTAGAACTCTGAGAATGATAGGGAGCCGAATATTATCGTCAACACTGCAAAGGTCACCAACAGTGTGCGTCTTAAATTGGAAGAGGACATCGCAAACATTTAGGTGTCAGTTAAGGATGGATATATTGCTACTTTTAGAAAAATAAGCAGACATGGTGTTCTAATTTTAGAATTGGGTAAGGCGTCCGGATCTTGTGATTCGCCATAGGACGATACATCCCTTAATTCACTTTTCTCAAATTTATTTGAATAAGTTTACATAAAATTATGAGGCTCTCGGCAGAACCGTGACCACCAACGGCTGAACCCAATCAGTTCCTGCCGAATTACCACTTATAGTAACCGTGTACGTCCCAGGCACAGCATTGGTGAAGTTCCCTATCACAGTTGAGTACCCACCGACAAATATCGGGTTGGTTCCGAAGCTGACTGTGAACCCAGAGCCAGACGGAACAATAGAAGCCTGCTGAAGCGTTATCGGATCATTCCACGTTGTAGTAACAGTCCCCATGCTGGAAACGTTGTACTTGTATGCAGCGGCAGAAACCAAACACAGGATTTTGTTCTCTCCCTGAACTACCTGAACCGAACTTTGTGAAAGGAAAATTGCGAAGTATGATGCAGGTATTATTGTACCAGGAACGGTGAATTGAGTAGTGTTTGTTGTCAATTCGGTGATGGTGGTAGTAGTAAACAGAGTTTCCGTAGTTACAGTAGTGGAAGTGTTAGTAAGTGTTGCGGTCACCGTAGAGGTGGAAGTAGTTATGCTTGAACTCTTCACACGCTGAACTTGAACAAACTCGTAAGCAGAGAGGAAACCAAAGATCAGAGTAAGCACTACAAACGTCGCCAACAACATATTTCTTGTCTTCGGAGATGGCATTATCTTACACCTTCTTCAACGCTCTAATCACTTCATACAGTGATGTTGCAACCCCTACCAAGCACACCACTAAAGCGAAACCATAGGTGGACGTTATCTGAGGCGGCCTCAGATATGTTAACAGAATCAGGAACGCTACAACGAAAAACGCCATGTAAGCAGTCTGGAAGGGTATGAGCGTCCTCCTCACTCTGACCATGTTCTCGAAGACAACTCTGTCCATGACGTAGCCTTTATCCTGCTCTTTGACGAGCCCAGCTTGGAGAAGCTTGTTGACGTGGTATGATGCAACGGACGAGGAGCTGAAGCCAAGGCCCTCCTGCACGTCGCTAATACCTACGGGCTTTCCCACCTTGAATATGAAACGGTAAACTCTGAGAGTTGTACCCCTTAAAATCTTTGCTTCATCTTCTACCCTCTCACTCAACGGTTTTCAACCTTACGATAAGCGATAACGTATTAAGCCTTACTAAATTCTAAAATTAGAAAAACACTTTCTAAAATTAGAAAAACACTTTCTAAAATTAGAAAAACACTTTCTAAAATTAGAAAACTGCGCTTTCCAGTCTTTCTATTAATAGCAATATATCCAGTTCATAGGTACTGGCTGATGAGCACAATGTCGGAATATAAAAGACAAATAGTTATAGGAGTTTTCGCAGCTGCTGTAATAGCGTTGGTTCTGGCAGGTGGAGCAATCTACCTTCTTCCACTGCAGCCAGCGCAGACGACTTCCACAACACCCAGTTCTACAAACTCAGTTGTGGCTTCGCTCACTACAGCTACAAGCACGATTACGTTCTCTCCTACGACTACGTTCACTTCACAGTCAACTTCGTCTGGTACGACGTCTACAACAGCTATTACAACTATAACCTCAATACATACTGGACCTACTGTAACTACTGGTTCTACGACTATACAGACCGGACCTACTGTAACTACGACTATACAGACCGGACCTACTGTAACTGTTACTGTGACAGAACAAGTTGGTACTGCGACTGCGACCGTAACAACAACGGAGACACAAGGTCAAACGACAACTGTGACAACATTCGCCACGGTAACCAGTATAGAAAGGCTTGAAATAACGAACGTGACGGACGTTAGCCCAACTCAGGTGGTTGTAAGCGTCATGAACACCGGGAGCACAGACCAGATCATTACAGGTATACTAGTAAACGGAGAGTCTTTATCAAGCGTGAACGGAGGCACATCAAACCCAAGCCTACCTATCAAGGTGGCAGCGAATGCATCGCTAACCATCTATCTAACCTTCAGCTCTCCACTATCATCAAACACAATATATTTTGTAACAATCCAAACCAGTTGATCTAAAAGAGTAGTGATAAGATCAAACAATCGGTCGATAAAAGCTCCTATAAGATAGCTTTTGTCGCCCTTATAGTTACAGCTGCAGTTGTTGGAAGCCTCATCTACTCCAACGCAACATTATTCAGAAGTTCAGCGAGCACTTCAACTGTTTCCACAAGCTCGTCAAACACTACATCTACTACTACGACGACTTCATTTATATCAACAACTACAATGATCCGCACAGTTACAGCAACGACCACAGTTACAGCAATGATCACATGTTCTCCCGCAGCCACTCAGGAAAATCCACTTATGACCTTCAGAATAAACGTTGAGTACAATGGTCCATGGAATGCAACCGCAATCGGCTATTCGAACACCACTGCCAATCAAGCATTTCAAAGGTGCTACTACGGTAATGGAGACGGCTGGATTCTGATCTCGGACTGGAATCCCTCTGGTGGAGCTATACTCAGCTTGACCGTCCAGAAAGGGGACGCTAGCAGCGGTAACCTTACAGCTATCGGGAATGGTCAGGTAAAGAGCACTGTTGCCCCCTATGGTGCCGTGACGATCTCGATAACGGCAGTTCCATGAAGCATTAGTGGCTAACCGTGATTTCAATCTTATCAGCAGGTCGCCATGGGAATAAAGAAAAGGAATGCAAAGATTATCAGCAAATCTTTAATGTGTATCTATCAGATGGGGTGTTGACTATGCCAGTAGTAATAATTGAGATGTGGGAAGGAAGAACCGAAGAACAGAAGGAAAAGCTAATGAAAGCGGTCACAAATGCTTTCGAGACAATCGGGATAAAGAAAGGGAGAGTTACCGTCATAATACATGACATGCCAAAAAGCAACTGGAGCGTTCAAGGAGAACAAGCGTCAAAGATGAACCTCTAAAAATTAAAGTTAACCAAACTATTCAATACGTATGGGAATTACTTGTCAGTATAAAATCTGTTAAGACGCATATCTATCTAATATTGATACATATTTAGTGCTTAATTAAGGTCAGAAACCACTGGTCCAGTTTCTATTTCAATCCGAGTCCTACTTTTTCCCTTGGTCGTACTGCACATACACTACATGGGTCGCCATGAACTCTTCCAACCCATGTTTCCCATCAGCCCCACCAATCCCAGACTTACGCCAGCCTGCGTGAAAGCCCTGCATGGCCTCACCGTTTTCACGGTTGACATACGTCTCCCCGAACTTAATTTCCTTGCACGCCCTCATTGCAACGTCGAGATTCTGGGTGTAGATGGACGAGGTCAAACCATACTCACAATCGTTGGCGAATTCGATCGCTTCATCAAGATCCCGGAATGTGGTGATGGGTAGGACAGGCCCGAAGATCTCCTTCTGCATTATTGCACTCTTATGGTTGCAGTGCGTCAACACAGTTGGTGGGTAGAAGTAACCCCTACGGTCGACCCGATGTCCGCCCGTGATGAGTTTGGCTCCATCTTTCACTGCCTGATGCACCGCACCGTCTACTGACTCAAGCTGCTGTTTGCTGACCAGTGGCCCCATATCCACATCGACCCCAGCCAGTGGATCGCCAAACTTGGTCTCCTCCATCGCCTCGGTGACTTTCGATATGAAGGCGTCAGCGACGGACTCTTGCACGTAGACTCGTTCCGCGCAATTGCAGACTTGCCCCGTGTTAATGATACGCGAATCTCGGATAGCTTTCGCAGCCAAATCTAAATCCGCGTCAGACATTACGATCGCCGGAGCTTTACCCCCAAGCTCAAGCGAAACCTTAGTGACATTGTTCGCCGCGGCTCGCATCACCTCTATTCCGCCCTCGACGCTGCCAGTCATACTCACCATCCCGACTTTTGGGTGCCCAGCCAGTGCATTACCGACAATCGCGCCGCGCCCGGACACCAGATTGAATACACCTTCAGGAAGGGACGATTCCGCAACGATTCGCGCGAACTCGAACGCGTTGTTAGGAGTATTACAGCTCGGCTTGATTACGATGGTATTCCCGGTTACCAACGCAGGAGCCATCTTGCGGGCGATGAGGAAAAATGGGAAGTTCCAAGGTAGAATCCCAGCTACCACACCGATCGGCAGCTTGAAAAGGAAGATGTTTTCGTTTGAGCGGTCGCTCTGAATAATTTCACCCTCGTACCTGCGGGCGAACTCGGCCGTATAGTCAATGTAATCTGCCATGGAATTCACTTCGAACCTGGCAAGCGGTAAGATCTTGCCTTGCTCCTCCGAAATGGTCCGCGCAAATTCTTCACTGCGTTTCCTGATAACCTGAGCAAGCTCGTGCAAATACTTGGCTCGCTCAATGGCCGGCTTTTTGGCCCATGTCTTTTGCGCTCTTTCAGCCGCCGTGACGGCTAGGTCGACATCGGCGGCAGCGCCGTCTGGAATCTCAGAAATCACCTTCTCCGTTGAGGGGTTCGTCACCGAGATCATTTTACCAGTGGAGTGAGACACGAACTTTCCATCAATAAACATCTGATACCGATTCATTAACTTCTCTTTGGCTCACTTTTATTTATGAGTTTCCATAAGATAGCTGCGCAGTTGGCTCTTTGAGGTTTCACTCTTTGGATGATGTTATTCTATCCGTAAGACCCATCCTCCTGCTGCATCAATTACGCGTCCATGAACCCTCCAAGATTTGACATCTCGTCCAAGTCCTGTGAATATTGCGTTTTGATTTTGCCTTTATAACCGGATTAATTAAAGCTGATCCTATTTTCAATTTCGTATTGGAGAAAGGTTTTTATTTTATTTCGGATGTATTCACGTCATGAGACTGAAAAATAGGGTTTGCTTGGTTACCGGGGCTTCACGTGGTATCGGGCGGGCGATTGCACTAACCTTTGCTAGGGAAGGAGCGGATTTGATTGTAAACTACTCGAAGAGTGAAGAAAAAGCTAAAGAGGTCGCCAAAGAGATCGTCAAATTAGGAAGAAAGGCCCTTTTAGTCAAAGCCGATGTTTCAAATAAAGACGAAGTCAAAGCCATGGTCGATAAAGCCATAAAGGAATTTGGAAGGATAGACGTGCTGGTTAACAACGCAGGAATTACATGGAAACCCACCAAATTATTGGAGGGGACTACGGAAGAGTGGGAGAGAGTGCTGGGAGTTAATCTAATTGGGACGTACTATTGTGTGCAGGCGGTAGCACCTTATATGATCAAGAACAGGTATGGAAAGATAATCAACATATCTTCTCTTGCAAGTATCGCTACGACGTTTTCGGAGAATGTGGCGTACGCGCCTTCGAAGGCAGCGGTCAACGTATTAACGAAAAGGCTTGCATACGAATTAGGACCCCATAATATAAATGTAAACGCTATCGCACCAGGACTGATTAAAACAGAGATGCTCAGTGTAGGAAAGACACAGAAGGAAGTAGACAAAACACTAAATGAAATCGCAAATGTGGCTGATCTCAGAAGGACGGGCGAACCGCAGGACATCGCAAATGCGGCTCTGTTCTTAGCGTCGGATGAATCGAACTTTATGACGGGGCAGTTAATGGTCGTAGACGGGGGGAGGTTTAACTTCCTGTCACATAGTGTATGATAAGGAAAGTTTTACCCGTCGCAGCTGGTGTAAAGGTATTCCAACCTCATAGAAGGCAACACCAAGGGAAATATTAAATTTAATATACTGTAGTTCTCTCCTTTCTGGCGTGGCCTCCGTGGTGTAGTGGTAGCATAATGGCCTGTGGAGCCGTGGGCTCGGGTTCGACAAATTAAACGTTCGAAAATCCCGACGGAGGCCCCTTCCAGATCTAAGCTAGGTTATCCACTTTGAAGAGCCGTCGACATAGTTTTCCTTCTTGAAGATGGGTGGTTCTTGCTTATACCTCTCCACTGCTTCCTGTACAGCTTTAAATGCTGGTCCTCTTGATTTTGAGGCTACGATCACCGCGACTATTGGTTCAGTTGGGTCGAAGTCTCCTTCTAGATGTATGATTGATATAAAGATCAGGGAAAACGCTTGCTTTATTTCGTCACAAATTCTTAGTATGGTTTTATCGGCTTCTTCCTTGTAAGTTTCTATGGTCACACTCTTCACTTTTTTTTCCGAGACGGTACTCGACTCCTTTGAAATGCCTATGAAGGTGACAATGGCTCCGACATTCTTATTAGATATGTCCTTTTGAATATCGGTTACAGTGTCAAATAAATTTAATGAATTTTTTAAGTATATCCCCGGGGACAGCATTTTAAACTAAAAGTCTTTTGATGATTATTAAACGTTCTCTTAATAAGAGATAGACTCTTTTTCTACGGCTTTCCTTCTCAGCTCATGCCCACATATAGGGCAAATCGACGTCTTTGAGTCTTTGAAGACTTTTCCACATGCGGGACAATAGATCATCCACTTTATCTGCTTAGTGATTCCTTTCACTGCCATTGATTTAAACTTGATTCCTAAAGTATACGCTATATTTTGCAAGGAGTAATCATCGGTGATTAAAGTTAGTTCCTCATTCATATTCTCCTTCAAGTAGAGGGCTGAGGCAATTATCGACAAGTCGGTCTTTGACAGCGCTTTTAGGTCAGAAGAATCTGCTGTTGCTAAGGATATCTTAGAAAGATACTCGGAGGGTGGGCTAATGATCTTTAATGACCCTTGCAAGACGTATATATCTATCTTTGTTCGAAGAAATCTGTTTCTACCAACTTCATGGATAACTTCTTCAGTCGTATATGCAACAGCAGAGGAAGAAAAAGAAAAGCCGAACATAAAAGCAGATGAATCTAGAATGTATATCATACGATTTCTATCCAATTATATCAAAGCCTAGTTTCTGAATTTGTGATAGGCGACCTGTAAAAACCTTTAGAAATTTAGCTTTTTCTTCGTTTCTCTCTATTTGGATTACTTTGTTTCTTTCCAAACTTTGTTTTATCTGCCCATCAATAACCAGATTTGCTTTGTTAGAACATGATACACTTAACGGTAATGGTTGGACAATAATAGGTGGCAGTCTTTGAACAGATCCAATTGAGTTTAGCAAAAAAGCATCAAGTGTTTCATCTAATACAGGACCATCTAAAGAGAATGAGTGTCCTGTAGACCCTGTTGGTGTAGAAATGATTAAACCATCCATTCTTTTTTTTATGAGAAGTTCCTTCTGCGCTATAGTGAACAGGGGCAGTTCTGTCAACGATCCCCTGTATAAAAGTACCTCATTAAGGGCGGTTAATTTTTTAACAGGATCACCGACGTCAAGTTTAAGCATCATATGCTCTTGAACGTGAAACCTATCCCTTTTTATTGAATCGATTGCCAAATCTATTTCATCAGGAAATATTTCCGTAAGGACGCCCTTTGAGCCGACGTTTATTCCTAGAATTGGGACCTGTTTTGATAAACTTCTAATCACACCTATTATCGTGCCGTCTCCACCTAAAATGCATAGAAGATCTGTATTAGATTGATCCACATCTTCTATATTTAGACTATTTGTTGACTGATATTTTACTGGTGTTATCGTATTTACGTGAAAATTATTCTTCTTAAAAGACTCGATGATGAATTTTGTCACCCTGTGTTGGTTTATCTTTTTGATATTTCCTGCGATCGCGATCCTGTTTATTGTGGTCAAATTTGCCAACCATATTTGTTCTTTGGTGGTGATATTAAATATTGTCGGGAAAAACCTATTTTTACCGGCATTAACAATTATATGGTGCCCGATGAATTACAGGAAGAGCCGTCTGAGCATTATATGTTATGAAGATGATTATGAGTTACGAGGGCACCTTTAGGATTTACCTTTTACTCGCATAATCTTGCTTTTACCTAAGACGTTCCAATACTCTACTTCCGTTCCTTGACTTATTAACTTGGCTACCTCGTCTTCTTTTGGAAATGGCAATTCAAACGTTTCAAACGTTTCCAAGTCCATAATCTGTAGAATGTTTCCTGTGATAGAAATTACCTGACCACTCTTTTTTTCAATAAGAGGAACTTCGACCATAGAAGCGACTGGACTTAAAAGACTCTTCTTTGAACTGTCAAATACACCTATGGCAACAATACGTGCTTTTGCAGAACCGTGCTTGCCAGTTTTACTTTTATCATATTCCACAATTTTGCAAGGCTCTCCATCAATAATAATGTATGAGCCTATTTTAAGACTTGAAAGATCAGCTGGTCGACTCAAAAACTATCACCTTTATTATCATCAAAGAAGAAGAAACATATATCTATATAAAATTAATGAATAAAAGGTAGCCTTGTGAGAAGCGTTTTAAAAAAAAGAACATTATAGTCTGATCGTTAAGATGTGGTGAAGGTGTGATGGCGATCTTTTGTCCTAATATTGAACCTCTTTCTGCAATAATTAAATCTCTCTTGGTCAAACACTTTATGGTAGAGAAGGATTTGACCTGTTTAAGATTTCGAATACATAATCCCTTTATCGTATGTTCTACATCTTTTGGAAACTTGGAAGGTAAATGGTTATTAGACTCTTCAAATGCAAGGAAAGGGCTGAATTTGAATAATATGATTAAGGGTACATTTATAATTCTAGTCTGAGTGTGAAAAGTTTGTTAGATCAATTAAAAGAAAGCCTAAGGAATGCGATAAAGAAGCTGATCTATAGTGATGTAGTAGACGAGCAGGCGATAAAGGAGTTTGTAAGGGATATACAAAGAAGTCTACTACAAGCTGATGTCAACGTTAAGATCGTTTTAGATATAACATCAAAGATAGAAAAGGAGGCGTTAAAAAGTGACATCCCTGCTGGATTATCAAAGCGTGATTATATTATTAATCTGCTTTATGGAGAGCTTACAAAAATTCTTGGCACAGAAAGTAAAGTTGAGTTCCCTAGAAATAAATGTAACGTAATTTTATTAGTCGGAATTCAAGGCTCTGGTAAGACAACTTTTGCAGCAAAATTAGGAAAATATTTCTTAAGGGAAGGATACCAAGTCGGAATAGTTTGTGCCGATACATTTAGGCCTGGAGCCTTAGAGCAATTGAAGACTACATGCGAAAGAGGAAAGATAGACCTTTTTGGAAAACAGGGTGAAAGAAACGCTATAAAGATTTGTGTGGAAGGAAAAAAAATTTTTGAACAAAATAAGAATATCTTAATAATAGATACTGCCGGAAGACACAAAGAAGAAAAGGAGCTAATTCTAGAAATGAAAGAAATAAATGATGTACTAAAACCTCAAATGGTACTACTAGTTATTGATGGAACAATAGGGCAGCAGAGTTTTGCTCAGGCAAAAGCTTTCCATGAAGCCACCTCTATAGGCGGAATAGTTCTAACAAAACTGGATGGAGCAGCAAAGGGAGGTGGAGCAATAGCTGCTGCTGCGTCAACCCAAGCAAGTATCCTTTTTATAAGCACAGGGGAAGGAATAGATGACATCGAAAGGTTTGTTCCAGAAAGATTTGTGAACAGATTACTCGGATTAGGCGACATTAAGGCAATATTAGAGAGAGTAAAGCAAGCAGAAATAGAGCCGGATGAGTCAAGAGCAAGAAGGATAATGTCAGGAAAGATGTCGATAGACGATCTTTATGATCAATTGATGCAGTTAAAGAAATTTGGTTCTTTGAAGAAACTTTTGGAACTCATACCTGGAATGCCAGAAGTTGATCGCTCTATAAACATGGACGAACTAGAAGGTAGGTTAGAGAAATGGCGCTTTGTAATACAATCGATGACAAAGGAAGAAAAACGAGATCCAGATATACTTAATGCATCAAGAATGAGAAGAATAGCTAGAGGATCCGGAGTGGACGAAAAAGAAGTTAAAGAAATGGTTAAGCAGTACAATAATATGAAAATTGTAATGAAAAAAAACAAAGGCAAATTTCTACGTGGATTTATGAGGTGATTCAAATGAGACCTCCAAAAGAGGTGGTCTTAACTGAAAGGATACTGAAGGAAAAACGGCTCTGTAACAATTGCTTGGGAAGACAATTTCCCAAGTTTCGACCGGAACTTACAATCAAAGAAAAAGGAATACTGTTAAGGTTCTTAGCTGAAACTAAGACTAAAGGTTGGAATTCAGAAGGTTACACTTGGGAAGAACTTTACAATCTCTTTGAGAAGCAGCCATGTGAATTATGCAGAGGTATTTTTGATAAGATCGACGATATTGCAGACAGATTAGTCGATGAAATGAGGGAATACGAATTTAAGAATTTTTTGTGCGGAGCAAATGTGCCCTTCCAGATAACAGAGAAAGAAGATAAAATAAGATCCAAATACAAACTTAAAGGTGAAAGTTTAAGGAAAGAGATCGTACGTGAAGTGGGATTAAAGTTAAATGAATTGTTAAAGAGGGATACCAGCTTTTCGGACCCGGATATCAAGATCATATTACAACCTTTTGAGGATCAATTAAATGTCAAAATCACTACCAAACCTATCTTTATGCATGGACAATATGAAACAGAAAATGAACTGGACATTAAAGAAAGGCTAAAAGAGTTTTTTCTAGGAGAGTTTCAAGCAGAATCTGTAAAAGTGAAAATCAGTCCTTCCTATGACCCTCTTGTTAAAAGAAACTTGTTTACAATAAGAATTATCCATCCAAAAAAGAGAACGATTCATGTCGAAAAAACTATGATTTCAGGCGGCATAGAAGTCACTGAAATTAAAGAAATGGTAGGAGGAGGTCGTAGGCGGTCAAAATGAAAGTTATTGTTTAATATAACTAGAGATCCGAAATGTAATAGAACGGTGAGGAGTAGTAGGAGTAAGGTACAGAGGAAGACTTTAAAATAAAACTATATTACATAAGAAAAGGAAATGGTTGGCGAGCGAATATGACAAGGTCGCATGGGTATAGAAGGAGAACGAGAAGCTTGTTCACGAAGGATTTGACGAGTGAGCAAGGTTTATCTTACATTATGAGAGAGTATAATGTTAATGATAAAGTTATTATTAAAATTAACCCATCAATAGTAAAAGGCATGCCTCACCGTAGATATCATGGGAAAGTAGGAGTAGTGGAAAAGGTAATGAGAAGATCCCTCTTAATCGATGTTAAGGTGGGAGATAAAACCAAGAAAGTAATTGCCCGACTTGAGCATGTTAAGCCTCTGACTGCGTAAGGGTGTGGATTTCATGGAGAAGAAGGAGGCCGTTAAAAAGCCAATAACAATGGCAGAAGCAAAAGATATCCTAGAGAAGATAAACGTAGAGGAAGCAGATCAGATTCAGAAAAGAACTATTGATTATCTGACAAAGTTCACTAAGGTAAGTTCAAAAGTTGCCATTATGATAAAGGGAAGGCTCATTAAAGAATTAGGGTTAACAGAAGAAGAAGCCATAGAGGTGACTAATATATTACCCTCCTCATTAGGAGAATTGAATACAATTATCGCTGGTTGGAGGAAGATTTTTTCCACAGAAAAGAAAAATTTAATTCTGAATATTATTAATGAAGAAAGGAAGAAGGGTGAGTAAACATTTCCTTTCGTGAGCGAAAATTTGAAGAGTACGCTTATCTTTTGGATTTCATTCCTAATGGCAGATCTTCTGTGATAAGGGGGCGGGAAGGATCAATTGTACAGGCAATAGGAGAGGAAAACCTTGTGCTATTGGAGATTCTATCAACAAATAACGTCACATTTGAGGAAGGAGAAAGGATTTACATTGGGAAAGAGGGTAGGAAGAAGATAATAAGTGTACTCGGTAGACTCAATTATGGAGACCTTTCACCCAATTCAAAAAATGAAATACCTTACGTATTGGAAAAAATAGTTTTAGCAAATGAGCAGAGATTTGTAAAATATTTTAACGAATCCATGCCCGTGACGCCTAGACTACATAGTTTAGAACTAATACCTGGCATAGGAAAAACCTACATGATGCAAATATTGAACGAGAGGGAAAAACGTCCTTTTGTTTCATTCGAAGATGTTAATAAAAGGAGTGGATTAAGGGACATTGCGAAACTTATAACCAAAAGGATACTCGAGGAACTTCAAGGTAATACAAGAATATTTCTCTTCGTAAAAAAGTAGCGCTATTTTGAAGACAGTTTAAGAATTGCTCGAGCTAAGTCTCCGTCACATTCCTTTAAGGCTTCTTCGGCGACTACCTTCGTAACACCAGCCTGCTGAGCCACAAGAAGAACATCTTCTTCGCTGTACTTTTTAGCTACACCCTGCTCTTCTATTGAACCGCCCATTATTTGATATATCTGCATTCCTTGAGCGCTAACTTGGGATACGGATGGTTTTTTTATCAAGATGTCTTTACCCTCCGTTCTTATGATAACTTCTTTTACGTTAGGAACTTCTTTCATATCTAAACCCAGCTTATCCATCATTCGTTTTGCGTCTCTCTGATTTAATCTGAATCCCAATCTTTTACCACCCTATTTTTAACACATAGACCGGATTTAAAACGTTCGATTTGTTCAAAGGAAATTGTGGATCTGCCAACACCGATTAATGTTTCATTTGGTTCTAGTATGAAAACGTCTGACCCTACAAAAACGTTCTTCCCCATCTTTTTAACATTCTTGACGAAAACGGATGAACCATCCTTGATATGAGCTACAGCGTCTTCTTTGACAACCACAGTATTTTGTTTAAAATCTTTGGCCTTGTACAATAGATAGTAAGCGTAAGGCGTAGGAGCAAAACTTCCATTTGAACGGAATGTGCCTAATAATTTATTTTTGTAAAATAACTGTTTTATTTTACCTGTTCTCTTTGAAACTATAGCCCTGATCTTTTCAATGTCTACTACTTCATGAACCGAACGTCCATAGAAATAATCTAATATATAGGGGAGATCTTTTAGTTTACGCATGCTGACATCGTCTTATAACATGGTGAACAACTTAAATTTTGGGGTAGGAAAACATTGAACTGTGAAATCTGTGGAAAACGAGTGGACGGAAAACCTAATAAAATAATGGTTGACGGCTCAATACTTGAAGTCTGTAATTCGTGTGCTAACCTAGGAGAAGAAGTTAAAGAAATCCCCAGAAACAAATTAAAGCCTAGGCCAAGGATGATGACGCATACCCAAAAAATTGATCTTGAAGAAATGGAAATCGTACCAGATTATGCTCTAACAATAAAAAGAGCTAGAGAAAAAATGGGATTATCCCAAGACGACCTCGCAAGAAGGGTCAACGAAAAAGCATCTGTAATTAGCCTTATTGAATCAAGCAAAATGAAACCTAGTATATTTATAGGCCAGAAGTTAGAACGCGCACTAAAAATAGATCTATTCGCAATGATCGAGGAAAAATAAATGTTAAGCAATAGAGAAAATGTTATACTTATCACTTATCCTGAACAATACGTCATAAAGGAGGCTATCGCATTAGCAAGCACAGCAGGCTATAACGTGACAAACGTCATCACACAAAAATATTTGAACAGATCTAGTTTTGGTATAGGGAAAGGTAAGTTGAAGGACTTAGAAGAAATGGTAAAGAATACGGAAGTTGACAAGATACTCTTTGATGAGACATTAAGACCGACTCAAGCATATAATCTCGCAAAGATTCTGAAGAAAGAGGTAATTGACAGGGAAAAGCTAATATTACAAATTTTCACAAAACATGCAGTAACTTCAGAAGCGAAACTGCAAATAAAGCTCGCTGAACAAAGATATGAACTAATCAGAGCAAGGAACAAAGTTAACCTAGAAAAGAAAGGTGAACAGCCAGGATTCTTCGGTTTAGGAGAATATGAAGTTGAGGTTTATGTTAACCAAATTAAGAGACAGATCGAGTATTTGAACATCAAATTAGCAGATATTCGCAAGCAAAGGGAAACCCAGAGGGCGCAAAGAGAAGAAAATGACATCCCATTAGTTTCATTAGCAGGATATACTGGTGTCGGGAAGACATCCATATTTAATCTGCTTACCGGAGAAAAACTACAAGTGTCTGATCAGATCTTTACTACCCTAAGGACTACAACAAGAAAAATCCTTAATGAGAGAAACATCCTTATTTCAGATACGGTTGGATTCATCCGAAATATACCACCTTATATGATTGAAGCTTTCAAGTCCACCTTAGAGGAGTTAAAGTTTGCTGATGTTATTCTATTAGTAGTAGATGTGAGCGAGCCGATATCAGAAATCCGGAAAAAATTTTCCACATCTTTGAATATCTTGTACGAGTTAGGAGTCATTATCAGTGATATAGTTGTAGTTTTGAATAAACAGGATCTTGTATCAGAAGAAAAAATCAAGGAAGTCGAAAACCAATTTAAAAACGATGAGCTTGAGTACATAATCATCTCTGCCAAAACTAATTATGGAGGCAACGAACTCTTAGAGAAGATCAGGATTAAGCTCGATGAGGTAACAAAAGAGTTTTTTGTTGATTATCAGAGCGTTGCTTTAATCTCTAACTTTTTAGACTGGTTGAAGCAATCCTCGCGTGTAGAAACTAGAAAAGACCAAAATTGTCTATATATCAAAGTTACTGGAAGAAAAACAATTTTAAGTCAATTTGAAAACCAGCTTAAGCGTGTCAGAGCAGATATACGTACTTAGAATAGGGCATAGAATAGAAAGGGACAAAAGAGTTACAACGCATGTTGGTCTAGTGGCAAGAGCCTTGGGAGCAAAGGGAATCTTCTTTGTCAACACAGAGAAGGAAATAAAGGAAAAGATCGATGAGGTAACAAACTTTTGGGGGGGTCCATTTAAGACGGAGATCATCGAAGAGAATTGGCTAAAATTTATAATTGACTGGAAAAAGGAAAATGGGATAGTTATTCACTTGACGATGTACGGTTTACCTATTAATAATATAATTGAAGAGATAAGGAAAAAAGAGGAAAAGAAATTAGTCGTTGTAGGAGCAGAAAAAGTTCCAAGAGAGCTTTATGAAATAAGTGATTATAATGTATCGATAACCAGTCAACCACACTCCGAAATCGCCGCATTGGCAATCTTTTTAGACCAATTTTACATGGGAAAAGAGATAAGTTTAAAATTTAGTGGCGCAAAAGTGAATATCATACCTACAAAAAGAGGCAAGAAAATAATTGAAAGTTGAATATGAAGATTCATTCGTAAAAGCGGCTAGCCTTTTAGGCGGAGAAGAGCATATAAGAGTAGCTAGAGCACTATTAAACAATGAAAATGCAACCGATGAGGAAATAGCAAGTGCCACGGGATTGAAGATAAACATCGTTAGACGAGTTCTGTACGATCTCTTTGGTCATTCATTAATTTCAGGAATAAGAGTAAGGGATCCGAAGAAAGGGTGGTTTGTCTATAGGTGGCAAGCACGGAGAGATCAAACTGAAAGCTTCATAGAGAGCCAGAAAAGAAAAATTCTTGGAAGACTTAAACATAGACTTGAATATGAGGAAGCCAATGAATTTTATTACTGTGGAACTCCAGGCTGCAGGAAGCTGCCATTTGTGGAGGCAATGGAGAACTTGTTTAAATGCCCCAAATGCGGCAAAGCTGTAAACATTATAAAAGATGAAGAATTTAAAGAGGCACTTAAATGGAAAATAAAACAGATAGAAGAAGAACTAGAGGAAAGGACACACTAATAAAAAAAGAAGTGGAAGAGCTAATAAAATATGGATGCGATGACTACATTATCCAACATGGCCTACTTGTAATGAATGTTTCAGATACGATAGTCAAGGAACTGAAGCGCGTGGGAGTTGACATAGATGAAAAATCCATTTTAAGGGGGGCAATACTTCATGATATCGGTCGCTCAAAGGAGCATTCTGTCAGGCATGGATTCCTAGGAGGAGAAATACTAAAAAAAGACGGATATGATAGAAAAGTTATCAAAATTGTAGAAAATCACGTTGGTGGAGGAATAGACAAGCAAGAATGTGCGAAACTTGGAATGCCTGAAAGAGATTTTATACCCACATCGTTGGAAGAAAAGATTGTTTGCTTAGCAGACAAATATGTTGAAGACAATCAGATCAAACCTCTCCAAGAGACACTTAGTAAATTTGATGAAATTCTAGGTGAGGGAAACAAAGCTAACAAAAGAATATTAAAGATAAAAAAAGAAATCGAATTACTAGCTAAGAAAGGGATGGAATCAATAATCAATTAAGGTTAAAAAAAATATAGCGTACTATAATAATTGGATGTTAATTATTATGGTAGCGAGGGGTGGATTTGAACCACTGATCTGCGGGTTATGAGCCCGCCGGGATAACCTAGCTTCCCCACCTCGCTGTTGTTTTCTTGAGGTTATAATCTGCTTTTTAAAGCTTTTGAAAAAGCTTTAACTGAAGATTTTCAAAAACATGTTATTAAAAGGTGCGTTGATTGTTAAGTCAGTGGAATAATATTGCAAAGGCTTAGTAAGATGGCGATGTGCTGAAGGGGGAGGAATGTATAGACCTAGTTTAATATCACGAGAAATAATTTTTTTTACTTTCGAAGCTTTTACCAATTTGACTTTACATTTGTCACATTCAAAACCTTGGCTTTTACCCAACGATTTCATATGCCTACTACATATTGGGCATAAAGGGTTCTCATAAACGAAGTCGTCCGATAAATTTAAGATTTTCAGGTACTCAATATTTAGTGCCATAGAATCTTTTTTGTTTGGAGCACGAACTCCACCTCCTATCTCAACTTCGTCTCCAGGCCTTAGTTTTAATACAGAAAATCTAAAGATTTTAGTTGGCTCATATGCTGCACATTTAACAGAAGAGGTATCGTCTTCTAGTAAAAAGAATACGTGACCACCTATTTCTGTTTTTGGAACCGTTTTCACTTTTCCTTGAACCTTGACCGAATAATATGGTTTAATATCCTTTATTTTAAAGAAATTTACGAAGTGTGAATTTGTTCCCTGATTTGTTTTGAAGATCACATAATGTGACGCTTCTTCGTCAATCTCCAGCATTTTGAAAGCAGTCAATAGTTTTTCTGGAGTTAATCCTCTGATCCCAAATAGTATCGGGTCATGACCATGAGGAGTTATTATAACACGATCTGTTATTGGATCATAATTATTATATGTAAAAGGATAAGTTTTAGCTGACATTTTTATTACAGATTTTTTGTACACCTTTCTCGGCTTATCGAAATTCTTTCCTTTACGGTAACATATCAGTTCGTAAGTATGTTCTACTAGCGGGTTGCATAACCCCGCTAATGCACCTACAAGCCCTATTTCACCACCATAAGTTGAATATATGAAATTGTACTTATCAAGCAGCTGCTTAGCCCTCTTAACACTCAAAACTCTGTATAAGGCTTCTTTTGAGAATTCTAACAGTTCATTATTGAAACTGTTACCGTTAAACAGCACTATTGCTGGTGTTGACTTCTTACCAGCCTTAACGTAATTTATATACGCTATCCTTTTGGCGACCTTGAAGATATGTTCTGGGTCCTCATGCTCTAAAATAATGGAAACTGCCCCATTACCTCGAGTCTTCCATGGTATGTTGGGGTTAAGACGGACAAGATGAGGGTAATCTAGGAATTTTGTCCGTGCAGCCTTTAACTCTTTTATAATCAAAGATAAAGCGTAAGTTGTACAACCATAGTTCGGCGTGTCTACATCGTCCAGGGAGACGTGTATGATTTTATTCTTCGACAACAATCATCGTTAGAGTTGAACGAACTTTTTCTAGACGGCGAATCTTCCAAGTTATGGTATCCTTTACCTTGTCCATAGTATCTGCTTGAATCTTGGCTATTATATCATAAACACCATAGACGACATAGACTTCCTTTACCTCTTCGATTTTCCTAAGTTCCTTAATTAAGTCCTCTTCTGTGCCTAAATCTGCATTTATTAAAACAAAAGCAAGTGGCATTTTTACCCATATATTATAAAAAGAAAAGAATATTAAACTTTTCTTTTAGTATAAGAAAGCGTAACATGCATCAAATTAGGATTTACATATTACACCTAGGTGAATGTGATGTTCGAAGGTGCACAGCAATAAAACTGAGAAAATTTGATCTAGTTGATTTCATAGGTAGAAGGGATAGCAGGGCAAAAGGAGCCATCTTCCTAAATCCATTTGCAGAAAGAACGATATCAAAAGGAGATAGAACAACGATAGAAAGCAGGGGGCTAATCGCTTTGGATGGAAGCTGGAATAAAATCAGCAAGGAAAAGTTTATGATATATAATAGAAAATATGAATTTCGTGCTTTACCATACTTGGTGGCTGGAAATCCTACACACTATGGCTTGCCAACGAAATTAAGTACAGTCGAAGCGCTATCCTTTGCTTTATATATCACGGGGTTTAGGGAAGAGGCTCTAAAATTGCTTAAGATTTTCTCTTGGGGAATCAACGCGTTTAAACTAAATCAGTATCTACTACAGATGTATTCGGAAGCAAACACATCAAAAGAGCTCATAGAATTACAGAACAAATTTCTAGACGAACAAACAAGAAAGAGTTAATAAGAACAATCCGAAATCTTTGATGAACATACGCCGGTGGACAGGTTACGGAAGAAATCCTGTGGAAACTCCTTCCTCCGAGTAAAAGCGTGGCGCTGAGAAGCGCAGCGGTAGACCGTTGGCAACGGAACAGAAACGACACCAACCTAGACGCATGACGATGATAAATATTTGAGAAGGTCTAGCAATTGGGTTAAACGGCCGACCCACGCGGAGCAAGACCAAATAGGGCGATGTGCATTTACTCAAAGTCCAGGTAGGTCGCATAGTCTAATACTGTCAAAACAGAAGAAGGGTTACAGCCGGCTTATGTTCATTAAAAGTAACATTATTTTTTTAGTGAATCGAGATAAGTAAGATACTCCCCACTTTTCATTAATTTTTTGAAGTCAGCCTCTAAGTTGATTGGTTTCAATTTGAATATCCATCCTTCACTATAGGGTGATGTGTTAATCTTCTCTGGACTCATGTCAAGAGCTTTGTTCACTTCAACCACTACACCTCCAACAGGACTATACACTTCAGATACAGCCTTTATCGATTCGACCGTAGCAGCAACACTGCCTTGATCTATCTTTAACCCAACCTCAGGTAAAGAAACGTAAACGACGTCATGTAGTGATTTCACAGCGTAGTCGGTAATGCCTATTATTGCAGCATCGTCTTCGATCTTGACCCATTCATGCTCTTTGTTGTATCGTAAGTCTTCTGGAATATTATAACCGGACATGCCCATCAATCGAAGATTATGGAACTGGGAAATAAATTTTCCAGAAATGGCAGATAAAAAGTTATGATTCCTTGTTCTTAGAGACCGTCATTTGATAGTCCCTTGAAAATTTTGAACCGCATGATGGACATTGAAAATTGTAAAGTTTAAGAATAGAATATACTGACTTAAGGTTCTCATCAGAATACATTTTATATTTGCAGGTCCCACAAACGATTTCTATCAACTTAGGTAGGTTAAGTAGGACGCAGATAAAAACTCTTTATAAATGCTATTTTAATGGAAGCGTAGTAGTTTGGATAGAATACCAAATATTTCAGGCTATACATTAGTCATTTGCGAAAAAGCAGATGCGTCAAAGAGGATAGCATCTGCTTTAAGTGATAAATTTAAGACGTACACATCCAATGGGACACAGATTTATGTGGTTGAAAAGGACAAAAAAAAGTACATCATTTGTTCTGCATTAGGTCATCTCTATGGTCTAGGAACATCAAGAAAAAAAAGGGATGTTTTTCCTATTTTCGATTTAATGTGGTTTCCCTTAAGTCAAATCGACAAAGATAAGAAAATCGTATGGAATCGCATACAAACAATATCATCACTTTCAAACCGAGCAAGTGCTTTTGTGAATGCATGCGATTATGATACTGAAGGGAGTATAATAGGACGTAATATAATAAAATACTCATGCAATGCGGACATTTCAAAGGTGTTACGTGCAAGATTTTCAACCTTAACTAAAGAAGAACTTTCTGAAGCATTTGAGAATCTTAAAGTTGGAATAGATGATGGGTTCGCTAGAGCAGGAATCACACGACATATTATTGATTACATGTGGGGAATCAACCTATCGAGAATTTTAATTTCAGCTTTACAACATTCAGCAAGCAGTGGAGGTTCCATAAGTACTGGAAGAGTGCAAGGACCCACACTAAAGTTCATAGTGGACCGTGAAATCGAAATAAGATCTTTTGTTACAAGACCTTATTGGACAGCGAAAGCATTAGTCGATTCAAGCAAAGAAACTTTCTATGCGGAGTACTCTATAGACAGAATAACCAAGGGTAAAGAAGGCCATCGTATAAAAAATGAAAATGAGGGACGTGAAGGGATAGTTGAACAGTTAAAAAAGACGGAAGTCAAACTCATTCCACCAACGCCATTTAACACAGGTGATCTTCAGAAAGAAGCTTTTAGACTCTTCGGCTTTTCACCTAGCTTGACGTTAAGTATAGCAGAGAGACTCTACTTAAACGCCCTAATATCATATCCTAGAACTAACAGCCAAAAACTTCCTCCATCGATAAACTACTTAAAGATAATGAATGGGTTAGGTCGATTAGAAGAATATAAGAAAGAAGTAAAAGCCCTACTGAGTACAAGACTTAAACCCAGAGAAGGAGACAAAGATGATTCAGCACACCCAAGCATATACCCTACAGGAGAGATTCCAGTAGGAGGTTTTGATGCGAGACAAATAAAATTGTATGACCTGATAGTTAGAAGGTTCTTTTCAGTCTTCGGTGAGAAAGCAATAAAAGAGAGAATGCAACTTTCAATTAATGTCCAAAACAAACATCATTGGGAGGTTAACGGCCTAAGAACGATATATGCGGGTTGGACATTTTTCTATGGAAAATACGTGAATATGGAGGAACATGATCTGCCGCTGTTGCAGGAGGGGGAAAGGGTTTTGATAAAATCTGTTGAAATTGCTGAGAAATTTGATAAACGTCCTCCACGGTTCAACCGAGGAAGCCTATTAGAGAAGATGGAGGAAGAGAACCTTGGCACAAAAGCTACCAGAGCAGAAATAATTGAGACCTTGTACAAAAGAGGATATATAGTGGGAGATAGCATAGCTCCAACAAATCTTGGTTTCCAGATAACATTAACGCTTTCAAAATACTCTAAGGAAATTGTTTCAGTAGATTTGACTAAAGAGATGGAGCGCAAGCTGGAACAAATAGAGGTGGGAAAGGAAACGCCAGAAAATGTATTAGAGGACACATTCTATCTTACGTTACATTCAATAAGTGAGCTTGTTGACAACATGGAGAAGGTTGGAGAGGAGTTAAAGATAGCTCTCAAAGAAACTTTTTTTGAGAAGAACATTTTGGGAAAATGTCCCAAATGTAAAGTGGGAAATCTCATAATAATAAGAAGTAAAAGGACAGGAAAACGTTTTGTGGGATGTACTAATTATAAAAATGGTTGCCGAGCATCGTCACCTCTACCTCAAAGAGGAATAATACAAAACATAGGAAAGGCCTGTGTGATGTGTGGATGGCCAATTATAATTGTACGAGGAGGAAGGATTCCCTGGAAGTTGTGCATAAACGTGGATTGCCCATCAAAGAAGGGATAAAAGATGAGCATTGAAAATAATACTTGCGCAATCTGCAGTAAAGAGAAAGTGTTGAATGGACAATTTTGTGAGCACCATAACATCGCATACCATAAAATTGAAGGAAACTATGGGTATTGGAAGGAAGCTTATGAAGAGCTTTCATGGGAGGCGTACTTAAAGTTAACCATAGACAACCCTGAAAACGGAGTGTGGGTAAAAGAAGTAGCTAAATACTTAATAACTAAAAAATCGGAGGATCTGAATGTATGAGTTTAAGGAAATGGATAGACTCGATATCCAACAGGGTTGGAAGGATTGAAACAAATTTAGGCAGATCATTTAGGTTTGATCTAATCAAACAGAACTTTCTGTTCATAATAATCATCCTATATTTTGCGGTCTATTTAGGAGGAATAATAAATGCAATTGAATCTGCTCCATCGTTACCCGCTGGAACAATTTTTGTACCGGACAGATCATATGAAACAGGAATGGAGTTCATCATCGCTTTGATGAACTTTGTTATAGGTTTTGGAGGCGTATATTTAATATACAGAGGAGCGAACAGTATAAACCAACGGGATTCCCGTAATAACTTTGTAGCTGGAACGATTTTACTGATCTTGGCAACTATAATTATGATTCTGTTCCTATATTCAAAAGGGATGCTTTAGCATTTCTATTTATAATAAACTTGTCATAGAACCTTTTCTCAAAAATTGGAAAAGAAGGAATTCCCTTTTCTGAGTCAAAATATACAAAAACAACTATATGTAAAAAATGCTTGGTTTTAGCTAGAAGATACATGAAAAAACGGTCTGCTTTTTCCTCTTCCTCAAAAAAGGCATTTATGATAAAGGGATAGGAATCTATCACGATTACTGAACCTCTAGGACAACATAAAAGTGTAGAAAAGAACTGTTGTAACGACATATCAAAGGGAGAAATCACTATTAGATTCTCTGGCTTTTCCCAAAGCTGTATAAAATTTGAGAAAGTGTCAACGTAGATGACCTGCTTTCTCAGCATAAAAGAAGTATCAATTATATCATTTAGGAAGTATGTCTTTTGAGCATTAGTTTTGTATCCAAAAAGGACGCTAAAAGGGGGTCCTTTTAAAAAAGTATTAATAGCAAGCGTTTGAGGATTTTTTATCATATAGGACAAACGGAATCAAATGACTAAAATAAATAAAGTTTTAGCGCCGTACATCAATATACATTTTGATACCACGAATGCTAGGATCATATATTACATTCTAGGAATTCTTAAAAAGAAAAATATCCGTTATATTGTTGTAGATAAAGATAATTTAAATGATGCAGATATAATTGTATCTGATAGCAGAAGGGCCGATGGAACGGTTCTAGAGACAAAAGAAATAACTTATGATCCAATAGTCGATTTTAAGAAGATCGCTTTGAAACTATTTGGAGGAAGAAAGGAGGAGTTATGCATAGGAGTTGATCCCGGAAAAAGAACCGGCGTAGCCGTTTTTTATGGAAAAAAATTGATCTTGAATGAAGTGGTTTCTCCTTGGGAAGATGCAATACTTTATGTTGTTGAAATACTTAAGGAGATAGGGTTCGACAAAAAAGTAGTCAAGATAGGTCAGGGAAATCCGCATGTTGCTGAGGAGCTCAGAAAAGTCCTTCAATACAGGTTTAACCATTTGGAAGTGTACTTCATAGACGAAAAGAGAACCACAAAGACTGCGAAAGCTAAAGCTAACCAAGGGAAAGAAAGGGACAAAATTTCAGCTGTTGCAATTGTTCATAAAAATGGGAAAAGAGTTGTATAGAATCCTTTGTTGTCCTATCTTCTTTGCTAAATCAATTAAACCTAGCCGAATTTCTTCACTTATGTTATTTTCGATGCCTTTTTCTGTTATCTCGAACGAATGAAGCTTAGATATGATATCAGATAGATTATAAGCTTCATCTAATATTATCATTGTTCTTGAAGGATTTCTTATTAATGATTCAGTAGATGCAGAAAAAACATCTCATAAATCGTAATTCGACTTGCCCTTCACGATAATGATCGTGTGGAAAATATGACATTAAAAGACTAATTTAGAATGATATTTATTCACCAGCAAAGTTTTGTAAGATATAAAGCTGATTTATATTTTAATGGGGATGCCCTATAGCGGGAAACAAATGGCGAGCACCTATAGAGAATATTTAGCAGAACTTGACAAGCTAGGCAAAATTAGACGGATAGAAGAAGAAGTAGATACAAATTTTGGTGTTTCAAAAATCATTAGCCAGAGCCAAGAAGTTCCAATTCTCTTTAAGAAGATCAAAGGGTTAGAGAACTCTCAAGTTATAGGAAATATTTGTCCTACTCGACAAGATTTAAGTTTTTCATTGAATACTGAAGAAAAAGATTTATCAGAAACTGTGATCAAAGCCTTTTTAAATCTGAAGAAGCCTGAGAATATTTCAATAGATAATTCTTGGATTACTGAAAAAGCGGATTTAGAAAGATTACCGGTGCCCAAATACTATGAGAAAGATGGAGGAAAATATTTTACATCTTCAATAATTGTTAGTAAATTTCCAAACAGCAACAGAGAAAATCTATCTATACATAGAATCATGGTTCTAGATAAAAGAAAAGGGGTCATCCGAATTCTTCCCAGACATCTTAACAAAATATTAGAAGAAAGGGGTGGTAAAGCAGATGTAGCCATGTTAATAGGGGTTCATCCAGCCATATTCCTGGCAGCCGCACTTTCTGTCAATTATGGAATATCTGAATATGACATAGCAAATGCACTCCTATGCGGAAAAATGGAATTGGTTGAAATGGAAAATGGAATCATGGTACCTAAAGGAGCGGAAATTGTTCTTTTAGGAACAATTAACACCGACCATAGAAGGAAGGAAGGACCTTTCACTGATGTAACAGGAACCTACGACGCAATAAGGGAAGAGCCAGTTATATCCTTTGAGAAGATGTTCACACCTTCGAACGGCGTTATTTTCCAAGCACTGTTACCTGCAGGAAGTGAGCATAAATTGTTCATGGGAATACCTCAAGAAATCAAGATAATATTAAATCTACGGAGCATTGGTATAGAAGTTAATCAAATCAATTTGACAGACAGTGGATGTGCCTATTTCCATTGTATAATAAGCATAAAGAAAAAAGGTGACAACGACGGTTTGAGGGTTATAAAAGAAGTCTTTAACACGTCGCATCCAATTAAACTAATTGCAGTTGTTGACGACGACATAAACCCGTTCGATTACAGAATGGTTGAATGGGCTCTGGCAACACGCTTTCAAGCAAATCGAGGTTTAGAAGTCATCCATAATCAACATGGATCGAGTTTAGACCCCTCCTCCTTTAAGACATCCATAACCTCTAAGGTAGGCATAGACGCTACACTTCCGCTTCATGTTGACAAAAACAGTTTTAAAAAAGCGAAAATCCCGTGAAATAATGTGTCATACACTAAGGATACCTCTGAAAGGATCTTAACGTCACTTGCAAAATATTACGGAGAAGCTAGTAGGATCAAGATTTTCAGTGCACACCTCTCTGGAGTTTCTTATGAAAACATCGGAGATGAAGGATTATACTTTTTAAGGCAAATATCAAATAATGGCAAATTTTCAGTCTTTACAACAGCCAATCCCATGGGAGCCGATATTTATGACAACACCTTTGGCATTCATGATAAGTTCATCGAAAAACAGAAAGAAATTGCGCAAACACTCATTAAATTAGGTGCAGTAGAATCGTTTACGTGCACTCCCTTTGACTATTTTCCAACTCCAAAACCGTTTTCTCATGTATCCTGGGCAGAGTCTTCAGCAGTAGTCTACGGAAATACTTTTCTTAATCTTCTTACAAACAAAGAGAGTTCATTAAGTGCGTTGGCAAGCGCAATACTAGGAGAAACCATCAATTCTGGATTACACCACCAGAAAAACCGTATACCACAAATTGGGTTCAAAATTGAACGTATTAAAAACGAAGTTGAGGCAGGCTTATATGCTTACCATATAGCCAAGTTGATTGATGTACCTTTTTCAATTAATTCTTATAAACCCATGACATCCTTAATGAAAAAAGCCTTTTCCGGAGCCCTAGGAGCAGTAAGTAATGTTTCAGTTTTTAGATTAAACCAAGTAACGCTTCATAATCAAGAAATTAAGCCTAGTGATTTAAAAGGAGAGAAGATGGAATTGTCCACAGACGAGCCAGGAGAAATGATTATCCTTGGTTGCCCCCATTGGAACCATTATGAAATTGGGGAGTTCTTGTCAAAGCTTGGAAACAAACGTCTAAAAAAAGACTGTTTAATCGCCTGCTATAAAGGTGCATGTCAGAGATTTATAGAAAAAAATAGTACCTACAAATTTACAAAAAAACACATATTATTCTTTAAAGGAGCTTGCCCGGTCTTCTCACCGCTACTTAAGGAGTTGGGAGTTAAAAAGATAGTAACTGATTCTGTTAAGGCAGCACACTACTATAAACTAAGGGGGATCCAAGTAAACCTGAAAACCATAAATCAAATAATTAATCAGGAGGCGCAATAATCATGATAGTAGCTT
The DNA here is from genome assembly GCA_050011875.1 of Nitrososphaeria archaeon. Classification (GTDB taxonomy): domain Archaea; phylum Thermoproteota; class Nitrososphaeria; order JACIWG01; family JACIWG01; genus JBEKIG01. Next base: position 49,801 of record JBEKIG010000010.1, read on the forward strand.
CGATTAAAGGAAGAGGATTAGTTGAAGGGATCGTGCGTGGAGAAATCATTGCCACTAGACAAGCTTTATCATTTTTAGGTGGAGTAGATAGGCTAACAGGAAAGATAGTTGATCAAAAGAATGATCTCTATCAAGAAAAAGTCGGAGGTAAAGTTCTCTATATTCCCAAATCAGTTGGAAGTACCGTTGGCGCTTATGTAATCTATGCAATGAGCAAAAGGAAGCTTGGACCCAAGGCTATCATATGCAAGGATGCAGATTCCATGCTTGTTACAGGCTGTGCAATTTCTGGAATACCACTAATTGATGGAATAAGTTTTAGTAAACTCTTTAATTCAAAGTTATACGCTATTGTAAATGGAAATAAAGGTACATTAGATTTACTTGACGAAATGAATAATTCTGATCAAACAGAAAGTTTGGAAATAAAGTCTTGATCAATTCTAAAGAGTTCGTCGGTTACTTTTTCCACAATTCCTCTATTTTCTACAGTCGTGTACACCCTGAGCATGTCAACATAACCTCTGATTGCGTTCAGGACTACGTTTTCTTGAAATGGCATCATCCATACACTTTTACCTTTGGAAGATTTACTGAAAACACAAAGTTCGTCTAGCGCTTCACGTTTTGATGATACAGGGATGGAAGGAGCTGTTGTAACATCGATGTACAGTGCTTTTTCTGAGATTTTGGCCCGATTACTTATGGTTTTGATAAGAGTTTCACGAAAATCTTTTTGAGTTAATATCTGATATATTAGGGGGTCTTTTCTATGAATTACCTTTTCATAAACACATTTGACTAACTTCCGATCTTGAACATCTTTGATTAATTCTTGAGATTCCTTAAGTCTTAAATCATCAGAGCCTAATATCTTGTATAAAATGGATTCATCATCCAGATTTGTTAGACCTTTAATATCTTCAAAGTTAGAGAAGTCAAGAATATCATCAGCTAGTGAAAGGGCACGAATCATCATTATTTCAGCTGCTCGAACTGTCTTATGAAAATAAACCGCTTTGAACATTTCATACCGTGAAATCATCATTGCTTCCAAAGAATAAACAGCACTGTGATCGAGCGCAAGATGACCATCTTTTTCACAAATATCAAAAGAATTTAATAACCTACTTACATCTATCTTTCCATACTCAACGCCAGTGAAGTAAGCGTCTCTTAGAACGTAATCCATAATGTCAACGCTTAATCCACCGCTGACTATCTCATTCATAAATATAGGATCCTTCTTTGAACGACCAACGGCGAGGTCAGCTATATTTTTCGGAGAAAAACCGTACTTTTGAAGAATATCTTTTATTCCTGTTTCCTTGATCATCCTTTTTGTCAGATCTTCATGCGTTAGATTCCTTTTTGAAAATATAACTTCTTCAAACAAATGTGAAAAAGGACCATGTCCAACGTCATGCAAAAGAGCAGCTACCCTAAGCTTTTGCAGATTATCTGCGGTTATAATCTTTTTAGCAAGAAAAAGGTCACCAATATACCCAGCGAGGTATAGGGCACCAAGAGAATGGCTGAACCTAGTATGCACTGCACAAGGGTATGCTAAATGGGCGCCTGAAAGTTGTTTTATCCGTCGTAACCTTTGAAATTCCTTTGTATCAATTAAATCGTACTCCAACTCTGTTAGTTTTATGTATCCATGCACGGGATCTTTAATCTCTAAAACTTCCATTATGAACCGATCATTAGATGTGACGTTTTAACCTTTCGGAAACAGCTTTCCAAATTAAATTATGAACAGACTCTATCGACAGATTTCCGTCTACAATGACCCACTTATTTTCACTTGCTAATTTAATAAAACACCTTCTTACACGTTCCAAATATTCAAGATCTTTCTCATGAATGTCACGATCATGCTCCTTCCTTCTGAAGGAAACATTAGGTTGAAGATCCAAAACTATCGTTAAATTTGTACGAGGCAAATGCGAATCTAAACTTTTTAACCATTGGATAGGAAGATTGTTGGCTAATCCATAAGCCCAATTTGATTGATAATACCTATCGAACACAATTGTATATCTTTGTTCACTTAATTCTTCGATCTTAGGTTTTAACTCCCACCTGTTAGCTGACAATAACATATGTTTCACTTCTAAAGGTACTTGAATTTCGTTTGATAATATTTTCTTAATTAGTTTGCCAACAGGTGTCTTGTAATCTGGAAAGGACATTTTAGTTGCACTAACACCATTTTCCTTTAGCTTTTCAACTAGTAATTCTGTCTGAGTCTTTTTCCCAGATTGGTCTATTCCTTCTATTGCAATTAGCGACGGCATCATACATTAATACATCAAAGATAGACTTAAAAAATGATGCCATTATGGGTATAAACATATGAAAAGGATAGGTTTCATCGTGAATCCCATAGCCGGGCTAGACTGAAATAGGGGCCAGGCGGCGTTTTGGGATTAAAAGGAACCGATGATCGTGTAATAGTAGAGTTAGCGATGGTAGAAAAGGTTCCGCCGACAGCCCAAAAAAAAGCCTTCGAATTCGCCGAGAAGATTGCGAAACTTATAAAAAATGATTTCTGTTTCTATACTTCTAACTCTAAAATGGGTGAAGATTATTTACGAAAAAAAGGAATTAATTTTGAAGTAGCCTATGAATATAAAGGTAAGTTTAGCACGAGTAGAGATACTGAGAAGCTTTGTGAAAAGCTTATGACAGTTCGTGTTGAAGCAATATTTTTTGTAGGAGGAGATGGCACTGCTTGTGACATCTTCCGTGTAATAGGAAATAAAGTGCCTCTTATAGGAATACCTGCCGGAGTTAAGATGTACAGCGGCATATTTTGTACTACAGTCGATACTTCAGTCAAAGCTCTTTCCAATTTTTTGGAAGGATCTTACGAATTATGCGAAGAAGAAATAATCGATATAAATGAAGAAAATTATAGAAAGGATGAATTTAATCTTAAAGTATATGGTTATGCTTCGACTTTAAAGGAATTGGAGAATATCCAAGGATCGAAATCGGATTATTATGGACAGGACAAGGATAATCAAGAAAGGATTGCAAAGTACTTTACAGAAAATATGGAGAAAGAAACTTATTACATATTGGGACCCGGAACTACAGTCAAGGCAATACCAAAAATGCTGAATCAACCATATACGCTCTTAGGTGTCGATATACTTCTCGAAGGAAAGGTGATTGCACGAGATGTTGATGAAAAACACATCTTGAACATTACTAAAGGAAGGAATGTGAAACTTGTTCTGAGCCCCTTAGGTGGACAGGGGATAATACTAGGCCGAGGCAACCAGCAAATCTCCTCTAAAGTGTTGCGAAGAATTAAAAGGCATGACTTGATATTACTAGCAACAGAAAAAAAACTAAAAGGTTTACGGAGGAATTACCTAATTGCTGATATTGATGATAGTTTTGTTCGCAAAATATTGGGAGGATATGTACGGGTATTGGTAGATTATAACATAGAAAGGGTTCTGAAATTAACCTATTAAAAAGATTTAACCTACAATTATTTAAAGGTAGGAGCAGGAGCATGAACCTAAAAAGTCTTTTTCCTAAGAGAGATTTGACTAAAAGGCTAACCATAAAAAGGGAAAAGATGTTAATTATCTACTCTATCGCAGCGATATTTACATTAAGTGTAGGAACAAGACTACTTTCTGCTCAGTACGGCTACTACTTGAACGAGTTTGACACTTATTGGCACTATCTTCAAACTCTTAACATAGTCCAAAGCATTGACCAGAAAGGTTTTTCAGGTCTATTTAATTATTTCCATTTAACAGATACGATGTCATGGTATCCCGAAGGAAGAAACGTTGCTGCAACTTCTTTCGGTGGACTATATTATATTGGAGCTTTATCATATATTACGCTGCGAAATATATTCGGCATGAACATAAGCTTGTATGACTATTTGGTCTTATTGCCAGTAGTAGTTGGAGGATTTATTTCAATAGCAGTTTACCTCCTAGGAAGAAAGATAGACGGTGAGGCGGTAGGTATTTTTGCAGGAATTATTACTGCTATTTCACCACCTCTAATTTCTAGAGATTCCTTTGGATGGTGGAAAACCGAACCATTTGCTTACCTTTTTGGAGTACTTGCTCTTCTTCTATTTATTTCACTGGCGGAAGAAGACCGTGTGAACCTTAAAAGCATCGCAAGTTCGTCTATTGCAGGAATCCTGCTTGGCCTTGGAACGACAATCTGGGGTGGCACAGATTACTTTATTGGTACAGTAGGACTTGCTATTTTTGTTGCCCTATTCTTCATTAAATCCTACAAAGCTCTCTTTGAAAACGTAACGGTCTTGGTGGTTTGGAGCCTAGTAATTAGCATGATGTTCCAAAAGCCAGGGTTTACCGTATTAATCAGCCCAGCAAATTTTGTAATCTACGGTGGGTTACTGAGTTGTTTAATTCTCATTGTGAGGCAGAAGTTTACTCCTTTAGTCACAATCAGGGATAAAATATATTCAATTTTACTTTCAGCGTTATTCGGTGTGGCACTAGCTGCATTGGGAGCCGTAGGTGGACTTAGTCAAAGATATCTTACGGTTATTTTTCCTACGTTAACTACATCAACGTCTTCTGTAGGTGAGCTCGTGTCATCCGTCGCTGAACAGACATCATCCACTGTTGTAGAATATTTTGCATATTTCTCTATAATACTGTTCATTTCAGGATTTAGTGTCTACTACATCCTAAAGAAAGGTGAATTCAAAAAAATAGCTGCATTAATGTTCGCTGCCACAGCGATATATTTTGCTGCGTCATTTGGAAGGCTTGAAATTTATATGAGCTTTGCGTTTCCTATTTTAGGTGGGATTGGCATTTTAGCAATTCTCAGAGCATTACTTGTCCAACCGACACAACTTTCAACCAAGAAGAGAGCTAGTAAAGGGCCTTCTAACACTAGCTTGGAGATAGTTTTCGTAATCTTCATAATAACCGTATTGCTCTGGAGTGGCATCATATGGGTTAGCTATGCGAATCAGCCGGTTTCCATAGCCACGGGATCAGTTGCAACTACAACAACGAGCTCATCCTGGCTGAACACTCTCACATACATCAGAGAAAACACGCCGCAAGACGCAGTGATCATATCTTGGTGGGATTACGGCTATTGGATAAGGGTAGTAGGTAACAGAACTACATTAATCGATAATGCAACTCTTAACGCAACTAAAATTGCGCTAGTTGGACAGATGTATATGTCAAATGAAACTGAAGCTATCAAATTAATAAAGGAGCTTGTGCCAAATAGAACGAGTATATATGTGGTAGTTTACGCCGTCACCTATCAAGAGCTTGAACAAGGCCTATATTTAATAGGTGGTGGAGGGGATGAGAGTAAATACGTTTGGATGGCAAAAATAGCACTTCTTAATTCCTCTCTCTATTTAGACCCTACAACTGGCGATCCGACAAATTATTTCTGGGCTAATACTACGCTAGGATATTTGTATCCTTTTACCCCTGAACAGGTTCAATATGGCACACAAGTAATAACAGCCTTTGCTTACGGCCAAAAGGTAAATAAAGATCCTTACTTCACACTAGTTTATAATTCAACATTCACCTCATACGACCAAGTATTACTTTACAAAGTTAATTTACAAGGTTAAGGTTTAGAATGCTTCAGTTTAGTTCTTAGGTAAGAATATTTATCATCAGGCGAGAATTTAGGGGGATGTGGGACTATCGTTAGGCTTCCGCATTTTGGACAGTGTTCACTTAAAGTATAAACAGCACATTTTTCGCATATTCTTAATAAGGACTTCATGTCTATCTGCTCTTTATATCCTTTTCAGGGACACCGTACACTTGTAACGTTTAGCTTCCTTTTGGACTATTTCGTTCGATTGTCTTAGGAGCTGTTCAGCAATTTTATAATTCGGAGCCGTTATTGAAAGACGGTAATTTGGTGCGCTCACATATTTTATTGACGCCTTAACATCTTCTCGCTCCATTTTTGTTGTGGAACTCAAAATTTGCTTTATTATATCTAAGCCGTTAGAAGCTGAAGAGGAGAGTTGTATTATCTCGTTGACTACAACTGGAGGGGGAGCTAACTTTTCTTTTGCAACGTCGTACACCTTTTGCGCAAATTCTTCTGGTAAAGATAATTTTGTTAGAATTGAAGTACCTTTTTCCAGCAACGAATCTATCATTGTATACAAAGATGGATATTCTTCGAGAATTTTTTCCTCAAAACTAGCTACTTGGCTATCAGAGAGTTTTAGATCTAATGCAACCTTCTTTATCACGCTTTTACTTTTTTCCTCTTTCTTAAGCAAAATCAACTTATCTCTTCTTTCTTCGTCTGTCAGACGTCGGAGGGAAAGGTCTACTTCTTTCCTAGCCTTGTTTATTCTAATTACTTTAAGAATTGTTTTTTGCTTCTCTTGTATAAAACGATCAATATGCTTTACCCACCCAGAGGCAATTTCGGAGATGTGTAGAAATCCCCTCACATTCTTATATTCATCAAGTGTAACATAAGCACCATAGGGCGTTATCTCCGTTACTGTCGCAAGGACAACTTCTCCTTCATCAGGGAGCAAAAGGTCTTTTCCAGACATCTAATTCAAAGTAGGTAAATAATTAGGATATTATAACCTTTGAATTTTATTCGATTCTTGGGGCTAGATAGTAGCAAAGGTCAATTCCATATGCTCCAATCTTGAATAATAGCTTTATAGGCATCTTGGTTGAGAATTCCAATGAAACGTTTTCTGATACGGAAGATAATGAACCTATTATATCAAGTAAATGCGGTAGACTGTAGGTTGAAGTACTTTCTTCTTTTACGTCAACAGAAATTATATCTTCATTTGTTTTATCAAGAAGTATTTTGGCGTTTCCTGTATCACCTTGGCCCTCTAGTATTATTTGATCTTTCTTTGCAGAAATATTTACAGTTTCTGAGACGACTTGAACGTCGTCCAGAAGGTTCCCTAATGCTTTAGTCCTTATGACAGCCTTTGAATTAAGTGAAATCTTGGGTAACGGTGTCGATGAACTATAGGGCTCAATTAAATGAACTAAGTATTCCTTTTTATATGAGTTGACAAATTTAATCATAAGGCTGTTGTCCTTTGTTTCTAGCTCAACTTTATCGTTTGATGAAGCACGCTTTATTAATTTGACGAAATCTTCGATCTTTAATCCTATTTTTAGAGGCTGTGAACATTCATATTTTTCAAATGCAGAATTAGGCCAGTTTAAATCTATCAGTGCAATATGCGAGGGATCCATTCCTCTAAAGTTCAGTCCTTGAGAGGTTGCTTCAAACGTTGCTTCTTCGACGATTTTGGAGATAGCGACAGCGATTGCTTTCCATTCTTCTGGGGTTTCACTTCTTGCGACGAACATTTGGCTCACAATATCATAAAAATCTATGTTAATAAAAGTAACTGTAATTCCTTAAACAGAATCAAGTCTCTTAGTTACGCTGCCGTTGATTTTTGCCTTACCACCTGTATTCTCACATAAAATTTCATTACAAGAAGGACATTTGATTGTTTCAGTTGATGCGGAGAATATTACCTTCTGAGCCTTACAATTGTTGCATTCCACGACATAGAAAGCACTGTTCGGCTTTGGAACAAGAATTTTCTCCTTTTTATTCATATAAAGATCACTTTTCAACGATTTCAGCTTTCCTGAGTCTTATGCCTGGTTTCTGCAGAGTTTTACTACATTGTTTGCATTTGAGTTTTAGTGAAACTTTTTTCGTTGTCTTAGCAGTCCTAATAAGCTCAGGAAACTTTTGCCCACCATAACCTTTTCTATCTTGCTCGTGGTGACGTGCACCAGCGGCAGAACGTCTCTCTTTTCCCTTTTTATAAATAGAAACAGTGTGCACAGTATGTGTATTACATTTTGGACAATATGTTTTTATTTCTTTAGGTATCTTCAAGAGAGCTCCACCCAGCCTTCGCTCAACGATAACTTGTTTAAAAAGGGTTCGATATTACTATAGGGAAGAACTGTGACATCTTCTAGTTCCAACGGACCATATTTCTGAAGATCAACGCCCATAAACGGTGGAATATCTGCCTGGACCTTAACTAGTACAGCTCTTTTAGTCACTTTTCTCTTCATTTCATTTAAGACGCTTACGTTTCCTATTTCCATATTTTTAAGCAATTGATCAGTGGAAATCCTAAGTCGTTTATAAATTTCATACAAAAATCTTTCTTCCGGTGTCAAGTTTGAAAGCGTCAATTTTCCACTAGAATTTAGAAAAATTTTTTTAAATCTTGTTTCCAAAAGCCTTTTAATTAAAGACATAATAAGAGATCTCTCTTCTGAAGACAAGATATTACTTATGGATTTTGAGTTATTTCCATTTTTACGACTTTGCTTAAAATAAATCGCTACATTTTCATAAAGAGAATCATCTATTTTAGTCAAATCCGAATTTAAAACCTCTTTGATAAGGTAATCGTAAATAATATCCATATTCAATGATGACATCCAGCTTTATCGTATGTCCTATAGTAGAGATGTTTTTATTTGTTTAGGTGATTCTGATCATTCTCCAATGGTTCAGCAAGATTCATTGCAACTAAAAATACAGCAGCCATTTCAGGTAGAATCACTTCTTGGTTATTGTATGGCCCAAACTGTTGTTCCTTTAATTCGAATTTTGGAGAGTAGAAGACATGCACTTTGGTCGGTTCATCTGATAACACTGCTGAGTCTACCAGAGGTGAAAAGGTGCTTATATCTACGATTTTTTTCTTTATAAGACCGGTTCCACCATGTAGTGTATCAGGCATTCTGAAGATTCTATGTATATCTGTCGTAACGGCAACATCAATTTTTATGCCCAAGTTTTGTTTAATTGACTCGAGTACAGTTAAAAGATCTTTGTATGAATTCTTTGAAATATATTCAGAAATTGTTTTCCTAAAGAAGTCTTCGTCTAGGTCTTTAATTTGTAAAAGAAGTATTTTTTCAAAAAAATCTTTTGAAAAACGTCCTGGCCAACCTTTCTCCCAAGGTGTAGGAAAAAGATAGGTTTGTTGCTCTGAAGATGAGCGTTCACCTATGATACTTTTAAGTCTAAATCCATTTAATGTAAGGTAGTCGGAGAGCTCCAGTCTAAAGGTTTGATCAGCCTTCTCATATGGAGAATTTTCTACTGTAAGATGATATCCTCTTTTTCCTGAAAAGTATATTTTTAAATCGTTCTTTGATAGTCCAAAATCTCTGATAAGAACATCAGAGAGTTTAACAATTTCTTGTTTGCAATATTCTAAACCATTCTTTGTAGCAATCTTTATTTCTTCTATCTTATGCGAACCACAATTTGTACAATTCTTCTTGGCACTAGAAAAGAAAGTTCTACAATCGTTACAAAAAAATAAAATCTCCATTAACCCTTCTACTTTAGGCAAATGATCTAAATCTATATCAAATATCAGATCTGCACCTTTCCAAACTCTTGAATTAATTGGATCGGAGGGGTCATCGTAATACGCTGAGGAATAATAAAGGGCTTTAGGGGCTTCATGCAATATTAACGCACTTAGTTCGCCTTCGTTTTTTATCTTTAAATTACGAATCATCCTTTCAGGAGAAAAAGTAAGGTATCCAATTTCCCTTTCAGACAACCTGGCTGGAACATTTATTTTTGTTACATTGTTATAATAATACTTCTTAAAAATCTTCTTTAGAAAAACTTCTTTTTCTGTCAAAATTTTTTTCACCAGATTTTACTAAACGCCTTCCGTATTGAAGGGGATGCGAAACATTATAGCATGTTTGATTCTTAAAACATAAGGATTGGGAGAAAAGGGTTTTACAGTCTGGTACGTTGTATGTTTTCCTTCCTCCCCTTAGACCAGCAATATGTTCAACTTGATACCTTGCTACCTTTTCATTGAAATCAGGAGAATTAGAGAAGAATTTTATTAAATCGTCAACGCTTTTTCCGGTTTTAAGTAAAAAGGCTGTTAAGAAGAAACGTTCAAAATGCGCTAGGTTTTCATTTGCTTGAGACCTAACTATAGCATGAGTTACACAAGGAGGGTACTCCGTTATCCTAGTTTCTTCAAATGCAGTCCTAGGTAGAGGATGATTTTTTATTATATCAACAAGATATTGTAATTGTTGAGGTATAGCAGGTGTAGTAGATTCTTTTATTCTTTTATATATTTCATGACGGATTTCGTCACGCGCAAGCCTTATTATTTCATTTCTTTTTGCATAAACTAATCCACAGTCAATAAGCCTATTAACAATTCTCCAATAATCACTTTTTAGCGGAGAAGATAGCGTCACATAGTCCGTAATACCTACCAAATATTCATAGAAGGAATTTCCTATTGAATATTCGGTTTCGTATACTGGAATCTTTAAGATTTGTTGAATAATATATGTTATTGTTTTCTTATTTTCAGTTTTTAGAAAAACTTCAGCACGACCTGCCTCATTTAGAGAAAATCTAGAAATAGCGTCTTCTCTTTGACTTGCTTTGATGACCGCGACTGTTAGAATAAAGGATAAAAGATCGGAATCGATATCCAAGACATAAAGTTCTGGAGGATATCTTGAAGATTTTAGCCTAGACTCACATCTTTTAATTACTCTTTCAAATTCTTCGGAAGAAAGATCATCTAGGGTTAATCCTAGCTGAGATACCCGCGTTCTAGCTTCTTCTAAAAATGGGTACTTTGCTAAGTCTTCTTCGCCTAAAATGACCTTTTCCGTAGTTTTCCATCTCCTCTTTTATTTTTAGAGGAACCTATTTAATAAGTTTCGTGGAAAAGTTTTAATTGTTAATAACATTGACGGAAGTAGTAATATAGCAGGCATGAGTTTTATAAATTTAGAGTTCATAAAAGAAAATAAGGTGGAAAAGAGAGACTATCAGGATAGACTTTCTGACATCTGCCTTAGACAAAACTGTCTAATCATAGCACCTACTGGTTTGGGAAAAACGATCATAGCAGCTTTATTTATAGCTAAAAGTTTAATAGAAGATCAAAATCGAAGATTTTTATTGATCGCACCAACTAGAGTCTTAGTAGGCCAACACACAACGACTTTAAGAGATGTACTTAGTTTAGATCCAGAAACAATCACAGAAATAACCGGTGAAGATACTATAGAAAAGAGGATAGATAGATGGAAAAAGAAAATAGTTGTAGCAACTTCTGAAATCACTATAAGTGATCTGGATAAAGGTATTTTTAAGCCAGAAGAATTCTATTCAATAATATTCGATGAAGCCCATCACACAATTGGTAACCATCCTTATACTTTACTTAGTAGCAGTATTCACATCAGAAAACCCGACATCCGTGTCATCGGATTTACTGCATCTCCACCGTCAGAAAAAGAGAAACAAGAGGAGGTGCAAAACAAACTTAACATAAAGCACGTAGAGGTTATCACAGAAAATAGCCCAGAAGTGAAAAAATACTTTCTTGGATCTGAAATAGAGATCATCAAAATAAAACCCACGCCAGCACTATTAAAAATCAGACAAGACTTATTAATAATAATTCAAAGAATTAGGGAGAATCTGGGGAAAAAAGGCATTTTAGGGAATGTTGAAACATCGTCAATTAAAAAATTAATTGAAATTTCAAAAAAAGATCTCGGAATTGAGGAAAGAAGTCAGATAACATCCCTGATAAGATTGTATCATTGTCTAGATATAGCAGAATCTTATGGAATAGAACCGTTTATTATCTTCTGTGAAAAGATATCTTTGAAAAGAGGAAAAAGCGCAGCGAATTTAAGGGAGGACGCGAACTTTAAAGCAGCTTATGAAACAGCAAAAAGTATGTTGATTGTAAGAGAAGAGCATCCTAAAGTCTTAGAATTAAAGAAAATTCTAAAAAACAAGAATGAAGGAGATAGAGTAATTATCTTTTCTAATTATAAAGACACTATTAAAATGCTTTATGAAAAGGCCTTGTTATGGGGACTTGATGCTGATTATTTAATAGGAAAAAGAGGAGAATTTAGTCAAAGCCAAAAAAAGCAGTTAGAAACTTTAAACAAAATGAACAAGGGTGAAAAAAATATACTCTTCGCAACTAGAGTGGGGGAAGAAGGTCTTGACATAATAGAATGTAACTTAGTGATATTCTATGACAGTATATCTGATGCTGTTAGATTTATTCAAAGAAAAGGTAGAACAGGGAGAAAGAAAAAAGGTAGGGTCGTTGTTCTAGTCATGGAAGGTACGAAGGAAGAAGTATTATTTTGGATAGGCAAAAAAAGAATTGAAAAAGGAAGGGAAATTATAAAAAGAAGTGGAGTAGCGCAGAATACAGTTCCTTTGGAACGATTTATCAATGGGAAAAATCAAGAAGTAAAAGTAATAGTTGATACACGTGAGAACATAATCATTAAGACTAAATTGAAGAATAATCCTAATATTGACGTTGAAGAACAAATGTTGGATGTAGGGGATTTTGTTCTTTCTGAAGATGTCTGTGTGGAAAGGAAAACGTTAAAGGATTTTGAGTCTTCAATAATTGATGGCAGGTTATTTCCTCAACTAATTCAATTAAAACAAAAATACAATAAACCTATTCTAATATTAGAAAAAGGTTCACAATCAGATAGAATTAGCCAGAATGCATTTTTTGGAGCTTTAGCAAGCGTTATTACAGACTTTAACATAGCTCTAATTATAACCGAATCTACAGAAGAGAGTGCAGCTCTAATGTATGTAATAGCAAAAAGGGAGCAAGTAGAGAAGAAAAAGGGTATAAAAATTCGTGAAGGTGAAAAACCTATTAGCATAAAGGAAATTCAAAAGTATATTTTGGCTGGAATGCCAGGTGTAAGTAACATCTTAGCAACCCGTTTACTTGAAAAGTTTGGAACTTTACAAAATGTGTTTAATGCATCAGAAAATGAGTTATTTGATGTAAAAGGTATAGGAGACGTTATGGCAAAAAGAATAAAAGAAATAACTATAGCTGATTTTAATAAAAATCAAATAAATGCAATAAATAACTTATAGTACATAACAGAAAGCTTTATGGTTATATTAAAACCAGAGTAGATAAGGGAGGGATGTAAATTGTTAACTACAAATAAAGAGAATCAAGAAAGAGTAACTAAAACATTATCTGTACTACAAGGAATATCGGAAACAGTTACAGTCCCAAGAAATATACGTAAAACAATAAAAGAAATAATGACAGATTTACAAAAAGGAGCAGGTAAACTAGGTGTAAGAGCGGCAAACGCAGTATCAACATTAACGGAAATAAGTGAAGACCCCAATTTGCCAATTTTTGCCAGAGTAAAAATTTATGATGCAATCAGTTGTTTGGAAAATATCCGTGATTAATAGTAAAATGGTAAATATATTAAATTATTCGGGATCATTATTATATATGTAGGTTCCTCATTATATATAATTAATGCAGATAATTAAAGGATTTCCAAAACAGCAAATAAGAAAAAAATATTTTATGTTCTGATAAGCATAACGACCTTCAAAGAAGACAGTGCGGGGGGTGGGATTTGAACCCACGAACCCCTTCGAGACGAGGTTCTGAGCCTCGCGCCTTTGACCTATCTTGGCAACCCCCGCTCGTTAATAGACTTCTATCCTTTTTTATATGAACTTTTCATAAAAAAAAGAAAACGCCGGGGAAGGGACTTGAACCCTTGAAACGGTAGAGCCGTTACCGGCTATCTTGTTGGATCTCGAGGCCGGCCCTTTCGACCACTCAGGCACCCCGGCTTAAATGATACTTTAAGAACATGATTTAAAAAGTTTAATATTTATAATTCGTAATCGAATAATTTATTGAATTCTTCTTCAGCGGATTTGATCCTTACCTGTCTTTTAGCGAATATATCTAAAGCAGTTAGTATGTCGTTAGGCTCTTCACCCTCCTTCATTTCATCTTGATAAATAGTTTTGGCCTTCCGCAGTATGTCACCATTCAACTTAGAGTCAATATAGTCGGCAAGGTGAACGATCATGGCTTCTAAGGTTTCTGGCCTTACAGGCCCTGAATCACCATGATGAGCTGCCACAGCGTGCACGACTTTAAATGGAAACTTATTCTGAGTCAACTTTATAACAATCATAACGAGATGATCCATATAATTGCCCAAAGGTGAATTTGAAGTAGGATCATCCTTATCATATGTGTAAGGCTTGAAAAGATCGTGGAGTAGACATGCGGCGATAACAGTGTCTTCATCAGTTTTATAACCGTAGATCTCATCAAACTGTTGAGATATTGATAATCCTATTTTAGTTGTCGATAAAGTATGATCAATGAGACCACCTGTATATGAATGATGAACTTTCTTAGCAGCGGGTGATAATCTGAAAGATTCATTAAAAAGTGTTGAATTCAAAAGGCCAATCGTTTTTTGTTTTAATACAGGGTCTTTTATTATATTCGCAAAAACTTTTATTTCATCGATCTTTAAATCAATATTATCAGTCATCGCAATTGCACGACAATCTAGTAGTTGTTTAATATTTATATCATTTATTTATAATTTATAAAATACGTTTTATAATACTTATAGTGGCATAAAAAGTTTGTCCCTTGATCAAATAGAAAGTATTGTTTATGAGCTAACGAAAAAAGGCTTTCAGCTTGATCCAGAGGCTTATAATAAAATATCAGAACTTCTAAATTTAAATAACGATATTGATTTAAAGAAATCTCTGCTAGAAATTGTGGAAGAAAAGAAAAAGGTTGACCAAACTAATATCTTCATAAACGAAAGTGACATTGTTTCTCTTTTTCCAAAAAAAGAAGAATTATTTAATGAAAAACTAGTATATGATGAAATCCAAGCAGAAATTAAATTAGTCAGGGATCCTGGTAACGAAATTGAAATGTTAGAAGGAATAGATGGTTTTAAAAAATACTTTCTAGATCGATATAATAAACTAATGAAAATTGTAAATAGCCGTCCTTTCCAAAAAACTATTACAAAAATAGAGGAGGTCAATAAAAATACTAAAAATGTAAGAATTGCAGGTCTTGTTAAAGAAAAAAAAGTTTCAAAAGAAAGAACATTATTAGAAATAGAAGATGACACAGGCGTATTAAGAATTATAGCCAAATCAGAACCTCATACACAGGCTGCAATTGAAGCTTTGCTAGATCAAATGTTAATTGTTGACATAGCTGCATTTAATGGAGGAGTAGCCTTTGCATCTAGAATAGAGTTTCCAGAAATACCAGATAGAATATTTCATAGTAGTTCTTCTGAGATTTACGCATTACTCCTATCTGACTTGCATATAGGAAGTAAAACATTTCAAAAGGAAGCTTTTGAACATCTTGTTCACTGGCTAAAGGGATACCATGGCGAACGTGAAATAGTGAAGAAGATTAAGTATATTATAATTGCTGGTGATATTGTTGATGGAGTTGGTGTCTATCCTCATCAAGATGACGATCTAGAAATAACTAATATTAATGAACAGTACTTTCTTGCAGCACAATACATAGATCAACTACCAAAAAATATGCAAATAATAATAATTCCAGGAAATCATGATGCAATACGACAAGCGTTACCACAACCATCGATACCAAAGAAATATAGTCAGGAACTTTATAGACTACAAAATGTTAAAATATACGGAAATCCTTTAGAAGTCAAATTAAACGGAGTGAACTTTCTAATTTACCATGGTAGAAGCTTAGATGATGTTTTTGCTCATTCACCAACGGTAGAATCGGCGAAACCGGAAAACGCAATGAAAACTCTGTTAAGAGCCAGACATCTTGCACCAATATTTGGAGGCCGTACAATAATAGCGCCATCAAAAGAAGATACTCTAGTAATAGAAAATCCTCCTGATGTATTCCATGCTGGTCACGTACATGTTTTTGGATACTCAAAGTATAGAAATACTTTAATCGTAAACTCAGGTACATTTCAAGGCCAAACTGCTTATCAAAAGTCTATAGGGATAAATCCTACGCCAGGAATAGCAGCTGTAATTAACTTAAAATCGTTAGAAATTTATGTGAAAGACTTCAATAAAATTGCTATTATTCAATAGATTCAATTTTGTTTATGATTTCTAATAAAATAGGATCATTTGATAAAACAGATTTTATTGTTGAATACGGAATAAGAAGTTTAGGCCTCTTGCTTCTTCCTTGCCTTCCCATGCTAGTCGTATAGGCAGATAAAATACCAAGCATCGATAATTCGTTTAATAAACCACTTACACGCCTAGGAGTCAATTCTTGAACACCTAAATTATTGCAATATGAGCAATAGCTAGTGTAAACGGCACCTGTAGATAAACTGTCTTTAATAGATGCTACACTTAAAACAATAAGTTTACTATGTAAAGGGAGGGAATTTAACGCATCAGATAACCTATCTTGATCTATTTTTAGAAGGGCTTCTCTAATTTGTTGCTCCTCAACATTTTTTAAACCGCTTCTTTCAGAAATTTCACCTGCAACTCTTATAAGATCAACAGCACGTCTAGCATCACCGTGTTCAGAAGCTGCTAAAGCAGAAGCAAGATTAAGTGCAGCATCTGTAAATACATTTAGCATAAATCCTAACTTAACACGTTCAGAAAGTATGATTTTAAGTTCCTCAGATGTATAAGGTGGAAATACTAATTCTTCTTCACTTAAACTACTTAAGACCCTAGGATCAAGGAAGTCCTTAAAAGTTAAATCATTAGAAATACCAAGTATAGATAGGAATCCTCCTGATAATTTTTCATTTGACCTAGTCAATTCATAAAGTAAATCATCGCCATGGCTTTTAACTAAAAAATCTATTTCATCCAATGTGATTATTCCTAACAAATTCTCTCTTGAAATTGTTTTAAATATTCTATCAAAAATTTCGCTAATAGAAAGACCAGTGTGAGGAACAATAATACCAAAATCTCTTGCCACTTCGTATAAAATACGATATTCTGTACCGGCCATTCTAGTATTAACATACGAAAATTTAAACTGTATTTCTTTAGATGATGCTGTTTTTTTTAATCTAGACAAAACAAACTTTGCAACAGCAGTTTTTCCTGTACCAGTCTTACCATATAAAAAGATATTAGAAGGTCTAACACCATGGAGAACTGGTGAGATGGCCTCTGCAATAATTCTTATTTGGTCATCTCTAAAATAAAGTTTATCAGGAATATAATCAGATCTTAAAGCATTTCTATCTAGAAAAATATTCGTGCTCTTTAAAGCTCTAGAAAAAATATCATCAATAGAGGAGTTATTGTACATATACCATCATTTCCATTGAACAACTATTTATCATTTTTAGCCACCCCTACATTTCCTCTGTAAATAACAAAGTTAAATTAGGTTAGTAAATTTGATTATTTAAATAATAACCCGATTTAAATTTCAAATTAAATAATAACTTATATATTGTCATATTTTATTTACAAACTAATAAATTTTATTAAACAATTAATTATCTCATCATTTCTTTTAAGATTCTACTGGAAGAAATGGGGTAGCTATCATTTGTTAAGATCTAAAGAATTAATATTATCAAGCTAACCCCTTTGTTTCCATTGGAGCCTATTTTTGTCTGATTAACAGTTAACAAACAATAAGCAAGACCCCTTTGTTTCCACTGGAGAAAAATGAGAAATAAAAACATTAAAACTAATTAAACTGATAACAAGATCTTTAGAATAAAACTTGTAAATTTTCTTAAATTAAAAGGTTAACAAGTTAACAGTTTATCCATTTATCTTTAAAGATATTAACAGCTAATTAGGCATGCATGCTAATTCTAAAAAGATAAAAATAGAATTCCAGGACTCTAGTGGAAAGAAAATAAAGATTGAGTTCAATGGCAATACCACTGGACAAGAGGTACAAAGAATTTATGATTTTTTATGCGATTCCCCTGTACTACAAAATGACTCAGGGCTTGATGTTGAAGAAAGAGATACAAAATTTCAGAAGTTTTCAGATATAATAATAAAACATTTCCCTATTGGAGAGTTTACTTCTTCAGATGCTCTATTAATTGCACAAGAAGTATTAGGAGAACAAATAAAGCATGCATTAATTTCAACATATCTTATGAGATTAGTTGATAGAGGTCAGTTAAATAGAAAATGGAGTTCAGCAGGATGGGTGTATTCTTTAATTAAAAAAACTATTATTCAACAATAATTCTTTTACCTTGATCCGAGATAAAATAAACAAAATATTTTCCTTTATTTTCCCTCTCCAAGTATTTTTTCTCAAATAAACTTTTTAATAATCTTGCAGTATGTTCTCTTGACTTCTTGATTGAGTCTTGTACTTCTTTAGAAGTCTTCGGGCTATCTGATATAAACTTTAGAATAAGAAGTTCTATAGGTCCTATATTTTTGTTTAATGTATTAACAGACTTATTAATGTATGAAGGTAATATTTTCATTGATGTTCCTTTTTGACTTAATTCGAAGGCTTGTCTTTGGTTGCTTTTTTCAGAAATTTTTTGGTCTAACACATCTATTTTAACCATCAATTCTGCAATTTTTCGGTTCTGATTTTCTTCTCTATTATTAAATTCGTTTATTATAACTTTGACAATTCCATAATCCTGTTCAACTTTGCTCTTTTCTGTTCGTGACTTACTTAAATTATAAAGTAGATACACCGAGATAACAATAAGTAATGTTGCAATAGTGACGACTATGATGTCATAACTGGACATGCAACACATAATATCACAAAAAAAGAATTTAAACTTTTTTTAAAAAATATATTAAACTAAATTAGTAAAATATGCTTTATTAAATCTTCTAAAGCAGAAACAATCTGCAGAGACTGATAATCATTTAATTTTTTATCTTTTGCATTCTCTAATATGGCAACAGTTTTTTCTAAAGATAGAAAGCAATCCGAACTTAACAAACCTAAATATTTAGCAATAATCAATGAATATAAAGCACGTTTTAAATTTTTTCGCCCCCGATCTCTAGTTATAACAAAAGAAGATTTCGACAAATCTTCTTTATTAGCTCTTAGCATTTTATCAAATATTTTTTCTTCAGAATTACCTGATTGTTGAATTAGAAGATAATCAAGTTGTTTGAAAGTAAAATTACTCCTATTAATTATTTCCTTTAATAATAAATCTTGTTGAATCTTTTCTTTTAACATTATACCCGTTTTACGATAACGTAAAACAATTTAAAGTTTTTCTAAATAATAACACCTGTTTAAATATTTTTATTATAGTATTTTAATGTACGATAATTATTTATAAATAGCCATAATAATTAAAATTATTATAATATTTATTTTATTCAAAATAATTATTTTCATTATGCATCTCATGTATAAGAAAACAGTTAATAACATTTATTGACGTACTAACTGTCGATAATAATGGGACGTAAAAGAAGAAAAGTGATTAAAGTTTTTAAAAAAACTCTACCCAAGATCCTAGCATGCCCTGTTTGTGGTAATATTTCTCTTGTTGTTGATAGAATTTCTGAAGATAGTGTCAAGATTAAATGTGGTACTTGTAAGCTATCATATGAATATCCTGCATCTAAAAATAAGGAAAACATCGATATTTATAATGAATTCGTTGATAAAATTAATCGTAATGAAATAGTTCTTTAACAGAGAAGAAATATGATGTCACTAATGCAACAATATTTTTCTTTACTCCGGGAAAGGATTTCTTTGACTCAAAATTACGAATTTTATTATCAAAAAATGACAGAAGATATTGAAAAAGCTATTTCAATCGCAGAACTAGCAAGGAAAAAAGGTCAGGATCCTTCTTTAATTATTGAAAATAAATTAGTTTTTGATCTTGCTTCAAGAGTTGAAGAGTTAATTGGATTGAGAGGGTTATCTGATCGATTAAGGGAATTGCTTAAATTTTATAAAAAAGAAGCAGCAGCTCTAGCTATAGCTGTTGAAGTTGCTTCTGGTCGATTTGGTTCACTAACTCAGGAACAGGCACTGGATAAAGGTATAAGGACAGGATTAGCGGTAATAACTGACGGTGTCACTGTTGCACCGTTGCAAGGGATATCAAGAATCACAATAAAAAAGAATAAAGATGGTTCTAGCTATGCGAGTATATACTTTGCGGGCCCTATTAGATCTGCTGGTGGCACAGATACAGCCTTTACTTTGGTCATAGCCAATGAAGTTAGAAAGATGTTAGGTATTGAAATTTATCACGTAAATGATTATGATGATGAAATAGGACGATTTATTGAAGAACTGAGAATCTACGAAAGGGAAGTTGGCAATTTCCAATATAAGGTTTCAGATGAAGATCTTAGAACTGCTCTAATATATATTCCAGTCGAAGTTAATGGTGTTGAAACAGATCAAGTAGAACTTATGATGCATAGAAATATGCGAAGAATAGAAGCAAATAAAGTTCGTGGAGGTGCTTTAAGGGTAATAAATGATGGTCTTATCGGTCGTGCAAGAAAGCTCGAAAAACTTGTTAAGGAGCTTTCTATTTCAGATTGGGATTGGCTTTCTCACTTAAAAGGTGGTCAACAGGAATCAAGTACATTAACACATTTTGGGGATGTAATTGCTGGAAGGCCTATTTTATCATACCCTGGATCAATTGGAGGTTTTAGGCTAAGGTATGGTAGATGTTTTAACACAGGTTTATCTACTGTCGGGATAAATCCCGTAACAGCCGTGATTCTTGACTATGCAATGGTCACAGGCACTCAAATTAAATTAGATAGACCTGGAAAAAGTGCAACAATCGCTTTAGTTGACACAATTGAAGGGCCAATTGTTAAATTACAAGATGAATCTGTAATTAAAGTTGAAGACATTAAAACAGCTGAAGAGTTAAAGAATAATATCTCTTCAATTCTTTTCCTTGGAGATATTTTAATATCTTTTGGCGACTTTGTCGAGAATAATGCAACGCTTGTTCAATCAGCCTATGTTGAGGAGTATTGGTCTCAAGATGTGATAGACGCATGCAACAGTTTATATGGAAATATCACGATTGCATCACAGAATTTAAATATGCCTTTGGAGTCATTATCTAAATGGATAGAGCAACCCAATCAATTTTTTCCTAAATTTGATGATGCCTTTGAACTTTCCGAGAGACTAAAGGTACCTTTGCATCCTAGATACCTTTTTTTTTGGGATTTGCTAAGCATTACAAACTTACTTTTTTTAAGGAACACGTTATTGGGATCAACAATTAAGGACAAAGAGCTTATTGTCAATAATAATCCAGAAATTAAGAATCTTCTCGAAACGTTATGTGTACCGCATAGAAAAGATAATTCCCTACTAATAATTCCAGAAGAAGTTACAAAGGTTCTAACTAAGTGTTTAACTCTTGAAAAAGAGGCAATGCTACCCGGTGAGTATAAAACGACGCTTGAACTGGTATCTGCATGTTGTGGGGTTACTATTAAAAATAAATGCTCTACATATATTGGAGTACGTCTCGGCCGGCCTGAAAAAGCAGAAGAACGTAAAATGAAACCACCTGTACACTTATTGTTTCCTGTAGGCGCCTTTGGTGGATCTTCAAGAGATCTCATCAAAGCTTCTTCTGCGACAATTAATGTTCCTCTAGTGAACAGGTTTTGTATAAATTGTTCGTCTTTCCAACTATTTTCTAAATGCAAGAATTGTGGCTCTCCAACACAGATATCTTATATTTGTCCATCATGTAATTCAACATTAAAAAAAGATGAAATTTGTCCGCGATGTAAAACTCTTCCTTCACCATATTCGCAGAGGATAATTAATCTTAAGGATGAACTTGATTCTGCAGTTCAAAAATTTGATTACAAATTGGTTTCGCCATTGAAAGGTGTTAAAAGTTTGATGAATGAAAACAAACAACCTGAGCCTATAGAAAAAGGTATTTTAAGACAAAAACATGGGCTTCAAATATATCGAGATGGTACGATACGTTTTGATGCGACAAATATGCCAATTACTTCTTTTTTACCAAATTTGATTTCAACTAATTTTGATACACTGATTAAGATGGGTTATTCTAAGGAGGACCTGAATTCTGGGAACCCCGTATCTATTTTCGTTCAAGATGTTGTCTTGCCAAGGAATGCTACAACATATCTTCTTAAAACATCAAAATTCATTGATGAATTGCTTGAGAAATTTTATAGTTTACCGACTTTTTATAATGCAAAAAAGGAAGAAGATTTAATTGGTCATCTGATTGTTGGTATCGCTCCACATACATCCGTTGCGGTTATAGGACGTATAATTGGCTTTTCTAATTCCCAAGTTTGTTTAGCACACCCCTTCTGGCATTCGGCAAAGAGACGAGATTGTGATGGCGATGCTGATTCCGTTGCTCTCCTTTTAGATATCTTAATTAATTTTTCTTTATCGTACGTCCCATCTCAGATAGGTGGTTTAATGGATACCCCCTTACTTCTACAGCCTTATATCATACCATCAGAAGTTGAGGATCAATCTCTTTCTATTGACTCTTCACCAAGATATCCAAGAGATTTTTACGAAAAAACATTAAAGGGTATATCGGCAAAAGATATTTCCTCAATTACCTTAGTAAAGAATAACCTAAGCCAAAAAGAAGAATATATTAAAATAAATTATAACTACAACACAAGTATTATGTTCTTAAGTAAGGATAGAAATTCCCTTGCAACAGCACCCTCATTTGTTGAAAAAATTGAGAGACAATTTCATTACGAGCTGATAATCAAAGCTGTTAATATAAATGATGCTATTGTTTCTATTCTAAGCACGCATTTGTTGCCTGATATAATGGGGAACCTTAAAGCTTTTGGTTCACAGAAAGTTAGATGCAAGAAGTGTGGAGAAAAATACAGAAGAGTTCCCTTAAAGGGTGTCTGCTTAAAATGTGGAGGAGATCTACAACTATCTGTGACAAAGAGGAGTGTTGGAAAGTTCCTAGAGTTAGCTGACAGTCTTGCAGCACATGAAGGTGTTCCAACTTACGTTAGAACAAGAGTAGAATTAGCAAAGGAAGACTTTGAAAGTCTATTTGGTAAGGAAAAGAAACAAGTTCAATTGACGAACTTCACCTGATTTTTATATACTCATGCGCTCTTCTGGTTGCTTCAAAGCAGAAGTGGACCTGTTGAAAGTCTTTTCTGAAATCTTTTACCTTTTCTCTGACTTCTCCTATATTTTTATTTTTAACTATTATATCTGCAATAAATCCTGCGACAACACTCATATCTGATTCCCTCATACCTAATCTAGTAAGTTCTGATACTCCAAATCTTAATCCACCCGGATTAGTAAAGTGTCTTCCTTCTTTAATATCCCATGGCAATAGATTCCTATTACAGATTATATTTGCTTGCTCTAATCTTCTTTCGAGATCTCCTCCTAAACCAAATTTTGTCACTTCAACCAATACTATATGCGAATCAGTGAATCCCCTTTTCTCTCCAACCACCTTTAGTCCTTGACTATAAAGTGAAGTTGCTAACGACTTTGCGTTCTTAATGATCTGTTCAGCATACTTTTCTCCAAACTCAAGAACTTCTGCAAATGATATTGCTTTGGCAGCAACAGAATGTAAATGGTGATTACTTACATTGCCAGGGAAAACAGCCTTTTTTATCTTCTCTGAAAAGGTATCAAATGATAAAATCATTCCTCCCTGAGGTCCAAACAGTGTTTTATGGGTGCTACATGTAATTGCATCAGCACCTTCTCTTAAAGGATCTTGAAATTTTTTACCGGCCATTAATCCAATAACATGAGCTGCATCATAACAAATAAAAGCTCCTTTTTCTTTAAAAGTAGATGCTAACTCTTTAAGTGGTTGTGGAAAAAGTAGTACTGAACCACCAAACATGGCTAACTTTATTTTTATTCCAGTCCTTTCAAATTCATTGATTTTATTTATCGTTTTATCCACATCAATATTCATTTCTTCATAATCAAAAGGGAAATATTCTGTCCTAAGTCCATGTACAGCTCCCGCCGTGCCTCCTAGCTCAATTTTTCCTGTACTTATGTGACCACCAGATGGAATGGATAAGGACATCATATA
Source organism: Nitrososphaeria archaeon (assembly GCA_050011875.1). Classification (GTDB taxonomy): domain Archaea; phylum Thermoproteota; class Nitrososphaeria; order JACIWG01; family JACIWG01; genus JBEKIG01. The sequence goes on from JBEKIG010000010.1 coordinate 73,815, forward strand.
ATCTCCAGGAGAAGTAAAAGCTGTGTAAATTGCGAGATTAGCGCACACACCAGAAATTGGTCTTACATCGACAAATTGACATTGAAATATTTTCTTGGCTTCTTCTATTGCAAGAAGCTCGATTTGATCGATATAAATGCAGCCAGCATATACTCTTTCACCTGGCCATCCTTCTGCATATCTATTTCCTAGATCACTTAATAACGCTTCTCTGACTGCTGGACTCGGAACGTTTTCGCTTGCAATTAAAGGTAAACTTTCTGAGAACCAGTCATGATGAGCTTTCAATAATTTAAAAACATTATCATAAGCTTCTCTGTTATTGTTCATGCAAGTAAATGCAATTTATCTTTATTTTAAATGTTTTCTAAGCTAAAAATGTTTAAATTAGGAACTCTAAACTCTAGATAGGTATGAGTTCTAAGAAGAAGAAGAAGGAAAAAGCTGGAGGGCAAATGCCTGCATCGAGCGCTGGGTTACTACGATTTTTTGAAGATGAAACTCCTGGGATTAAGATTAGGCCTGAATTCGTTATGGCATTTGCTGTATCTTTGGTTTTAGCTTCTATTTTGTTACTTGTATTTGTACCACCATAATCAGTGGTGCGCTGAATGAATGACGACAGAACAGCGCATATTGCTAATTTGTACAAGAAACTTTTTCGTCTTCCTTCAACTAAAATTGCGCTTTTATCCTCATTATTGGTTACTCTTCTTATATCATTACCGTTTATTTTAATTCTCAAAAATATAATAGATTATTCTATTTTGACTTCTTTCATATTATTTTCAATAATAACTATAGCTTTTATTGATACACGATTGACGTCTTTCTCCCCAATATCATCCTTCAGAAGGATTATATTTGCAATATTCTTTGAGCTTTTTCCTCTAATTTTGCTGTCTGTGTGTAGTTTTTTTTTAATCATCTCAGAGGTACTTACCAGTTCTCTTTTTTTAGGAATTTTTTTATTATTAATAGGCTATGTTGTATCTATAAGATTTTTTTTGATGTATGTGTTATTCTATAAAGATTTTTTTAAAACTATATTTCCAACTATTCTTCTTCCAGTCGCAATATACTCTTCAGTTTTTGTTTTTCAGCCTATCGAATTTCCGATTATCGCTCTTTCGTTACTCTTCAGCTCAATTTTCTTAGGTGCAACGGTTCTGTTTCTAAGATATATAGATCGGGTTGGGCTTAAAATGATCAAATTTAATTCATTCAAAATACTTACTTCTTATTTACAGTCTTGGATAAATTCCATTCCAAATGAACTTGAAGAAATACTTGAAAAATATAGTGAACCTTCAATGATAAAAACATACCAGATAAATTTAAACCAAAATGGTCGCAAACTCACTCTAGTAATTCCAGGAATTCATCCAGGTCCTTTCTCCCCAATTGGAAGCTATAATTTGCCTTCGGATATCATCTCTTTTTTTAAAGAAAAATCAATTCCTTCTATGGTTTTCCACACTCCTTCTTCCCATGCCATAAATCTACCTTCAAGAAAAGAAGTCGAGAACTACCTCAATTCTTTTGACGTAAAAAAAGATTACAAATTCACGGAAGATAACATCTGTTCTAAGCCTTTGAGGGTAAGCAAGAACAAAGGAACAGTAACAGGTCTGATGTTCAATAATACGGCTTTAGTGTTTTTGTCTTTAGCTCCGTATGGTGCGGAGGACTTTCCCTCTGAAATTATAAACTATACTAAACAATTTATTGACAAGAACATCTTAGATGAAATAATTCTCATAGATGCGCATAATGCTTTAGGAGCTGCAATTGTTGATGATGACTTAAATGATATTAAGAATTGTTTAAGAGATTTGATCCAGAAATTAAAAGTAGAGTCCAAAAGTAGGTTTAGTTTTAACTTTGTTAGTTTGGATCACTTAGAATTTAAAGAAATTGGGTCAGGAGGGGCGGGCTGTTTATGTCTTACCATAGATAATGATAATTATTTGCTGTATTCAATAGATTCCAACAATTGCATACCATCACTCAAAACTAACCTAGAACAAGCTCTCTACAGAAGGGGTCTATTTCTATTAGAAATTTGTACAACTGACTCACATTTTCTGTCAGGTAAAACTAAAACAAAGAAAGGCTACTATGCGTTAGGAGAACTATCGTCAGAAAAGGAAATAATTAAGAAATTGGTAGATCCAACTATTTACATAAGAGATAATCAAAAAAATGCCAATTTTGAGATAGAGTGCCATACTTCGAATGTTAGAACTATAGGGCAGGCACAAATCAATTTATACTCAAAATTCACGAATAAAATATTATCTCTCTCATTAAGGGGAGCAATCTTACTTGTACTTTTATCTATTCTATTGCTCGCCATCTTTATCGAGATTTTGTAACTTGGTCCATTATTATTACTATGAAGGCAATACTCTTTCAAATATTTTAAAATAGTATTTTTAATTAATAGATGTGTTAGAAGAATGCGAGATTTAGAGTCTATAATAGAAGAAATTTTACGTAAAAGGCCAGAGATCTCCAGAGAAAATATTCTTCTACTAATTCATGAAAAAAAGGATAATATTGGAAGCGGATATTTGACCGATACTGGGGCGGCATATCTAGTAGCTGCTGATCTAGGGTTAACTTTGGATTTTGAACTTCCATACGGATTAGAAATTAAAGATCTATATGTTGGAGCTAATTCAGTAAATTTAAGTTGTAGGGTTTGTTCTGTCTCAGAACTAAAGAGCTATAAAAAACATGACGGTACAGAAGGCAGTCTCATATCTTTAACAGTTTTTGACAAGACGGGTTTTATAAGGTGCAATCTTTGGGATTCTAAGGCTGAGGAAACACAAAATATGAACCTTAAACCTGAAGATGGAATTTTGATTGGAAAAGCCTATGTTCGATCTGACTTTAACAATTCTCCATCTTTGCATGTTGGACAAAGAAGTACAATAGTAAAGATTGAAAATGAGGATCTGTTATCAAAACTTCCGACACTGAAGGATATCGCTATTCCTCTCGATGATTTTGTTACTCAGCAAGGTCTTTTTTGTTTAAAGGCAATAGTGAATTCCCTGCCTACAACTTCTTCTTTCTCTAGAAAAGATGGTTCACAGGGTAACGTTGAATCTTTTTTTATAGGCGGTTTAAGGAAGGATATTAAACATCGTATTGTATTATGGTTGTCCTTGAACACTTCTAAAAATATCCCTCTTGTTGGATCGCTAGTAGTAATTTGCCCTTTAAAGATGAAACCCCAAATGACAGGAGATATCGAATTTCATGGTGATGAAAAAACAATAATTATTCAGCTTGCAGAAGAATTTTTGTCGTACACCCCAAAAAAGATGATTAAATCATCACTCCGGTTATTATCGATTGGTGTACCCCAAAAAACTAAGAAAGGCTCCGATTCGGTAAACGCTCTAGTGCTAACCGAAGATGGAAGGATGTTTTCTTTGATTGGGTTAAATGAATTAGTGCCTTTTCTACTTTCAATGAAGATAGGTGACGTTATTGAGGGCTCGTTTACCTTTATAGATAAGGATAAACTGCTTTGTACAGATGTTAATAAAATAAGCAAGAAAAACAAAGCCAGTCCCTTTGATATTTCGAATCAATATCAAAAAATATCAGATATAAAATCAACCATTAATGAGAATAAAAAGTTTTTCTTGAAAGCTGTTGCAATATCTCAGGCAACTCAAAGAGAGGTTACCTCAAGGAATGGAGAAAAAATAATTCTCTCAGAACTCCTAATAGGGGACGAAACAGATGAAATCAATTTAATAGCTTGGAGAGGTCTATCAAAACTAATAGATAAGATATCCCCTGGAGAGCGACTGATTATTAATGGCGTAATGCTTAAGACAAAACCAACTTTTACACTGGAATTCAAATCCTTTTCCTCAATCATAAAGATTTCTGAATAGAATTAATTGTCCCAAAAAGGTCTAGTTCTTATGAAAACCTTTTCAGCTCGGTATATTTCCCTTAGTAATTCTTCTTCGCTTGCCTTTTTGTCAAGTATTCTAACCGCATTTGATGGACCAACTCCGTATCCTGAAAGAACGTAGACAGCTTTCTTACCATAATTTTGAATTAGCGAAGAAGTCTTCCATAACTTTTTGTACTCATCAAATTCCTCCTTTGAAAGCTTTTTGTTCTTAAGTTTTTTCTTTATTATATCTCTCGCGGTTTCATTCCAACTTGAGACCATCGTTATCAATCTAGATCGACATATCTGACAGTAAATTGGCTCAGTTACTTCCTTTGTTAAAATTGTCTTCTCCCATTTTCCACATGATAGACATAAAAATTTATGTTTTCTATTTTCTAGTCTTTCCTTTATTGTATTCAATATAGTTATACTAACATCGTACGCTGTCGTTGCACTTTTAGATTTGTACCTGAATCCAATCTTGGCTAATGGGGAGAAATCTTTACCATTTTTTATTAAAACATCAATTTTTCCTTCTCTAATATCGTTTAGAATTTTATTTGCGTTATCAATATCAAACTTATCTGTAAAAATTTCATTTAAAGCCTCTAAATATAGTGGTGTACTAAAATATCTCTTTAAAATAAGAGAACTAAAGCGGCCATCATATGCCACACCTTTTGGAATGATACCAAATCGTTTACCTATATGCCATCCTCTGGTTTTCATTAAGCTAGAATCTCTAATAGCGACTTCTAAAATTTCTCTGAGATTAAATTGTCCAGTTAATGTTTCCTTGACAATTTCTGGGGTTAGGACCTCACCTCCAGTTATTATAATCCTATAAGGGTCATATGTATATTCAACAATATAACCAAGCTTCGAAGTCAGAACCGTTGAAAGCAGCGTTCCAAGAGTATTGTTTATCTTCGTCCCACAGCATAAGTGAATGACGTAGGTACTGTCACCAATTTTTTTTTCAATAACTAGATGTTTATCATCTGGAATCATTCCTATCTGATCATTTGTTTCCTCAAAAATCTTTTTAGCCTCTTGGCAAATATTTTCACGCTTGAAATCTCTTCTGATCTTACCTACAAGTACAGCTGTTTTCTGATCGACTGGAATAAGTTCACCCATCCAATAAGGAATTTCACTTTCTGGAATATTTTTTGGTTCCACTTTAACTGTCTGTTTAACGTCATCTATTGATAGAACATTCCAAGCAGTACCCCTCAAAACAAAAGGTCTTTCCTGCTCTAATGCTTCTCTGACAAAAAGTTGATCCACATTCCCTACTCTCATATTGTTTACAGCATTAATAACAGAATACTGTAAATTTTCAGGGATCATTGAGACATTGCCGAAGTAATAAGTAAAGCATTTACTTCCTCTATAAACAGTATCACCATCAAAGCGAACTGCTTTTATTTCCGATAAAATGTTTATAATTTCAATAATGTTTTCAGAATTAAGCTCTGTATAAAATATAGTTTCCTTGGCCATTCTAATTATCTCTTCAGACTTTATTGTCTTGTATACTAAGGCTAGACCTACTATTTGATGTGCTAAAACGTCCAGAGCACAATAATGTAATACAGGTTCTTCAAGTTCTCCCTTTTCTATTAACTTGCATATGGCAGCAGTCTCGATATAATCGTCGATGGAATTATTTAAAATAAGTCCTTTAGCAATTCCTCCAACTTTATGCTCACTTCTTCCTACGCGTTGTAAAAGCTTGACTGCCTGTCTTGGTGAGTCGATTTGTATAACAAGAGAAACAGCACCGATATCGATCCCCATTTCAAGAGACGATGTTGTGACTACAACCTTTGCTATTCCCTCTCTTAGCTCCTTCTCCGCTTGTTCTCTACTTTCTTTAGATAAAGAGCCATGATGAACTTCGATCAATATCTCAGGATTTTTTGCCTTAATTAATGCTGCTAAATATTCTGCCGTTTGCCTAGTATTTGTGAAGATTATAGTTGATCTATTACCCTTGATTTGCTCTGATACATTTTCTATTGCAACTTTTGCAATATTGGTTAGTTCACCATCAACGAACTTATTTTCAAATAAATATTCCCGGGATATTTTATCGATTACAACAGCTCCTTTTCTTTTAACACCAAAGAGAAACTTCTTTGCTTTGTCTGGGGAGCCAATAGTAGCAGATAGACCGATCCTGACGAATCTCGGGCTAATTTTTTCTAACCTTTCCAATGAAAAAGCAAGATGTACACCCCTTTTGCTGTTTATAAGTTCATGAACTTCATCAACGATGACCCATTCAACATTCTCTAATATTTTAATAAATTTAGGTAATGCTAGGAGAATGCCCAATGTTTCTGGAGTAGATATTAGGAGGTCAGGTGGCTCTTCTTGTATCATTCTTCGTCTAGATGCTGATGTGTCTCCATGTCTAACGTCAACGTTTAGGCCAAAATAATCTGCGTAGCTCTTAATTCTACGAAATAGGTCTCTGTTAAGAGCTCTCAAAGGTGTTATGTACAAAATTTTGGGGTTTTTATGCTCTTTATCTTTTGAGACAAGGTAAAATATCGGTAAAATAGCTGCCTCAGTTTTTCCCGTACCTGTTGGGGAAATAATTAACGTATTAACCTTGTTCAGTATGATTGGAAAAGTCTTTTTCTGAATTTTAGTTAGATCTTTAAAGCCAAGTCTATTTACCTGTACGATCAGCTCATCCAGTCTGGTTTCTTTCATATAGATCTAATGTTTTCGTTTGAAATTAGAATATTCGTAGAATAATACCATCACTAATCCTAAAGCAAATAGGCCGTACATTATAAGCATCCAATAGTTAAAGAAAGTACTAATGTCCATAGCAGAGCTCTTCCCTCATTTCTATTATATATTTTTATCTAATTTAGCATACAATTTAAAAAGATTTAAAGCTCCGAGCGGGTTTTGAACCCGCGGCCTATAGCTTACAAGGCTATCGCTCTACCACTGAGCTACCGGAGCTCGTCAAAACTTAATAACGTAGGTTTAAAACTTTTACTTTATATCCATGAAGAGTATCTTCATAAAAGACTCGAGTTCATCGTCACGATAATAGAAAGTCGAATATTCATCTCTTTTTTTTGCGATCAAAAACGCATTTAGATGATAACAGAACTGCCTCTTCTTCTTAAGAATGTTAAAATAGAAATCTTTGCAAGAACAAAAAGGGGGTTTTTCATTTACTAAATTGTCTCCCTCCTCTCCAATTACGGTCCAAATTTCTGATTGACTAGGTAAGAACACATGTTTTCTGATGGCTTTACGTTCTAAGGTTAATTGTACTTTGTTCCTCGTCTTTTTTTTCATATCTAGGCGTTAACTTATTTAAAGAGTCTTATTTATCAATATCTGTGGGTGGCCGAAGAATTGACATACTTTACGATAAAGCAGCTTTAGTTTTTAATTCCCCAAATAAAAAATTCTTTTGCATTGCTGACTTACATTTGGGTTATACGCCGTCATCATCAATTCCGTTACATAATAGAAGATTGGCTGTAGAACTTGCTGAAAAAATAGTCGAATTATCAAAAAAAGCCAAAGTAGAAAACTTAATTCTCTTAGGCGATGTTAAACACACTATTGCTCGTGTTTCATATTCTGATCGATCATTGCTTGATTCATTCTTCGTAACCTTAAGGCTGTTCTTTAAAGAGATATACCTTATATTAGGAAATCACGATGGATCCATATCTAAAGCTCTTCCCACTTATGTTAAGCCTATAAAAAAAGGCATATTATTAAATAACGTATATTTTATGCACGGCCATGCTCTTCCAGGACAAGATGTTCTAAAATCAAACTTGATTGTGATGGGGCATCTTCATCCATTGTTCTACAAGGAGCATTCACCGTTAAATGGACAACGAGTATGGATTCTTATGAAATTATCATTGAAAAAAGTGTTTCCTTGGAAAGATAAGATATATCAGCTGATAGTTATGCCTCCATTTAACTATGAAATTTCTTTCCCTTTGGGTCACACATACACTCCAAATCTCGATAGCAGAATATCTCCTTTGTTGAACAGATGCAAAGAAGATGTGCTTGAAACTAAGATAATTTCCCTTGATGGAACGATTCTGTCACAAGTTTGATCATTTAAGGATAAATTCAACTTATCCAAGTTTCGCCCCAAATGCCTTTCCACTTGTAATAAGTTGTGGTCATGCAAACTATCTAACAGTTTAGCATGGGGTCGGTGGGATTTGAACCCACGATTTCACGGTCCCGAGCCGTGTAGCCTGAACCATGCTAGCTGACGACCCCCCTAACATCGATATCAAAAGGATAACCATATATACCCTTATTAAGTCTAAAAAAAATCGCCGAGAGCGCCGAGATACCATTTCGCTCGAGAGCTCAGCTTGGTCAGAGCGTTGGACTCATAATCCAGAGGCCGCGGGTTCGAAACATTCGCGAGAAGCCCGCTCTCGGCATTAACATTATCTAATTTTATAGAAAGTAAAAAGCCCTAGGCGGGGATTGAACCCGCGGCCTCCGCCTTACCAAGGCGGCGCTCAACCAGGCTGAGCTACCAGGGCACAAATACCTTTGTCTTTTTTGTATTTATTATTTAAAGTAGTTGTTCTCAAGTTTTCTAATTTTTTTGTACTTGTAACTGGTAAACCAAATATTTTTATATGAAATAACTGTCGGGTCTTTCGTAACATTGAGCTAAAATGTCAGGAAATAAAGAGTCACGAAAAACCTTTGAACCTAAGGATGAACTTGAAATGCTTGAGTATTGGAAGAAATTGGATCTTTATCACTCTTTTAGTAAGTCATATGACTGGTTTGTCATAGATATTCCTCCACCTTACGCAACAGGATCAATGCATGTTGGTGGTTCAGCGCATTACATTCAGATCGATATGATCGCTAGGTATTTTAGAATGAATAAGATGAATGTTCACTTTCCTTGGGGAATTGACAGGAACGGTTTACCTGTTGAATTAATGGCAGAAAAAAAGTTGAACAAAAGAGCGACAGAAATACCACGCGACATCTTCCTGCAACAATGCAAAAAAATTCTTGATGAAACAGAGCATAGAATAGTAGATACACTCTTACGTGTTGGCTTAAGTTGCGATTTCGATCGAGGTTATAAAACGGATTCTCCTGAATTTCGTGCTTTCACGCAATCGACTTTTATTATGGTTTGGGATAAAGGATTAGTTTATGAGGAAGAGCGGCCTGTTAACTGGTGCCCAAGTTGTAGAACCACTATCGCTGATGCTGAATTAGATAAGGAAGAAAGAACTTCATCCCTGTTCCACATAAGATTCGATCTTAAAAATGGCAAAGATAAGGTAGATCAAATTGTTGTAGCGACAACGCGACCTGAACTGATTGGAGCCTGTCAAGCAATAATATATAATCCTTCAGATTCTAGGTACTTCTACCTTGATGGCAGATCTGCCATAGTACCAGTTTATGGTCACAAGGTTCCAATTATTCCCCATCCATACGCAAAACCCGAATTTGGGAGTGGCATAGTTATGATCTGCTCTTATGGAGATCAATCAGATATTCGCCTCTTTAAGGAATTGAAACTTAAGCCAAGAGTGTTACTTAACGAGGATGCACGGATGAAGGAAAATGCAGGGCCACTGGCAGGGCTTGAAGTGAATGATGCTAGAAAAAAGATACTATCCATACTAGAAGGAGAAGGTAGACTAATCAAGAAAGAATTTACTATACAAACGGTACCTGTCTGCTGGCGTTGTTCAACTCCTGTAGAGTATATTAACGTGAAAGAATACTATCTTAAGCAAATTGATTTTCTTCAAGATATACTCAAATTTTCAAGGGAACAGATAAGTTTCTTTCCTCCCGAATCTGTTAACATACTCATAGACTGGATTAGTTCGATATCTTCTGATTGGCCGATTTCTCGGAGACGTTTCTACGGTACAGAATTGCCTGTATGGTACTGTAAAAAATGTGGCACACCTAATCTCCCACCACCTGGACCATATTATCAACCTTGGAGAGAAAATTTTCCATTAAAGTCATGCAAAAAATGTGGTGGTAAAGAATTCGTTGGAGAAGATCGTACCTTTGACACATGGGTCGATTCGAGCATTTCAGCTTTGTATATATTAGAAATGGCAAAGAAACTTGGGTATGCAGAACTGTCAATCCCAGTAAGCATTCGTCCTCAAGGAATTGACATAGTTAGAACTTGGCTCTTTTATTCATTGCTGCGTATTTATCAGCTAACCGATAAACCAGCCTTTAAATGGGTTCGTCTTTCTGGAATGGGTCTCGACGAACATGGGCATGCAATGCATCGACACCTTGGCAATGTTGTATACCCTGAATCAATGGTAAACAGATACGGTGCAGATTCCTTCAGGTTATGGACTGCCAGCGAATCCAAATTGGGCTCTAATTATCTATTTTCAGAAAGTAGAGTTGCTGGTGCAAGAAAATTCATTACAAAGTTATGGAATGTTTCTAGATTTATCTCACAATTTGAGCCTCCTAAAGAAGATGAGTACGAACTCGAGCCGATTGACATCGCAATTTTAGAAAAGCTTGACGAATTAGTCTTAGAGTGTAAAAAATCCTTTAAACAGCTAGATCCATTTGGAGCTGCAAAGTCTATTAGATACTTTGTCTGGGATATATTTGCTGACCACTATATAGAAGCCATTAAATCACGTGTATACAATAGGAGTAATGATTTTTCATCTTGTTCATCAAAAGGAGCAGTCTATACTTTATACTTTGTTTTAGACAATGTCTCCAAACTACTCGCCCCGATTTCACCATTTGTTACAGAAGGCATCTATCAGCTTGTTCCGCATAATAAGAAGAGCATACACATAGAAGATTACCCTTCTCCTAAGGGATTAGAAAAGAAATACTCACTCGTCTTTGACATGTTTATGCAGTTGAACTCTATGATTTGGAATTACAAGAAAGGGAAATCTCTATCTTTGACATCCACCGTTTCTGGGTTATGTATTCCGCCAGAGCTTAAGGCCTTTGAAAAAGAGATCACTTCTATGCACAAAATTGGCGTTATCGCATACGATACTGCATCAGTAAAAGATTTCGAAAAACTTTCTGAGAATTATTTCATAAAACTATAGTCCGCTAATGGTCCCTTATTCTGTACCTTAAGAGAACGCCTATACCCCCGAAGTTCTTTAACATCGCTCCAGACTCAGTCTTTGATGAAATAACCTCAACTTTCGCACCTATAGGGTCTGCTTTTTCTGCTATATAGTCTATATAGTCTTCTTCTTCCGTATCATAGTCTGTCTTTTGACATTTACTGCAAGGACTAGAAAGTACTTCCTGTTTTCTCTTAACATACTCTCCACGTGACAGATACTCTATTATTTCGTTGCCGCATGACTTACACTTTACCTTTAGCCTTATCAAGTTCAAATCATCAACTACTACGACTGTTTCAGCGTTCCCTTGTTTAAGACTTTTTTCTACCGGTTCAATACCATAAGCTGCAAGACCATCTTCTCGTGAGGCTTCGCGGAGAAAGTTCTGAACGAGTTTTATCTCTTCAACCAATCTAAGATTTTCTAAGGTTTCTCCGGATTTCATCACAGTCTCCCGAATTCCCTCTTCACCAGAATACGAAGCGTCTATAATGGCAGCTACCTTTTCCTTCAGTTGGTAGTGTAAGTAATCTCCTTTTAGGAAATCCTCTTTGGTGGGTCCTGGACCGCTGACTATTAATTTGCTTATCTTACTTTCTTCCATAAATGTCTTTACAGCATGCCTTGCAATACGATGGAAGAACTCATTAACCTCAGCTTCTCTTAGTCTTTCGAATCTTCTTGCAGACTGGCCACCAGCTCTATGTTTCCCAGAGATTCCTGAAGTCAAGACATCAACGACTTCAACCGTATCGCCAGATAGAAGTCCTAAGCCAGCTTCCGTCGTATCTATTGTGAGTATGCCAATGATCGTTTCTTCTTTCAGCATATCCTGTAGAATTTCAACATGGAAGTGGTCATCGCAGCGGTAAAGATAGTTTTGTACAGGCTTTATCGGTACGACTTCATACATAAAAATTGTCTCGCTCCCTAATCCGTTTGTTGGTAACGCACCACAAAATATAACTAACCCATTTTCTGGAACTTGTTTGAAAAGCTTCAATCTCTGCATGGTTTTTACCAGAGCATCCTGTACATGAGTTCGAGTCGTATCTGATTTTATGTTTGATGCTGTTCCCCACTCATCTCTTAATGAATTGATTACTTCATAAATGGGTTTTCCTGGAGGAATATATAATGAAACAAGTTCTGTTCCCCGACCACTTTTTTTTGATAGCTCTGAGACTAATCGCTTCAGACGATATATCTCTACTGAACTTCTCTTTTGTGGGTTGCTCAATCCCTCTCACGTCATATTTTTATTTTGCTTGATGTATACTTAGTGCGAGATACCCTTGCATCGTATAGTAATTAAGTTGAGTGGTTCGGTCTTCAAGATTCCTATAAACGTTGGGCTAATAAAAGACCTATGTGAAACGTTTACTTTTATTATCAAAGAAGGCGTACAGCCGGTAATCGTCGCTGGAGGTGGTGAGCTCGCTCGAACCTATATTAATGTGATGAGAGCTTTAAAATCAGATGAAACGACCTTAGATGAGATTGGTATCGCCTCATCGAGGTTGAATGCAAGAATTATCATTACATGTTTGGGAAATATATCATATCCCATTATACCATCTGACATGGATGAAGTATCAATCGCACTGGACTCTAAAAAAGCTGTAGTTCTAGGTGGGCTTTACCCCGGTCATTCAACAAATGCTACAGCGGCTTTAGTGGCAGAAAAATCCAATGCTGACCTTTTCGTTAACGCAACAGATGTCGATGGCGTGTATTCAAGCGACCCACGAATTAATAAGAAGGCAAAGAAATTCACTAAAATTGACACCAAAACACTTTTTAAATTGATAGGGAATTCTCCTATGAATGCAGGTGTTTATGACCTTATGGACCCACTATCCATTAAAATAATTGAACGTTCAAAAGTAAAGACAAGGATTATTCTTTGTACTCCTAAGAATATCATGGCCACCTTTAAGGGCGCTCCTATAGGTACAGAAGTTTTAGTAGATGGGACAATTTTCTAAGAAATCTAAAATGTTTTACCAATGGCTAAAAAACGTTAATCTGATTCTGTAACTTCGCTATTTGATCAAGGTCTTTAAGTATTACTGGCAGAATAAGAGTGTCCAACAGGAATATATTTGTGGTAAGAGCTGGGCCAAAACGAGCTAAAACGCCTTCTTGACATATTGTCAATAGAAATTCCAAAAGAAGTGGAAGGGGATAATTAGCATGGAAACAAATGGCCATTCAAGGTCCTCTAACAGACAGCCTCAAATAAATAATTTGCCTGTGTTTGGAAATGATAAAGTAAGCCTAATTGAATTAAAGAGTTTAGCCCAGAAAATGCTAACAATGGGTAGTATATTCCTAATACTTATTTTATCAGAGCCAGATTTCTTGCCAAGGAGAGAAGCAATAGCGAAGGTCGAACTTTACGTTCGGCTTCTTTACGAAGAAGTTGCAAGAAAGAGGATCGAAGGATAATGGTTGTAAACGAAGACGAAGTAAAAGAGATATTGAACAAATATGAGATAGACTTGGATAAGTTGAAACCGTAGACAGCGGTTCACAGAAGATCGGGAGGTTTATGAGAGAGGATCCTGAGGAGGCTGCTAAAACGATCATGATAACGGCCCCTGGGCCCGAGAGCGGGTAGTTATAAACCACCTTTACAAACTGGGTAATTTTTTCTTAAAGCGAACATGAAACGTTCCGGCGTTAAGAGTTAATGCCGGATTTTCTGCTTTCATGTTATTTGGGTTTTGGTTATTTTTGCTCATCTTTAATCACCCAAGATCAAATTCAGTTGGACGCCCATCCTTTCCCTTTACCTCTTTCTTTCCTTCCTTAACTTCTGATTTGGCCGTATCCTTAGTTACACTTTTTTCTTTTTTATCTGTTGCAGCAGGTGGTGGCGGAGCAATGGATGGAACGCTCTGTGGTTCAGACTCGTTAGGCTCCTCTTTAGGTAAATTATCTTCATGAAACGGATACTGGTCCCATGACTTGTGCAATATTGCATAGTACGGAACTTTGTTAAGTTCACTTTTAAAGAGCCTTTACCGAATCTGTTAAGGTTTAACAACAGATCATCTAAGTGCAATTATGGTCTGTTCAACTGATTTTTAGACAAAATATTTAGCGCTAACTTTTTTATTCTGTTCAAGTTAAATGTGCTTTGCATGAGAGCAAGATGATAATCGTTTGAACACAGGGGCATCTGTCCGAGCAAGTCAGCCGACCGTTAGCGCTAATTTTTTTAAAAAATATCTGCTTGAACGGAAATTATCAACGTCTGTTCAGCATTTTTTCCTTAACAAAATATGTAAAGGAAACCTTAACAAAATCGGTAAAGGTTATTTAATGTTAGGTGAATGCAGGTTTCGGCTTGATGATAGGAGAAATTTTTAGTATTTACCGTTTTGGTTAAGGCCTATCGCTATGATGTGGACGGGAAAGGAAAATCTGTTAATGGGATCCAATCAGTTCCACCTAAATCAAGGTATTCATCTGATTTGGCACCCTTTTTCTCTATATGTTTAAAGGTTTTCAGATTTTTTATGTTTGTGTGTGTTCCAGTTTTTCCTTAATCTCATATAATTTGGCCAAGTCCCTGTTGAGGCTTTCAATGC
>JBEKIG010000011.1:0-156018 GCA_050011875.1 Nitrososphaeria archaeon
TATCTTAGGAGTTGTCGGAAGCCCAAGAATTGGAGGAAATACAGAATTATTCGTAAATGAAGCATTGAAGGCTGCTGAAGGGGAAGGCGCTAAAGTAGAACTTGTAAGACTTGCCGACAAGCAAATTGCACCATGCATGGCATGCAGGTCCTGTAAGACAACAAAACGCTGCAAAACAAAAGATGATTTCGACGAAATATACCAGAAGATGACAAAATCAGACGGCATCATCCTATCTTCACCCGTATATTCCGGCTCTGCAACACCCCAGATTATGTCGCTGATAGATAGGGCAGGACAAATATCAGGTCGAAACGGCAGAGTGTTTGAAAACAAGGTTGGAGGCGCAATGGTTGTAGCTAGGAGGGCTGGACAAAACTTCACCTTCGCCCAGCTTCTGTTCTTCTTCTTAGGTCAAGGGATGATAGTGCCCGGTTCCACGTACTGGAATATCGCTTTTGGAGAAGAGAAGGGAGAAGTGACAGGGGATGAGGAAGGGATGCTGACAGCTAGAAATTTTGGGAAAAAGATGGTTTGGCTGATAAAGAAAATCAAAAATTAGATTCCTGAGGGTTTTCTAGTCTTGAGACCATCCTACAAGTTAATCTTTATTTTCGACTGTGCACATATGAATATTAATTGTAGGCGGGAAGGCAACAAGACATTGGTTCACGTTATCAATATATGACGAAGCGTAATATGACCAGCATGGTTATTGTGTGAGAAGCTGCATGGTTTCGGATAGCCTGAAGTTCCTCGAGTTCAACTTTGCCCTCTTTCCAGTGTCTCTTTCGCTTTGTTCTTCGTCCTTCCGATGCTTCTACTGGGGGATTTAGACGCGTCAGTCTTGACTGTAGAAATCATCTCCGAGGCTCTGCCTGAAGAAATCTGCGCCTTGGCTGGAGCTTCTCCGAGTGCGACATCGTAAATGTACCTCTTTCCCCTGAGAAGAGACGCGATGGCTGCAACGCCTGATAGCCCAGCACTCACGTAGAATGCACTTTGTAACGAAGACATGAAGGCCTTGGCAATCGCGTTTGGGAACCATTGCAACCCAGTCAGGGTGCTGAGTGCCTGGTTGCTCAGTGTTGCTGCAATGCTGTGCGGCAGCTGGGCTATGATTGACGCAACAGGATTGTAGCCCAAGAAGGCTGAGAAGAGCGATTCAGTTGGTGAGAGTGATGTGAAGTACTGAATCAGCTGGGGCGCACCTGCCTCTGTTAGAGAGGAAGCGAATGCCGCTGGAAGGCCGTTCGAAAGCGAAACCACGATGACTGCGAAGAAGATCGCGATGCTGGCCATCATTCCCGTATTCTGCATCGTGGTTATCATCCCCGCAGCTGATCCCCTGTTCTCTGGCGGAACCGAGTTCATTATCGACGCTGTGTTGGGCGACGCGAACATCCCCATCCCGAAGCCCTGCACGTATATCAGCACCGCAAACTCGAGATAGCTGAAGTTGTAGGGAAGGGTTGCCAGGCCAATGAATGTTCCAGCGGTAATAATCAAGCCAAGTGTCGACAGACCCCTCGCGCCGTACTTGTCCGATAGGGCTCCACTGATTGGCCCCATGGTTACGAACCCAGCGGAGAGGGGAAGCAGGTAAATTCCAGCCCAGAAGGGCGTATCGATGTAATTAATCCCATGCAGCGGAAGCCAGATTCCCTGCAGCAGTATGCTGAGCATGATCATCACCCCGCCCCTCGCTATTGAAGCAAGAAAACCAGCGAATATCCCGGCGAAGAAGGTTCGAATCCTGAACAGGTTTAGCCTGAACATGGGGTACGCCACCTTACTTTCCACGAAGGGAAACACCACGAGCAGTGCACTTCCTGATATTAAACCAGCGATTACGTACGGGTCGGACCAACCCATCGTTGCCGAGCCGTAAGGAAGCAATCCATACGTGAGAGATATTAGAAGCACAGTTAGGCCAGCGGCGAAGGTAAGGTTACCCCACACGTCTATCCTCTCTCCCCTGCTTACAGTGCCCAACTCCTTCAACTTCCAGTAGGACCATATCGCGCCTAAGATTCCCACCGGGACGCTGACCAAGAAGACGAGCCTCCAGTCTATCGTCGCTAGGGTACCGCCTAGGACGAGGCCTATGAACGAGCCTGCCAGAGCTGCAATCTGGTTTATTCCGAGGGCCTTGCCTCGTTCATTCGGAGGAAAGGCATCCGTTATTATCGCTGCACTGTTAGAGAACAAGAAGGCGGCTCCGACCCCCTGAATTATTCGGAAGAAGATCAGCTCTAGCGCGCCAAGGCTCCCGGTATTTGGGGTGAGGTAAAGGAGGACAGAACCGAAAGCGAATATGGCGAACCCGATGTTGTAAAACCTGACCCTTCCGTAGATGTCCGAAATTCGTCCGAATGACACCAAAAGGGTCGCGGTGACGATCATATAACCAAAGAGAATCCAGAGGAGATATTGGAAGGATGTCAGCGGATTCAGCTGTATCCCACGGAATATGGCTGGGAGAGCAATCAATACTATCGTGCCGTCTATCGAGGCCATCATGACCCCGAGCGTGGTGTTGGATAGAGCGACCCACTTGTATTCTACCGTTCAGTTTACACCTCTGGTTCAATCAAGCAGGGGCTGATGTGCATAACCCGCTAGCTGCGATATAACGTGCGTTCAAAGAAACTGAGCGTCAGGTTCCACGTATCTTTTGCGGCTTCCACGGATCCTCGTGTGCCGCCGAAAGTGATCATCTCGGAGATTATACTGCTTACATTCAAGATACAGCCACATGGAACCGTTAATGCGTTAACTATTTATACTTTGATTAACTTCTTAAAAAACGTGCTAAAGCGAGCAAAACAGACCGGACATCATAACGAGACATACGATGCCGTCATAGCGGCGTTCAAGGCAATGCAACATAGCATCGCTGAGTTGCTCTCCGAGGAGGGTCTGACTCAGCCGCAGTTCATCACGCTAAGTGTAATTGCAAAGAATGGGTCAATGCCGATGAGGGGGATAAGCGATGAGATGCTTGTTACTCCTGCCAACATCACCGGGATAATAGACAGACTCGAGCACAAAGGGCTCATCAAGAGGATGGCGCGTCCAGGGGACAGGAGGGCCACCATCATAGATCTCACCCATGAAGGGAGAACAATGCAGGAAAGAGTGGCCTTAAGATATAGCGAGTTCATGCAGAAGGCTCTCCAAGCGTTCACGATGGACGAACAAAAGACCCTCCGTCATCTCCTCGAGAAGCTTCAGCAGGAGATGTCCCGGTTGAGGGGGATGGGATGTAAGGTGTACCGAGCATGAAGACAGTCCTCATACGTCCGTCGAACCCGGGCGGGAGCGCCTATCTCACGGAATTTGGCTTCCTGCCCGCGCCCCTCGGTCTGCTCCAGCTCGCGGGCTCCCTCCTTACACTTGATGATTCCCAAGTCAAGATTATCGACATGGAGGCTGACAAGGAGAAGACGGTTGAAGATGCCGTAAAGGAGACACTGAGGTTCAAGCCGGACATCGTTGGCCTGACGATCCACGCGACCGCGGCCCATGTAACCTCGACGGCGATAGCCAAGAGGGTGAAGGAAGACAGTGAGGACACACTGCTTGTTGCGGGAGGCCACCACGCGACCTTCGTTCCTTACGAGCTCCTCAGGAACGGCTTCGATGTGGTTGTGCTTGGAGAGGGAGATCAGACCATAATTGAGGTAGCCAAGGTACTGCGAGATGCAGGAAGGTTCGACGAGATACCCGGGATAGTCTTCAACAGAAAGCAAGACGGGAAGACTGGCATTGCACAGACTATGCCGAGGGCGCTCATACTGAACTTGGACATGTTGCCGTTTCCTGCCCTCCACCTCGTCAAGAAAGAGCCTTACACGTTCAAGGTGTTCGGCAAGGGTAGCGTTGCCTGTCTTGAGACAGCCAGAGGCTGCCCGTATGCGTGCGACTTCTGCTCCGTCACTCCAACCTGGGGTCACAAGTGGAGGAATAAGTCAAATAAGAGGATACTCATGGAGCTCGAATTAGCGAAGAAGTGGGGATACGACTGGATATTTTTCACGGATGACATCTTCGTCGTCTACCCAAACGTAGAACAGAGGATGGCCCTCTTCAATGCTATGATAGAGAAAGGCTACGACAGGTTCAAGTGGCTTGTCCAGATGAGGGCAGACGTAACAGCAAAGAACCCCGAGCTGATAAGGAGGGGTGCCCAGGCAGGAATGCGCTTCGCCTTCCTCGGCATAGAGTCCGGGAGCCAAGAGACTCTCAAGAAGATGCACAAAGGTCTCCTCACGCCCCAGTCGGTCAAGGCCGTGAGGACACTTAGCGAGAACGGAGTTATCGTTCTCGTCGGAATGATGCTCGGGGCACCATACGAGAGTTTCAGGGATATGTGCACGACAGTGAAGTTCTCTCATGAGCTCGCTGACAACGGCGCCGATGCAGTCCAATTCACGATCTACACTCCTCTGCCTGGTACGAGGATCTTCGACGACGCGCTGAAGAATGACAGGCTCTTCTCACTCGACTGGAGCAGGTACGACGTCTCGACGCCCGTCATGAAGACGAAGGTCAACCCTGCAATCATAAAAATGCTTGAGTTCTACGGCAACTATTCATTCTATGTGCAGAAGTGGATAAAGGGGAAGCTCAGACGTGATTCCGAAAACAGGGTAAAAAGATTCAAGCGCGACCTGACCGTGAACGCCCAGAGTTTCATCCTCAGTATGATGCCAACGTACCTCAAGGACATAGTCAAGTTCCCGGCGGAACTGATGAGGACACATCGACTTTACACGTCGCTGAGGGATATAGCAGGTGTCTCAAAAGATGCGATTGAGGAGCTCAGGGAGTTCTCAAACAAGGTCATCTACCTTGAGACGGGAGGGAAGAACCCCTACTTCCTCATCAAGGAAGCGGAATGAGGGTAGGCAGGCTGATTTCTATGCCAAGACATAGGTTTCTCCTGGTCTCTGATACAACACTCACACACGACTACAGAAACTTCCCGCTGCTGGATTTCCTGCCATGCGCCCCCGTAAATAAAGTCCCGAGAATAATCTACTCGTTCCTCAAGGGGAACGCTCCCCCCGTCCTTCCAGACGGGCAGGCAGCTCTTGCCCCCTATTCCATAAGAAAGATAGAAGCAGCATTGCTGAAGGGGTTCTCGGAGAGAGACGTAGCGGTGCCCCATGAGGGCCACCTCGAGAAGTTCATCACGCCGGAGACCGAAGTGATAGCTGTCAGCACAATGGACCCCCTAGGTCTTGGACCACTCACGATGTCTTACACCGTGCTCTTCAGCTCCCCAGACCATACAGCATGGGTCAGGAGGGAGTTCGAGGAACTGATAGCTAGGATAAACAAAGCTAGAGCAGCGGTAGGCTCAAAGGCGAAGCTTATCATAGGCGGTCCTGGGGTGTGGGAGTTCACTGTCATGCCTGATGAGCTTGACAGGCTGGGCGTTGACTACGCCTTTCAAGGCGAGACGGACGACATCACGTGCGAGCTGTTCGAAGAGATAGCGGACGGGTCTCCAAAGGGCGGCCAAGGTGTAAACCTCTTCAGGGGATTTCAGACCTTCGATTCCGGCTTCCACAAATCGTGGATAGAGCATGAGAAGTTCCTGACACGCGCGAGGTTCTCCAAACAAACTCCAACGCTCGAGGAGATCCCCGAGATAAGGAGGCCGGCAGTGAAGTCGATGGTTGAGATAATGAGGGGTTGCGGGATAGGCTGCGACTTCTGCGAGGTGACTCTCAGGCCCCTGCGGTACTATCCTTACGAGAAGATCCAGAAAGAGATCGAGGTGAACGTCAAGCAGGGGGGATTCACCAACGCTTGGCTCCACACCGATGAAGTCTTCACGTATCAGCACGGCCGGAACTTCGAGCCCAACTTCGAGGCCCTGACGGGTCTCTTCAAGGCTGTCATGTCAGTCAGGGGGATTGCACAGACTAACCCTACCCACGGAAGGATTTCCATACCTGCTGCGTATCCCGACCTCATGAGGAGACTGTCGGAGATCGTAAGAGCAGGTCCTTCCAACTGGATAGGATTGCAGGTAGGGATAGAGACTGGAAGCGAGAGCCTCGCAAAGTTGCACATGCAAAACAAGACTCTCCCCATAAAGATGGGGCCAGACGGCTCCTGGCCCGATATAGTCTGGCAGGGGGTTTATGTGATGAACAAGTACTACTGGAGGCCAGCCTTTACAGTTCAGGTGGGCCAGCTGGGTGAGACACCGGAGGACAACTGGGAGACGGTTGCCCTTATAAACTGGCTGAGCAACTCAAGACTGGACAATGGCAGGCCGTTCGAATTCACCGTAACGCCGATGCAGAACATGCCCATCGGAATGATGAAGAACATGGACTTCAGGTCGAAGAAGCTGGATGAATCCCAGCTTGCCGTCTACTACGCATCGTACCGCCATCTTGCCAAGGTGGCCGCGAGGGATGCCTTGAAGGACAGCAGCGGAGGCACCCTGACCAGGTACGGAATCGCTGCGCTCATAGCCCTAGGAGGGAGGGCAATGCTGGGGGTCGTCTCTGCCATATGCAGAAAAAGGGGCCTTGACCTTGAGAGTATCGCGAGGCACGGCCTCGAGCGCGGAATGAGGCGGGCTCCGACGCTGAGGGCCCTCTGAGTTGGCAGAGGTCTTGCTAGCAGCTGCTTGAAATCTGTATCTTCTGTATCTCATGGTGCCGGCCTTATTAACGGGAAAAGTATCAAACATAAGGAAGAGGTATTACGTTTAATTACTTTAAATTTCATTACCTATCTCATTTAATAAGTCTTTGAACCTCACTTGCTTCAATTCTCAGTAATCCTGATGGGAACTTTATAACATGAAGCTGTCCTTTTTTTATCCATAGGTAGACTATCTTATTCGATATACCAAGTAATCTTGCAACTTCATTAATCTTATACAAACCAGTAGACATTCCTGCACTAGATATGTAGAAGTACAAAGTTTTTATAGCGAATAGTTGAAATTTCGTTAACGTGGCCAGATGCGATTATTGTGGAGAAGAAGTAGAATTTCCTTTCAAATGTAATTACTGCGGCTTATACCTGTGTGGAGACCATAGGCTTCCACCTTCACATAATTGCATAAACATTAAGGCTTGGCAAACTAGGTCCCCACCTAAAATATCGATAGAAACTAGAAAGTATTCTGAATCTGTTGTTTATTCAACAATCCAATTACTATCACAGGCAATTAGGCTCCCTTCTTTCATAATAGCGGTAATATTATCCGTCATTGTATTGTTTTTGATGTTTGCGCTAGGAAATCCCATAATATATGGAGCTCTCGCACTACACTATATCCCTGAAGTGTTTGCCTTATTCTTTTTTGGCAGATGGTTCAAAGAAATCGGTTTTCCATGGCACTTTATACTCTTGATATGCGTACTTGGTGCAGTTTTAGCATCGATTGGCTTAAGAAATTTTTATGCAATAATTCCTGCGATAATCTTGCTTCTGTTCATAGTCTTAGGTTTTATGGTCTCAAAGCAAAAAGTAAACATTTTTGGTACACATCTCGGTATATTCTCTTAGGTTAATTTGCTAATGGTCTCCTTTGTTGGATAAGCCTACATTGAACAACGTGTGCAACATAGAGCGCGCTAGCGGTTAGAACAGTGGCGAGGGCTTAGGAAAATATATAATGGCCCTCTAATGTGAGAAAGTTGACAATAATAGAGAGGTAGGAGACTGTGGGTTTCTCCAACGTTTACGAGGATGGTAAGCGCGCAGAAGCATATTCTAAGCTGGAGTTTCCGGGCACCTACTACTTAGCCTACAGGGATCTGCCCAAAATCATTCGTCGGTACGTCAGGGGAAGAAAAGCCATTGATTTTGGATGCGGCACTGGGCCGCTCCACGAGGTTTCTGGAGAAGCTGGGGTTTGATGTTGTCGGCGTTGACGTATCAGAAGACATGCTGAAAAAGGCAAGAGAACTTCACCCCAAAGGAGACTATCGACTCACGAAGGACGATGACTTCAGCCAGTTCGAGAAAGAAGACTACGACCTCATTTTATCGGTTTTTACGTTCGATAACATTCCCACGATGCAGAACAAGGTCAAAATATTCACGCAACTTGGACGTTTGCTGAGAAACCAGGGAAGAATCATCAGCGTAGTCTCCTCACCAGAAATATACGTGCACGAATGGTCATCGTTCTCGACCAAGGATTTTCCAGAGAACAAACACGCAAAAAGCGGAGACACCGTAAAAATAATCCAGACAGACACAGAAGACAAGAGACCAGTAGAAGACATCATCTGGACAAACGAATCCTACAAAGAAACCTACAAAACATCCAGACTACAAATCATCAAGACCTACAAGCCACTTGCAAAGAGGAATGAACCACACAAATGGGTCAACGAAACGAAGATAGCCCCATGGACCATATACGTGCTGAAGAAGCGCGCGTGCAGATCTACACACAACTAGTGGAGTTTGAAGGAGACGGGTACTGCTTGGCTACAGCTAGCAATATGGAAGAAGCAAAGAAGATCATAAAAGCAGGTTTTTAATACGTCTGTGACCACGGGAAAATGATGCTGTTCAGAAAACGAAAGTAGAATAAAGCGTGCTCTATGCCAATATTAATTGAACATTCCTATTTTTTCCTTTCTTTCATTATTTACTTCTTCAAATGTTCTGTCTGCTTTTTCCTTTTCTTTAATGATTCGTATTCTATCGTATATCTCACAGACATCTTTTTTTATCTGATTTTTCTTTTACTGCCTTTTATAATGTGTTAAAATATAGCCCGAAATATAACGCCTGTGAGGAAGCCAGATGTTTAGAGACCGAGAAGAAATGCGCCATCGGCTACACGAGATAATCGAGAGGTTCCGTCAAAAAGGAGCTACAAGCCCAGAAAAAGCCATGACCATCCAAGAGCTGGGTTTGCCGACACGTTTTGAAGAAGCTATGCATCGAAGACTTGGCCAATCAGGCATTTTTGTTGAAATAAACGGTAAATATTATCTGGATGAAGAACGGCTTAAACAAATCCAAGAGCAACGTGCCAAAAGGGGGTCTGGAAACGGTGGAGGTGGCGTCTGGAGTAGAGCGGGCTCGCCCACCTGGTCCCGCGTTATCGGGATTTTGCTTATGCTGCCGATTGGTATCATCATCGCCCTTGTGTTGTTTTACTTTCTCGCTTTTAGGGGAGGAGGGTTCTTTCCAGGGGAATTCCTTATCATTTTTTTGGTCATCTTCCTCGTGTTGTCTGTGGTCCGACTGCTGTTCTGGAGTTCGAGAAGGAGATATTAACGTGAGCAGTGAGGGAGAACTGAGCAGCCCATAATAGTCTTCTAATGTAGAACTATCATCTTGTGCATGTCTAAAGCGAATAAGTTAACATTAAATGGAATTTGAGTAATTAGAATTGATAATCTCTCGTAAAAGGTTCAAGTCCCTAAATGATGATTATAGGATGCGGTGTCCGGGATTTGAACCCGAACGGGTATGTTACACAGTCAGAAATGATTCCGAGGGCCAGGTATTAACACAAATATTTGGGCTAATAGAGTTTGGCGATGGTAAGGTTAAGATCGTCAATCTAATACCTAAAGAAGGGGAATTGTTTGATGTATAAAGCATTAGAAGGAAACAGTGAAGTCAGAAATTAAATCGCAGCAACAATTGCACATTCACTGCTTCAACTTAATGGTATTATTTCAAAGAACAAATCTTAAGTTCTTATTTGTAGAATTACTATTACTTATGTTGGAGAAAGACATTGAGAATCTACTTGTAATGTATCCCAGCAAGTTCTTTCCCAAACATGGCTTCACTGTTAAGGGGCAGCAGGTGATGTTAGACTCATATCGTGCTGACATCGTTTTTGAGGATGGAAAAGGAGATTTAGTTATCACTGAAGTCAAGCTCGGGATTCTTGATCGTGAAGCATTAGGTCAGGTTGTGCAGTATTATGGCCTTCTCAGTAAACAGAAACCTGATAAGAATATTCGCTTAATGCTTGTCGCCAATATTATACCTGAAAGTATGAAGGTTTTTCCCAGTGAGATGGGTATAGAGTGCCATGAAATTCCGGTTTCAAAGATTATGGCTGTCGCTTCAAAGTATAATTACCGGTTTTTGGATTCTGCAAAGCCAGAAATGTTGCAGACATACCAACAGGTCATTCAAAAAATGAATGTTGAAGCGGAAACTGCACAGCGTAGGGTTTGGATTTTTCAAGCTAACCCACATAGATATGATATTCTTAATGCTCTTGCAGATGAAGGCTTAACTGAAAAGGTTTGGCTCGTTAACCAATTGGTAAGCAAATTCACGCTGGGCACTTGGGTTTAATTTGGATGTCTGGAACGGAAGGTTGAATATATGGGGTTGTCGATATTATTTCAGATCCTCAAATGCTGGTTGATTCAGAGCAATCAGCAAAATATTGGGTGGATCAGAAGGAGAAAGGGCAGTCGAGGTGGCGAGTTAAGATACGTTATAAATTAAAGCTTGAGAACAACCCTATATTAAGGAAGGAGTTGAAGGATTTAGCTGGCTTGGAGAAAATGTCGATATTCAGGCAACCTCATGGAACGAATTTCCCTGTGACTAATGATGAGTGGAAGATAATCTTGGAAATTCTTAAAAGGAGATTCCAATTCAAGGAGTAAATCGCCCATCGTTCCAAACACGCCTAGCTTGAACCTTGAGCTATCGATTGCTGCAAGTCATAGAGAGCAACCACATACCCCGGCTTTCCTCTCCTGGCCAAGATGGAACCAACCTTGTCCACAAGCGGCAAAGTCGACACAAAACCCCCGAACATCCCTGCGACAATGGTGGGAAGTCCGCCCAGCGCTGCCGCGGCACCTCCGAGGACCCCAAGCACCATGGGCAGGTACTTTGCCGTCTTTTCCTTAGTGGTTACCATTGATTCGATAGCTTTGTTTGCTTCTTTAATCTTATCCGCCACGGCGTCCGCGCTGTCGACCAAAATGTCGGGGTTGCCTTTGTTGACTGCCTCCTGTAGCCCAAGGAGCGCCCGTCTGGCTCTTGCTGTGTCTGAGGTGATGTCGATTATCTTCTCTGTCCCCACGTCGCGGATGTCCAAGAGGTGGAATTTCTCTATCAGCTGTTTGGCTATGTCTACGGGGAAAACGGAGAACTCGGGCCCACTGATCCCATAGGACCTATAGAAAGACCAAGGCCAGCTCTTTTCGTCGGTTGCGAGGACCCCGTCCATCGCGAACGAGGGTATCATGTAAAGGTGGGTTCTCAGCGTGAACAGTCCAGCTGCTTGCGCAAGTTTTGGCAATTTGCTTTGGACTACAGCAGGTAGTAGTTCACCATAGCCCGCTCTGGTCAGGTCAAAGTCCCACGAGGTCAGTTGGTAGACCGTTTCAGTCAACGAAATGCCCGCCTCGGCGGCATAACTTGACCATCCTCGGGAGGGGGCAAGCGCTCTCACGCCTCCGGGGCCTGTCGCAGTCGACCAAGACTCCGAACCCACAAACTCGTTCCAGAACCTCATTTTCTCGATGATGTACGGCTTGGAGTTCGCTATGACTGAGTTCACAGAGCGGTTTTGGGTGAAGATGGATGTGTAATTCTCGAAACCGACTTCCCTGATTTGGAATGAAGGTGGATACTTCTCGAGGATTGGGTCCAGATAGTCGAGGCCAGCGTAGAGGCTGGGTTGAGAATCCAGCATCACGAGCACCTTGCCCTTCTCCGCCAGCTGGAGCAGCTGATCGACTGACAGCCTGTAGGTTCGTGTGAAAGTGTCTTCATCCGCCGCCATGATCGGAAGGGCTACGGCGTCGTAAAAGGGAAGCTGAAGGAAGAGGGCGCCATCCAGCCCTCCGTTCAAGGCGTTCGATACAATCTTGGACTCCGTGTTCTGTATGAACTCGGGATAGAACAGCCTATGTGCGGGGACTTCCTTGAAACCTCCACCCTGAAGACGGAGGAGTGTTTGGTTTACTTGTTCCCACTCTCGCCTATCATACTCTAGCAGGGTCGACGCGTCCATATGAGAGGTCTATGGCTTGGCGGTAATTACGCGTTTAGTTTTACTTTCAATAGAAGTGGTTAGTTCGAGCGTAGGCGCAACAATTCCGAGGTATGGCTTTCAATTCCCACTTTGTGGAGCCATATATGTCGGATTTCGGCGCTGGCAACCATTCAACTGGCTAGGATGGCTTCGCTCAAAACGGCAGCCCTCATGCTACTGCATTTAACTATATCAGAAACGCCATGCATAACTTAGATTTTTAATATGCTAATCTTTTGGAGCTTTGCGAAGAACGCTCAACACTGCCCAGAGCCAGAGTATTGGTGGACCGAGCGGGATTTGAACCGAATTGGGTTTAAGTCTTCCGTCCAAACAAAATGAGTTGTTCACCTGTTTTGGTATTAATATTTCTGATGGGTTCTGTTACGTTGACGGGGGGTTAATCGCCCTGTTAAGTGGCGGGTGCTGGCTGGAGTTCTGAATCACGGTTAACCACTAATGTCTCATGGAACTGCCGTTATCGAGATTGTCACGGTGCCATAGGGGGCAACAGTGCTCTTTACTTGACCATTCCCAATAGCTGTAAGGTTACCGCTGCTGATGTTCATTTTCTGGACGGTCAAGCTGAGTATAGCTTCCCCATAGGGATTCCAATCTGAGATTAGAATCCAGCCGTTTCCACTACCGTAGTAGCACTTTAGAAATGCTTGATTGGCAGTGGTGTTCGAATAGCTGATTGCGGTTGCGTTCCATGTCCCATTGTACTCGACGTTTACTCTGAAGGTATAGAGTGGATTTTCCTGAGTGGCTGCGGGAGAACATGTGATCATTGCTGAAACTGTGGTTGTAGCTGTAACTGTGCGGATCATTGCAGTTGTTGATATAAGTGAAGTCGTCGTAGTAGTAGATGTAGTGTTTGACGAGCTTGTGGAAACTATCGAAGTGCTCGCTGAACTTCTGAATGATGCTGGGTTAAAGTAGATGACGCTTCCAACAACTACAGCCGTAACTATAAGGGCGACAAAAACTATCTTATAGGAGCTTTTATCGACCGATTGTTTGATCATACCACTACTCCTTTAGATCAGCTTGAGCTGGTTTGAATTGTTACAAAATATATATTTGAGAATGCTTATCTGGCTATATAACGTGCTTGACAAGCAATACGTTTACGGTTCAGCAACCAATTCTACATACCCCAATGAAAGCCTGAACCTGCTCTTGAAAGATAAAAAAACTAATCTAACTATCGTAATTGAGAAGGATTTAGTCGAATGTGTTGAACCCAAGCCCAATCAGCGGAACTCTGAGTAGAATAGCCGAAGGAAAACCTTTCCCTCAAATCAGCCTTCTTCAGCCTCTCCTCTCCGTATCCATCCTCGTTCCATGGCGGATTAGCTATGACTTCATCGAACTGCCTCAATCTGCCGTCTTCTCTGAACCTTGGATAATCCAAGGTGTCTCCATTCTCAAGCAATCACGGTCAGAAGCGCTAGCACCACACCAATCAGCAATCCGACTGAAGACCACGCAACACCGGCGTCTCTTCGACTGTCACTCCATATCTCTCCTGTAATGAATAGCATGACACCGACGGCCAGACTCAGCGTCAGCGACAGGAGAACTGGGGAGCTTCCCGCGAGGACCACGCCAATCGGAGCGCCAATCCCGGAGAAAACGCTGGGCAACATCGTCAGGGCAAATATTTGAATGGTGCTGGCTCGTGCCTGAACTAATTCACCGGCAATCGATCCGCTCTCCGCGAAGGTTTCCGCTATCATTAGCAGCGCCACCAGGAGCGAGAGGGTAGGCGAGATAACCATGGCGGCGCCGATTGGCAGGGCCTCTGGTACATTATGGATAGCGATTCCGATGGATATGAGACGGGCCCGTTGCGACCGCTCAGACGTAGAATCTGATTTGGATTCAGAGTGTTCCTTGCTGCTCTTTTTTTCGTCGCCTTCCTCTTCCTCCCCCTCGTCGACGCCAAATACCCCGAGACCCTTCGCGAGTCCAATCATCAGTAGGAGACCCAACGCGACGCCCCCAGCAATTATGAAATTGTTCTGGGTGCTTCGCTGAGCCTCAGGGATGAGATCGAGAAAAGCAACGCCGAGAATGAAGCCGCCGGAAACGCCGAGGGCCGTCCCTATTGCTGCCTTGCTAACCCGGCGTCTAGCGGCGACCGCTACGGAAGCCGCCGAGAAGGTCGCAACCACGTCCGCTCCCAGGGCGTATGCAGTGGCAAGAAGAATCGCGGGAATCAATCAAAACCGACTTCCTAAGACTGCATTTTTTCGGAACATATAAAGGTTCGAATCCCAGAGTTGTGAGACTTAAAAAAGAAGGAAGGATTGCTTTCGTTTTGCCTAAATCCTTACTTACTGGTGTGAGCTGGTTCTCAGCCCGAAGCCTTCTATTAGACGGCTTTCATTTAGAAAATATTGTTGTCAGCTATGATGCAAGGAATGGATACAATTTTTCAGAGTCAACAAGTTTAAGCGAGACACTTATAACCGGGAGAAAAACTTGGTACAGATCTACTTTTATATTACTGCAGAAATCAGAGGTGCATATTAGATTATCTGTTCAATTATGTGTTTTGAAAGGTCTTTAACCAATTCAGGAGAAACCGAGTCAACTACATTAACTATTCTCTTGTCCGTTAGAGTATAGAACCTTTTGGTTCCGTCTTTTCTATCCTTTACGAGCCCGCTATCCTTCAGAATCTTCAGGTGACGTGAAACTACAGGTTGTGGGATTCCGAGATATGGAATTATTTCACATACACATTTTTCTTCTTCCCTTAAAAAATCGATGATATCGAGTCTTAAGGGATCGGATAGAGCATAAAAGATTTTGGCCCTAAATTTGTTCCCACCTTCCTTCTGGGTTTGCATATAGAGAATGGGTTCATAATAATAATATTTAAATATTGTTATAGATGTTGCTTTGCCATCTGGGTAAACTCTCATGGAGAATAAGGGAAAGAAAAAATTATCATTTCTCAACCGGTTTCTGACGCTCTGGATATTCTTAGCTATGATACTAGGTGTCGGGTTAGGATACGCTTTCCCTCAGATCTCTGCAATAATAGGTTCATTAAGCATTGGAACCACCTCAATTCCTATCGCAGTAGGGCTGATCTGGATGATGTTCCCTCCTCTGGCGAAGGTCAGATACGAGGAATTGAGGAAGGTTGTAACGGCTAAAGGCTCAAAGACGATGCTTTCTATGTCGTTGATTTTGAATTGGTTGGTTGGGCCGTTCCTGATGTTCATTTTGGCTTGGGTATTTCTTGCTGATTATCCTGCTTTCAGAGATGGAATAATTCTCGTAGGTTTGGCAAGGTGCATCGCCATGGTCATCGTCTGGAACGACTTGGCTGGAGGGGACAGCGAGTGGGCTGCGATACTTGTTGCCTTGAACTCCATCTTCCAGTCTACATAACCCTCGCAAGCTCTTGGATAGGTGGACAGGGGGCGATAGTGAATATCTCTCTCATAGAAATAGCGGAGTCTGTAGCGATATACTTGGGGATACCGTTCTTCGGCGGCATGTTGGCAAGATACTACTTTCTGAGAACGAAGGGAAGGGAATGGTACGACCATAAACTGATGCCGAAGCTGAGTCCGACCTCGCTCTTTGCACTTCTGTTTACGATAGTAGTAATGTTCTCCCTTCAGGGGGAATACCTGGTCAAGCTGCCGTTTGACGTCGTCAGAATAGCGTTGCCTTTAATAGCCTACTTTATACCGATGTTTACACTCTCATTTGCTTTGGGCTACTACGCTAAACTAGACTACAGGAGGACCACCTCTTTAGCGTTCACTGCAGCAAGCAACAACTTTGAGCTAGCTATCGCAGTTGCAGTCGCTGTCTTCGGCTTATCTTCTCAGGAAGCGTTCGCCACAGTAGTTGGGCCTCTGATAGAGGTGCCGGTTATGATAGGTTTAGTAAACGTAGCCATCTGGGCGAGAAAACGCTTTAAAGAATGATTTATCTAAATATTCCTATTTTTCAGAAAAATTTAAATATTCAGAATATTATGTTCTGATGTGGTCTTAAATTAATGAGCAAAGATAGTGTAGGATGCTGCAGTATAAACGCGGTAGTGACCGTGGACGAGAAAGGCCAGATAGTTATACCAAAGGACGTAAGGGAAAAAGCAGGTTTGAAACCGAACGACAAGTTGGCAATCATAGGATGCGAGCGAGACAACGCAATCTGCTGTATTATAATGATCAAGACAGAGAAGCTGGACAGCTCGGTTAGTAAAACGCTGAGTCCCCTTCTCAAGGATGCTCTATAGTGGAGAAGTGAGGCAAATGGATAACGATAAGATCA
Organism: Nitrososphaeria archaeon; assembly: GCA_050011875.1. Classification (GTDB taxonomy): domain Archaea; phylum Thermoproteota; class Nitrososphaeria; order JACIWG01; family JACIWG01; genus JBEKIG01. The sequence continues at coordinate 16,337 of JBEKIG010000011.1, forward strand.
AGAAGATCGTCCGAGAAAATTATGCTGGAGTAGCCAGACGCCAAAGTTCCCCCTGCTGCGGAACACCTTCAAACAGCACAAGCGATAAAGTCAGCAATCGCATCGGCTACAGCAAAGAGGAGCTTGGTTCCGTCCCCGAAGGTTCAAACATGGGTTTAGGATGCGGCAATCCCACGGCACTCGCATCCTTAAAGGAAGGCGAGGTCGTCCTTGACTTAGGTTCTGGTGGCGGATTCGACTGTTTCCTTGCAGCAAACAGGGTCGGTGCCAATGGAAAGGTTATCGGAGTCGACATGACACCTGAAATGATAGATAAAGCAAGACGCAACGCCCGAAAAAGCAAGTACAAAAATGTGGAATTCAGGCTGGGTGAAATAGAGAACCTTCCGGTAGGAGACAACACTGCAGACATAGTTATTTCGAACTGCGTCATAAACCTCTCAGCTGACAAAGAAAAGGTCTTCAGAGAAGCCTTCCGTGCTCTCAAGCCCGGTGGAAGAATAATGGTGTCCGACATAGTGCTGTTAAAGAAACTTCCAAAGATTATCGAAAAAAACGTAAAAGCTTATGTCGGATGCGTCTCAGGCGCCATGATGAAAGACGAATATCTGAATCTAATCACGCGGTCAGGCTTCCAGAATGTGAAGGTGATCGGAGAATCACCTTTTTCTGTTGAAATCATCGCAGATGACGAAACCGTAAAAACTTTTGTGAAAGAATCACGTATGTCTGCTCAGAGGATAAAAAGTCTTAGCGATTCAATTTTGAGCGTAAACGTCTCAGGAGTAAAACCAAGATAAGTTGTCATCATATAGAAGTTGCCTAATTCAATTATTTGATCCGTATTTGTTGTCTAAAGGGCTATAAATGCTGGATCAGGCTTATCCTGTTCGATTCCCCGATTAATTAAGGCGGAAACCCTGTTAAAATAACTCCAAGCTCAAGAAGACAAGCGATTTAAAGGATAAACCGTTCTTTACCCGTGTTTATAGGCTGTTCCCAATTAAACGGTTAAGCACCCATAAATTTATAGCTTATAGCAATACTCTTTAAATTTCTTTAAATTTCCTTTAAAAGTCTTTATTTTTCTTTAAGCTGTCCTTTAAAGGCTCTTTAAATGGTCTTTAAACCCTTTACCAAAGCCTTTATGAGTCTTTACCAAAGCCTTTATGAGTCTTTACCAAAGCCTTTATGAGTCTTTACCAAAGCCTTTATGAGTCTTTACCAAAGCCTTTATGAGTCTTTACCAAAGCCTTTATGAGTCTTTAGGACTCTTTACCAAAGGCTTTATAGCCTCTTTATCCGCTCTTTATGATCCTTTACTAAAGCCTTTATAGACTCTTTATGAGTCTTTAGGACTCTTTACCAAAGGCTTTATAGCCTCTTTATGATTCTTTATATTCCTTTATCTTTCTTTATGTTCTTTTATGATAAAGCTTTATTCCTTTAACCTGCATGAAGCGAGTTTAAAGACAAACTGTCTTTTAAGCGTGTTTATAGGCACTTCCAAGCTAAACAGCTAAGCGTCTTTAAATCTAAAGGATAAAGGTTCTTTAACGGTCTTAATCAGCTTCTTAAATTTCTTAAAATTTCTTATATAAGACCCCTATTCCCTTCCTAAAGTTCCTATACAGGACTCCTATTTTCCTGTCCTATTCTCTTATTCCCGTTCCTATTCCCTTATTCCCCTATCCACATGAAGTGTTCCTAACAGTTTCCTATTCTTACCCTTTTTTACCATCTGTTCCCAGTTAAACATCTTAAAGCTTCTATCTTCTTATGATTCTGCTCTTTAACTGTATCTCATATCCTTCTGCGATTAATCTCATCGTCCCATTTAGTTCCGATGTTAGATTTCCCTATTTAAGGCTACGATCAAAGGGAAACCAAAATACGCTTCATTGGAACAAATAAAATCAGATCAGACACAAAACCAAAATCAAGAACAAAAAGAAGTTAAAAGTTAACGTTTATGAAAGAAGTAATAATAAAAATAGTGATCAATGATAAGTGATTTATCTTTAATCAATATACTCCAATTTTGTTTTCGAGTTGCTCTCTAATATTTTCATTAAAAAATGGTTCATAAATTATTGATTCAGGGATTCTCTCTCGACTTCACCAAATTGGTTAATGTCATAGCTGAAAAAAATATTTAAAAATAGATTCCATTGTCAATTTCTTTAATTTCTGTTGGAAGCTCTAACAAAAGTCTTAAATAGCATTTGATCTTATTTTGAAAGGAAAAAGAATGCATCCGTATGGTGCGATAATAAATGTCATAGGTAATGATAATCCGAATATAAAGTCTTTGTTAAATGAGGGTTTATGGGGATTTCCTGATGATAAAAGGGGTATTAATAAGACGAGATGGAATAATCTAGAGGTAGGTACACTCGTGCTTCTGTATGGTGATTTTTTTCAAACTAAGGGGGTTTGGTTTTTGTGCGAGTTTATAGACAAGTTTGAAAATAGAGAGCCTGTTAAATATTGGATAAAAAATCCATTAGGTTATCCTTGGCAAATTAAACTCAAACCCAAACTGCCATATAATTTTAGTTTACAAGACCTAAGAGAAATTTCACCTATTGGTAGAGAAGCATTAGCATTTAGTTTTGGAATAAACATTTTTAAACCTAAAGTGTCCCTTGGGTGGTCAATAATTCTATTTGGGGCACCTAATGTGTCCTACAGTTATTCTGCCTTCGAAAGAATAGTTGATGAATTCAATTTTAGAAACGCAAAGATTAGACCATAAAAATGCTTAAAGGATTTGCTCAGGGAAAAAACCCATCTAATATAAACACAATGATTAATGCCCTCGTTGAGGAATCAACTTAGAGTTTTAAAGAGATAGTTAGTGTAGTAATATCAGAAATCGAAAAAGGGACATATGATAACCAGTAGAGAATCGCTATTGGATGATAGCCAGAATACAGTTCAAATCACACAACAAAGTTGTCTACGCACTGAACACTACTGATTAGAAAGAAATAATAGCGGGAGAAGACATAACTCTACATAAAATAGTCTTGATTAAGCAACAAGTTGAACTTTGTGGTTGCGGAAGCTTTTTTTCCTACTCACGAGGAATTAGCAGGATATACGTATGAGAACTCTGAGAAATCATATTTAAGGGGATATGATCTGCCCAAAATGCTGATCCCATTCTTCGTTAAAGCTGAACTGTTTCTTACGTAAAAAAAGCTCTAAGAAACCTCAATTTTCAATTTGCGGTTTATAATTTCAATTTCTTCATTACTTAAATCATATAATTGGTATACAACTCTGTTAATTTGGCTTTCTAACTGTTCCAACTCATTCTTTTTTTCTTGTGAATTAGTATCTTTTGCTATTTTTAATATACTTTGAACAATTTTTATTAATTCTTGATTTAATTTCTTGTTATTAACAATAAGAGGGAATTCTTGTATGGTTTCGTGTTTTAAAGTATATGCTCCACCAGCAGTCATTACACCAATAATGTCAAAATAAAATTTTAATAGGTCACTATTAAGCTGTGCAATTATTACTTCTAAAGGTATGTCCTCCGAAGTCAGTATATAACCATTACTTGGCAAATAATTCTTTCTTGTGTCAATTGCAAAAGCCCATTTGTCTGCAGTCAATCCCCAAACAATCTTTTCTTTTTCAAATTCAGGAAAATATGAAGCTGCACACCTCTGTAATGCATACCATTCATATCTTTTGCCAGTCTCGTCCACATTCCTCCTTAATAAGGCATCTTTGAAATTAAGTAAATGTGAATATATATCAGGATATTCTTTCTTGAAAAAGCGTTATAGAATTTTTGGAATAAATTCTCAATAATTTGCTCTGTTTCCTGTTGCCTTGTCAATAATGATGTAAAAAAAGGGATAAGATTAATGTCCTCTAAAGTAATAAATATGTTTTTTTTATTGTCATACTTGATTAGAACCCAACGGATACCATCAGTAGCAAAACCATAATCCGATTTAGTTTGTTTTTGCTCTAACCACCCTTTAACCTGATTAAGTCCAGTTTTATCTCCTTCTAAATCCTTATTTATTGACTCTGCCTCGCCATAAATAGGAGTTGCATCAACAACCAATTTATAGTCTGTTTCACTTCTTCTATCAACCCATTGCAAATTAGTAGCTGTTTTGATTTCACTTTCACTATAACCAAGAAACAATAGCATCTTGTCAATGAAGTTCTTTCGGGTGTAATCTTCAGGGCTTTCATTATCTTTTAGCATCTCAGATTTCAAAACTTTTTTGCCTAGAAACAATGAGTCCAAAACGCTTTCATTCACAGCGTCGTTTCTCAACTTATCAACTATTTGCCCTATAAGTTTTCTGAACGAGTTATAGGTTTCCTTACTCACTACCCTACTATTGAATTTAAATTGTGTCTGCATGTGTATTTCTGACCTATTCAGCACTGCTTAGAACCAATAGATAATTTTCCAACCATTCTCCCTGCAGTTTTATATTTTTCCATTCTTCTTCTAACTTCTGGTTATATGTGATGGTTACTTATTCCATCGAATTAAAGTTTAACAATTAACTATATATAAATTTAAAATAAGGCTCTCTAATCTTGGATTAATTTCATTTCTGCATTTGAAAAGATCACAGGTAGAACTTCTATGTTGATTGATTCCTTCAGGCGTTTGGCCCTTTCTAATAGAGCCGATATTTTACTATTATCAGTACCTCCAAAGTGCATTCTCCAACGATGAGTACATTTCCATCAGAATAGAATGCGAGGATGTCTTGAACTTAATTAACCTAACATTCAACACACTTTACCAAATTGGTTAATGGTATAATTATAAAATAATGTTTGAGCCAAAAACTTTTAAGGAAATTAATTCCGGCTCAATCAAAAAAAATCGTAAATGCTATCGATAAACATTCTGCATGTTGGCTCGGTATGATCCCCCTGTGCAATATCGAACCTCAACACGCTCTCATGCAAAACGATATTAAGTTGAACCAATGCAAAATAGTCATCAATAGCATTTTGTTTTAAAACGTGTTGAGCCGAACCAAATTTATAATTATTTTTTCGGCTCAATCAGTTTTAATTTATTATTAACCAAATTGCGCCAACAGTTGCAGGCAAGATAAACGACCTTTACTCGACGTACAAGGGCAGGGTGACTGCTAAGGGAAAGCTCTCTGATAGGGAAGTGCAGCTTCTGATTTTAGCGGCAATTAATGAGCAGCAGAACTCGTTTAACACTTTATTTGAAAGCCAAGACAAACGGTTTAAGGAAGTGTGCAGCAACCAGGCGTTAATACAGAAGAACATAGGTGCGGCATTGGACGAAATCAAAAATTTAAGGCTTGATTTAATCAGAAAAAACATGATCTAACTTATAAAATGAAGTAGTTTACCAAACTGGTACATGGCACGGCGACGTCGTGCCGGATTACTTCATCATCAAAAAACATGCGTTTTTTGACTATTTTTTTAGGTGATTTTGGCCTTGAAACGACCTTAAAAAGCGTTTACCAGTTTGGGAAATTATTCAAACTGCTGATAGATAAGTATCACCCAGTCTTAGCTTTTTATCAGTTCCACTGGGCGTCTAATATCCTTCTGTAAATCCTTCGGCAACTTAGACAGGTTGGTTCGCCTCCGTTTTGTTCACTGTCATCAATATCAAACTGTCCCTTCGGCCATCCGCACAAGGTCTTATCTTTGCCTATAACGTAGGCGTGAATTGGGAATCTACCATACTGCCCACCTTTCTTGAAGATAGCTCCAAACTTCATGGGTACATCTGCTCCATGATCTTGCGTAACATGCCCTTATCCTTATACGAGGCCTAACATTCAGAGTTGCAGAAACCCAAAAGAGATATCCATGTTAGAGTGCTTTTTAAGGACGATCTTGCTCTAAGTGCTCGTAACGATCTTTTACCTCAATAACTTTCTCAGGCCACCTTGGTACAGCTTCCTTCCGAAGCTTATTGTCAACTATGCCAAACAAAAGACATTTGGTGCCAACATTGTCTGAGGTTCACGGTTCGTGGCCGCAAATACGCAGTAGATACGATTTTTCACTACGATCTTCTTGAGATATCGTTTTGCTTTCTCTGTCCTGATAGTTGTTTTCAGGCCATTTCTATCCTTGATTTGTTTGTATTGTTGACCGACATGGTCATAATTGCTTAGTTGTATCTTGATCAGCATTGGAATAGAAAGAGAATTTATTCGTAATATAACACGGACAGAATAGCCACGGGTTATAGTGGATAAAGGCAGCATTCATATCAGCACTTTGGAAAAGCAAAATGTTGTTTCTTAATCTTAAACTTGACAGAAAAGAATAATAGAACGAACTTGTAAGATTTTGAAGGGATATTCGTTTGAAGATCACAGATGTAAGGATATACCCTATCAAGGGTAGACATTGGCCTGGGTTTCCCTGGATCATCCTAGAAATCGAGACAGATGAAGGGATGAGCGGCCTTGGAGAAGCTTTGCCATACCGTTCTAGTGGAGTATTAGAGAGTCTGAATGTGATCAAGAAGATGTTGCTTAACAGGGATCCTACACAGATCGAGGTGCTTTGGGAGAAGCTTTTCAGGGAAGGTTTTTCTATGCCGGCTATCAGCGGCGTAGAAATTGCTCTTTGGGATATCTTAGGAAAGAAACTGAACGCCCCCGTCTACAGTCTGCTCGGTGGACGATGCAGGGACAGTGTTGAAGTCTACGTTGACGGATTCTTCAGGGGAGCAGAGTACGTTGAGGAAGAGTATGCGGCTAAGGCATCTGAAGCTGTTAGGAAGGGCTTTAGATCGCTTAAGATGGACGTTGACGAGCCCATACCTTCTGGTAAAAACATAAACAGGACCCTAACCCCTGCAGATCTCAAGCATACATTGAGGATGGTTGAAGCTGTCAGGGAAGCAGTCGGCGATGAGATAAGGTTGGCTATTGACTGCCACGGCGCCTTTGACACGAACACGGCAATAGTTCTAGCACAGAAGCTTGAGCCGTATAACCTGATGTGGATAGAGGACCCTGTTCCCCAGAACAACCTGCAGGCGATGGCTAAGGTCAGTCAGAGCACAAGGATTCCCGTTTGCACAGGTGAACTTCTTGACAGCCGCTATATGTTCCGCGAACTCTTCGAAGAGGGAGCTGCGCAGATCATAATGCCCGACGTAGCGAGAACAGGAGGGATCCTTGAGCTTAAGAAGATAGCTGCTGCAGCGGACACTTACTACATCCCCGTTGCGCCACATAACATGGTCAGCCCCATTGCTACGATGGCGTCCGTTCAGGTATGCGCTAACATTCCTAACTTTCTGGTGCTCGAATTCCAGTTAGGTGATGTTCAATGGAGAGACTCCATACTTGATTCGCCTTTGTCATTAAAGAATGGCCAAATTGAAGTTTCGAACAAGCCAGGCCTTGGAGTTAGCCTCAACAAAAAAGAGCTTGAAAAATATATAGTACAATAAGAAGGCCTTCCTCCTTCTTTTGACCTTAAAAGCCTTTAGCTAACACGTTTTGTTAGTTGATCTCTAGCCTTTTTGTTTAACCATTTATTAGTAATGGAATAAAAAAGTTAAGATTACCAAGGAGCTTCTTTTTTCTGTTCACAATAGCTGTTAAAGTAGGTTGAAAGATCATAGGCTTCTTTGATCTGCCAAAAGAAATGTTAGCACAGGTACAAAGAATACTATGGGGATCTGTGGGATAATCCGGAAAGCATTGTCATAGCACAATAGGGGCAGTGTGGTGACTCGTTTGGTATATCTTTACCACATTTAGGGCATTGCCTCGTTTTTATTTGCGGTCTTACATTATGGGATTTATTTAATTCATCGACGATTTTATTTGACAGGCTTCTAAGATCAGAATCCCACGTATTTCTTGAAGACTCTAAACTATCAGCTACAAACTTTTCTAAATCATGTTTGCGGAATAGGTGCCACACATATCCTAGCAGTATAAAAAAAGCACCCACGATTATTAAGGCAAGATTTGGGATGATAGATCCGAATTGATATAAGACTCCATAGATAAGGAAAGCTACGCCGGCAAGATAACAAACGTAACTTAGTAATCTTTTGTTTCCTCCAATTTTGTTTTCTGTTTTAGGGTCTAGAGAAAAATTATCCATCTCAAATAATCTATAAGATAACAATACTATTTCATTACGTATCGAAGGCGAGAGGTCTTCCTCTTTGAAGGATGAACCGCATTTATCTCTAAGTAATTCCAGAGTTCTCCTTCTGTATTCATCGTCTTCGTCCATACCAACAAAAACAATTAATCAACATATTTAAGCCTTAGAACTAGTTGACCTCAAGCCTTTTTTATTCATTTTATCATCACCAAAAAATCTATTAGAAATATTTTGACCATATATCTGTGATGGCAAAATTTAAAAGCAAATTAAATTTAATTAAAGAATGAGTTCCCACATGTCGAGAATTGTTTATGTCATAGTAGGAATTCTAATTCTTGTTATAGTCATTGCTATTTTAGCTGGTTTAGTTATTTATTTTAATACTCAACCAACTGCCATTTCAACAAGTTCAAATGCTACAACAATGACTTCAACTAGTACCACTTCAAACGAGTTTTCCATAGAAAAGTTGGTGATAAGCGCATATGCCAGTTCAACAACACAGATTGTACTAAAAGTGCAGAGCACTGGTTCATCTGATGCAGAAATAACCGATATATTATTGAATGGAATACCTCTTGCATCAGCTACTCCCGCAGGAACTCTCACCGGTAGCGTTTCCACACTACCATATACATTACCAACAGGGGCTTCAGTACAAATAGCTCTTAATTTCGCAACACCCCTAAGTTCTGGCGCCACTTACGATATTACTATCCACACGGATTCAGGAAATGACTATCCTATAGCAGTCGTAGCACCTTAAATTAGTTGATCTCTGGCCTTTTATGTTTGATAAGTTCATTCACTAGCTTAGTTATTTCCCCGACTTCCTTTTCAACTTCGTTTAATCGGTTTCTCAGGTCGATGTTTTCTGAAGCAGGACCCGCTAGTCCGAAAGAACTTTCAAAACGTGTGAGTGCACAATAATCCTGTTAGTCTATCTTGCGGAGAATCTCCTTTAAAACAAAAGATTTGATCTATTACGATTCTGCAAGTCTACAGTTCATTTACAGGCAACTTCTTCCCAGGATCTCTTCTTTAGTTTTCTCGATTTACCTTCATTTTATTCACATTCCTGAACTTGCTAACACAACATTGGTTGAATTGGGATGCTCGTATAGAATACTAATTTAATTAGTATGCATCACATCATACTGCTAAATTCTTCTAATGCTTTTGGAAGTTTCCACGAACGCCCTGATATTTTCGGATGGCGTTTTTGATGGTATATCGCATCCCGTACTTGATACAACATTCTTCTTATCTTTCACGGGACTAAGTATTTTCAGGACGTTTATCCTTATTGTTTCTGGGTCTTCCATCATCAGGTTAACTGGTGAATAATTTCCGAAGACTAAAATGTTCCCAGGTACTATAGAAACAGCCTCTAGCATTGGTATGTTCTGGTCAATACTGATACCTGCTGCCCCTGTTTCTGCCATATCCGTCAGGAGATGTCTAGATCTGCCACAGATGTGCAAGACCATCCCAGCATCTACAGCTTTGGTCAATCTTCCTAGATATGGCTTCGAAAATTCCCTGAACTGGCTTACTGATATCAGGCTTGAAGACGGTTCTGCGATGACTATAAAATCTGTTCCTGAATCTTCAAGCTTTTTTGCGTACTCTATGGAGGTTTCTACTACTGTATCTAGAAGCGGTGGTAGTGCTTCAGGGTTTGTGAGAATGAACTTTAGGAGATTGGCGATTCCTATTACTTGGCCTGCGATAGTAAAAGGTCCTGTTACATAAAATCCAACAGGCAAGTTTCCTGATATTTTTTTAATGACGCTTACAGTCTGGGCCATAATTGGAATTCTACCATTTGATTTTCTCTTATGTACTTCCCCTATGTCAATCGTTTTATTGATCTTTGGGGCGTCAATTTCTCTGTATCCAACTTCCACCCCTAAAGCTTCTGCTTCAACAGTCAGATCGAGTAAGGGTAGTAATGCATCAGTTCCATACTCTTGTGCAATGTATGCGACAGCTTTTGCATGCTTTTCTGGTTCAAGGAGGCTGATTGATGAAGTTTGATTCAAGGGTATTAGTGCAGGATACCCCAGTATGGGAACTACTGGCACACGGTCAAATTTCTTAAAATAAGTTAATAACTTCATTTATATCATCTTAGTGTAACTTGTTAAAAAGCCTTTTCGCTTTCAACGATTTTATTTTAATCAATCCGAATTTTATTTTAGCCAATTCGAAGCTCCAATTTTCACCCAAAGATGTGATTTAAAGTTTCTAAGATTTGGTTTCTTCCAGGCGTATCCTGTTCTTTCTCCTTTTTTTAGTCCAAACCTTTAAAAGTTAAGGTATCACAAATTGTCGGGAAATGTCTTGGATAAAACTATCCAGAATGGGGATGTTAAGCGGTTCTTAGAATCTTTTGATAGGGACCCTAAGAACCTTCTTGCGTTGAACGCGGTGACTGAGAATGGTATAGCTGCTGTGGCTTTGAGCCGGAAGGAAGTTGACCGAATTAACTATACGTTTAGTAATCTTATTGAGTCGCCGGAGGCTACTAATCAGGAGCGCTCAGGGCGGTGTTGGCTATTCTCCGGGCTTAGTTCTCTTTGCCTAGAGGCTATGAAGAAGTTGAACGTTGGGACTTTTGAACTCTCGGAGGCCTACCAGATGTTCTGGGATAAACTGGAGAAGGCGAACTTCTTTCTTGAGAACATCATCGAGACCAGGGATGAGCGATTGGATAGCAGGTTGGTGCTGGCGCTTCTCTCTGACCCACTTTCCGATGGCGGGCAGTGGGACATGTTTGTGAATCTCGTTGAAAAGTACGGCGTGGTGCCGAAGTCTTTTATGCCGGAGACAGACAGTAGCAGCAACTCTGATCCCATGAACACCCTGCTTGTGGCCAAGCTAAGGGAATATGCGAAAACGCTCAGAGACCTGCATTCACAGGGTTCTTCTGCACAGGAACTGCGCAAGTCAAAAGGAGCGATGCTCGAAGAGTTCTATAAGATGCTCGCCATTCACTTAGGGAAACCTCCGACAAGCTTCTACTGGGAGTGGCGGGACAAGGGCAACATATTCCACAGGCATGGTTACATAACACCAAAAGAGTTCTACAAGAAATATGTGGATGTCGACCTGAATGATCTAGTCTGCCTAATAAACGCCCCAACCAAGGACAAGCCCTATAATAAACTCTACACGGTGCAGTATCTCGGTAACGTCATCGGTGGACGACAGGTACGTTATTTAAATGTTGACATAAGGACATTGAAGAAAGCGGCCGTAGACATGATAAAGGACAACCATGCGGTTTGGTTCGGCTGTGACGTAGGCCAGATGCTTGAAACAGAGATGGGCGCAATGGATTTGAACGTATACGATTATAAACTCGTCTTCGGAACGGATTTCAAACTTGATAAAGCTGGAAGATTAGACTACAGGAACAGCGAGATGACTCACGCCATGGTCTTAACAGGCGTGGACCTAGATGAGAAAGGTAAACCGAAAAAATGGCGAGTTGAAAACAGCTGGGGGGCTAAGATTGGGGACAGAGGTTTTATGTATATGATGGATGAATGGTTCGACGAATACCTGTACGAAATAACCGTTAGAAAAGAATACCTCTCTCCAGAGCTCTTAAAAGTTTTAGACACCGAACCTATTGTCCTCCCATCTTGGGATCCAATGGGAACATTAGCCAAGTAAAACTAGTACCATCGCCATTTCTAATTCTTTTATGCTATTGCAAGCAATAAGTTTCCAAGATTTTTAATGATGAATAGAAAAAGAATGAAGCTTATGGAGTTTAATCTATTTATCGTACCTTTTCAGAATCAAATAGGAGACGGATCGTAGCTCCGAGCTGGTTAAGCTAAAATGAGCAAAGTTGAAGAACTACACATGTTAAGTAGGAAAGACTGGCACAAGTGGTTGGACAAAAACCATTATGCCAAAAAAGGGGTATGGCTGATTTTCTACAAAAAGGATGCCAACAAACCCAATATATCTTACGAGGCCTCAGTTGAGGAGGCATTGTGTTACGGTTGGGTGGACAGCATAATAAAGAAAATAGATGAAAAAAGGTATGCTCGCAAATTTACACCCCGCAAGTCAAAAAGCAGATGGTCTGGGTCTAATATAAAACGTGCAGAAAAAATGATAAATGAAGGAAGAATGACAGAGTCAGGATTTGCTGTAATAGCAGAATCAAAGAAGAATAGTGAATGGTCCACAGCTCCAACTCTACCAAGAGAGCTCAAACCACCACAATATATGAAGGAAGCTTTGGCAGCGAACGAATTAGCCTTCAAAAATTTCAACAAGCTGGCCAAATCCCATAAGCGACAATACATTGCATGGTTAATAAGCGCGAAAAGAGAAGAGACCAGACAGAAGCGACTTACTGAAATCATAGCGCGTTTGGAAAGGAACGAAAAACTCGACCTGAAGTAGGAGTAGCAGAACATTCAGAAAAAAAGAAGATCGGACTTCAGACATTAAATATCTTATTAAATACGCTTACCCTTTGGTCCGCTTCATCATTAGGAGTTCGGATTTGTAAGCCGGGTTAAACGGTAAATTAGTTTAAGATTAAATTTAAGCTTTTCAATTTCTCTGGCAGTCTTATCTTCCCCGTATTTATTTCTACTGTTTCCCATAGGAATATTGAGTTTGATTTCTTATTCCTAGTAAATTTCCTTGACATCTGCAAACATCTGTAAACATCAGATCGTTTACTGGAGATAAATCCGTGAACTTCGAAACCTTAGCTGTTTTGCTCGAGGTCGTGCATCATCTGTTCGAATTGTTCCTTCGTTATCTCCCCACGCGCGTACCTCTCTCTGAGTATGTTGATCGCTTCGTCCCCTCTCCGGAGCCTTCTCCTGGACGCCCATCCCCACGGCAAGAAAATCCATCTCATCACCGCGAATATGAGGAGTATCCAGAGCAGAATCCAGATCCAGCCAAAGCCGAATGGGAAGAATGGATAGTATCGGTAGTAACCGCCTGGTATCATGTGGCGGGAGAAGAACCAAAAAATCGCGAATGAAATTCCGATTAGGATAATAAACGCGATTATAGCCAAGCCCACGAAGTACCCTGGGCGTCTCCACCTATAGTCGTTCATGTTTCTGCACCCCCTTCTCGAACGGTATAAGGATTGTGATCTGCGGCTGTGCTTTAGGTTAACCTAACCATTTGTTCCAACATTTGTAGAAATTCTGCCTTCAAGGGTCAATTTAAGCCTTATCCTACTCTAAAATTAGAATGACGCCAATTTCTACTATTCTAAAATTAGTACTATATCTATGGCCTTCTCTACCTAAAGGTGTAGAAAATATATGTCGGAATATAGGAAGCAGATTGTTGCTGGATCTTTGATAGCTGTCATAGTAGCGTTAGTTCTTGCTGGTGGAGCGAGCTACCTTTTCCCACTACAGCCCACACAAGGAGCGATCCCATCCACTTCCAAATCAACCGAATTTACGACAACAGCTATGGCCGCCTCCACAAATTACACTGCATCTGGGATTCCAACGACGACACCTGGAACTGCTACTGTACCATTTGGTACTACGTCTGTTACTGAGTCTTCGCCGACGACAATGATTACTACCTCTTCACCAATTGAGACTGTCACTCCGCCAGTTGGGACCACGATTACGTTCACTATGACTGAAACAGCGGCGACAGCGGCTATAACTATGGGTCATATCTTAACAACGACAACAACAGTAATAGAACAAATTGGAATAACAGATGCATACGCCATCAACGCAACTCAGATAACGGTAACTGCTATAAATTATGGATACGTAGATGAAACCTTAACAGACATATTAGTGAACGGAAACCCCTTATCAAGCGTTAACGGAGGTGTATCAAACCCAAGCCTGCCAATTATCATAGCACCGGGTGCCTCCCAAATTATCACCCTAAACTTCAGCTCACCACTGCAATCAGGAACGTATTTCATAACAATCAATAATAAGGCAGGCTGATTTAGACTGATAAATAGAAATATCGTAATCATGTTGTTCACAGTGATTACGATAGTCTTAGGCGCATCCTTATCGTACTATGTCACAACCCTTGGGAAAAGTCAAACCGAAACAGAGATAGAAGTTAAGGCTTCAACATACATCTACATCTCGACTGACTCGTATAATGGGCTCAGGTCACCGAACATGGAAAAAATAGATTCAAGGATGTTCAACAACGGCACAGTCCTCATATTCTACAAGAACCATGGAGGGAACGTCACCAGAATCTACACGTACAGTATCCCAAGAGCTAGGCTTGAGAATCTGACCAAGCTGGTCATATCCAACGGATTCTTCTCCTCCAAGGTTATGAGCACCTCGTGTACTGGAATCTATGATGCAGGTATCACGCAGATAAACGTCACCGTAGGCACCAATGAGAAGGCGATAACGCTGTCCGAGACGATGGAGCAGTGTCTGCCACAGAACGTCAATCAGATAGTTAGAAATGTCTTCAACTTGGTATACGAAGCACAGATAAATGGTAGCGTCTACATAACGCCCGGAAAGGGCACTATCTTCGGTGAGATCAGGGACCAGGAGGGGAATCGAGTAGCTAACGTCAAGGTGCAGATAATCAATGGTACATCACCCTATCAACAGACTCAGAGGCTCACGGATAGTATGGGGCAGTTCTTCTGGTATGACGTAGAACCGGGAAACTACACCGTCGCTGTATTTGATGACCAGAATAATATGGTCCAGACAGGAAATGTCAAAGTAGTGGCATGGGAAACAGGTGTAATTACCTTCACTCTCGACGCCATCTCCTGATATAGTAGTGCTCGCAGTCTCTTAATGATAGATGATTAATTCTATTAATAGTGAAATTTAATGAATTGTTTAAATATTTTTGATTTCCAAGCCGACGTGCAACAAAGTTAACAGAATCCATTAAGCAAAAGTCTCATTAACGAATTTTTCATTTAGTTGTTTATGAAGAGGCTTACAAATGAAATTCAAAATGAATACTGCTTCACCTTAGGTCCATTCAACAACCCCAATCTTGAGGTTGAGGATGGAGAAACAGTAGTTGTCGATACCGAGGACGCCATCTGTGGCCAAATCAGAAAGATAGGAGACAAAAGAGACTACAAGAAGGCGCATTACACGAATCCTATGTCTGCCCCAATATACGGGAATTATGCTGTAGAATAGAAA
Source organism: Nitrososphaeria archaeon (assembly GCA_050011875.1). Classification (GTDB taxonomy): domain Archaea; phylum Thermoproteota; class Nitrososphaeria; order JACIWG01; family JACIWG01; genus JBEKIG01. The sequence goes on from JBEKIG010000011.1 coordinate 31,660, forward strand.
CTAAATAATTTTTAGTAGTTAGTTTCTTATTGTGATTTGATCTTCTGCAGTTCATTTAGCCTTGCTTTTATCGTTTGATAGAGAGTTTCCCTTAGCGGTTCTGCCTTTAAGTTTTTCTCTTTAAGCAGTTTGAGCTTTTTTGCAAGTTCAACATCGCCTAGAAATGTTATCCATGATTCTATGTGTCCTTGAGCAGTATGAAATTCGATCGATCTAATTTCGATTGACTGAAGTTTATCGCAGAAATCACTTAAGCTGTCTGAGCGTATCCCCAACGGCTGGTCTACTTCGGCGTAGAAAAAGAAAGCGTTCTCCAAAGGCAGCTGGCTAAGTATCTTTTCCGCCTTCATCTGGTCGATAATAGTGAACCCCAGCTTCTCTTTTCCTTTTGCGGTTATAGTGTAGTTTCCTCCTATCACAGAAACCAACTCTTCTTGTCTGAGGGCTTGAAGATGGTCCTTCAATGTAAGAGGTTGCATACCTGTTTTATCAGATATCTGTTTTGAATTAAGAGGGTATTTGCTCTCCCACACCGTTTCCAGAATTTTCTTTTTAACGTCGCTTAGGTCTGTCAATTTATCCAAATGCCTTAAAGATGTCGGTATATATATATATTCTGTCAAAATATTTCATGAGATGCGTTTCATTCGCTCTCAGATTAAGAAAATAATTTTACAAAAGATTTTATTACCGGACATATTATGAGAGATACAATGGGATATCTAAGACTAGATGATTTACACGTCGCCCAAATCGGCACCGGGCGAGTTGGCCGCCCTACTGCCTACACTATTCTGTGTGCTGGGCTTGCGGGAACAATGACGGTGTGCGATACTAAGCCCGGGTTAGCATCTGCTTTTGCGGAGGAACTTAGGCACGTAGTTGTCAGCTTGGGGCTCGACGTTAATATAAACTCCTGCGAGAAGGATGAAGACGTTTACGATGCGGATATCATACTGGTTTCAGCGGGTAAGCCGAGGGTTCCAGGAGTGAATATGGATAGGCGAGATCTTGCTAAAGAAAATGCGGAAGTAGTGAAGCAAGTTTCTGAAGCTACAGCTCCGAGAAATAGGAGAGCAAAATATGTCGTGATCACGAACCCGGTCGACTCAATGGCTATGATCTGCAAGAAATATTCTAAAGCTGATGTTGTAATAAGCACCGGAACATATCTAGAATCGCTGAGGTTTAGGTCTGAGCTTGCGAAGTCGCTCGAGGTTCCAGCTTCAAAGGTTCGAGGATGGGTCGGAGGAGAACACGGCGATATGGCGGCTATTCTTTGGTCGACAGCGAAAGCCTTCGATTTCCCTGCTGAGGTTTACGCCACATCCAAAGGTAGGACCGTCGACAAAAAAATTATAGAATCTAGGGTTAATGAAGTTTCAAGGTTCATAATAGACGAAATAGGTGGAACAGAATACGGGCCAGCAGCTTCGTTCAGGGACATAGTTAGAGCGATGATAAAAGATACACGTGAAATCTTCCCGATCGCAACACCTTTTAGATTTGAAGAACTGCCAGAACCAGTTTTTGTTAGCATACCGACTTCTGTAGGATGGTCTATTGGAACTCCTCTCTACGAACCCCTATATTACGAAGAAAAGAAGAAGATAGCTGAAGCCGCTAGAGCAATTTATAGAACCTACAAAGAAGCGGTTCTATCTTTAGAAGATGGGACTGCACGGAGTTAGAAGCAGGGTTCATGTTTAGAGTATAGTTATATCATATTAAAGACTGTGCAGGTGAACTTTTTTCTGAAAAAACTTAAGAAGCCCTAAGGTTTATCGTCGAGTAAAAGTAGTGCCTTGGAAATTGACTGACATAGTTTTCGTATTTGAAGTTCACCAGCCCATTAGGCTAAAGAAGAATTTTTTCTGGGATCACAATATGTTCCGACGCCTGAGCAAGAAAGAATTTTATGATTTCTATTTTGACAGAGCTTTAGATAGAGAGATTTTCGAAAGGGCTTGTAGAAAGTGTTACTTCCCATCAAACGCCATCTTACTCCAGCTCATCGACGAATTTAAGGGAGAAAAGAAAAAGGTTAAAGTTTCATTCAGCATATCCGGGCTCTTTATTGAACAGTGCGAAATGTATGCACCAGACCTGCTGGATTCGTTTAGACAGTTAAGCGAAACCAAATGCGTCGAATTCCTAGACCAGACATATTACCACTCTCTATCCGGATTGTACCCGATCAGAGACGAATTCGTTGAAGAAGTTAAAATTCACAGACAAGCAATGAAAGACCTTCTCAACTTTGAGCCTTTGACTTTCGAAAACACGGAACTCCTGTATAACAACGCGGTAGCAAAGGCCGTAGAAAAAATGGGCTACATAGGGATATTTACCGAAGGAGTTGAAAGAATTCTGAAGGGTAAGCTGCCCAACCACCTGTATAAGGCAAAAGGTTGTGAGAAGATTAAGGTCCTCTTAAGGAACTACAAGCTTACGGATGACATAGGCTTCAGGTTTTCTAATAGGAGTTGGAGCGAGTGGCCGCTTACGGCCGACAAGTACGCTTCATGGCTCGCGGGGACTCCAGGACAGTACGTCAACATCTTCCCAGACTACGAGACTTTCGGAGAACATCATTGGCCCGAAACCGGGATACATGAATTTTTAAAGTATCTGCCAAAGGAAATACTCAAATGGGAAAACCTTCAGATGGCAACACCCTCAGAGGTTGTCAGCGAGTATGATACGTTAGGGGAGATCGACGTGCCCGAGCTTGGTGAGACAGTCTCTTGGGCTGACCTTGAGAGGGACACAAGCGGTTGGCTTGGGAACACGATGCAATGGGCATACTATACTGAAACGAGAGAACTCGAGCCTATCGCGAAGGAATCGAAGGATAAGGAGTTTCTAAGAATCTGGAGATACCTGCTCGCAAGCGATCACCTATACTATATGTTCACGGCAGGTGGTGCACCAGGGGAAGTGCATAATTACTTCGCTCCCTACAACTCACCAGTGGACGCTTTCATAACTGCTCAAAGTGCCGCTTTAGACTTTGAATCCAGGTTGAAGCTGTATGTCATCGCCGCAAACGAGCCATTCCTCTTTTATACAAGTTCAGGAGAGGAAAGTTTCACAGGAATCAAGGCCTGGAGCCTTATGGGGTTGATCGATGCCCTTGAGAAGGTTACCATTAAATCTTTGGAGTTTCACAATAGTAGAGGCGATTTCGAAGAGTGGGCTCGTTTATCTCTGCGGGATGAGGAGTTATCTGCTAAGTTCGAGAATGTTCGATCTTCAAAGGTTAAGGGAGAAAGCCTTAGAATCGACCTGTGTGAAGCTACGAAAACACATCTTAAGCAGGTGAAAAAGATGATTGACATTGGAACCCGATACTTTTAGTGCGGAAAGTTAAAGATTTCAAGTAAAAAAGGGTAGGATACACCAACATCACTATCGCGTTGAGACTACAACGGTTCCGGCATATCTGTCACTAAATTTTTGTTTATAATCGGTTTGAGTAGCAAGTCCTATTACTACGTCCAATAATAGTAGGATCCAGTAAATTTTGCTTATGTTTCTTATGAAAGCCTGACCTAATGTTGGCCTTTCACCATTCGACCTTGTCACTTTCAAGCCCATAATAGATTTTCCAAGTGTCGCACCCCATGTTATTTCTGAAAGGGGGAAGTACAGAATCAACCCTATGCCTACAATCAGCGGAAAAGAAAAGAAGTTAAACCAAGCTGAAAGGGTTGTAAAGAACTGTCCTGCCGCAATCTGGGAAATAAGATAGGGTATGAAAATGATTAATGCTGCTACTCCCACAATAATGGCTATTACAACCGCATCTATGACTAGGGCCACGAGTCTCCGTATCCAGTAGTTTTGCGCCTGCTGGTTTTTAACTATCGCATCAATGCCGCTGATCGGTGTATTTAGTGGTGGGGTTGAAGGAGGTGGGGTCGGAATAGCTGAAACCTTCCCAGGTACGGGGGCTCCACAGTTTGGACAGAATGTTGCTTCGTCCGGAATCAGTTTACCACATTTGGTGCAATAGGGCATAATTTCTCGCGTCCCCTATTTAGCTATTACAACTTAAAGTTTACCTTTGAAGGCAGAGGTTTCACAATTCCACGAAAAACGAACCTTACAGGCAGCTACCAAAATATAGCAAACCTCTTAAGCGCTCTAATAAAAAGAATATTGGCTGATAACAACATTGGAAATTGTAGAGGGAATTCACAATATACCTGGGTTAAGGGGAGCGAACGTATACTTAGTCATAGATGAAGAGACATTGACCGTTGTCGACACGGGCATGCCAGGAAATGAAAGTAAAATCATTGATTATATTAAAAGAATTGGAATGGATCCTTCACAGGTAAAGAACATAGTGTTGACCCATTCTGATATTGATCATTCAGGCAGTGCTGCAAAGTTGAAAGAAATGACTAACGCCAAGGTGATGATTCATGAAGCTGACGCGCCCAGACTTTCTGAGGAAAAGGAACTGAAGAAGGTAAAGGGCTTCTTTGGCGTAGTCATGAAAGTTGCCGGCATCATGATAAAGTTCACCCCTGTAAAACCAGACGTGACTCTTAAGAATTTAGATAAAGTGGGCAATATGACAGTATTACATACACCTGGTCACACTGAGGGCAGCATTTGTCTATACATAACAGGTAAAGCTATTTTTGCAGGTGATTTGGTTAGGGTAAACAATAATAAGATGCTTGAGCTTCCTCCAAAGTTCGTTAACTTGGATATGGATATGCTAAAAGTTTCCCTCAAGAAGGTGTCTGAACTTGAATACTCTGTCCTGCTACCTGGTCACGGTCCCCCTTTAACCCAGAAGGCGTCAGATGTCGTTAAAGAATTCGTAGCAAGAGAAATCAAATGACTATATAAAGTTGAACACTAAAAAATTCCGGATGCACTTTAAATCGAACATACTTTGATAAAGCGCTATATTTAAGTTATAAGTTAATTATATCACTGAGGGGTTAAAATTGATATCGCTTGTTAGCTCGGTTTCGAACGCTAAGGGTTTGATGGCTGAAAGGTTAGAGGGTGTTGAGGTAACCCGTGGAACAACTTTGGTGAAGCGTGGTTTCGCTCACATGTTGAAGCACGGCGTCATTATGGATGTCACTAATGTGGAGCAGGCTCGGATAGCTGAGGATGCCGGAGCTGTTGCTGTGATGGTTCTGGACAAGCTCCCATACGATGTTAGGAAGGCTGGAGGCGTCGCCCGAACTGCCAGCATAGAAGTCATCCAGTCTATATTAGATCATGTTACAATTCCTGTTATGGCGAAATGCCGCATCGGACACACTTATGAGGCAAAGGTTTTAGAAGAATCGGGGGTTGACATGATCGACGAATCCGAAGTTCTCACGCCGACCGATGAAAAGAGGCATATATGGAAGTGGGATTTCACCACACCGTTTGTTGATGGAGCTAGAAACCTCGGAGAAGCCTTGAGGAGGATTGAGGAGGGAGCCGCCATGATAAGGACCAAGGGTGAACCAGGCACCGGGAACGTTGCTGAAGCTGTTAAGCACATCCGTATCGTAAATGAAGAGATAAGGCGCGTTAGAGCCATCTACGAAGACGGGGACGAGCAGGAGCTAATCGGAATCGCTAGGGAGCTCGGCGTCTCATACGAGATAGTAGTAGAAACAGGAAGGTTGGGTAGACTACCTGTTGTGAACTTTGCAGCAGGAGGCATAGCGACATCGGCTGACGCTGCTCTTATGATGACTCTCAAGTGCGATGGAGTCTTCGTAGGCTCTGGCATCTTCAAGTCAGAAGATCCTGCCGAGAGAGCAAGAGCCATTGTTTTAGCCACAACCTTCTATAACGACCCCTCAATCGTGACTGAGGCGCAGAAGATGATTGATGAGAGAAAGTCCATGCTGGGCTTCGACGTAGAGAACTTGGAACTGAAGATGCAGGAAAGGGGGACAGATTGAAACATTTAACCATAGGTGTCTTCGGCCTTCAGGGCGATATAGAGGAACATGTAGCTATAACGAAAATTACTCTAGACCAGATGAGATTGGACGGTGCAGTTATCTGGGCCAAGACCGAGAAAGACATAGAAAACTTAGATGGACTTATAATACCGGGCGGCGAAAGCACAGTTATAGGAAGATTAGCAGACTACAACAAAGCACTGAAAGCCGTTAAGGAAAGGATATACGCCGGCATGCCTGTGCTTGGAACATGCGCAGGCTTCATCATGCTTGCCAAAAAAACTTCTGACCGGGTAGTGGCTGACGTTAAGCAGCCAATTCTAGGCGTTATGGATGTAGTGGTTGAACGGAACGCCTTCGGCAGACAAAAGGAATCCTTTGAGGTTGACTTAGAGATTCCGGCTCTCGGTAAAAAAACGTTTAGAGGAATATTCATCAGATCCCCCGCAATACGGGAGACTGGACCAGAAGTTGAAACCCTATGCAAACTCAAAGAAACCATAGTCGCCGCACAACAACACAACATCATAGGCATAGCCTTCCACCCCGAACTCACAAACGACACAAGACTCCACAAATACTTCATAAAAACCATTACAAAAATCTCATAACTATCTTTAGCCTAATGCCCTTCATTGGAGAAAAAGATAGGGCAAATAAAGAAAGATTCTTCGAGCAACTTAGAGGGAACGTTCCTAATAAAAAGTATAATGAATAACTATATGACTATGTAAATTAGAGAAAGGAACTCGAAGTAAGAGCATCCTAGATTTTCGAAACTACTATCATATTTTAAACACAGAATTTTTTTTCTTGTAGTCTCTTAAAGTGTCCAAGTTCTTTGTCTCTTAATATCTTCTGTTCTGGATATTAGTAGATACCTACATGTGTGTTTTAATTCTTTCTATTGAGTGATCACGAGATGTCTTATAATGAGATATTTTCTTTTAACCCTGTGCTCCTATCTTGAATTTATTCTTTTTCTGCTTTCTTGGTTGCTTCCTTTGCCATATTTGCAAGGTCTTTGATTCCGTAGAGTCCATATACAGGCATACTGGTTGTTGTACCGTCTGTTGAACCGGCTGTTGAACTGGTTGTTGAAGCAGCTGTTGAAGCAGCTGTTGAACCGGCTATTGGCATATTAGCTGGCATCAGTATTATCGTATTCTTTCCCTGCAATCCAAGCTCATAGATTATGTTCATCCACTTTAATTGGAAGGCTATATCTTGTCCCTTGTACAGGTTCGCGGCATCCACCATCTTCTGTGCCACTTCGTATTCCGCCATAGCCAATATCACTCTAGACCTCCTTTCCCTTTCAGCTTGAGCTTGTCTTGACATGGCATCCTGTAGAGCCTGCGGTAATCCGACGTCTCTAATTTCGACTGCAGTAACTTTTATTCCCCAAGCCTCCGTCTTCGAATCTATAATTCCTCTAGCGATAGCACCAACCTTTTCCCTTTCAGTTAGCAACTCATCGAATGAAGCCTGACCAATGACCTCTCTGAGTGTTGTCTGGGCGGCTAATTGCGTCGCATAATTAAAATCCTCTGCACCCAAAACGACCTTTTGTAGGTCAACAGGTTGGAAGTACATAACGGAGTCAACTACTACTGGCACGTTGTCCTTTGTCAAAGTCTGTTCAGTCTTAAACGAAACCACCTGTAGCCTGGTCGATATGACAAATGGTACCCTTGATATAAACGGTGGAACATATATTACACCAGGACCTTTGAGACCTCTGTATCGACCCAGTGTAAGAAGAGGAGCCCTCTCCCATTCTTTGAGTATCTTGATCCCGCTGAGAAATATTGCTATAACTATCAGAATTATTATTACTAGGATAGAAAGAGTAGCTACATCCATCAACTTTCACCTTAAAAATGTGTAATTAGAACCTCCTATTAATCTTTTCTCTTCCAATCCGATGTTTACTGGATATCTAGTCGATCAAGTTTTCTCAACGATGAGCTTGAGCTTTTCTATTGACTTTATCCTTACGGATTCGCCCTTTAAAACGTCTCCTGAAATTGACTTCGCTTTCCAGATTATACCTTCTACTCTTACATCACCTTCGGGGTTTAGATCTGTTATCGCGACACCAATCTTTCCCACAACCGACTCCGGTCCTGTCAGCTTACCTCCGCGCCTTAAAGGCCCTATCACCCACCTGGAGTAGAGACCTGCGACTATGCCGATAACTATTACCATAAAGATTTCTAGTCCCGTTACTGAAGTAATAGGTGAGGGTGAATAGGGTATTCCGTATGTCAGCAATATTATGCCTAACGCTCCAAGTACTACGCCCCCCATAAGCGCGAAACCATGGCCAAGCTTCAATTCGAGGATAATTAGGACGGCGGCAGCTGCTAAGACGACATAGCCGAGTACTGAAGCATCTATTACCTCGCCTCCAATGAGACCGGCTATAATCGCCACACCGCCAACTATACTGAGAAGTATGGTGGGATGGTAGACGTCTAAAACAATAGCGACTATCCCAAGCAGAATCAGTATGCCGTCGAGTGTCGAGTCACTCAGGGCACTGAGGAATTGTTGATACACATTCTCATTAAAGGTGACCTGTGGGCTTCCTGAAAGTCCAAATATGCTGATCGCTTCGCTTAATGAGCCTGCAAATCCGTTACTCACATGATAACTGAACGCTTGGTCAGCTGAGAACGCCTGGTCATATTGTACCATGTTGTAAGCTGCGGTTGTGTTCCTTCCCCATTCCTGAGCCAGGCTGACCAAGAGTTGCAGCATCGCGGCCTGGGTGTGATTCTGCTCCAAGGCAGTGCCTCCTATCACTTCAGGCGTGCTGGGACCGATCAGGGAACCTGGACCCATCAAAATCTTGTTTGTAGCCATCGCTATATAGCTACCAGCGGACGCTGCTAGGCCATTTGGTACGACGTAGGTGTAGACCGGTATTCCTGATTGGTTAGCCTCCGTTATATAAGAAATTATGTTGATCATGTCGCTGAGAAGCCCACCTGGAGTATTCATCACAATAACTATTGCCGAGGCCTTCTGGCTTAAGGCGTAATTAATAGCTCCCTGGACGAAAGCAGATGAGCCCGGGTCAACGGCAACATCAAAATTTATTATTACGACAGAGCCTGGAGGGGAATCAGCTGAGACAGTATGGGCACCTGCGAAGCAGTTGACCAACAATAAAAGAAAAAGTAACAGGAACATCCAATGTAAAGCATTAAACTTATTTAAGGCTCTATATCGTTTTTCCAAGGAAACGCACCTTCCTCGGATAAAAACGCTGTGAACCAGCTTGATAAGGTTTTTGATATCTATTAGATTTTAATCGAAAAAATATTTAAAATGGCAAAGAACGCATCCTCTTAAAGTGAAGATATGCCTCCACACTGCGATACAATGGATGGGCCTGTTATCAAAGCGGCCAAAAAGGCGTTGGAAACAGGAAATATTAGTTTTATTCTTCCTTGGGTTCCAAAAAAAGCTGAGGAAGAATTGGAAAGGGCCTTTACACGAACTTTGTATGTGGGAACATTGAGCAAGGAAGCCGAGGAGCTTGCGGACTATTGGTTCTTCGAGACCGCCGTGCGATTGCACAGGAAGGGGGAAGGAGCACCCTATACGGGATTGAAACCTGCAGGACTCGATGAAGGTCCAGTTATACCTAAAGCCGAAAAAGCTATAGAACAAGAAAATGCAAAAGAGCTAATAGAACTGCTTTCAAACTCTATAAAAGAAGAGCTGCAAAAAAAGTTGACACATACAGTATCTCTGAAGAACTATAAAGAAGATGATATTGATGCTGCTAGAGAATATGTAGAAGCTATGCTCGATTTCACGTTATATTCCAATAAATTGTATAATTTCATAAAGGGATCAGAAGGACATGAAGTTGAAGGATATGAACACAAATCTGAGGATAGGACCCGATAGGAAACCGGATCCACAATATCAAGCTCCATTTAATTTAATTCGTATTATCATGTAAAGAATATTTCTAGCAAGCAAACATCTAATAGAATTATCACGTTATTTGTCGCATCTATCTCTAAAAAATTCGATTAAACAAAAAGATTTTAAACATGAAAAATAATTTGATTTAGAACAAGAGTGGAATACATTAATTTGGGTAAGAGTGGAATAAAAATTTCTAGGATAGGTTTAGGTGCTTGGCAAGCAAACGTAAAACAATGGGGTCAAGACTTCACCGAAGAAGACCTTATGAAAGCTATGAAGAAATCGTATGAGCTTGGTATCAACCTAATCGATACTGCTGAGTCCTATGCTGATGGACATTCTGAGGAAATAGTTGGTAGAGTGGCAAAGGAAATAGGGCGTGACAATCTTGTCATCGCTACAAAGGTTCATGGAGTGCATTGTCGATACGATGACGTTTTGAGAGCCGCTGAAAAAAGTCTTAAAAGACTAGATGTGAAAGAAATAGACCTGTATCAGGTTCACTGGCCTGACCCTTGGGAGCAAATTCCATTAAAAGAGACCATGGGCGCTTTAGAGAAGCTTTTCAAAGAAGGAAAGATCAGAGCTATAGGAGTAAGCAACTTTGCTGTAAGGGACTTAAAAGAAGCCCGAGGCTATCTTTCTACCACAGACATTGTTTCTAATCAACTAAGATACAATATGATTCAGAGAGAAATAGAGCAGGAAGTTCTAAAATACTGTAAAAGGGAAAAAATGACAGTCATAGCGTGGAGCCCTCTAGCGCAGGGCATCCTGACAGGAAAATATGATGTAAACAATAAACCTAAAGATTCTGCGAGATCGGATAATAGGCTGTTCTACGATCATAACCTTAAAGAAATATCGAAACTGCTTAAGGTTCTCAAAGGGATAGCGGATTCCAAGGGAAAAACAATGGGACAGGTGGCTTTAAACTGGCTTATGAAGGAAAAAAACGTTGTTCCTATTCCGGGTGCAAAGAATCCAGATCAAGCCGTAGAAAACGCGAACGCTTGTGGCTGGAACCTGAGCAGTCAAGATCTCAAGAACATAGATTCTATTCTTAAGACCATCTCTTTAAGCTACTACAAGTATTACGATTAGAGCTTTACCAGATGACATAACCTGTTAGATACACTTTTTTATGCTAAAGTAGAAGTCGAGTTGCTATCATCTGATCTAGACTTTAAAACCTTAAATTGGATGACGTTACTCCCGTCTATTGGAGGATGTGTTTGATGGTGGGTCTACTTGATCCCCTTGAAGTTGGGGAATATATTCTCCCAAATCGTATTGTCATGCCCCCTATGCTTACCAATCTAGCTACTTCATACGGAAACGTGACCGACCGGCTGGTTGAGCACTACAGCAGACGCGCTGAAATGCTAGGTCTCCTGATAGTTGAAGCTTCATATGTGTCTAAGGGTGCCAATTTAAGCGAAAAACAGTTGGGAATATTCGATGAAAGTTTAGTCTCAGGTTTACGTAGACTTTTAGAAGCCATACACGGAAAGGGTACACCGGCTATTTTACAGATAATGCATTCCGGTGCAAAAGCTTACGTTGGTTCGGGAGGACTTCAACCAGTTGCTCCCTCAGCTATCCAATGCGCACGACAACTCAAAGTTAGTGAAATTGAACCGCTGCTTGACAGTTTTGCGGAGGCCGCAGAGAGAGCGGTTAAATCAGGGTTTGATGGTGTTGAGGTTCACGGTGCACACGGCTTCTTGGTGAACCAGTTCTTTTCACCTCTAAGTAACAGACGAAACGACAAATATGGGGGGTCCCTTGAGAATAGGATGAGGTTTCCGATAGAAGTAGTTGAAAGAGTTAAGGAGAAGGCTGGCAAAAAACTGATACTCTATCGAATAGGTGCTGAAGACCTTAACCCAGACGGCGCAAAAATAGAGGATTCTGTCGAATTGGCTAAGAGACTAGAGCAATCAGGTGTTGACATAATTGACGTTTCAGGAGGCCTTTGTGGCAGCAGTCCTCCGGAATTACAAAATGTTCAAGGATACTTTATCCCACAAGCTCATAGGATCAAAGGTGCAGTTAAGGTTCCTGTCATCGGAGTTGGGAACATTAAGGACGCGAAGTATGCCAATAAGCTAGTAGAAGATGGGACAGTAGACCTCGTAGCAATAGGAAGGGGACTTATTAAAAACCCCCATTGGGCTGCTGAGGCGGTTAAGGCGTTAAAAGATAAATAATAATTAACAGTATTAGCTGTAGAGAAGCAAAACGGTGGCCAAAACCTAAATAAAAGATGTTTTAATTTCATTCGGTGAGATAAAGGGTATCCCGATTTCCAGACATTTGGAGGTTTCTACTTCGTTTCCGCGCAAGGTTCTCCTTCTTTACCCCAATTAATCTTTTCAACATCGTATATTATTACTGTGACAGCATCCGGTTTTAGGTCTAAGGTTTTACAGAGCGCCTTTGTCACTTCTTCTATTATCCTCTTTTTCTGGGCCGCGGTTCTTCCCGCCCACATACTAATTTGAACTAGTGGTATTTTAATCACCTGTCATATGTCTCCATCAACTGATATTAATTCTTATACTTCAAAAATCAATGCACATTCAGTCGAATACTTTCTCCACATCTTCTAGCAGTTTGGCAGAACATGTCGAAGAATTCCATATACAATGTATACAGAACCTTTCATTTTTACTTAGGCAATATGATTCCATATATAACTACACACATTATTGTAGCATTAGCTATCGGAAAAAAGAGATTTCCTAAAGAAAATGGTAAACCGTACAAAAGAGAATAACCAATTTAGTCGACCTTTAAAATTACCCCTTTTCCGACTAAACGGCAAAATTAATTATTACAGCATCTATATTACGATTCGCCCTAGTCCTTTATTTTATCTCCAGCTATCTCTGCGATTATTTTGATTCGATCCTTATCTCAACCTTTTCGTACCTTAATATCAAAGACTTTTTGATCTCTTCGGCTTCAGCCAGGTTCTCCTTCCCATAGACTTCAAAGATCCATTTTGATGTCGAACCCGAATAGAAGTCTTTCGTTGATATCTTACCCAAAAAGATGGGCGCTTGCTCCTTCTTCCCAAAAAATCCTTTTACAGGTGGCAATATCTTCAAAATACCTATAATATCACCCCGAGGTTCCTCTATTTTTTTGCCAAAAGAATCTGTAATCTGATATCCCTTCTCCTTTAGAACTTTAGCTATCCCTACAACCAATGGTTCAGCATAGCCTACCACCGATACCTTCCTTTAATTATAATGTCAGGAGCATATTTATAAACCTACTCTTATTCCAAAAAGAACACTTAGAAAAACATCCGCTCTAATAAGAACTTCCTATGCCTTTTATTATAGGTTGGCTGAATACATTGTCCAGTTTCGGAATAATGAACTTTCCTTTGACGAATGATTCTTAGGGTACGAAAGTAAAACCATCTTTCAGAAATAGGGGGTATTATAAAAATTTCCTTATCGCATCTGCTATAATAGGTGCAGCGCTGACTAAACCGACAGGGCTTGGGACCGTATCTGATCCTATAATGACTTCAGCACCTGCATCCAAGATCCTTGCGTGGGAGTCTCCGATGAGCAAGGGATGAGCGCACATTACGATTACTCTGTTTGCTCCGTAGTTTTGAAGGACCTTAATCGTTTCAACCATAGTGCCTCCCGTGCTGATGATATCATCGATGACCACGACATTACGATCTTTGACGCTTCGGAGCCTCGTCTTTATCTCAACTTTATCAGGCCCCAGTCGAACCTTTTCAAGCGTATCGTATTCGCAGTTCAGAATTTCGGATGAAATCTTAGCCCATTGTTCTGCCTCCTCATCGGGCGCTATAACGATAGGTTTATCTAATGTGAAGTTCTGTTTAACATACTGAGTCAAAAGGGGAACCACTGACAAGTTGTGAGCTGGAATATTGAACACTTTGGAAATATCGTTAACTCTATGAAGATGTGTATCGATCGTGAAGAGCTCATCCGTCCCTACGTTTTCTATCAACCTGGTCACCGTCTGGAAGCTTATAGCCTCCCCAGGGTTAAATCGCCTATCCTGCCTTGCGTATGCAAAATAAGGTATAACACCAATAACTCTCTTAGCCCCAAGATCTTTCAGGGCTTTGACGAGTAGAAAATATTCGAATAAGTGCTCATCAGGTACGTGATACATGGACTGTATAACTACTACGGTATCCCCTTTTACATTATCCATTATTCTAACATATTTTTCTCCATCTGGAAACTTTTTGGCCTGAAGCTTAGAAACAGCCATGCCAAGCTCTCGACCTACCTTCAGAGAAAGCACGTCTGAGGCCGAACCTCCGATTAGCAGCATTAACCAATCACAAGGTATTTACCTCTATTAAAATTTTAATTTTAGGTCGTTTAAATTAAGTCCTGCAGGGTAAAATTTACAGTTCAGGGGAAAAAAATATATGTCTATTAGCAATAACTATCCAAGAAGATATAAAAGAACAGGCATGTAAACACTTTAGATGAAAAAGTTCGTATGGCTGCTGGAGAAAAAATCTATCTAATTAAAGGGGATATAACCGATCAAGACACCGATGCTATAGTTAACGCTGCAAATCCCAGTCTTATGGGGGGAGGAGGTGTCGATGGGGCCATACATCGGACGGGAGGCCCGAAAATATTGGAGGAATGTAAACGAATAAGGGCTAAAGACTGGCCTAACGGTCTTCCGACGGGGAAGACTGTAATCACTTCTGGAGGAAACTTGAAGGCTAAGTACGTAATTCACACCGTGGGCCCTATATGGTTCGGAGGGAATAGAGATGAGCAAGAGCTTTTAGCCGACGCATATAGAAATTCACTTATGTTGGCTGTAAATAAGGGACTGAAAACGATATCTTTTCCCTCGATAAGTACAGGAGCGTACGGTTATCCCATTGAAAAAGCAAGTGAAGTTGCTCTAACTGTCGTGAAGGAGTTTCTTGATGAGCAAAAAAATCTTGGCAAAGTAGCCTTTGTTCTTTTTAGTCAGCAGGATTTCCAAGTCTATAAAGAGACAGCTAGAAGGATTCTAGAAAAAAATCCTTAACGCTTATTATTACAGCTTCTTTAGAACAGTCATGACATAATGTTTCGAACATTTTCCAAGGCTTCGTCAACTTGACTTTTACACATTTTTTAGAGAAACCAGTATTAACCAAATAGAGGTCATGATTATTGATGCCGTCTCTTGTATTGCTACGCCGTGCCAGGGCCACTGTCCAAACCAAATAATCGCGCACGTGATTCCAAATACTAGAGATAGGGCTCCTATCTTTGGAGTACCGAGAGGCCACGAGAGAAAGCTATAGACAAGCATCGTAACAACCGCCGTTAGAAAGAAAATCACCGATACCGTTCCATGAATTCCTCCGGCATCCTCGTTGAACACTCCTATCAGAAATAAACTGATAGAGGATGCAGTAAAAAGTGGTGTCCACAACAAGAATTTCCAAGAACGTTTAACATATGACAGAAGCAAGTTAAACGAAATCGTGAATAAACCAGCCATCATAACTCCCAGGTTGAATACATATGCGACATAACCATTGCGCGATATGCTGCCAAGGTCGCTCAAGGCGTTATTGTAAATGCTAAACCATGGTGAAAGAACAATGGAAGCTACAATAAATAAGTATGGAAAAGTGGCTCCTATGATTCCTATAGCCTTAATCAGTTTAATCATGTGACAGGTAAATGGAAAGACTGATAATTAACTATTATAGTCCCCCTCTTAGAAATTGACGATTTAGACTTATCATGAACTATTGTCATTCTGTAACTGTAGTTTGTGTCTGCTCGGATTTTTGTTCTTTATTTCTGAACAAATAAATTGATAGAATGACTTCTACAATGATATTTCCAACTGCAAAAAGTGTAGCAGAAACTAAGTTTATGGAAACGATATATAGAATCAGAAGGCTTATCAAGATCCACACAAATATAAACTCTATTGCAATTTGGGATACTCCTGTTCTCTTTTGTACGCCTTCTCTACGCTTTTTCCTACTATCAAAAAAAAGAAAGATGCTAATTAAGATTATGAATATGATACTAAAGGTAATGGTTATTACGTACCAGGTGAATAAGTTAAATTCTATCATTTTCTATACACCATTAGAACTTGCATATCTTATAAAAGAACACCTTTCCAGCATCCACTAATAAGAGATAGGTAAGAACCATGAGAATTAGGAGAACCCAATAATATGCTGGAACTGCTATAAACCCAAGGAAACTTCCTAGGAATGTGAATGGAAGTATGGTTCCAAAAGCTACCAAGGATAATGTAAGTATCGTTAGCCATTTTCCAGGACGACTAGTTACAAATGGTATACGTCTTGTTCTGATTACAAATATTACTAGGACCTCGGTCCAGAATGATTCTATGAACCATCCACTTTGGAATAGGGGTGCCTTGGCTACAGTTGAAGCTCCAAATATGAAAAGCATAATGCCGAATGTTAGAAAATCGTAAAGTGAACTAAAGGGACCAAAGAAGAGCGTGAACTTTCTTACGAAGCTGATATCCCATTTCTTAGGCCATTTGGTGTATTCTTCATCAACATTATCTGTTGGGAGAGTCATGTTCGACATGTCGTAAAGTAGATTCATGAAGAGTATCTGCATAGGTAGCATCGGAAGGAACGGGAGAAACACTGATGCTGCAGCTACACTAAACATATTTCCAAAGTTTGAACTTGTCCCCATCAAAATGTATTTAGTAGTATTTCCAAAGATCTTGCGCCCCTCTTCTATTCCATTAGCAAGTGTTCCTAAATCCTTCTCAAGGAGCACTATGTCTGCTGCGTCCTTTGAGACGTCAACTGCAGTGTCTACAGAAATGCCCACATCTGCCTCATAGAGAGCTGGAGCGTCGTTAACTCCATCCCCCATAAAACCAACTACGTGACCGTTTTTCTTTAAGGCTTTAATAACATCCAGCTTCTGTTCAGGAGTGATCCTCGCAAATATCGTAGTCTCTTCTACTAACCCTTGAAATTCAACAGTACTCATCTGTGCTAGCTCTGAACCATTAACTACTTTATTGACAGAGATCTTAAGGTCCTCACAGACCTTTCTTGCAACAAGTTCGTTGTCTCCGGTTAATATTTTGACCGTAACCCCCATCTGTTTTAATTTTTCAATAGATTCATGTGCACTCTCCTTAGGTGGGTCAGTAAATATCAGAAATCCCAAAAAAGTCATATCATTTTCATCCTCAACTGAATACAGTTTTTTTTCTTCTATTTGGCGATAAGCGATGGCTACAATACGATATCCCTGTTGTGAAAGATTTAGGAATTTTGCGTTGATAGAATCTATCGCATCAGTTATGGACATGTTCTTTTCGATGATGTCAACACTTTTGCATTTTGGAATGATCGATTCTGGAGCCCCTTTTGTTATGAGCATTAAGCCCCCTTCCTTTCTAACTACAACCGACATCATTCGTCTTTGATAATCGAAAGGAATTTCTTCCACTTTAGAGTATATCTCCAAACCTTTCTGATTGTTGTTCTTTATCGCGTATTCCCAAATTGAAGCATCTATAGGATTTCCAGTAACTTTCTCTCCAATGATGGCTGTGTTACAAAGTAAGGCGTATGTTAAAATTCTGGGATCCTTATCTTCTTCAAGACTATAATAGTCTTTTAAACCGATCTTTCCATCTGTAAGTGTGCCAGTCTTGTCTGTATAAAGAATGTCCATGTTTCCAAAATCTTCAATGGACACTAAGCGTTTTACAATGACCTTTAACTTAGCCATATTTCTAGCTCCTTGTGAAAGGCTTATGGTTACTATGGCGGGCATAAGTTCAGGAACTAGCCCAACTGCAACCGCAAGAGAGAAAAGAAGCGCGTCTACCAGCGGACGACCAACTACTATTAGAGCAGCGAAAATTCCGATGGCCAAGGCAAGGGTTAGAGTCATAAGCATGGTTCCATATCTCTTAACTCCTCTCTGGAAGTCAGTTTCCGGGTGAGATCTTGTTAAACTCTTAGATATGGACCCTAGTTCGGTGTTTTTTCCAGTTGAGAAGACAACTCCTAGTCCGCTACCGTGTTCAACTGTGGTGCCCATGAATAGGTAGTTTTTCAATTGCTGTGGTGTAGGATTTTTGATATCAATTGGATCCTTTGTTTTTTCGACTGGAAACGATTCTCCAGTAAAGGTTGCTTCGTTAACTTCGAGGCTATTGTATTCAACTATCCTCATGTCTGCTGGAACAATATCGCCCACATAGACTGTGACGATGTCCCCTGGAACCAAAAAACTTGAATCGATTTCAGAATTTTTTCCATCCCTTTTAACAACTGCTTTCAGAGATACACTTTTCCTGAGGTCGTCAACAATCTTTTCCGCTTTATATTCATTGTAGAAGCCTAAAATAACGCTTATAACAATCATTGAAAGTATAGCTATAGACTGATCGAACTCACCAAAGAAGCCCGCTATAACGGCAGCCGCAATCAGAATTGTAAATATTGGATTCTTTAATTGCCTTAAGAACACTTGGATTCTACTAAAGCCTTGTCTTGGCAGTAGGTTTTGACCATATGTTTTAAGCCGTTTCTGAGCTTCCCGTTGAGATAAACCTTCCAAATTTGTCTCAAGAGCCTTGTAAACGTCTATCGGAGGAGATGACCAGTAATCAGTGCGTTTAAGAATAGTTTGGTCCTTCGACATTTTTATATCCTCCAATAAGTCTGCTCTAAAGGCCTAGAAAATATCGCGATAAAGGTGTTTAGGAAACTTTAATTCGTAGAATTCAGCTTATTCAGGCTCTTCGTGTATGTCTATCCTTGAGACGTTTGGATATTCGCTTCTTACAGCTTTCTCGATTTCATTAGATATCTCATGAGCTTTTTCCAAACTGATCCCTGGATCGAAATGGCAGTGCAGGACTAAATGTAAATTGCCTCCTATTCTGCGGACTTCAATATCGTGCACTTTCTTGACTTCCGGAAAACGTTTTGCTACATGTTCAATGTACAATTCCAGTTCCGCGTCGACCCCTATCATTTCCATAGATATCCTATCCGATGCTGATTCAATGTGGACAGTTATATCTTCAAAACCTAGGTTTAATGCTCTTATCCTTTTCTCAACCTCTTCTGATATGTCGTGAGCCTGTTTGATAGTAATGTTAGCGCTCACTTCAAGGTGAAAGTCTACGAGCAATTTTCCATTTATCTTTTGGATATGAATATTGTGCACTCCCCTCGAGCCGGGAACTCCTTCTGCTGTTTCTTTTATGATCATCCATATATTTTCGTGAACAATTTTTAGCGGTTGTGTGTTGACCGTAACTCTTGAATTAGGAATAATATTTTTTACTTCTCTTTCAATATTTAATGCAATTCGATGAGCCTCTTCGAGCTCTAAATTACTGTCAAGCCAAACATTTATCGAAATGTCATACCTTTTTCCTGTAATTCGAACTCTCGGTTGGTCACAGCCTCTAACCTCCTTTATCGACTCCACCCTTTTCTTAACTATTTTTGATATTTCTTCGCTAGAGCGTTCTATTAAAGGGAGTGGCAATATTTATTCTCCGTAGAATATGTACCTTTTAGTGTATATTTAATTATATCATAAAATTTTTTTAATGTTGTAATAATGATTCAGGACTAAAAGAAAGGTTTTTCAAAGAAGGTTACTTCATTGCTTCTTGGAATATATCATGTATTCTTTCTCCTGTCTTAATAAGGTTGTCTCCCCTTTTTCTGTCGAACAAGATAAAGAGGATATTCAGATAATTGCAGTCATCACTGTACTCTTGCCGGTCGTCCACTAAAACGAAATTGTTTTTGTCTGATTCTTTGTCGATTATATACTTTAACTGGCGTCTTTTAGCCCCGAAGTTATCCCTGGAAAGAGCTTCTCTTAAATAAGGTCTTAAATTATATTTATCTATGAAGATATTTAGAGCTTTCTTAGACTGCATTGAGGCTATGTAAACTGGACCTTTAAAAGATTTGATCGCGGGTTTAATGTCATCAAATAATTGGGCTTTATGAATCACTTTTAATTCTTGTTCCTCTAATATTTTGCTGGATAGATCAAACATTTCTGTTCCGTAACAGTCTTCCAAAAAGGTGATCACATCTTCAATATCATGGCCTGCAATCTCAGAAGTCCTTTTATATACAAGCTTCCAGTCAACGTCTAAATCTGTTATCACACCGTCCAGGTCCAATATTAAAATCGTCTTCTTCATTCTAAAGCTCTCCTAGTTCAAGTTTGTACAACCCCACTACTTTATGAAAGAGTCATAAATGTTTTGCTACAAAATACAATTAGAAGTACAACTTATTAAAGAGCATTAATAATCTGTTTATGTACAATGCTTAATTGTAGGGATGAATTGCGTCGGCGCTTCTTAACCATCTTCCCTGCTATTGTCCTTTTGCTAAACTCTTTAAGATATCTAGTCTTTTCTTAGCCTTTTTGTTTGAGTTTAAAAGTATCTGGTTCGCTTCTCCTGAAATATGCGAAATCTTCCCTGCAACATCAGTATATAATTGGGATATCTGTTCTTCTATAATTGTCGCCTTATCAATTGCTGTGATTTGTCTGTTTAAAGTCGTGTCATCTATTCTTTTTAAAAATTTTTCAATTTCCATTCCTGATATCGGCTCAAGTGTGAACTCCACTATTGTTTCCCGTTTTGTCGTCTCAATCTTTGTCGCTGTGTCTTGATGCTCCTTTGAAAAAATTTGAAAATAGTTCGATAGCTCCCCTCCAGTTCCTATTCTTGAGTTAGCGTAAAAATTCCCAGCCCGTACTTCAATATCTATGAGCTTATTCAGTAAAGAACTCATAGTATACCTTTCTTCGTCCATCCTACCATCTTTCGATGACTACCTTTTTGTCGGTGAAGAAATCTACACAATCAATCTGTCCGTGTAATGTTCCAAAGAAGGAGTCTCTTCTTCCACCGAAGGGAAAGAACGCCATTGCTGCAGCTATACCTATATTTATTCCGATGTTTCCTGCGTTTGCCTGTCTCCTAAACTCCCTTGCGTTCTTACCGTTTTTAGTGAAGAGACACGCTGCGTTACCGTAGCTTGTCTTACAGTTTATCATGTCGAGCGCCTCACGCAGATTTTTGGCTCTGATTATTGATGCTACTGGACCAAATATTTCTTCTCTAGCGATCGTCATATCGGGTGTCACATCATCGAACACGCTGCCTCCTAGAAAGTATCCATTAGGGTAATCCGGAACTTTTGGATTTCTCCCATCAAGTGTCAGTTTAGCACCTTCGTCGACACCTTTTTGTATGTAGCTCGTTATTCGTTCCTTAGATCTTTTAGTGACTACAGGGCCCATTTCGATGGATTCGTCAAGTCCGTATCCAAGCCTCATCTTAGCAATCGCCTGGACAAAACGATCGCTAAGTTTTTCGTGCATGCCCCCTATCAGAACCAAGTTCGATCCAGATAGACACCTTTGACCTGTGTTACCAAAGAATGAGGGCATTAGAGCTTGGATTGTCTTATCTACGTCAGCATCCTCATCAACCACAACATAGTTCTTCGCACCCGCTTGACATATGGCCCTTTTACCATACTCTCCCGCAAGCTTGTAGACCTGTTTTGCGACAGGTGTTGAGCCGACAAAGCAGACCCCTCTAGTGTGCGGACTCGTTGTGATGGCTTCGCTTACATCTTTCCCTCCGTGAACGAGGTTAAAAACCCCCTCTGGGAATCCTACCTCATCAAAGGCATTCAGAGCCCATTGCATAGGTAACGGTGTAATTTCACTTGGCTTTACAACAACTGTGCAGCCAACTGTTAACGCTATAGGAATAAACCAGAAGGGAGCAAGTGAAGGAAAGTTGAATGGACCTAAGATGCCAAACACACCCAACGGTTCTTTAACAAGTGTTTCGTCAATTCCTGTCGCGACCTGATCCAGATGCTCGCCCTTGGCAAGCGTATAAGAAATCGAACAAGCGGTTTCAATATTCTCCGTGAGCCTCCTAGTTTCTCCCCTTGCTTCATCAATTATCTTTCCATGATTCTGAGTTGTTATCCTTGCAATATCTTCTATTCGCTTATCTATCATCTGCTTTAGCTTATAGATGTAACCTACTCTTGTAGTAATGGGTAATTCTCTCCACTTTTCAAAAGCTTCCTCTGCGATCTTGATTGCATCATCAACCTCTTCTTTTTTGGAGAAAGGCACTTCAGCAATCGCTATGTCAAATGCGGGATTCACAACCTTTTGATACTGCGACGTTTTAGATTCTACATATTCACCGTTTACGTAAAGAGGCAGTTTTCCATATTCACTTTTGACTTCCTGTAATAAAGTCATTTGTTATCCCACTTTCTGCTTTACGCTCTAATGTTAAAAACATACCTATCCGAGAATAAAAAAAGGGTAATCTGCGATATCAGATAGACTATAGTGTTTCTCCGACTATTTCTAAGAGATCTTTTTCATCGAGTTCGACAATGTTGTTCTCTAGGTTTCTTTCAAATGAGAGCCCTTCTTGTACGATGATATTTTTCTCCCCCTCATTGATTCCGAGGTCTCCCAGCTTCTTAGCGATGCCGATTTGATCCAATGTCTCACGTATTTTCTTGATGAAATATTCTGCATCCTTTTGTTGGAAGCCACTAAGAAGAGCTAATTCTTCTAATCTTTTTCTGACATCTTCAATTTCATAAGATAAGATATGCGGGAGAAACATGATAGTCGCAACCCCATGAGGAATATGATATTTTGAAGATAGGTAGTATCCTAGCGCGTGTGCCACTGTTGTTCCAGTAGTGTTTATTGCAGCACCTCCTAGACATGCAGCGTAAAGCATTTGTTCCTTGGCATCTTCTTCACCACCGTAGGCTTTGATGATGTTTTTGAAGGCGACCTTTGAAGCTTCTGCAGAGTAGAGGTCGGAGAAGGGTGAATGCTTTTTGCCTAGAAAGGATTCGACCGCGTGACAAAGAACATCGGATCCTGTTGAAGCAATCAAACTCGGAGGCAAAGGTTTTAATGTGTTCGCGTCCAATAGCGCAACCCTTGGAATAAGCGGATCACCTAGTATTGTCTTCTTCTTTTTGGAACTGTCTTCTGTTATAATTGCGTATTTTGTTACTTCACTACCTGTACCACACGTTGTAGGAACAGCTATTACTGGATACAATTCTTTTTCAACAACGTTTGGATAATAGTAATCTCCTATATTTCCTCCCAGCTTCGCTGCAAGGGAAACAGCTTTAGCTGAATCGATGACGCTCCCACCACCGAAGGCTAAGATTTGATCACATCCGCTATCAAGGAAGATATCTAAAATCTTCTTCAGACCTTTTTCTGTTGGGCTTACTTCAACTTCATCGTACATGTATAGCGGAATTTCTTTTTCACTTATCTTATCTAATATATGTTCCGTAAAGCCATATTTTGTGGCAAAATCACTCATAGTAATCAAGAAGACTTTTTTCCCGTACTGAGAGACGATTTCACCTATTTTTGATAGACCTTCTCTTCCGAAGAAGATCTTCGTTGGTAAATGATACTGGAAGCTTTCCAAAAATATCACACAGTCCTAAGTCTTTAAGTTATTCGGTTAAAAATGTTATTAAGATCAATTAGAAGATCAGCTT
This sequence comes from Nitrososphaeria archaeon, assembly GCA_050011875.1. GTDB lineage: Archaea > Thermoproteota > Nitrososphaeria > JACIWG01 > JACIWG01 > JBEKIG01. The sequence continues at coordinate 55,192 of JBEKIG010000011.1, forward strand.
CTGCTTGACATTTAGGGCCGATTTGAAAGCTCTTTAAACACATCTTTTATAAAACTGTATTCAGGTACCTACACTGTGAATTATCTCTTCCTTAATGAGTAGACTCATTTAATCGATTTCCATCTCACAACTGTTCCATCAAATCTTAGATAAGAGATCTGAATATTTATCAATTCTTATTTTTTCCCCTTCTGGTTGTACCATCCAAGTCATCCAACAAAGTTCTATGGGCCTATATCCTGTCTTTAAGGCGATTTCTTCAATCTTTTTAACGAATTGAATGTTGTCTTCAACAGGTTTTTCCCCGGCTTTTCGCAGGATACCGTTTATTACCCTCTTTACTATCTTGTCAGGCATGACGGTGTCAACCCCACCCATCATTCTCAGATATTGGAAGGTGACTATTCCAACGCCCTGTATTGCACCAATAGGATCTTTGTCCCATGTTTCTAGGCTAGCTTGTCCTGCCCATTTTCTAAGATTGGATCTATCATCACTGCCTAGAAGTGGTAGATAGGAGGAAATACCGTTTGCGATCGCCCAAGACCTCCTGTTACTCCATACAGTTCTTAATTCTTCTAAATCTGCTTTAACAAGATCCCTGAGGATAATTATTCTACCGTTTCCAACGAACCTGTTATCGAACTCTTTGACCTTAGGAACTACTGCAGTAAAATAATTCAAGCCTATTGACGTGAACGCTGCGTCGACGACCATCAGAATTACGTGACCACCCCATCTTTCAGTCCTAAGACATCTATCACAATATTCTTCTATCCCAGAAACCTTCTTCATGTGACTATCAATCAACTTTTTTAATAGGTTCATTTGGAACACACCGATTGTCGAATTACAATATAAAATGCAACCTTGCATATATTATTGTTTCGTTCCTGTAGTCAGATTTTGCAAAAAACGCTATCTATGTCTAAGGTTATTTATTGTAACATGAATTTAGAGAGAAAGATACCAGAAAGCTTCAAAGAGATAACTAGAGACTCTTGCAAGAAATTCTCAGAGGCAAAGAAATTTCTTCTACACTAAATACACTGTATTTATGTCATCTGCCAAAGGTTACGAGCTAACAGACGTTGATGGCAATTTGTATACAGATTTCATGAACAATTTTACAGTAATGGTCCACGGCCATAATCATCCAAAGGTCGTTAAAGCCGTTATGGAACAGATACTTCTTCTGACGCTTCCTGGACCACTAACTGAAAAACAGATTAGGTTGGCTGAAGCTATGTGTGAACGGCTTAAGACGGTTAAGAAGATCCGTTTCTGTAACTCCAGAAGTGAGACCGCCATGATGGCCGTAAGAGCTGCTTTAGCTCTCACTGGTAGGAAAAAGGTGTTATTGCATTTTTTTACATATCCTCTTTGACTTAATGTTTATCTAATCGGCCCTAAAATTTATCTTTATGCCCCATTCCATGGATGTTGAATTCATTTGTAAGGGTGGTTTTGGTAGTGAAGCAGATATAGATGTTGAACTGAGAAGGTTTTTTCCAGGTATAGGAGGCGACATCCGCACTTATCAGGCGTTACTTGTGGCTTTTAGAAAGGAGTTTAGCAGAACATTTAATGTCGGCCATAGGCTATTCCTTAGGCACACTATAATAAAGAAGTTTGAAGACTACTTTTTTAAAAAAGGTTTTTACCAGTACGCTCATATAACAAGACCTTTAGGTTCAAGCCAAGAAGGGTACATCTATGAATGGGCCTTTGGGAGCGACGTTTTCCCATGGGACGTAGTCAACGAATCCTACGAAAATGTTTCCGTGGAATTGGAGGATTGGGGAAATTTCATTGCCGCCTTCAACGAGGCAGGTATCAATTTGCAGAAGGATTGCACGAATCCAGACGATGGACGTATATCCCAGAACATCATACACCAGTTTCCCTTTGGGGTGGACTCTCACAGATCCAAATTAAACCGTTTGTGGAAGAGAATAGATTTTGGCGATAAGAGCGTTAACTTCGACTACAGCAGACTCGTTGAGTATTTAGAAAAAAATAAAGTTGATATGAAGGAGAATCTCAGAGTAGGAAGATACGATATGATCGTGCTATCGTGTAAATATTTGATGAATGGCGAACATATGGACCCCAAAGATTTGGGCGAACTCAATATTTTAGTGCGGGATTATAGACTTTCCACATTAGCCCATCTGAATACAAGGGGAGTCGAAAGTTCAAACGATGTGAGGTTGCTCTAATTCTTTTTAAGGAAAAACAAGGAATTATCATGGTTCTCGGTTAATGTAAATCGGCTTCATTTGAAACTTGTTTTATAGTTACTAATCCTTTTCAATAGTTCCTTTTTTTAGTTTGTTGGTCTTCTCTACAACATTGAAAACTATAAAGAATACTGATGTTTTTCCGCAAACATGAAAAGGGCACTTGAATAATATAGGACAATCTTTCCCACACCTGCAGCACTTGTTACTTCTATAAGCGCCTCAGGAAAGCCGAATGTTGCAACTGCGGGTGAAGTCTACACGATGTCCCTTGAACCACTTGTAACAGGGGTAGGTTTCAGACCCATTAGATATACACAAACTCTTGATAAGGGAGACTATGGAATTTGTCGTTAACCTGCCAAGCAAAAATCTTTTAGAGGCAATTGACTATTGTGGTATGGTTTCTGGAAGAAAAATTGACAAGTTCAAAAGAACTGGCCTAACGGCTGTTCCTGCTTCATATGTGAGAGCACCTTTGATAAAGGAATGCCCTGTGAATATAGAGTGCAAGGTCAGAGCAATTTTAACCTTCGGATCACACGATATCTTTGTCGGAGACTCGCTAGCGATTCATGCGGATGATAAAATTATAGGATATGATGGCATTCCAGACATAGAGAAATTCGGAACCATATCCTTCGCCAATCAAAAATATTATCTTGTAGAAAAGTTACTCGGTAAGACTGGCTTCAGTCGTAATAAAAGATCTCTAAACACTTAATTTGGGTCTTACTTAGGAAGATTAAAATAAAGGGTGAGGAAATCGGTTAGTAAATGCCTAAGGTTACTCTTAAGAATGTATCAAAAAGATTTGGTAAAGTGTTAGCAGTCGATAACTTGAGCTTGGATGTTGAAGACGGTGAATTGTTTGCAATTGTCGGCCCCAACGGTTGTGGAAAGACCACAGTTCTTAGGATTATCGCAGGTCTAATTGAGCCTGATGAAGGTGACATCTATTTAGATGATACTAGGGTCAATAACCTTCCCCCTGTTAAAAGGGGCGTTAGGATGGTCTTCCAAGATTATGCTTTATACCCCCACATGAAGGTGTATAAGGAGGACAAAAATTCAAACCTATCATTTGCGTTAAAGATAAGGAAGTACCTACCTGAAAATATTAAGAAAAGTGTTGAACAAATAAGTGCTAAAATAGGGATCAGTAAGGAACTTTATTCTAGACGACCGAAGGAACTGTCTGCAGGTCAGCAGCAGAAGGTCGCCATCGGAAGAGCCATTACCTTACCACCTAAAGTTTTCTTACTTGATGAACCATTAGCTCATTTAGACCCGCCAGCTCGACTTAAGATCAGGGACGAAATAAAATCCCTTCATAAAGAAATGAAGGTTACGACGATCTACGTTACAAATGATCTTCCTGAAGCTTTTGCAGTAGCAGAAAGGCTTGCCGTGCTGAAGGAGGGAAAGGTAATTCAAGTGGGTGGACCCCACGAAGTCTACGAGCATCCCGCTAACGATTTTGTTTCAGACTTCCTTAAAGCCTACGAAATATTTCGCTGAGTATAATATCACTTTCTAAGCCCACAGGAAACCAATATACATAAATAACGTAATGTGGAATTTGATTACATGGATCGAAATTCGATTGAAGTCGTTATTGAACCATACCATAAGATAATTGTGCACGAGATAGTAGAATATAGACTCAGCGACTGGGTTAACATTATCATTACTGAAATAAAGTCGCTGGGCGGAAGTATGCCAACCCTCTTCTGGTGCAACGGAGTTGTGTTCCAGTCAGTGCAGTTCAATACAAACAGCGAGACGGTGATAAAGCAGCAATTGAATGGCATAATCCATTATAGTTCGGTGACATTTGCGCTTAAAGAAAAGTTCCAGAACGAAATTAGGACGGACAAGGGAATGATACTTCTTGTAGATGTGAGCGCCAATATAAACTTGGTCAAACTCGCTGAAGTTCTGAAAGGTTATTCCAAGCTTAAAGAGTAAAAAATCTTGAGTTTCTACTTACCTTCTTATAGGGAACTTGACTGCGAATATTGTTCCCTGTTCTCTTGACTTTCTACCGATATTGTTCCATTCTGAGACTCGGTAAGCCTTATCCTCTAACTACCCTAATATCTATAGAAGAAACGGCGGTATCCTCCCTTTCTTTCCTTACACTATTTCTATTGTTCAAAAATTTTCATCTACTCTAATCATTTTAGTTCTTTGTGAACTTTGGTATGAAAAATTTTGAACCAGTTAAATCCAAACTCCTCCATTTGCTTCAAATACTTATCGTTGCCCTTTGGCATAAGGTCTGCGCGATAATGAAGACTAAAATAATACTGAGCTGCATTAATGTAACCCTGTTTTCCAATTAGATCAAGACACTTTTTAGCAAATTTATCATTTTGAACTTTTCGGCAGACTTTTTCAACGGTCTTAAGGCGTTCATCAGTTGTCTTTACCTTAATGTTCTCATATTTGTGAGCGAAGGCCTCTATAAGCTCTTTATCAGTCAATTCAACGTACTCTTCAGAGTGAACGATAACGTCAACATCAAGCTTCCTCTGTGGCAAAGGCTTGCTGCGGGGGTATCCGAGGCAGACAAGAACAACGGGAAAGACCTTATCAGGTAACTTAATCATCTCTCTTATCTGGGAAAAACATTCTAATACGGAACCGATATAGACAGAACCTAGACCCAACGAATCTGCAGCTGTACAGACGTTCTGAGCACATATTATAGTGTCTTGGAACGATACCCAGAAATGCCTAAAAGAGGACGCAGCAGTAAAGGGCGCAGCCTCAAGATCAGCCCATCTTTCAAGACGATGGAAATCAACACAAAAAATCAGCAAAACTGGTGCTTTGGCAATAAAAGCCTGCCCACACAACCTCGTCAATTCCTTCCTTTTTTCCCCCTCTATCTTTACAATAGAATAAGGTTGAAGATTGCCTGCAGAAGCAGAATGGGTTCCAGCTTTGAGAATAAGCCTCAAAATATCCTCAGGGACTTTTTTATCTAAGAAGTCACGGACACTAGCCCTCTCGAAGAGAATCTTCATGGTCCTGTTTGGATAATCATCAGCAAACTCATCCTTATTCTGAGACAACTTTCCATCATAGCTTAAGAATGGTTTATCCGCCATTTTACCAAAATGAACGATATAATGACCGTATTTAAGGCTTGTAACCTTCTACCAATAGGGAAGACCTGCAAAGCATAATTTCATTTGTTTGCCTTAATATCATTTAAAAAGTGTTTCGCTGCGAAGTTCATCTTTCTTTCAACGTGTATATTGATGTCCTCATGCGCCATACCCGGGTATATCGCCAGTTCCTTTCCTTCTGAACCCAAATGGTGGAATGCTGCGAACACCGTTGAAGGCGGACACACGATATCTATTAGACCTACAGACATTAGGACGGGTACCTTAACTTTTGGTGCGAAGTTCATGGCATCAAAGTAAGAGAGTGTTTCCATAACTTTTTCTTCATCTTCTGGATGGGTCTTTAGGTAATTTAAAATTTCCAAGTACGGACCTGTTTCAGCAACGTATACAGCTCGATCAAAATGGCAGAGGTATGGCACACTCGGTAACGCAAGTGAGACATTATCGTGTAACGCTGCTGTCACTACAGTCAGTCCTCCACCTTGGCTTACCCCTGAGACAGCGATCCTCTTCGTGTCAACATCCTCCCTTGCAGTGACGTAGTCGGAGGCTCTATAGCAATCCATAAAGACATATCTATAATAGTATTTGTTTTTGTCTTGGATTCCCTTTGTCATGTTACCGGTAATATTTCCCACGTCATACATTGCGTCGTCCGGGGCTTCACCACCCTGTCCCCCTAACATCTACCGTCAAAACAGAGAAACCTAGGGCAATCCACCCTAAATAATCAGAAACCGTTCCTTTGCTGCCACTGTATCCGTGAATAAAAACCATCGCAGGCTTGGGTTCATTATCGTCTGCGGACTTTATGAAGTAGCCAGTAATTGGAGTCCTATCTTTAAAACCATCAAATATCAACTTTGAGACCTCCACTTTCTTTGAGAAGAAATCTACTTTCTTTATTTTGGCATTTAGAGGTTGATCTTTCGCCCTCCCTATATTATCCTTCCAGAACCTTTCAAAGTCCTTTGTTTTTGTTAGCTTTGGCTTGTAAACCTTAAGTTCATTTAACGGAAGATCAACTAATGGCATGAATTTTTCAGATGAGATTAAGTAGATAAGCTTTTTCATCTAACCATAACTGCATAAAAAAAGATTGTTTATAACAAAAAATAAGTTAACACATGGATTAAGTCATATGAATAGAAATTTAACGGAATACTTCGCGTTTTCCTTTTCATTAGTAATTAGTAGTTTATTTTCTAATGTGGATTTTTTAGTGTTATTAATGATTTTATGCCAATATCAAACCAGGTACGATTTGAGTCTTTCTTCATTTATGTTAAGGCCTAACCCAGCTCTGTTGTAGACGTCTACGTACCCTTTGGAAAACTTCTCGATTTGTGTATCACAAATATCTTTAGCTAGTGGGTTAGGACTTTCTTTTATATCGTAGATCTCGTAGGTTGCGAATGTTTCTTTTGGCAACGATGCGGAGAGATGAATGCTTGCCGCTCTGCACCCTACACCGGACAAGCCGATATGTGGGGTGTACTGAACATTGAAGGTTCTGGCCAAGTTAGTTATCTTAACACATTCTGTAATTCCTCCCGCTCGGGCTATGTCTGGCTGTATTATGTCCAGGGCTTCTCCGACGATCAGATCCCTAAAGTCATATCTAAGATAATGGGACTCTCCTCCACAAATCGGAATATCAAGTTTCCTCTTTAGCTGTCTGTACCCTTCTATATCGTATGGCGGCATCGGTTCCTCGAACCATGAGATATCAAGACTTTTAAGAATCTTGCCGAGCTTCAATGCCTTACTATAGTTATAGGCTGAATTTGCGTCCACCATTATTTCGATATCGTTCCCAACCTCCTTTCTAATCGCTTTCAGGTTTTCTTTATCCCTATCTACACCCATGCCAACTTTGACTTTCATCTGATCGTGCCCTTCATCTGCCCACTCTTTAGCCCTTTTAGCCATCGTTTCAGGCTTTCCGAAGACTATTGATGACGCGTACGCCTTTAGCCTGTCTTGGAACTTTCCTCCTAAAAGGCTATAGACGGGCTGCTTGAGTATCTTACCCTTTAGATCCCACAGCGCTATATCGATGCCTGACAGAGCTTCCACGAAATAGCCTTTAAGATGCCCTCTTGTTTTAAGGGTGGAGAACATTTCCTCCCATAGGACCTCAATATCCATAGGGTCTTTACCAACGACGATTCCTTTGAGCAGTTTATCGATTATCTGTGCTGTGGCCTGGGGCACTTCTCTGACCAGACCTTCACCGAAACCTGTTTCCCCATCGTCTGAACTTACCTTTACGAAGCATGATGCGTATCCTTTCCTAACCTTTTTCGCTAGGTCATCTTCGTATGGCAGGTATCCGCTGATTGCTGTCTTTGCTTCAGCATACACCGGATATGATTGTACATCAACTATCTTCATATCTTGCTAACTCCTTCTGCATTTAAATGACGAATTCTTTAATCTTTCTTTAGCGACTTATAAGCCGCCGAAATAAAGAGATTTTTGGCTGTTTTATATTTTGTTTGCCGAACCTTTGATATGATACACATCACATATTATTTCCCTAATCTTCTCTGAAACCTGACTTCTAGCGTTCTCAATATTGTCAGGATGAGTTTTAATAGCCCTCTCGTAGGTCTGCCTAATATCTGTGCCGATATTTATCTTGGTTATACCATTTTTTATAGCTTCAAGGACGTATTCGGTTTTTATTCCAGACCCCCCATGTAGCACGAGAGGGACCTTGGTCTTCTGGCTTAACTTTTTTAGGTGGTCGATGTTCAATCTTGCCTGAACTTTGTCCTTGTCCTTTGCTGCGCCGCTTATGGCTCCATGAATGTTGCCGATTGCTACCGACAGCCAATCTATCTCTGTTTCATTCACGAATCGAACTGCCTCATCTATGCTAGTAAATCCTATTCCCTTTGCGTAAATTTCGTCGTAGGACATCGAAAGCTGTTTTTCATGTCCCATTACGGCACCGAGTTCAGCTTCAGCCGGCTTGTTCGCGTTATGTGCCATAACAGCCACCTGTCTAGCAACATTAAGATTTTCGTTAAATGACAGACGTGAACCATCTATCATTACAGAATCGTACCCTGCATCTATTCCTTTCTGAATCAGACTCTTCCAGTCAACTTTTGCTCCATCTTCATCTATCACTGGGATGTGGTCCTGGTGCAGTCTAGTAAATTTTGTATTCTTATAGATGCTATATTCTTTCGCCACTGCTTCAAAGCTTTTAGCCTGAAATTTTTCAACTTCAAGTCTTGCTACTTCAACTAGACCGAAGGTCTGGTACTTTACTAAGGTTTCAACTATCGGCTTAACCATTGGAAGGTAGGCTACATTAAACGCCGGAACAAGTATTTTCTTGTCGTAGGCTCTTTTCATTATTTCGGAAACATTAAGATATTCCATAATATATTCATCAAATATCCGGGCAGCTAGGATATTAGTTTAACTCAAAAATGATAACCAATTTCTTGAATCATTCAGATATGATAGTTTATTTTTTCAATTCTTTTACAGCTCTTTCAATTCTCGTCAAAGCCTTTGTAAGGATTGATTTTGGGCACGCGATATTCATTCTCTGAAAACCTTCTCCTCCAGGGCCGAATATTTGCCCATCATCTAAACCAACCTTCGCATTCTTAATCATAAAATCATTCAGTGCTCTCGTATTCATTTTCAAATTTTTGCAATCGAGCCACACAAGATAAGTTCCTTCCAGTTTGACTGGCCTTATTTCTGGAACCCTTTCCTTAAGATATTCTGTTAGATAATCAACGTTACCTTGTATGTATTCTAGCAGTTGTTCAAGCCACTCTTCACCATACATATAGGCTGCTTCAGATGCAACAACTCCGAACGCATTAGCAAATCCTAGGCCAACGTTCTCCACGGCCATTTTAAACTGTGAGAGAAATTTTGGATTCGATGCTATTACAGTCGAATTAGCCAGCCCCGCCAGATTAAAAGTTTTGCTTGGAGCCTCAAAGGTTAGAGTGATGTCAGCTACATCACTAGAAGTGCTCGCTGTTGGAATATGTTTGTAGCCCTTTAAAATAAGATCGGAGTGTATCTCATCAGAAACAATTATAACGTTATTCTCGAGACAAAGTTTACCAAGTTTGGCAAGTTCTTCTCGTGCCCACACTCTACCAACCGGGTTATGAGGACTGCATAAAATAAGCATCTTCACCCTCTCATCGAACCTATCTTTAAGATCGTCAAAGTCCATCTCATATTTCCCATTTTCGTACTTAAGTTCATTTATGACAATTTGACGACCATTGTTCCTTATGGCCTTAAAGAATGGGTGGTACACCGGAGGTTGTATAATGATTTTATCACCTGGATGAGTAAATGCTTGGATTGCTAGGTTGACAGAAGGTACAACACCAGGTGAATACTCAATCCATTCAGGTTTAATTTTCCACTGATGTCTTTTCTCCATCCAGTCTACGATGCCGTTATAGAATGAGGGAGATCTTATCGTATAGCCGTAGATTCCGTGCTCAGCACGCTTCTTTAACGCGTCGACGACAGGCGCAGGCGAAAGAAAGTCCATGTCAGCGACCCACATCGGTATAATATCTTTTGTACCAAACCTCAACTCTAAGCAGTCCCATTTATAGGAATCCGTCCCCTCTCTCTTAATGTAACGGCTAAAGTCGTATTTCATATAGGGAACTGCCTTTTGCTTCCAATAATTAAAGTTTTTATTCTCACAGCTGTTTTTCATAGCTTCGATTAAATAATTTAATATTATATCATTATCAACGATTTTAATCTGCAAAAGATTAAAAAAAACACATTTAAAGAAATCATTATAAATTATGGAGTATTATCATAGTTTGGTTAATATGACAGCTCTAAAAGTTGAGAAAAAGAAGCGTCTTCCACGCAGTTTTCTGAAAGCGGGTGTTAAAGCACCAGACTTCAGTCTAAAGAGCACTTCCGACAAAAACGTTAGCCTGAAAGATTATCGTGGACGCATGTTGATTCTGCTTTTCTATCCAGCTGATTTTAGCCCAGTATGCAGTGATGAACTGCCACTGTATAGCGAGCTCATACCCGAATTTCGTCGATTTAATGCGGAAGTGGCGGCGATATCTGTTGATAATACATGGAGCCATCTCGCCTTTGCACGTGACAGAAACCTATCCTTCCCTCTGCTTTCCGACTTTGAGCCCAAAGGTAAAGTATCTGGAGAATACGGTGTATACCAGAAAGAAAGTGGCCACAGCGGACGAGCAATATTTGTGATCGACGGCGAGGGGATAATAAGATGGAGTTATGCAGTGCCAAATAACGTCAATCCGGGTGCTGACGGCGTGTTGAAGTTTCTAGAGGAAATAGAATAGGTTAGAAGGTAGGTTCTGACTTATGGATGTAAAAACCACCAAGCTTACAATACCTGTCGGAGAACGTGACCATGTAAATGGACCACCGAACGCTCCTATAACACTGGTGGAATATGGTGACTTCGAATGCCCGCACTGTGGGAGGACTTACCCCATAGTTAAGCGGTTGCAGGAGCATCTGGACGGGAAGCTGAGGTTCGTATTCCGTCACTTACCGATCTCAACTGTACATTCCCACGCTAAGAAAGCGGCTGAAGCAGCTGAAGCAGCCGGCTCTCAGGGAAAATTTTGGGAAATGCACGATCAGCTCTTTGAACACCAAGATACGCTTGATGATGAAAACCTGAGACGATATGCTATAGCTGTAGGCCTTGATATCAAAAGATTCGATCAGGAGATGAAGTCCAATCTTTACGCGCCAAAAGTGCATGAAGATTTCATCAATGGCGTGAAGAGTGGTGTGAACGGCACTCCTACATTCTTCATAAACGGGCTAAGGTATAACGGTCCTCCATCCTTTGAAGCTCTTCTGGAAGCAATAATGAAAGAAATTGGCACAGAAGAGAAAAAATAATGCTTAGATGTTCTAATCGACTTTTTCGACCGTTATCGCTTGTACCGGACAGACGTCAGCTCCTTCCTTAGCGCACTGGTAGAGTTCGTCGGGTACGACCCCTGTCGATAGATCCTCGGTCATTTCCTTTGAGTACTGTTCTATAACCCTATTTTTACCATTATCGTCCGCTAGGTAGAAGAGTTGTGGACATGCTACTGTAGCTGCCCCACAGGCGATGCATAGATTTCTATCTATAGTTATCTTATATGGCATGAATAAAAAGAAAACATCCTCGTTAATATATTTTATCTTGTTTTTTTGATGACAATCATCTAGGACAATTATAGTTGTATATGAATCTGAATAAATGCCCTTCATCTTATATGCTGACCCATAAATCAGCTTTACCGTATTGACAATAATCTTAGCATAACTGGCAGTGGTTGAGCAGGTTGGTCCCAAGCTTTGCAGGATAGCTCAATCAAGCTTTCTGAGCCAACCTCCATACAGCCATTTGTTCCACCCTTCTGTATTGAATCTTCCTTTCCGTATCCAATGATGAGCGCACTTTTTCTATTATCTTTTAGAGTACTTCATCTGGAATGTCAAGGCTATATCTGAAAGCACGCTTCTCGAAAAAAGACAATCTTTCGTCAATGGTCGTCTCAATCAGCTCGTCCTGAATTGTGATAAGCTCAGTTGGCGGGACAGCTGCCAAAAACTCGCTCTCTTTTCTGCGCCATTCACCTGCACGCCTCGGTAAAGCGTACCCCATCTCCGCCGAGACATGTTCAAAGATCTGCCTCATCACACTGTTACCGCTGCTGTCGTTTGCGAGTGCGTCATCGCGCTTGCTGACCAGAGCGACTACCTCCTTCTTTACAACACCAACAATCTTCCCGAAAACCTCTGCAGGGTTCTCAAATATTTGAAGCACATGAGCCAAAAAAGCCGTATCAAATGACTTCTCTTTTATTGGCAAATAATTCGCATCTGCCAGAATAAGTTCCATGACTCCCTTCTCCTTCGCCTTCAGAAGCATATCTTTTGAGACGTCCAGCCCTACAATCTCAAAGCCCCTATCCTGAAGTGGCTTGGCAACGCGGCCGGTGCCCACGCCTACCTCTATGAGGCTGCTACAACCGTCTCTCAGGAGGATATTTTTGATCGTGTTCAAAGCTACTTCCTTTAGCGGTTCTCTCGTCTCGTCATAGACCTGCGATATTTTATCAAACTGCGTAGCAGTGTTAACGGTTTGACTCATAAAATCGGTTTCTTTTTCAGATTTAGGGGTCTCCATATATGTTCATAAGATATCTTAGTGGGACAGACTTAAAAAGATAGACGGAGACTACTTCGAGCCTCTGGAATTCCACTTTAGCAACGACTGGCGACGCGCTATTCAAAATTATTACAGGTACTTTCAAAGAAGAAAGATTACAGTCCTCAGCAGCCGTCTTATATGATTGATGGTTTCATTCAACTACCTTCTGCAACTTGGAGGAGACCAACCGTAGAAGAGGTTATCGAAGCGGCACAAGCAGCTAGAAAACATTTAAAGAACGTCCAGTACATTCACAGTCAAACTAGGCCTAGAGGCGAAGTCTTTAAAATCTATCAAGTTTGAATCACCTTTGAAAGAGACATTTAAACTTGGCTCTTAGATATCCTAACATATAGGATTAAACTAAATATATCGGTGAGAAGTGTGGGAGATAAACATTTCACTTACGTTACGGACAACCTTGAAGAAGTTTGTTCCAAACTTCGATTTTTGTTAGAGAATGCTGTAAAGAAGGATTTGGCAGAAGGAATTCTTCTGTCCGGAGGGTTAGACACGAGTATTCTTGCAGTCATAGCATCAAAGTTCATTCCTTTGAAAGCCGTTACCGTTGCCTTTCAAAATGCACCAGCACCAGATGTTGAATACGCGACCTTAATAGCTAATAAATTAGGACTTAAACATAACATTCACATCTTTAACGTAGATGAATTATATGATGCCATTCCAATTGTTGTAAAGTCGTTAAGGTCCTTCGATCCGATGGAAATACGTAACAGCATAACAATCTACGTCGGCTTGAGGGTGGCGAAAGAAGAGGGAATATCTACGGTTATGACAGGAGATGGATGTGATGAGCTCTTAGCTGGATACAGCTTTCTTTTCGGTCTGGAGAAAGAGAAACTTGATTTAGAATTAGAAAAATTGTGGAGTGTGATGTCTTTCTCATCCGTCCCGCTTGCAAAAGTTCTTGGGATGGAGGCGAAGCTTCCCTATCTTGATCCCGACTTCAAAAATTTGGCCATAAAAATGGATTCACGATATAAGATTGGAGCAAAGAGTGGGCAGGTTTATGGCAAGTGGATTTTGCGTAAAGCATTCGAAGGGTTCTTGCCAAAAAAAATCGTGTGGAGAATCAAAACTCCAATAGAGTACGGTTCTGGAACAACCATGCTCACAAACTTCTTCAATCAGAAAATTTCTGATTTAGAGTTTGAGAGTAAGAGAAAAAAGTATCTTACCGAGGATGGGGTAACGATTCGTGATAAGGAACAACTTTTCTACTATGAGGCCTATAAGTCAGTAGCAGGTATACCACACACAACCAGTGTAGAAGGAAAGATATGTCCCCAATGCCACTCTAATATTCCTGAAAAAGCCACCTACTGCCGGACATGCGGGGCATACCCCATATAGAGAAAGTTGTTCGACCTTCTCCTGCCCTATATAATCTTGCAGGTCTTTATGATTATATTAGTATTCATTTAATAAATGCTTTAAGTACGAGAATTCTTCCATTCTTATAGGGTCAATAACGCCTTTGGCATTAGGCCATCACTTTTCAGACGGACTATATGATACTATATCTAATCGTTTTGTTAACTATATCTTTTTATTATATACTTATTTATGCTCTAAAACACATGAAACGATTTTTAAAGCCTTCTAAAATACTCTATAGGATATTTACCTATCACAGTTAAAACAGTATTCTATCAAGGCACCTTATTCGATTAAAAAAGGGTGGTCTTCTAATTGGAATTTCTTTAATTCATATAGGAAAATAGCACACATGAAGGAAGTTATTAGCAGGGTTTCTATTAGACTAGGCTCCATTAAATTAATTTTATCGACTATTAAGCTATTTAGAAATAGACTATAATAAAGTCAAAGTAAAAATGAGTAGGTCTATATTTGATTTAAGGGAAAATCAACTAGCCACTTTACCCTACAGTAAATTAAAATAAAAAAAGAAAGGTCATAAAATATCAAATGAAGTATCTTTTAGCGATTTTGTTAAAGAAAATAGGCGTAGACGTATAATTACGTAAACGCATAATTGCATTTATATTTATGTTTAAATTTACATTAAGTATGGACGTAGAGAAACTTACGTGCTTTATTCCTGTTGGCGGTCAGGCTAAAAGATTAATGCCTCTGACACATGATGTATCAAAGCCCTGTGTCAGGTTCTTGAATAGGCCTTTAATTGAATTCTCGATAGCAACGTTAGCTGAGCAGGGTGTGAGGGGCTTTATTTTCGGGGAGTATGGCTATACCAACTATTCGAACCTTTTCGATCAGTATGGAGAAGGAGTAGGGTTCTCAGCAAAGTATAAGATCGAGCCGAGGGTACACATCAGACACCAACCAAACCTAGACGACTTGGGAAACGCCGATTCTTTTAGGCTGAACATGGGATATTATAATATTCGTAATCCAGTTATTGTCGTACAGGGGGATAATCTTTTCAACATCGATCTAAATGACTTGATTAAAAAACATGAAGAAAGGAAGGCATTGATGACCATTGCCCTAACGAAGGTGGGAAAGACTGAAGAATACGGTATAGCTGATGTAGACAAAGATCTGAAGATTAAGAATTTTATCGAAAAACCTCAAGCTGGAAGAGCACCAGGCAACTTTGCAAACGCAGGCATCTATCTGCTTTCATCAGAGATCAGAAAGATAGTTGAAGGTGAAGAAGTAAAAAAGATTAAGGATGAGAGAGGAAGGCTCGATTTCGGTTTTGACTTGATTCCTTACATGATTGATAAAGGTTTTCCAGTCTACGGATATGAACTGAAAGTATGGTATGATGTGGGAAGCCCAGAAAAGTATCTAGAAGCTATGCATGACATCCTTTATGGAAAGTTGAACATTAGAGTCTCAGAAGAAAAGCTACTGCCTAAAAGAAACGTCTGGGTACAGGGATACAGCGAAGAATCCGTTGAAAGACGGAACCAAATAATTAGAAAATATAATGGAAACAAATTGTCAATAGAAGGGGCTGCCCTTATAGGCAGACATACTGAAATAGGTGATTATTCTAGAATTTCTGATTCAAATATTGACAATTTCTGCACACTTGGTGAACATGTTGATGTAGAGAGAGCGGCGATCTTGGACGCTGTGAGGATTGGAGATTATGCACGTGTATCAGACAGCATTGTAGGCAGGAAAGTAATTATAGAATCAACCAGTGAAAACCCAACATATATTGAATCAAATTCAGTTATAGGCAACACTGTCCGTATTAGGAAGGGCTGTAAACTTATAGGAACCAAAGTGAACCCTGGTTTAATAATTCCACCCCGCATGACATACGTCAATAATTTCCTGCAGGACTACCAAGACATCGCTAAATTAGCGTCTTAAACTGGAAGTCTACTGTGGATAATCCGAGGAATGCATGTCATTTATCGGACCTGAATGACAGGTATTTGTTAGTCGGTATGTGACAGCCTCTATTCTATACGGTCGAACTGGAACCTTTTTGGTTAGGTATTATTGGAATTGTGTTCTATCTGCTAACCGTCATATCTAGTATAATTAGGAGGACTCCATCAAAACCCTTTTATGTAGTGAATTGAAGATTTCAAATCTAAAATAAGATATCATTAGACTTTTAAAAGTTCTGTGCAATAAGACTACTTCAGTAGTTTTATTGACATAAAAGTCGTCCAAGCTGAAATTATTAACGCTTCAATTAGTTCAGGAACGGCAAAGCCAACCCTTGCAGATAGGACGAAAAAAACTATTGGCAGCACGAAGATTGCCATGATTGCCGCTATTCCAGCGACAATGCTTACTTTTCTAGTTAAACCTTGTCTTGTGCCATAACCTATCAAAATGAAACCTATAGGAGCTAAGATAAAGTAACCTATAGCAAAAGTCGCATGTAGAGCAAGATGGTTTTCTGTAAATATACCAACTAGAGCTAGACATATACTACTTAGCATTATTGAGACGACTCCTATTTTGATCCGTCTATCCTTATCTAGATATTGACTGATCCCTAGTGCAAACAGGAAATCTATTGTACCTCCAATCAAAACGGCGCTATTAAAGATGGTTGATTCTTTGCTAATCCCCAAATCACTCAAAGCATTCGTATCCCATCTAAACCAGCCTGAGATGAAAGTGGCAGTTAAAATCATAATTAAAGGCAGAACAGAGCTTATAATTCCGAATAACCCTGCAAACTTCATACATATAGACATTTTTCCTTTCGGTTTTACGCACACTTTGGCTCCTAGATAAACTGTTTTCCTAATAGCAATATAATCTTTAGTTAATCTTACTACTGATCCTCTTATAGTAGGTGGAAAGTAACCCTACGTACCGATACGTAGACTTAATGTCCTAGCAAATTCTTCTGCTTTCTTCAAGTCACTTTCATTTGGTCTCCCTCTACTTATTCCGCCAATAAGTTTCAATATGCCGTATGTATCAAATCCTCTGCATGAGAATTCGCCTACAATGCGAAAACCCTTCTCCTGCAGACACTTTCTAAGAGCCTTATGCCCATTAGGCAAAATGAAACTTCCCCTTGTTGAGAAAATAAATACATCCTTCCCAAGATACGGCATCTTCTCAACGAGTTCAAATAGAGTTTTATCATGTCTACCGTAATAGTTCCCAGAACAAAAGCCTATGAGATCGTATTCTAAAAGAGTGTTTACATCTACTGCGTTTGGTTTTACTAGTTCTCCGTCCAGAATCCTTGTTATAACGTCAGCAACCTTCTTTGTGTTACCATGGTGGTAAGAACTGCAAATCACTAGAGTCTTCAAAGTTACTTTCTACTTACGATAGTTTAATGTAGTCATAGTTATATATACATTATAAAGTTGTAAGCGAAAATCAATGTTGTTGTTGTTTGTTTATGACTAAGAGCTCACCCAAATTTTCACCTATCTTCTGGAATTTCTCCTCTTCTCCCTCTCTTAGATGGGCCGATGCCCTTCTGGCTTCCTTATCACTTTCTTCCCCTTTTGAGGAAGTATAGATAATTCCTGACGAATAAGGCATAATTATGTTCAACCCCAATTTCCTCATTTCCTTTTCGATGTATTTCGCAGCGCTTCCAGCAAAGAAACTGTCTTTTCTAGCATCGAATGCAAAGCCATATTTGTACCTGAGGTTAAAGCTCTCCAAGGTCTTAAGGAATTCCTTCGTTGGCTCAGAAGAGGTTTGGTAATGTGTTGGCGCACCTAGAGCGATCAGATCATATGATGCTAGCTCCTGATTCCAAACTTCTCTTATACTGTAGCACATAGTTGCTATTCCATGCTTCCTTATCCCTGCTGCTAACGACTCCGCAATCTTTCGAGTATTGCCGTATAGTGACTCATAGATTACGATTACTTTAATTTCAGGAATCTTCTTTTCTTGAGTCAACTTTCGACTTTGTAAAGAATACAATTTAGTATTTAATAATTTCCTTTGTGGTCTTTCTTTAATGTTAGAACGAGTTAACAGAACCCTTTGTGCAATGCTATTTTCTACTTAGTCGTGTTGTATATTTACTATAATATACAATGTATGGTTTAATGTCTGCAGGTAACAATGTATATTAGTCTATTCCAATCTCTTTATTATGTGCCAGCCAAATTTGGTTTTGACAGGTTGCGAAATCTGTCCCTTATTTAGAGCGAATGCAGCTACCTCAAACTCTCTAACCATCTGTCCTCTACCAAAGGTTCCTAAATCGCCTCCTCTCTTCTTCGATGGGCACATTGACTTCTCCGTTGCAAGCTTTGAAAAGCTCGCACCCTTGCTCAACTGCTCAGATACTCCTTTCGCTTCCTGTTCTGTTCTTACCAAAATGTGTGCGCAGTGCATTCTATCGGCCATGGTTTGATAGTTAGATATTTATCTTATAAATCTTAATTTTGGGCAGATTTATTTTGATTCGACGGTAAATCCGATCTTCTCTAGTGCTTTGATCGCAGAAGGTAGATCTTTCTTCTTTGACGAGTATATGATCCGTAGAGTAGGCGGAAAGTGTAAAGATACTGATATTTTGGTCCGCTAGAGCTTTGGAAATTCTTGCCAGGATTCTGACCAATTCAAAAGGCAATGTCATGTCAAATGATATTATCACATAATTTCTTTTCATCTCTATTACATCCTCTATGTTAACCTTGGACTGTTCTATAATAACTGTGATTTCATTTCTATCTTTTATGATGGCAAAAGCCTCTCGGAGAATTCTCTTCGACTTTGATAGCAAACTTCTCCTTCCAAAAGTAGATTCTACCATTCTCAAGATAATTTTCTTCTACTACACTGTAAAGATTGTATTTTATGTTATAATATCTAAGTCCTATTTTTAGAACGTTGAACTAAACCTATATAAATGACGTAGCTGTAATTCAAATGATTTTTATGTCTACACTAAAGGTAGGTTCCAAGTTGCCTGAATTGGAAGGTGTTGACCAGAACGGTAACAAGGTTAACTTTAAGGATCTATACGGGAAACCCACTGTAATCTACTTCTATCCTATGGATAACACGCCAGGATGCACAAAGGAGGCTTGCTCGTTCAGAGACAACAAGAGAATGTTTGAGGGAATAAACGTCATTGGCGTAAGCGTTCAGAGCGCTGAATCTCATCAAAGGTTTTTCATAAAATATTCTCTGAACTTCACTCTTGTAGCTGATAGTGATAAGAAGATATCTAAAGCTTTCGGTGTCCTCAAGCTTACCGGACTTGACAGCAGGGTTACATTCATCTTTGATAAAGACGGTGTACTAAAATATGTCTATGATAAGGTTGATCCTGAAGGTCATGCTGAGGAAGTTCTTGTAAAGATAAAGGAACTCGGCCTTATCTAATAACTTTTATGTGAAATAAAAAGTCTAGAACCTTCGAAATAATTAACTATGCTTCTAATGAATTTGTTGATATTCTATCGAAATGCGATATGTATAAATTTATGTAACCATTTTATTTAGACATAAGTTTAATAGATGGTGAAACGCCTTTCTGTCATTGATTCTAATAGATGTACGGGTTGTCAGAGCTGTATGTTCGCATGTTCTAGAAGGTTTGGTTCTGGAGGACTAGCTAATGCTGCAATACATGTCAAATCAGTTGGTGGCATGGAAAATGGTTTTGTGGTTGTTGTCTGTAGGGCTTGTCCTAGTCCTCCATGTGCTAAGGTTTGTCCTGTTGACGCATTATCTGTGAGAACTGGTGGAGGTGTTAGGTTGGACAATTCAAAATGCATAGGTTGTGGCCTTTGCGCAAAATCCTGTCCATATAGTGCAATATTATGGAATGAGGAAGAAAATAAGCCCATAATATGCGTGTATTGTGGATACTGTGCCAACTATTGCCCTCATGACGTTATAGCCCTTGAAGAGTTGGAGGCAAAGACGCTATGATCGAAAAAAATTCCCTTAACAATATCTTATATCTGGATCTTACTAGGAAGCGCTTCTGGGTCGACGAGCGAAGGGATCTTTTCGAAGAATATCTGGGCGGTATAGGTGTGGCTTCAAAGCTTCTCATCGGAGAATGCGCCCAAGGGGTTGACCCGCTTTCTCCAGAAAATGTCATAGTGTTTGCTGTAGGTCCCCTTAATGGTTTGTTCCCTCTCGCATCGAAGACTGTCAGCTGCTTTAAGTCTCCTCTTACAAAAAATTATGGAGAAAGTCATGCTGGAGGAAGAAGCTCCATAGCCATCAGACTAGCGGGCTATGGTGCTATTGTGATAAAAGGTGCAAGCGACTATCCTGTCTACATATCTATTCATGGAAAGAATGTGAGCTTCAGGGACGCTTCAGCGTTATGGGGTGTTAGAAGTAGCATAACTGTTGGGAGAGTTCTAAGGAATGTGGAAGAGGGGGCGGGTATACGCACGATTATGCGAATAGGTGGAGCTGGAGAAAATCTTGTATCCTATGCTTCTGTTAATACCGAAACCTATCGCCATTTTGGGCGACTAGGTTTAGGAGCTGTTTTTGGTAGCAAGAAGTTGAAGGCGCTCGTGATTTCCGGGAAGACTACGGTTCCTGTGTCTGACAAGAGACTTTACAGGGAAGTCTATGATAAGATTTATGACGCTGCAACAAAGTCTCCTGTTATGAAAAAGTATCATGATTTAGGAACTGCCTCGAATATTAATCCATTAAATGTTATGAAGGCTCTGCCAACAAAAAATCTTAAGGAATCTTACTTTGATTCTGCTGAAAAAATTTCTGGAGAATATTTGGCCGAAAAATATCTTGGGCGTCGCACTGCTTGTGCACACTGTCCTGTTGCATGTATACACCTTGCTGCCTTAAGGGAGCCTTATACTAATGAACCGTACTTCTATAAGACAACCATGACATCATATGATTACGAACTTCTTTATTCACTTGGTTCTATGTTAGGTGTTGACGATACAGAGGCTGTCCTCAAGCTCATTAATGAAGTTGAAATATGGGGGCTTGATGCAATGATGGTTGGGACTGTTCTTTCTTGGATAACCGAAGCCTTCGAAATAGGAATCATCAACGAAGATCAGACGATGGGACTTAAGGTAAAATGGGGTGTCTATGACGAATATGCTAAGGCAATAAGGTACATCGTCACACAGCCAAACGACTTCTACAAGATTGCTGCAAAGGGTCTACAGAGTCTAGTAGAACAATATGGTGGAGATAGTTTTGCTTTGACTTACGGTGGAAATGGAATGCCAGGATACCATACTGGGCCAGCTGCACACCTAACGTACATTACTGGTGCCAGACATAGTCATCTTGACAGTGCAGGTTACAGTCTAGACCAAGAAGGCTTGAAGAAAGGCCTGCCTTCAGTCAAAGAACTGGCTACAAATCTGTATCTTGAAGAATCCTGGAGACAGATCTTATCAAGTCTTGTTGTTTGCTTTTTTTCACGAGGACTTTACACTCCTCAACTGGTTTCGGAAGCCCTAAAGGTTGCAGGATCAAGCCTTTCTGAAGAGGACCTAAACAAGCTCGGCAAGAAGATCCTCGGGAACAAGAACCGTTTCAAGGAACAAGAGGGCTTTAACATGTTAGCCTTAAAGTTTCCGAGAAGGATATTTGATCTACCAACACCAAACGGTATACTAGATGAAAAGCAACTCGAAGAAGCCGTAGCACTATATTACTCCCTCCTTTATAGTACGTGAACCTTTAGACTATTAAGCAGCATCAGACGGTATATTTAGCATCCTTTGATAGAATAGTCGTGTTGCTGAAAGCATTATGTGGATGTAATTACGTACTACGAAGGAAGAAATATGTAAATTAGGATCTTAAATATATGTTGTTATTAACTAATATTGGTTAAGTGAGTGTCAACCATTTCAAACAGGCCAACGACCGCCTTTATTCTCTCTCTCTCTCTCTCATAGGTGGTATTTTTGTTCTACTTTAGGTCTAGTCATGGCTGTAATCGGAGCTGCTGTGTCTTTCTTTATAGGAGGCATTGGAGGAGTTTTCGGCTTATGGGGTGTAGTTTGTGGAATCATAATGATTGTAGGTGGTACTATGATGAATGGCCATCCAGATCAGCATAATATGTGGGGTACAATTGTGTTGGTTTTCCCCATTCTCAGCCTTGCAGGAGGAGGACTCATAATAGGTTTTATCCTAGGTCTAATCGGAGGTGCTTTAAGTATAGCTTGGAGACCACAAATGGTTGAACCCCCGCAAAGGTTTACGCCCACCCAAACCACGAATCTTCGTATATGCACTAACTGCGGGAACGCTGTCGAAACGAATGCGCGTTTTTGCCCTTCCTGTTGTAAAGAATTGCATGCATAATCCTCGATTAAAAGGTATCGCGATCTGTCAGTTTGTGGCATAAAGAAACAAAATTCAAGTTAAACGTGCTTATATATCAAAAAGTTAAATAGCGAATGCGTGATGATATGCTACAATTTGATGCATTCATTTCTTCTTTCGGACTTTATAGTCTATTAAGGCTGATGGATGTCTGGTCAACCAAACTTTGCGTTGCTCGACTTGATCCTGAACTCCATGAAGTTAATCCGATTGCAGCACCATTGATCAAAAAAATCGGTTTTAATAAAACTATGATCTTAACCTGGATACCGTTTGCTTTAGTCATAGGATTTGTCGATGCATTTTTTCTTTACCCAGTGCTTGGAATCATAGTATTATGGCTTCTCTTTGGTTTATTCCATCTGATAGCCGCTGCAAACAATCTGCAAATCTACTATCAGGTTAAAATCTTTGGTCAAGAAGCAATAGAAGAAAGTATGAGACGAGTGATAGCTTTGTTGAAACCACTGTCAGCTTATCAGAAGTTAATCTTCGTAATAAAGACGAATTTTCTAAATCTTTTCCTTGCTATTTACGGAATTACAACTCTAGTTTTATTTTCGTTTTTAATTCCTTCACTGAGCATTCTTATCAGAACCCCTATTCCTGCATTGTTATTATTTGCTCCTCCCATAATGGTGCTGGATCTTATCATATTTTTTCCTACGTTAGTATTTGGTTCCCTAATTATTTCTATGCGAAGGGTTAGAAAAATCAAAGAACAGGTCACAACTAAAAAAGAAGATAATAGTATAACAATTCCATTAGAATTCGCAGAACAAAAAATTCAAGAAGCCAGAGAAAAAGGGGCTAATTATGTCCAGCTTCCTGTTCCTAGTGAGTTAAGGACAAGTTAAGAAAAGAACATCTTATCATCAATCATAACATTGGAAACTACATCCCTTTTCCCAATTAGTCCTCTTTTTCTTCGACTACTCCTTCAGCTCTAATTTTCTTAGTTAGCGGACCATTGTCCTTACCCGTCCCAGAAGGAATAAGAGCTAAACCTCTCTTGGATAGTTATCCTTGTTCTGCTCACACGCCAATAATCCCAAATGCGCCTATTACATCAATTTAATCCCCCTTAAGGTTTATCAGAACCTAGAATAGAAAAGGATAATTAATGGACATTTCAGCACTTTAACTATAGGGCCTGTAGCTCAGCCAGGTAGAGCATCGGACTTTTAATCCGAGGGTCGAGGGTCCGAATCCCCCCAGGCCCGCCTTAATTATTAAGACTTTTATATCGGGATTTGGTATCAAACATGAGAACGAAATAATAGAATGGGTTAAGTCCATAGAAGTTGGACGTGATTGGACTTCATTGAGACAGGAACAGAATTTGATAGTAAAGAACCCAACAAAGAAGACTAAAGTTAAATTAAACTGTTTAAAAATTTGTAATTTAACACCAATATGTTCGGGAAATTGTTTAATAAATTACCCATGCTCTTAGGTTTGGTGTCTAAATTGTCGAACAGAGAAAAGATAATTTTCGGAAGTGCGATCGCCATTGGTCTAGCGATCAGTGAAGTATTAGTATACAGAAGGTTAAAAGTAAACAAGAAAGAATGGACTGAAGAGACGATACCCCTCGACTAAAGAGAAATTAACCTACAGCTAAAGACCACCCTCCCCTTATTTTTATATTTGACTGATTCAGAGAAACAGTATTTGCATATCATATTTGGGCTATATTTTGGACATATGATAAACTTTAAAAAAGGCTCAAAGTATGGAATAATTGGAGTGACAAAGATATAATGACACTCGAAGAAAAAAGAAAGAGATTAAGTTTTAGTACAGTTCGAGAGAATTGGAATGAATATAAACTAATTGATACAGGTTCCCTTTTAAATATTAAGGTCGTGTTAAAAGAAGTTGTTGATATTGGACAAAAAGATAAACAAGTTCTTGATTTTAAGACAGAAGTAGAATCATTTAAAGAACCTCTCCCTGATGATAAAGGAGAACCATCAAAAGATGGTGAACCATCATTTATCCCAATGGCTAAAGATGAGCTAGAGTCCTTAAATTTTGAACGTATTAGTGAACCTTTGAACATATATGACATCCCAAATAAATTCTTGTTTTTACTTAAACCAGTATTGGATAAGGTTGAAAAAAGTAATAAATTTGATAAGGAAGGAAATAGAATCTACCTTTATGACGTCAAATGCGCTCCCATTATAGTAGAATATCCCAAAGATTAAAAATCTGTAATTTCCAAGCCATCGTGTAACAGAGTTAATAGAACTTGTCAATAGGGACTAATTTTGCATATTTGAGTCAGCATCTGATCATAGATTGTTTAGGTATTCCACAATGAGTTTTATAATCTTTAGAGTCAGGCCCGCCTATAATTAAGTGGGAATATTTTATTTATCAGATATTTGGGTAAGTTGATAGCTAAAAATTGTGGATTAAAACTTTCTGAAGGCGTGCAAATGTCGGAAGTAATACATTTCATCATCTGGCATAAAAGGTTCAATGTTAGAGAAAAAGAAGTTACTGTTTGTTATATAAACGCTTTATTGATTATACTTCCTTATTTTTACCATATTATTCTCTGATATTAAGTGTCTTAAGGGCTATTGCTTTTAATTCTTCATCAGTGAGGGACCTTTTCTTCTCCTCTCCCGTTTCCTTGACGATGTTAAGTATCTGCATCAACTGTGTCTTATCCACTTCTATCTTCATCTCATTTAGCTTATCCCATATGGCATGTTTCCCTGAATGTTTCCCTACAACAATTCTCCTGCTTGCCCCAATCTCATTGGGGGGAAAGGATTCATAGGTATAGGAGAACTTTAGGACGCCGTCCACGTGGATTCCGGATTCATGAGTAAACATGTGGCCTCCCACGATGCTCCTGTTCACGGGCACAGGTATCCCTGATGCCTTCTCTACGAATTGTGAAATTTCAATGATCCTGCTAGTCTTGAATGTGCTGGGTTGACGATATAGCTTGACTAGGCTCATGATGACCGATTCCAGAGATGAGTTTCCAGCCCTCTCACCGAGGCCGTTGACGGTTGTTGAGACGTACTCTGATCCAGCTTCACAGGAAGCCAGCGCGTTGGCTACAGCCAATCCATAGTCGTCATGAGCATGAATCTCCACAGGCATATCCACTTCTTTCAGTAACCTCGATGTCAGATAGAATGATGCTGCTGGTATGAGCACACCTACTGTGTCACAGATCCTCAACCTGTCTGCCCCTGCCTCCTTTCCCTTTAGGGCGAACTCTTTTAGAAAGTTGAAGTCTGTCCTCGTTGCATCCTCTGCGTTGAGGGAGACATAGAGGCCGTGGGCTTTGGCATACTCCACCATACTGACAGCACGCTCAACCACCTGTTCCTGATCCATCTTCAACTTGTGTCTTAAGTGAATATCTGATGTGGCTATGGATATGGCTACCGCATCGGCATCGGTCTTGATCACCGATTCTACATCCTCCTTAACAGCCCTAGCCCAGCCCATCACGCTTGCCTTAAATCCCTGTTTGGCGATCAAATTGACAGCTTTGGTTTCATGCGGAGACATAGCTGGTGTACCGGCCTCAATCTGTTGCACACCAATATCGTCAAGAAGCTTGGCAATCTCCAGCTTTTCCTCGATGGTGAAGACAACCCCTGGCGTTTGCTCACCATCCCTCAAAGTTGTATCATTAATCTTTACACCCTTAAACCTAAACTGCTTTACCACATCATCCTCAAAATTATAAGGACTTACAAACATCCCATTATCCGAGTGAATCGGCGCTGCCATTTTACCACCATTGTCACATTCGAAAAGGACACTACTTTATAATCATTTAAGTGATCAATCTTCAAACATCAGCTGACGCCTCTGCAGCAAACTGCTAAGTTGACTAGTTGTTTTTATTGAATCGAGGAGCTATGGGCAGCACTTGCCTTTTGGAATAAGGCTACCATGGGGGCAGTACCTCGGATGCTTGAGTAACGTGCATAAGGCGTTTGTGAAATCCTCATCCATGTGGTGTTCCATACCGCAAACGGTCTGCTCCTGGATTTCGGTCTTAAGCGTTTTCTTCATCAAGACTTCGATCAACCTATGAGCTCGAATAATCCTCCTCCCTATTTCCCTCCCCTTGTCGGTGAGTTCAATTCCATGTCGGACTTCGTATATCACTAAACCTTCCTTCTCTAGTTTCTTCAGCATCTCCACGGCGCTAGGAGCTGATATGCCCAAATGCCCCGCAACCCACTTTATATGCGCTAGTCGTTCTCCAGTTTCCTCGGATACCCAGAGCGCCTCCATGTACTCCTCCATGCTCTCAGAAACAGAAACGCTCATAAACCCATCATCTCAACGTGCAGAAGGGTAAGTCTCTGGCCTCGGCATTGATTGAGGCATTGGCTTCGATGGTGAAGGTATAACTCTAAGGTCTTGGCAACAATAAGGACAGAACCCTACGTCAGCCTGTATTTCTTTGCCACATTTTGGACAAAAAGGCATAATATTAATGATTCTGATTGACTTTATTAACTTTTAGCACAATCTTTGAATTCAAAATCTCTAATGTGGTGGTACTTAAAAGATAAATAAAATAGTATTGATTTATAATGTTTTAAAGTGTCACTTCCAACATGTCTTCAATTATTCTAACCCCTTTGATTTTATTATGAATAATGTAATAGATAACAGTTTCAATTTTCGCTAAAGATGACAAGCTACGTCAATGGGGGAAATGTGTTTTTTGATGGGGTAAGTTGCAGAGTTGTCGGGAGCGTTATGTTTTTATAGCATAACGTTATCGCAAAGAGGCTAAGGTGAATCCTAAATGAGAAAGGTTTCGAAAACAAAAGGCATGATCAAGCCAAAATTTATCACGATCGCGGTTATCGCTATAATCGTCGTAGCAGCTATCGTCATAGGAGCCGTTGCCGTTTGGCAACTGAGTTCAAGTCCATCCAACAAAAAAAATACAGCAACCACACTCCCATCAATGAATTTAACCCTCATAGGGGCAACTGGAAATCAAATAATCTTGCATTCAAGTGACATTGCAAAGCTTACCACTTACTCCGGGTACGGAGGCTACAAGAGCAGCGGTGGAATGCTCGGCGGCTTCGGTAATTACACCGGTGTACCACTAGTGACCCTCCTGAACCTGGTAGGCGGCATCACTACCAACCAAACGGTCACAATAACAGGCAGCGACGGATATTCGATGGTTTACACCTATCAGCAGGTGAACGGCCAAGGTTACATCGCCTATGATCCAGTGACTGGCAGTGAATCCTCAGTTACCCGACCATTGACCGTGATACTCGCATATTACTATAACAGCACGACCCTGACTTCTGATGTAGGACCCCTCAGACTCGTTATTCTGGGACCCCAAAGCTTACTCACTGAAGGCCATTTCTGGACTAAATTAGTGGACAAAATAGAAGTAACTCAGAGTGTGGAGAATTGGAATCTAGTTGTCAACGGCACAACTCCTCTGAACATGGATATGCAAGCGTATACGGCAGACATCAATCACTTCCCACAAAACTATACTGATAATACCGGCAACGTTTGGACAGGTGTAGCTCTGGATCAATTCGTATCTTACAGTGCCATCAACGGCGGCATAAGCAACGCATCTCTGGCCAAAGGTTATGTTGTGAAAGTGATAGGTGGAGATGGCTATTTCGCCATTATGAATGATACCTTTGTCAACAATAACAATAACATAATTGTCGCAGCAAAGCTAAACGGTGCCATACTCCCCAGCCCGTACTGGCCTTTGACTCTAGTCGGTTCAGACTTAACCATGAAACAAATGGTCAAGGACATAGTCCAAATCCAGATAATGCCGATACCACACATGAACCTAACAATAGTAGGCTCCAACGGAACCCAAATAGTACTACACTCACAAGACATTGCGTCTTTTAGCTCATACACGGCAGCAGGAGGATTCAAAGGAAAGGGTGGAATCCAAGGCGTCGGCAATTATACTGGTGTACCAATTCTGACCCTCCTGAACCTGGTAGGCGGCATCACTACCAACCAAAACGTAACAATTACGGGCAGCGATGGATATTCGATGGTTTACACCTATCAACAGCTGAATGGACAGGGGCTGAACACGTACGACCCCACGACCGGAAACCCAACGTCAGCCACCCAATCTATGACAATGATCGTAGCCTATTACCGAAATGGAGCAGCGCTGCCTTCCGGAGGACCTTTGACAATCGCGATTGTAGGGCCTCAGGGCTTGCTCACGGATGGAAACAAATGGGCGAGTATGACAGAGAAGATTCAGGTAAACCCCTAGATCATGAAAATAAGAGAGGAAATGAGGCTAATTGAGAAAAGCTCACATCACGATAGCCTTAATCATGGTGGTCCTCGCGGTGGCCTTAATTTCCTCCACGTTTTATTTTTCCAATTATCCATCAAAGCAGACACTTACGATCTACTGCGCCACAAGCCTATTGTACCCACTTCAAAAAGTTCAAGCTGACTTCGAGAAAGCCAACCCAAATATAGATGTACAACTTCAGGCACACGGCAGCATTCAGGTCATTAGGCAAGTGACGGAGCTAGGTCAGAGCGTCGACCTCCTTATGGTCGCCGACTACTCCCTGATTCCAACAATGATGTACAACACAAAAGTCCCAGGTACAAACCAAAGCTTCGCAGATTACTATATCAGATTTTCCACTAACAGTATCGTCTTAGCCTACACCAACCGCAGTCAATATGCAGGCGAAATCAACTCCAGTAACTGGTATTATGTACTGACTCAGCCCAGCGTCAAAATAGGATTAGTAAATCCTGAACTGGACGCGCTCGGCTACAGAACGCTGATCACTGTTCAACTTGCCTCAGCCTACTATAATGATTCAGAGTTATTTCATGACCTAATCACGGACAACTTCAACCCTCCTATAAATTCCGTCATGAATGGGACAGGATATACCATCATTATTCCTACCACACAACAACCTGTAGGAAACAAGATAATCCTAAGGGCGAGCGAAGTTGACCTCATTCCGCTTCTCCAAGAAGGATATCTCGATTACTGCTTTCTCTATCTCAGCAACGCGAAACAGTACGGCTTTTCCTACATTACTCTTCCAAACGAGGTGAACCTTGGCTCCATCCAAGACAATCAGAACTATTCGCAGGTGTACGTGTCATACGAACATCAAAGATTTGACACGGTAAGCCTAGACAGAACGGGAGAAACAATATACTACGGCATGACGATACCCACAAATGCGCCAAATCCAGCTTTAGCAATGAAGTTTATTCAATTTGTTTTGAATGGACTAGGAAGAAACGATTTTGAGCAGTCATGGCAAACCATCTTCAATCCCTCCTTCACGGACAATCCTCAAGCGCTCCCCCAAAGTCTTCAACAAATGGTTTTGAAAGAACCCTAGTTCGCACTCTTAGAACAGGAATACTTCAAACATGGTATAGGAATTACCTAGTTGGTTTGGCTAGGAGAGAAATCACCTTTATCATTTTGTCAACAGTCCTAGAGCCCCGTCTGATGTTATTCTTAGTACCCTTTATTCCGATCATCAGTTCGCTGATAGGTTCAGTTCAAGGCCTATCAACCGCTTTGACCAGTTCTGAAACACTTAAAGCTATACTAACAAGCTTCTATTGTGCCGTCTTGGCTACCGTACTCATTCTGATTGGCAACCCCAAGAAGGCCCACGACATGAAGTCTATCAGAAGCTTCTGCGCTTAGAGTAAATATAAGAACTCAAACTCGTTCAAGAAATCACCCTGTGGTTATGATTAAGGCCTATGACATTGTGCAATTTGAAAAACAGAACCACGTCTGATCATGAGACTATTACCTGGCAGACAAATTTGGCCCATCTATATCCCCATTTATATTCATTAACAGGTAGAAACAATCTAAATGGTCCTCCTTGACTTAGTGGGAGATACGTGTAGTTCTCTTGAAAACCTATAAGCATTTGTGAATCTTTGATTTGTTGAATTGTGAAATTTTCTTCATAGCCATCGATTGCGACTACTGTTATCATTGTGGCTTTATTTGACATATTTGAGACTTGAAGCAGACCTAACATAGACAGACCGGTCCAGTTTGCGGTTACTTGTGGTGAATCACCAGGAGCAAATTCTGATTCAATGGTTCTTTCCTGAAAGTTTGTCATGTTTTCTCCTGTAAATGTGAGGGGGTTCGAAACAGCTCCGGAAATCGAGACGGTCCAAAGGCCAATGTTCAAATCAGCTACACTTTCTATTTGATATTGTTCCCCAAACCATGGAGTGATTAGCTCCACCGGGCCGCCTGTTTCATTTGTCATCCATTGCCCGTTCTTTACGAAGGCTAGAATTATCCTATTATTTATCTGATACCGAGGATAAGCGGTGCTGTTCCAGGCTTGAAAAACATTCAAGGTTACACTCTGTCCATTTGCGCCGATGATGTCAATTGGTCCCGCGTCCCAGAGCATACCGCTTTGGTTGCAGAATTCTAAAAGACTTACCCCGATGTAGGTCGCGTTTTCGCCATTAATTACAGTATTAACGCTTGTTAACGGCATCTTAGAGATTTCTTTTAATGTCCATGTTCTTTGTTGCATAACGTCGCCTGTGACAGTTATCTGCCAATCTGAAGGTTCTCCTGAGGGTAACTGATTCGTAGTTTGTAGAGTGTGATAATAGATTGCCAAAGTTGCCGTGATGAAAATGATTATTATGATGAAGGCGGAAAGGATCTTGGTTCTCTTTTCCATTATGTCTCATCTTGAGATTAACGTAAGGTCGATCATCTTAATATATTTTTTTCTGAGCATGACAAGGTCATTTAGGATTATTAGGCATTTTTACCACGGTTTCTGAATGTAGCATGTGCGTCAGTGATTCTCTACGGTAAACTTAGACAGAACGGGTGAAACCATATACTACGGATTAGCCATACCTTCAAACGCGCAGAACTTTGGTTCAGCAACAAAATTTATCAGATCCATTTTGATTGGACATGAAAAAGTGATCTCGAGCAGTCTTGGCACCCCATTTTCAATCAGTCCTTCACATACAATCTTCAAGCTCTCCCACCAATTCTACAGCTACTGGTTGTGGAAGAATATTGACGCCTCCCGTTAACTAGACGAGTAGAAAACTTGGTTCCTTCTTTTCTTTATTCCAAGATCTTGACGGAGTCGGCCGTGAAGGAAAGCCATACTTCCTGTTCTGGGTAGAGTTCGAGGTTTAGGTAAGTTCTTTTTGGGATTGCGGCTTTGATCATCGGTCCTGCATCGACTGTTACCATTACGGTGGGGCCAAGGTCGCTGTAGTCCTTAGTCATTCCTTTGAGGAGATTCTCCGCGTGATAAGGCTGCATTCTCGAGATGGTAATATCGCTGGGGTGAATTCCAATCAGGTTAGTGTTTTCCTTTATTTCGCCCTCAGTTATTAGTTGATGGCCAAATGGAGTTAAAGTCAACAATTTTCTCTGCTTATCAGCGACTCGTACTGGATGTATGTTTTCGTAGCCAAGGAATCTTGCGAGAAAACTGTTTTGCGGGTTTTCGAAGATTTCTCTTGTCTCTCCTATCCGTATCATTCTTCCGTCGCGAATTACTCCTATTCGTTTGGCTAGGTAGAAGGCTTCCAATTGATCATGCGTAACGTGCATTGTTGTAAATTTGAGTTCCTTGTTTATTCTTTTCAGTTCTTCCCTAAGGTTCTGTCTCGTTTCCGTATCCATTGAGCTCAACGGCTCGTCCAAAAGGACTAACTCGGGTTCTATGGCAAGGACTCGAGCTAGTGCCACCTTCTGCTTTTCTCCTCCGCTAAGTGTGGGCGGAAATCTGTTTTCAAGTTTTTCCAAACCAAGTATCAGGGACATCTCATTCACTTTTCTTTGTCTCTCACTTTCTAGCTTCCCTTGCATCTTTAGGCCGAACTCGATGTTCTGCCACACCGTCATATGAGGGAAAAGGGTGTCTTTCTGCGGCACGTAACCAATCTTCCTCCTTTCTGGGGGATACGACGTGACATCCTTGCCGTTAAGAAATATTTTGCCCTTGTCGGGTTTGTAGAAACCTTCTATGACTTCTAAGAGGAGGGATTTGCCTGCGCCTGTGGGGCCAAGCAGCGCAAAGTATTCGCCGTCACTTATCTCTAGATTTATGTCGGTGAGCGCGAAGCCCCGCCATGCTTTGCTGACTCCCTCGACTCTTAATCCCAACTTGTTTCACCTTATTTCAGCGTAATGTATCGGTTGGCCTAATGAAAGCTTTCCTGAAAATTATTAGGAGGATTACGGAGAAGATGATCAGTATTCCTGTGATTGGCATGGCAGCGCTCAATCCTTCGCTCACGAAGACATCGTATAGGTCCACAGCGGCGGTCTTTGGGTAGTAGGCGAGGATCACCACTGCGCCGAACTCGGCAATCGCCCTAGCCCAGGTCATGACACACCCGGCCATGATTCCCCTTGAAGCTAAGGGGAAGGTTATATTCGTAAAGACCTTCATGTTACTTGCACCCATGCTCCTCGCCGCCTTCTCCATTGAAGGATTCACGGACGAGAAAGCTTCTTGGGCGCTTCTGATAGTGAATGGAGCACTGACGAACGCCATAGCTACTACTATTCCCAGATAGGTATCGACGACATTTATCCCCAAAGATTTGTTTAGTCCACCTATTATGGAGTATGGGCCAAGCGCGAAAAGGAGCGCTATTCCAGCAGCGTCGTGGGGAATTAGGATCGGAATATCTATGAGCGAGTTTATAACGGCTTTACCTTGGAAATCATACCTCGTCATCAAATATGCAAGGGGAACACCTGAGATGAAGGTGAAAATGGTGGCGAGGGTCGCACAGTAGAAGCTAGTTGCTATAGCGTTAATGGTTTGCACATCAGTTAAAGCTGACAGGAGGCCAGTGGAAGAGCCGGCCAAAGACGCCAGGATTGGAATTCCTAGGAACAGAACCATGACTAGGCCTAGGATTAGGGAAGTAATGATAAAGGGCGATTTATCTTTTAACCATTTCATGTTATCAATATTCCGATTTTACGTTATTAAATTTTCCGATTTCACGTTATTAAAAATTCCTGACTTAAGAGGTGAAGAGTTGGGCAGTATCTTGGGTGAATAAAGGTTTAAGTTCCTTGGTATTGCCATCAAGTTATATGTATAGGATGAGATGAAGACTGGTTGATAAGCAGCTTGAAAGATAAGTTCCAAAAAGTGAATATTTCATGAAAAACCCCTAATAAAATGGAATAGTAAGGTGGAATAAAATGGAAAATAAAAGTAAAAAAGCACTTTTACTTGGAGATTATTCAAACCCGAAATATCATCCTTTGACAGAGATAGACAAAGAAATTGAAAGCATTTTTAAGGATAATTTTTCTTTAACCTGTACTGAAGATTACAATATACTTTCATCAGAACATTTTAAAGACTATGATCTTTGTATTTTATACGTAGACTGCTGGGGAAAAATAGTTGGAAAAACCCTTACCCACAACCTTTTGGATTTTATAAAAAATGGAGGTGGACTTCTCATTATACATAACGGTATTTCTCTTGATTCGAACAAAGAATATGCTGAAATGGTAGGAGCAAAATTTTTAGGTCATCCTGCATATACAAAGCTTACAGTAAAATCTACGGGAAATAATGATTACATAATGAATGGAATAAGTGAATTTGAAATAGAAGATGAACCTTACCATTATGAGATGTTTGATTATGCTGAAAAAAGCATATTCATGATATACTATCATGAAGGGAATACCTATCCAGCTGGATGGACAAGACAAATCGGTAATGGTAAACTTGTTTATATTATGCCTGGACATGATATAAAATCATTTAAAAATGATACTTACAGGAAAATAATACTTAGAAGTGCCCTCTGGACCTTTTTTCAGGGTCATGCAAGACCCCTTTTAGGATTGAGTTAAGCAATTTGTTGATGCCACATCCTCTTTTCCTAGCTTCTTCTCCTTCCAGTTTCTTGAACGTTATATAATCAAACTTGCCCATTCTTGTTGGACCTTTTTTCTTATTTCCTCTCTTAGTTCTCCTAACCAAGACCTTGATCTATGGGATGCCATAGGCTTCTCTTGAAAAACTGAAGGTTGAAAGAACCGTCTCAGCCGCATCCAATAACATATCACGATACTTTTCTTTGTCTATGTTTACGTGGGAGCTTGCTAGCTCTAATGGTATGACGCGACAGAGAGGGTTGTGGTGGTCTGAATCCATGTAGATGAAGTTAATGTCTTCGCCAGACTTTACCTGTTTACCTTTGCTTGCGAGTTGGATGGCCGCAGCCACATGTGGAAGTACGCTTCTATATTTATTCACAGTTTTCCTAAGCGTCTTAGAGACCACCAATTCTTCAAATGGTATATCTCCACCCATAATTTTGTCTATGGTTCTTGTGATGAGAAGCATGGCGCGCTCATATCCAACGTTGCACACTTCTTCAACAGTCGTACAATCGAATAGGGTTTGAATGAGCTTGGCTTGGAACTCCTTTATGAAGGACGGCGTGTCATGTCGTCTTAACTCTATTCCTCTAACGATAAGCTCTCCATCATAAAGGACGCCAAAGTAGTGTTTCTGCGCCTCCATATTCAGAGAAGGGTCTGCCTCCAACGGTAGTAGAAGAAGGAACCTGTAGTGATGATCCAAGGAAATCGGGAGACCTATGAATTTGCTTAGTTGTGCGGCTAGCTGTTCGTAATCTTCTTTTGTCGCATCATCCTTTTTGACGAAGACAGAATCTGTGTCCGCATATATCAGTTCAAAGCCCTGGCTCTGAACGTAGTCTTTTGTCCTGATCATTACCTGCCTAGATTTTCTGTTTATTTCCTCGAAGGCCAGTACGTTGCCGAACCTGTTCCAACAACACCCTGAAGTGCCATAAATGCACACCAAAACCATCTTTAAAGCACTTTGACGCTGCTCACACCACAGCCATTCCTTGCTTTGTTTGGGAAAGCTCTTACGGAGCCTCTTGAAATATAATCGTCGCTCCAGAACCTTCCCTGTCACTAATGGGAGTATCGCGTCATCCCTTTTATCCAGTCCTTTTGGACCTACAGTTTCGAAACTTATACATTCTTTGACGATCAGGTTTGGGTACTCCGATTCATAGTCCAATTCTGCTACGTTGGCGTGCACCTCACCTATTTTGGGAGGGATGATCATACCGCCCCTATCGCGTTCAAAGATCTCCTTCATAGGCCGAATGTACTCGTAGTAGCCGGTGTTCTTTGGAATCACATAATCCCTTTGAAGTAGTTCATAACAGACGCGGCTGTCGTTGACCCTGTTAGCGGACCACCTTGCTGCTAAACCAGGTGTAAGAAACCCGAATCGTGAACGTTCGACAAGGCCAGCTATTCCCCACTTATCGTGCAATATGCCATAGGATTCATAGCCGATAGCCACTCTTCCTCGCATACAATATGGAAGAGACCTGTTAAAACTATCAGAATCCACATCTTCTCTTCTGAGTTGCATTTTGATGTTCAGCGATCTTGCCCGTGTCTGCAGGTATGGGAAGGTGAATTTATCACAGTTCTGTGTAACTATGAAATCAGGGTCCTTTTCCTTCACAATCGATTCGAATCCCTTTAGAACCTCCTCTTCACTTCCTTCGATAAGAGTTTCTTTATCTTCAAATCTTGTTTCTATCGAAGTTATTGGATCAGTTTGAGGGTTTGGAGTTAGAGACGTTGCTCCGATGTTTATGCCAAAGTGCAGTGTCGTAAAATGTGGAGGCTCTATCTCTTTACTGTCATTAACCTTTCTGATTTCTGACAAGCACCAATTTGTGTCGTACAGGAATTCGACTTTGCTGGTCGGTTCAATTTGGAACCTTGTAAATAAATACTGTTGCAGATGTAGAAGATCTATGTTGAAAAGCTCCATCACTTGTTCCTGCCTTTTAAGGGCCCCTACTATCTGCCTGTAGGCTAAGGCGTCTTCGACGACAACATGGATGAGCCTTTTCTTTTTCTCTTCTCTTAGGTTTGTGTATTTTTCTACCCAAGTCGTTCTTCTTATGTCCATCTGATTCTGTAGGGCGGATAGAAGCTGTTCACCATCTTCATATGTCTTAGGAAGAATGTAAGGCTTGGATGGTAATGGTCTTGGAGCCTGACAACCTTATTGTCTTCTGTTCGAATCCAGATAAAAGCTAAGTCGTCTTCTGTGTAGACGTCAAGGACCCAGCCAACCTCAGGTACCATTTGGAGCACTTCCATCTGCTGTGGTAGAGTAGTGCAGTTGAGCTTTAAGTTGGGAAAGTTCCTCTTTAATCTCTTTGATGACCTGCTCCTTCTCCTCCACCCTCTTTGCGAGAGCTTCGATGAGTTTTCTGTTATGCAGATTCGATGTCAAATTGAGCCGATCGATCACAACAGGAATATTAGAGTTAGCCATTGCCGCTTGCTCGCTCTCCCATGCCAGTTTGAGTAGGAGGTCGAATGCCTGCCTGTGGCCTTGATCGACTAAACTGCCTCGATACTGTGATTTGAGCTCATTAACCGTTTCTTCATAAAGAGTGCGCGCGGAAGGCGTTATTCTACCCATGTTCGTCATCCCTCGTGGTTACATTGATCCTGTTCCTTATTGATTCAATGTCTTGAGCGAGCCTTTTAGTTTCATCGTCTATGGTGAGGAAGCGGTTTTGGACGGACTCAATAAGTGCACGAGTGTCCACCGATGCTGTAAGGTTCAACCCATCCAAAAGTGTAAATTCCTTTAGGTTGCTTAATGCCTTCTGTTCCATATTCCAAGCTCCCTTAAGCAGAACATCAAACGCAGACCTGTGCCCAAGATCTAGGAAATCGTTCTGGAAGAACCTTTTGAGGCGGTCCATCTGCTCACCGTAAAGTTGCTGGAAGGATGAAACGTTCCTTCCTGTCATTAGGTCTAAAGAACCGGCTTGACTTACATATAGCACTATGGACTCTGGAGTCCTCTTATATGGATGCTTCACAAGCGTTACCTTATAGGATGATATTGGCCCATCGCAGAACTTTCTAAAATGAACTAAGATTGAAGCTGCTTGCCTCATGTAGATCCCACCTAACGGCTTGGGAGCCAATACTTTACCTGTATCTATGGCATCA
The DNA here is from genome assembly GCA_050011875.1 of Nitrososphaeria archaeon. Classification (GTDB taxonomy): domain Archaea; phylum Thermoproteota; class Nitrososphaeria; order JACIWG01; family JACIWG01; genus JBEKIG01. Next base: position 92,695 of record JBEKIG010000011.1, read on the forward strand.
ACGGTCATAACGAAGGCTACATGGTTTTCAGATGCCGTCCTCCAAAGGTTGCCTACAACCTTCTTCAGAACCTCCTTGGACTCCTTAGGCTTCTTCGAGTTTACAAGGAAACGTGTGATGTTATGGACTGCGAGAAGCTTAATTTCCTTTTTTTCTCTTATCAAATCTGCAACCTCTTTTGACACAAACCATTGTCTTTCTTCATTAAATGCTGCCGCTACCTCTACATTTTTGAAGACAAGGGAAGGATCTATACCCACATGCTTCGCTAGCATGCCGAGCCTTGATGGATCAATTAGAGTCTTGCCGACGTAGTAGTCGGTGTTGTTAAAGTAGACTGCTTTCGCATCAAGGCCACCTTTTTCGGCTGGCATAACACAGTTTACAAGAAGACGATGTATGAGGAGATCAAGTATCTCTGGCTCACCGTAGAACAGGTAGAAGGACCCTCCTTCAATTCCACCTATCAGGCTATCTAGGTCACCGGAGCCTGTCGTCAGCTTCAGCCTTTTCCTCTGCTCATCAAAGTCCTCCAGAGTGGTCTGAATAATTGGCATAGGTCTGTCGCCCATCCTGTGGTCGCCTCCAAGGAGAAGGTTCACTTCGACCTCTCCCCCCCTTAAGGTATCTAACCTTCTCTGCCCTTCTTTGGCTCCGGATCCTCCACTCCCTTCTCCGATATTACAAAGCGATTTTCTGAATAGGGATGATAAGGACTGTCGATAATTGTTGCAATCCTCTCTTGCCCAGCCTTCTTCAAGTAGACCCTGTACGTGCAGGCATGCCCTAAAATGTGTCCTCCAGCAGGCTTTGTAGGGTCCCCGAAGAACGTGTCCGGCTGTGCTTGAACCTGATTAGTAACTGCTACCGCCACGTTATAGATTTCAGCCATCCTGAGAAGGCGGTGCACGAGACCGTTCAGCTTCTGCTGTCTCTCAGCCAGCGTCCCTCTTCCCACGAACTCAGCTCTGTGCAAGGATATTATACTATCAACAATGACGAGCTTGACGTTGTACTGTTCGATGTATTTTCCGAGCCTTTTGACCGCCAGCTCGAGGTGGCTGCTGTTGTAGACCTTGCAGATTATAACGTTCTTGAGAATTTGGATTGGGTCTAACCCTCTTGCTTCAGCTATCTGGTAAACCCTCTCTGGGCGGAAGGTGCTTTCAGTATCTATGAAGATCACATTTCCCCCGAATCCACCCTTCTCTATTGGAAGTTGTGCTGTCACGCAGAGGGTGTGGCAGAGCTGGCTCTTGCCGGAGCCAAATTCACCCCAAAACTCTGTGATAGCCTGAGTCTCAACACCCCCTATGAGCAGGCTGTCAAGGTTCTTCGAACCTGTCGTACACCTAATCATGGACTTTCTCTTCTCATAATTTTCTATTGCTGGAACGAACTCCTTATCGATTAAGCCGCTTTCCATCAACGCCTTTTGAGCGACGAATATCATGGCACTCGCATTCTCCTTCGCACCACCGATCTTATCAGCCACTTCATCTGGTAGGGCGACTGCGAGATCGAGAACAGATTCTATCCCAGCGTCCTTAAGCTTCTTTTCAGTTGACGGCCCAATACCCTCCAAGTCGCGGAGCTCCATATCAAATACGGTTACAGACATCTTTCTAACCCCTACAAAAAATATTCCATGGGACGATATTTATTGGATGAAGGACCTTAGGGGAGAGGGGAGGGTGGGTTTAATACAGCTTTTCTGGAATGTCATATAATACACGAATAATCCCTCTCTGTAGATATTCTATTATCAGCTAAAGTATATTTTTCGGATTATTCCTTGAACCACTGAAAATATAGGAAGAAGCCAACGAATATAATAAGTGTCAAAAGAAAGTATCTTTGGGCTTCAGTAATGTCCTGCATTTCATATAAAATTGTGTAGAACCAATAAGCTAACGCAACTACTATAGTAACTCCTACACCCCTTTTTGCCCAATTATCTTTTTCAGTCAAAATCCTGAACCTCCATCATTTAGAACCTACCTTCCCCCAATACAAAAGAGATAATGGGAATAGCAAGAATGAAAACAAATAGAATTGTGAAAATATCTGGGAGATTAGGAAGTAGAGGAAAAATCAGTAAAAATGCAAACAGAATCGCAAGTAGACTTAGCATTTTCCTTTTATTTACCCGATTTTTGGAAATTGTTTGACTCATTCAAGTCGCAATATAATATTATATACATGCAACGTTGGAAAAACTTTTGTAGCATAGTACATGCAACATCGCTACTCCCTAACCACAAAAAGCGTTCTTCTAGTCATGGAGTATAGCAATGGACAGACTTTGCTATTCAATCTATAAAATCGTCCATCCTTTTCGACGAAACCGAATTCGAGCAGCCTCTTCAAAATCCTATAGGCTGTTGTCCTATCACACCTTAATGTTTCTACTACATCTTTTACCGTAAGATCCTTCGTCATAACCATCGTCCCAACTACGAGGATGGATTTCCACACCCTCTTTCTTCCATAAGAGGCAGCTTTTATCAGTATTTGAATTTCATCCGTGAACTTTTTCATCTCGTATGATGGTGGGAGACGTGAATTGAGCTCCTCCCTCATAACTTTAGAAATGACTTTAGAAATCCTGCTACTTACCCTATCGGATAAACTGTCTGCTAAACGGTCTACATCTATTTCCCCATTCACTTTCACCATTTTCTAATTTCTAGAGGATGGGAGTGATACCTGTATCATCATTCATGCTTATTGCCATCTTTCTGACCTCCACAAAAACATCCTAGAGGACGATATTAATTGGATGAAGGACCTTAGGGGAGAAGGTGGGGTTAACACCGTCTTTCTAAATATACTCCGACTCCTTGAAGAAACCGTATAGAACCCGGACTACGGGGTTGTCTAGGTTGATCTGGTACCTGAGGTGTATGGCCCTAAGCTCCTTTACCCAGTTGATGTTGGTAAGGTGCCTGAGGTTCTCGTTCAGATCGCTTCGCTTTAGCCCTGTACCCTTTATGAGGGAATATTTGGTGAGGGATTCGTTAGGTTTCTTGGCCAACTCTGCCATAACCTTTATCCTGCCTATTGTTCCAAGGCCCTCCTCAATTTCTCTTTTACGATTGACGTACATTCAGCCCAGTCTCCAACCGGTTGAACAAACTATCCAAGAAGAGTCCAAGGTTTTCTGTTGGCACACCGCTTATGCCTATCTCTTTGAGAGAACGTATTTCGATTATCCGCCTGTCGTGTAGGTCCTGAAGGTAGTCGTCAAGGTCCTCAGTTGGCTTAAGGTGCATGTCTTCACATATCATCCCACAATTGAGACGTATATCCCTCATTGAGGTGTAGGTCTTCCTCGTGTTTCTGAGCGATTTGACCACAGCGAGAAGTGCTATAAGGTGCTCCTTTTTGGGGAGGTTCAGAATATCTTCTTCTGTGATCGAAGGATGAGTTTCCCCGTGCACTCTGCGGACATGGTCTGGCAGAATCTGTTCAGCTCCCTGGTTCTCTGCTAGGTTACCTGAATATAGAAGTAGGTCAAGGGCATATCTTAGGTCACCGTTCACAGGAGAGCTTACCGTTAAGTCTGCTACATATTCTAGAACTTCATCCGATACAACTCTCTGCTGAAAAGCCTCCTTGACTCTGTCAGCTAGGATGTCAACGATCTCAATGGAAGTATAGGAGGAGAACTCTATTGGAATCCTACCGAGTGTGCTAAGTTCGGCTCGATCAAGCCTTTCTTGGAAGTCCTTGCTTCTTGCAGTGAAGATAACACCTAACACGTTACATGGTTTTCCCAACTCAATTTCGTTGAGACGGGTTAGATCATAAACCACGCCAGTATCCTTTGTACTCCTTATGAAGTAGTCAATTTCATCAAGTGAAATCAGCAGGTATCTTTTCCTCTCTCGAAGCTGTCGGAGCATCACCCGCAACATTTCTTCTGCACTCAGACTGGAGGAGTATACCTCAGGAGCCCCAGCTTCCAAAAGGTACCTGTACAGCACTACTCTGCTTCCGCCTTGAAGCTTCAGGTTAACGTAGACATGTCTAATATCACGCTTCAGTTTCGCAGCGTCCTGCTCAAACCTCTGACCGAACCGGAGAACGCTGCTCGTCTTTCCGGAGCCAGCTGGTCCAACTATCTGAATAATCTTCAAGAGCGCTCTAGAAGGATCAGCCAAGGCTTCTCTGAAGGAATTGTAAAGGCTTTCAATCTGTTTCTCACGATGTGGCAAGATTAATGGTACATAGCGAGGAGACAGTTTCTCCCTATCCTTAAAGATCTTACTTTGAGCTCCTATCAAACCACCAACTAGTATACTATTCAAAGATAATATCTTTTTAAACACGACTATGTTGTGTAAAGTTCTTGGCTTCAATACACTGTTTTTCCTGCTCAGAGGTAGATCCATCCCACTTTTCCTTCGATTCCTTGAATGTTCACCCTACGCGGTGTTTTCAGTCGAAATGAGCCGAGAAATACTGTCAGAAACAAACATAAACAAAAAGCAAGAATCAATAGGCCAAGAGGGCTCATGGGCAAACACGCCAACTAAAAAAACTAGCTAACATTGCTTAAACACATATTTCCTTAGTCTTTCTCCTTCTGTCTTCTCAATTTTTACTTCTAAAACCAGTAAATGAATTCTTTCAATGCCATTACAAATGAAAGTTATTTTCCTCTCCACGACCCCCTACTTGTTACGCTCACGCGAAGCTTAGAGAAGTCTTCTCTGATCCTAACATCAAAACCCATTGAGTTCAAGAGTGTCAGCAAGAACCTCTTGACGAACTCTTTCGAAGATTCCGACAGCAGAACGAGGGTGAACTCCCTATCCGATAGCTTAATTGTCTTAAAGAAATTGCAAGCCTCTAAACGTTCGAAGACGTTTTCTAAGGAGTTCCCTTTTGTAGCAAACTGTTCTGCGTGGGATTTCGCGATTTCTTCGTTATTTTGCCAGAAAACGTCCTTTTGAGAGGAAGTTTCGATCAGTTTAAGAAAGAGCAGCCAGTGGTCCATATCAAGAATTACATGTTCCCCGCTGGAAAGCATATCTAGGTAAATGCCCAGTTTATTGAGCGTCTTATCCCCTGCCATTTCTCTGTACTCTTTTAAGAACCTGATCGCTTTTCTCACTAGTTCGCTTTGGGAGATTTTAAGTTCGTCTTTCATCTCTTCAAGTAGTCTAGCTGTGTCTTCATCAAGTGCACATGTTACTCTAATAGGAACAGCCATATAATACCAACTCCATAGTGCGGAAGGCTACTAGAAAGTGAAGTGCGGGTAGGATTCATGCTTATGTGATCACGCTGATAGTTGTATTTCGTATTCCATCTTACTCCTTGCCATCCTGTTGCACAATTGAATCTGAGAAATGGGAGTTCACGAACTCCATGCATATATTCTCTGCTCTCTTGAACGGAGTCGTTCTCCCTTCTTGCCATATTCAATGTCTCTTATTGAGCATTATTTAAGGTTATAGGAGATTTTCCGAGCAATATACATATGAAATGCTTAGAACTATGTCATAACGATAGAAAAAGTGGAAGCACGACATGTGGGGAGAATCTTAAACTGGCACCTTGCTATCGACTAGCTTATTGTAGCATTCCTCAAAACTGTGCAACCATTAAGAAAATGCGCCACTTATCCAGAGAAATTGTCGTAAAAGGAAGGATACGATTTGATGAGGACAAGATTAATGCGGAGCACATTCACGTAAGGGCTTCCGAAAATCCATAAAGTACCCTCTTCATTTTGGTTAACTAGGGCAATCAGCGAATTGGCTGAGATACCGGTTGCATTACTTATTCGCGGTATCTGTGAGTAGGCATCTTGAATAGTGATATCCGGATCAACTCCTGAAGCAGAATCATTCCGTGCATGAAAGAAAATGGGCAAAGAAAAATTTTGAGAAATCAAGTTTGATCCAATCGCCCGTCCATTGACCTTCACAATCTCGCCGTTTGCTTGATACGGAAAAAATACTTGAGCTAGCGCGGTTATGAGAAGAGGGAAAAGCATACCACAAATTATCAGCGAAACAACTGCAAGAGTAACAATCGGTCTGAAACTCCATTTTTCCTTTTTTTCCAAACCCATTTTCCATCATCCCTAAACGTGGAAAACTCCTGTGAGAAGCAGGTCGATCAGCTTAATTCCTACGAAAGGCACGATGACGCCGCCAACACCATAAATCAACGCATTCTTCAGGAAAAGGGTCATGGTATCGGTAGGCTTGAACTCGATGCCTCGCATCGCAAGAGGGATCAGCAATGGTATGATGATCGCATTAAATATCAATGCAGACAAGACAGCGCTCTTTAGCCCAAGATGGAGTATGTTCAACGCCTGAAGTTGGGGAATGGCAGCACCAAACAGAACAGGCATTATAGCGAAATATTTTGCAACATCATTAGCAATGCTGAAAGTAGTAACAGCCCCACGGGTCATAAGCAATTGTTTCCCCAGCATGATGACGTCAATTACTTTTGCAGGATTAGATTCCAAATCAACCATGTTCGCAGCTTCTTTCGCTGCCTCAGTCCCAGAATTCATGGCCAGACCTACATCAGCAACCGAAAGGGCTGGAGCGTCATTAGTACCATCACCTATCATAGCTACAATAAGACCTTCAGCTTGCTCCTTTTTGGCGATGCTGAACTTGTTCTCAGGCTTCGCCTGGGCCACGTATTCATCGATTCCGACCTCATGCGCAATGCTCTTTGCGGTCAAAGGCTGATCTCCGGTAATCATAACCGGACGTATCCCCATGGTTTTGAGAGCTTCTATTTTCTCCCTAATGCCTTCCTTGAGAACATCCTTCAAGCGAATGACTCCGATGGCTTTGCCGTTCCGTGCGATGGCTATCGGTGTTTCCCCAGCCATTGAAATCTTCTCCACTAACGTGTCATAATTGGTAGGAACGGAAGGCAAAAGTTTCTTTATCGATTCCGGGGCACCCTTTATTATTTCGATTTCAGGTTCGGGAATAGAAGCAGCTGCTTTGGTTGCTGAGGAAGATTTTCTCCTGATTCGAAGCCTTTCGTCAATAGATTTGCCACCCTTCAGCAGCTTCATACCCAAGTGTTGAGTTATCTGCACTCCGCTGGTCCGCGTACTAGCTGAGAATGGCTGAACTCTCGACGTTGACAGAGCATTTATTTCGTTGGGCACCCAGCCTCTTTCGTACGCGAGTCTAAGGATACTGCGCCCCTCAGGCGTATCGTCGTGCCAAGACGAGAGAAAAGCTGCTTCACCTACATCACGTTCGGTAAATCCTTCAAGCGGTATAAATTCGATTGCCAGCCGGTTCCCTACAGTAATTGTGCCGGTTTTATCCAGACATACAACATCCGTATCTCCTGCAGTCTCAATAGCCTTGCCTGACTTTGCAATAATCTTATGCTTGTACAAACGGGACATTCCTGACAACCCAATTGCAGGCAATAATGCACCTATTGTTGTCGGCAGAAGGCAAACGTAAAGCGCTATGAGAACTGAAAGATCAGCATTAAGACGAAGCGTAACAGACATTCCAAGCAACGCCACTATTATTATAGTGAAAATCGCAGTTAGACCAATTAGAACGATAGTAACTGCTACTTCGTTGGGCGTTTTTGGTCTCTTCGAAGACTCGACCATCTTTATCATCTGATCGATGAAAGTATCACCAGGGTTCGTAGTCACCTTCGCCGTCAAAGTATCACTAACCACTCGTGAACCACCAATCAACGCGTCCCCAGGCGCTTTCCTTACTGGCGCGGATTCGCCCGTGACGAGTGATTCATCTATCATAGCAATTCCCTCAAGAACATGAGCGTCCAAGGGAACTACGTCACCTTTCTCGAGAGCTATCAGATCGTCCTTTCTGAGCTCAGTTGATTTCACAGTGATAACTTTTCTAGCCCAATCCTCGGTCAAGATTTTCTTGCTAAGCACTTCTGTTTCTAGCTTGCGTAAGCTTCCAGCCGTTTGTTTTGCCTGTTGCTCCGCAAGGGCATCCGACAGGGTACTAAACCAGACCGTAATAAGAAGGATGGCGGCTATTTCAACGTAGAAGATTTGCAGACTTGGACTCGCAACGGGCATAAAGGCCTTAGGAACAATAGCCATTGCCGCCACGATGAAGAATGTTATTTCGACGATCAGCATGACAGGATTCTTGACCAGCGACTTTGGACTTAGTCGGACTATTGAGTCAACCAGCACCTTTCTTGAAAAAGCCGATTTCAATCCTCCGGAAGCTGAATCTCTCTTCCGTGGTTCGATCTTAGAGGCATTACCCATAGCCATTCACCAACCCTTTAAAGAATGACGAAATCGGCCCTAATGCCAAGAATGGGAAGAAAGTCAAAACAACCAGTATGATGATGCTTGCGACTAGGACTATAGTGAATATTGGGCTGTCAGTCCTTAGACCTGATGTACCGCCACGTTTTCTCCCAATCATTGAGCCCGAGAGCGCAAGAAGGATCATGATGGGAACATAACGCCCAATGAAAATAACTATGGCAGTGCTCAGGTTGAAGAAGAGAGTGTTTCCTGATGCCCCCAAGAAATCGGAACCGTTGTTTGCAGCAGCTGTCGTAAATTCATACAAAATTTGAGTGTATCCAGTAGAGCTACCGCTCACGCCGATAGCCGAAGCCGCACCTGAAGCATATGCGACAACAGTAGGGATCAGGATAATAATTGGGTGGATTAGAAAAGTTATCATAACAAGCAGCACATCTCGCCCAGTGATCTTAATTTCCAAGTATTCAGGCGTTCTACCGGACATGAGACCCACAATGAAGACAGTTATGATAATGAACATCACCATGTACATCATGCCAACACCCTTTCCGCCAGGGATCGACTGAACGAACATGCCCATGAACGCCGAAACTATCACCAGCGGATGCATCGCCGACAACGAAGAGTTTACAGACCCAGTCGTAAAGGCAGTAGTTATGACAGTCCAAAAAGTGGACATGAAACCTCCAAACCTCGTTTCAATACCAGGCGCAACGAGTGGAATGCTCGGAAAGGAGGCTATCGCTAAATTAACTCCGATAAGAATCAACGCACCCCACAAAAGAGGCCTAGATTCCCGTCTCTTACCAAGCAACTCTCCGAAAACAAAACACAAAGCAAAAGGAAGCAGCATCATCAATGCAATCTCAAATATGTCTGAGTAAGGGCTCGGATTCATGAATGGATAGGCAGCGTTCGCGCCATAGTACCCGCCGCCGTTGGTCCCCAACTGCATAATTGACGTAAGGCTCGCCACAGGCCCGATAAGGATCGATTGTGTGGTTCCTTCAACGGTTTTCACAGCAGAGTAGGCATTAAGACTTTGGGGAACACCCATTGCGACAAGAATAACTGAAGCAATAATGCAAAGGGGCAAAAGGATTCTGGTGATGGTTCTAACAAAGTCAACAAAGAAGTTCCCCATATCTTTGGAACCTACGATGAAACCCCGTACCATGGCGATTCCCATGCATATGCCAGTCGCAGCAGAGATCCATTGAAGAAATTGAATGGCAGTCATCTGACTAAAAATAGAAAGCGTGGTTTCACCATTGTAATGTTGAAGATTCGTGTTTGTGGCAAACGAGACAACCGTGTTAAGGGCCAAATCCCAACTTAGGCCAGGAAAGCCTTGAGGATTAAGAGGCAAGTGGCCTTGAAAAACTAAGATTAAAAAGCCAATTACCATTTGTGTGACGTTAAGCAGAAGGCCAGAAAGGAAGTACTGCTTCCAGCCCATCACCTGGTCAGGGTTCACACCGCCCATTTTGTAAATAAAGTTCTCAACAGGACTAAGTATCTTATCTAAACGGTTTGGAGATCGGGTGTAGACTCGCGTTATGTACGGCGCAATCAGCTTCGCAAGAGCCACAGTCACGCCGAGTATCAATACTACTGCCAGAACTTGAACTGCATCTATCAATTATTCCCAAACTCCAAAGTCTAGCAAACCAGTTCACTATGGCTCCCTTCCTCCATTATAGCAGCGATATTGATCTTAACATTTTGATCTCCGCCTCATTAATCAAGAAATCAAACTAACGTTAACCGTGACATTTCCTCTACACATTTTGGCCCTTTATGAGCCTTGAGAACAATCGAGCTAACCGTGCTTTTGACACCTTTAATCTTCATTATCTTATTCTTCAGGACGTCCCTGAACTCTTCTATGTCATCCGCGGAAACGAGAATAACAATGTCTTCTTCACCCGTTACCTCATAAAGCTCTTCGAGATTTTCAGGCAGCTTTAAAGATGATATGACATTATCCATTTCAGTAGATTCCACGAAGATATCAACGAAAGCTAAGAGTTTTGGCATTTTAGGTCATCATCATTGTTTTTATTAGTATATATGCTTTCATTCTTTTCTCCTCATTGATTTACTTTCCATCCCTTTTCGTTTGTGAGTTTTGGCATTTTAGTTCACTATCATTGCCATAATGGGCATATTGTACCCATATTTATCCTTTAATGTTTGGCGTGGTAGATTTGCTTTGGACGCTTGTGATAATAGGTTCTGTAGCTGTAATAACAATAAAGCTGCGTACCGAAATCAAAAATGATATTTGACCATGATAACTCATCATCTATTTGAGTTGGCCTCTAGCCAACACCAGTTTTTTAAAAAAAACCGCTTGGTAGATTTTAAAGAACAAAACTATGAAGGTAAACACCCTTTTCGGTTTTTTTCCCACAGCATGTCTTTCCTCAAATGATGCATAGGGAATGCTTTTTGCATTCTTCTTTGAAAAAATCTTCTTCAATAATTTTTAATGATGATATGTTTCCATGACAGTACTGCAATGACCCTCAACTCATGCATTTCTGGGAAAATCTTAGCCACCAAGATTTCCTTATACTTTGGCTAGCAACCAACTATGAATGGTTCTGTTCTGAAAAACGTAAGGCGCTAGAAGCCCACATATTTTAGAAAAATAGAAGTGGGATTGTCTGAGAATTTTCACAGAGACCCCAATTGTACTGGCTGAATCGGCTTGGGACTCGTTTGAAAGCTACTCCCAGATAACTGCTTGAAGGTTAAACAGGTGTTAGTACAATAGATGTTTCCGTGCGAATGACGTCTGGGTCTTTTTCGACTACCCTGTACACTATTTGGTTTATGTTCTCAAGGGCAGGGGCCTCAATAATCATGACTGCATCGTATTGGCCAAATATGGCATCTGCTGAGATCATTTCTTTGGTTTTCTCTTTTATTCTCTTGACTACTTCCAACGAGGTTCCAGGTTTTGTTCTTATTAGAATGTATGCTTTCATTCTTTTCTCCTCATTGATTTACTTTCCATCCCTTTTCGTTTGTGAGTTTTGGCATTTTAGTTCACTATCATTGCCATAATGGGCATATTGTACCCATATTTATCCTTTGAATTGGTGAGCATAATAATGGAGGGAATTGTAATTTTCCTATTGGAAAAGATAGAGACAGATGAGGCGCTAGCTGCGAGATGCGCAGGAAGAATACCCTGCGTTTTCTTTCAAGAGGAAATTTTAGAGGCTAAAAAAGATGGCAAGTGACACGACAAGTATTCAAAACCAGCAGCCCTCTAAGATGAAGAAGACCCTGAGCCTTGCAGGTTTAACGATTAATGCCATGGCTTTAATAGCTCCAGGTGCGTTCTTGTGGATCACAATCCAGGTTCAGGCGGCTCAGAAAGACCCTGCCGGATTCTCAACAGCGTCCGACATATGGTTCGGGCTCTTAGTAGCTTTAATCTTATCATTTTTAACCGCTGCCTCGTATGCTTGGCTGTCCAAACGTTATCCAGAATCCGGCGCCGGAAGTTCATATTATTTTGCTCAAAGAGCCTGGCTTGATCGAGGCAGCAGCAACCGTTCAGCGCGCAACGCCAAATTCGCTGTAGGCTGGCTTTCCCACCTCTATTACTGGGTTTACCCAGGCGTGATGGTGGCATTCATGGCTGTCCTATTGTCATGGGTCTTACAGACACTAGGTTTCGCCGTTTCTCCATTCGCCCAGATAGCGATTGCATTTGCGTTTGCAACCGTAACCGGTTACATAGCCTACCGCGGAATACAGGGATCAACGAAGACAAACCTACTTCTCAACATTGTCCAGCTCACTATGCTGGTGGGGGTTACAATAATGGCACTAGCCTATCGTTTCCTTAACCCCAATTTAAGCTTCGAGTTCTCCAACATCGGCAGCATAGTTATTCCCCACAACGCTAGCCACGTATTGTTTCAAGCAACTATCGCCATACTTGTATTGGTAGGATTTGAAACAGCCACAGCTTTGACAGCAGAAGCAAAAAACCCTAAGGATGTTCCAAGAGCAGTAGTCCTCTCACTCGCAATACAAGGAGCCTTTGCATACCTATTCGCATACTTCGGATTCCTAGCATGGATTTCTAAAGATGGGTTAGCGGCGGCTGCAGCATCAAGTGCTCCTTATGGAGACATGGTCCGCAATCTTGGAAACGTATTCTTTGGCGGAAACGGTTTCATTCTCATGATGATAGTCGCAGTAGTCGTTCTTGCGGCAATTCTCGGTACCACTCTCGCTTGCATGAACACAGGCGTGCGAGTTACCTATGCCATTAGCAGCGACACAGAAGTCCCTCGGCAGCTAAGCAAGATGAACCCACAGTACGCCACTCCAGGAGTAGGGATCTGGGTGATGACTCTGATTTCAGCGATTATCGGTGCCTTCGGTGCCCTTTCCGTTATAAATTTAACAGCGATTTGTTTACTTTCAAACGTTGGTACTTTCATACTCTACGGGCTGACGAATTTCGTGGCGATGCTTGCCTTTGCTAAAGAGCGCAGTTCAATCCTAAAACGCCGAATAGTTCCCCTTCTTGGCCTTAGCGCAAACGTCCTGATGCTTGGCGTCGTCGTTTGGCTCGGTTTGCTTGGTGGGGGAGACTCAGCTTGGGAAGCGTTATTTGCACTGGCTGGCACAGCAATTTGGTTACTTCTAGGCTTGGTATACTTCCGGGTAAACTCGAGAACACAGTCCTCCCCATTGTTCCCATTCCCAGGCTTGGAGCCAACAAACGACAAGAAAACGAGATACACAACAAGGAAAGATCAAGGGGGATTTTGATAGCCTTCGATAAACATCCTTATTCTTCTTTTGTTCGTGAAAACCATTACAATACGTTTCTTTTTTGGTGTACATCTATTTCCCCATTCACTTTCACCATTTTCTACGCGTATATAAGAGTGGTCAGGAATAGCGCGCGCCTTCACGGGACAAAAAACCGTCGACAAGAGCACTAGCGCCGGTCAAACTACCTGTTGGTCATGCATGCCACATTGTTGCCCAAGATCGGTTCATTAAGGATCTGGAACAGTTTATAATTGGAAAACCCTCTTAATACTTCACGATTGAAAAAGGAAAATAGTAAATTTAGGATTTCGCGCTCTTTTTCCCTAAACTGTCCCAAATCTTTTGAGCAAAAAGTGTTACAGATGTTAACCTACAACATTGTTAGGCCTAATGAGTATATCCTGCAAATCCAAGGCAGTCTGTGCCCTAAATTCGTAAAGCTTGGCGTGCTGAACAAACTTGGCAGAGACATCCCGCAGTCGAAGTAGAACTGGTTGACTATGTGGTCAATAGCGCGCGCTGACTCAAATCTTAAATCATCAAAGAATGCGACAGCAAAGGAGAAAAGAAACTTCCAAGAAATCAAGCTAACGTTGACCGTTATATTTCCTCTACACATTTTGGCCCTTTATGAGCCTTGAGAACAATCGAGCTAACCGTGCTTTTAACGCCTTTGATCTTCATTATTTTATTCTTCAGAACCTCCCTGAACTCTTCTATATCATCCGCGGAAACCAAAGTCACAATATCTTCTTCACCCGTTACCTCATAAAGCTCTTCGAGATTGTCAAGCAACTTCAAAGACGATACAACATCATCCATTTCAGTAGATTCCACGAAGATATCAACGAAAGCTAAGAGTTTTGGCATTTTAGGTCATCATCATTGCAATAAAGGGCATATGGATCGATATTTATCCTTTCTAGATACTCTAAGTCTAGGAATTAACAATCTTGCGGCCAATGACTTGGAGATGGATGTTCATTGATTTATAGTTCCGAACCTTTTGGTTATTAATCCCCCTAGGCCCGCTTCTGCAAACTTCAGAAGAATACAACAAAGGGCTTGTTATGATGGGAAGAAACAAGTTTCTTATCACCATGGAAAATAACGGTGCAAGACAGAAGATCATTAACATATGCGATATAGAAAGCCATTTCTCAAGGACGGGGACTTGCAAAACTTCCAAACGGCAAAGTTATAATGGTACCTCCAACTTAAGATGCACAACGCTGTTTTATGTCTTTCAAGGGCACACTTTTTGGAAGGCTCCTACCTAAATTTTATGACCTCTGATTGTTTTTAAATACCTTTTATTTTTTGGAATTAGTGCAATTAATAGCCTTCTCTGAAACTAGTTTTAGGTAAAAAAAAGAGGGAAGCCTATAGATCACTTTGCGTACGCTTCGACAAGGTCACGTGCTGTGATGATACCTACTAGTGCATCGTCCTTCTTGATAGGTAATCTTCTTATGTGCTTTGATGTCATAACGTGAGCAGCTTCATGAACGCTTATTCCTGAAGAACCTGTAATAAGTGAGGATGGCGTTACTGAACTTAGCGGCACATCCAAAGTCTTATCCTTTGCCAAGAACGTGGTAAGTAGATCACGTTCTGTGAATATGCCAGTCGGTAGTCCTCTGGTAGTTACTATGACACTGCCAACGCGCCTCTGGCCCATCGCCTTAACCACACTAGCAACTGAAGTTCTCTCATCAAACTCTATAATTTCTTTAGTCATAAAGTCATCGACCTTAAGCTGGGTTTCAGGTGCCTCAGGTAAACTTCGGATAAGATCTGATGCGGTCACCATTCCTACAAGTTTTCCGCATTCAAAAACAGCGAGTCTTCCTTTTTTCTCTATCATTATTTGAGCTGCCTCCTTTATCTGAATTGTTGGGCAGATAGAAATTAGAGGAAAGGACATAACTTTCTCAACAGCGACTTCTTTCAAATCCATCCCAATCGATAAGACATTACTTAGTAAATCTCTTTCTGTAACTATAGCAACAGGTGTAGCATATTTTATTACAATTAAGCTTCCTATATGTTTTTCACCCATAATCTTAGATGCTTCATGCATTGTGGATTCAGGAGTTGTTGTCATAACATCTCTGCTCATAATTTCATCTACCCTTTGATATCTCTTGGACTCCTTGTAAGCTCGATCTAGGACGCTAGGATACTCCTTCCTAAGATCCTTACTCGATTCCATAACTTTTCTATATTATTATAATTAACAAACTTAAAAAGATTTAATACATTTTTCACCTGAAAGAAGAAACATTGGTTTTACAAAAAAGAACAAAGGCAAATAGTGGACGAAGTGCTTGACCTTACAGGATTAAAATCCTTAGAATATCGTTTATCTATATAATTAGCTCTTTTGTTATATTAGACCCAAGATAACCCTAGGATAAGGAGATAAATTGACAGGGGACAGTCAATAATCCAATAACCCTTTTTCTTATTACAGGCATACAACACTCTTGGAAGATTATTAAGCAATTTATCTATACCGACATACATGGAAAGTTTAACAACAGATAAAAACTCTTACGCTGTGGGAGATACGATTTACTGGACGGCTTCAGGTTTAATAGTTGGAGAACTTTATACAATTCGTATTGGTTTGCCGAGTGCAACTGCACCGCCTTACTCGATTGTTGCTGACTCTTGGACTGCGACAATAACTTCACAAACAGGCCTTATTCCTGTTATAAGCACCATGCAGGGAGTAGCTTCACTCACGTTAGCCATAACCATCGATCAATCCCCAATTGAAACGCTTAAGCTTAATATTACTGTTAATCCAGCACCTACGCCTACACCTCCTTCGCCGTTATCGGCTCAACTTCTGACTATAATTTCGCGCATAAGAGTTCTAGTAAAACCTGCTGGAGAGACTCCATATATGGTGAATCTTTTGGTTGACCCTCAAACAATACTTTTCGAGACAGAATCAAGCACTACTTCAGATTGGTTTGGCTCATCTTGCATTATAGGTATGGAGGATAGAGGTTTACCCTACGATAATCTAGGACATGGAGAGTGCACATTCAGAATCTGGTGGGCTAAAAGCCCAAATACAGAAAACTACACGGGGTATATGTGGTTCATAGAAATGTGGCCTGGCGGAGTAGATCCAAAAACATGTGAAATATTTGAGCCTTTAAAGAACACTTGGACAGATGTTCTCGATTATGCTCCTGGAGCGACAATATGGGCTGTCTACAAGGAAGTTCATCCTGACGGGCACATTATGAACCCCTAAAATCTACTTATGCTTTTTAACATAATTCCGAATCAAGAGCATGCGAGACGACACTATCTTCACAAGGTAATCTAATCCAGTCATACAATATATAGAAGAATAAAACGGAACAAGAGACTCAAAGTCAAATAGACCATATAAGATGGAGAACGTTATCTTGACAATCTCCATTCTGTAGACAGTAACAGTTTTATAGTTCGACGACAAAATTATAGAATATGATACGAAAAATAGTGCGATATGGTTGGATTCGAGATATTCCTGACCAACGGGACTATCTATATGCTGCGCCCCCCGAATTCCTTCTGAAGCTTCCATCTAGTGTTGATTTGCGACCACAGTGTCCGCCTGTATATGACCAAGGACAACTTGGAAGCTGTACCGCCAACGCTATTGCGGCTGATTTGGAATTCGACCAGATGAAGGAGAAGCAAGCGCAGATCTTTGTGCCATCACGACTGTTCATCTATTATAACGAGCGTGTGATGGAAGGAACTGTAGCTTCAGATTCAGGCGCGCAAATCCGGGACGGAATTAAAAGTGTTGCAAAACAAGGGGCTTGTCCAGAAAATCTCTGGCCATACGATATCACGAAATTTGCCGTTAAGCCTCCCCAACAATGCTACCAGCAAGCTCTGAAGTATAAGGCGGTCCAATACCAGAGAATCACGCAGATATCTAACCAGCTAAAAGGATGCCTAGCTTCCGGGTACCCATTTGTCTTCGGCTTTACTGTCTACGAGAGCTTCGAAAGCCCGCAAGTCGCCCAGACAGGCCATGCTCCCATGCCTTCACCTACGGAAACGGTTGTGGGGGGACATGCTGTGATGGCTGTTGGCTACGATGACTCACAGAACTGGTTTATTATGAGGAACTCTTGGGGAGAAGGATGGGGTATGAAAGGTTACTTCACTCTGCCGTACGCATACTTGATCGACCAAAATCTAGCTAGCGACTTCTGGACAATTCGTACGGTATTGTAAAATCGGGTCGATCTGGAAGAATATAACGCCTAGTTACAAAAATCCGGACAATATAGCGTCGTGTGCAGAATGACAGCAGCAACACAGGAGCTTGAGGTGAAGCTGGGAAACCAATTCTTAATCGAATTACCGTCCAACCGAACCACCGGGTATAGGTGGGAGGCCCATTACGACGGAACACTTCTAGAACTTTCAGCCTCAAAATATAAATGCGATTCGCAGAAACCAGGGAGCGGCGGAACGGAGTCCTTCAGATTCAAAGCTAGCAGAAAGGGAAGAGCGCTCATTAAGATGCTCTACAAGAGACCTTGGGAGGAGATGGTGGCAAGAGAAATCCTGTACGAGGTCACAATAAAAGATTAGAATAAGCCACTGTACTAAGCTAGGAATTCAGCCTGATTGAGGAAAAATTCATGAAGTCTTACTTGTGTATGTGATTTGGGGACTTGATGTTCTCTCATCTTTCTGGTGAACTTAATTCATTTTCTAATTCATTTTCAAACTTCCAGTCAATATTGACATCAACTGAAATAGCATGAAAAATTGGCTTCTAAAAAAATGAGAAGGCTTTAGGCTCCTTACTGTTCTTCAGTGAGGTCCATAAGCTGTTTTTTATTTAGGCCGACTCCTGGCTGAGCGTCCAATCTTTTGTGCACTTTGCCTTTTTTGAACAGGATCACAGTTGGATAATAGTCGATGGCGAATTCTTCGCAGACATCGGGTTTGTCATCGATGACGACGCTCAGGCACTCTTCGGGGTTGCTTTTTGAGTATTCTTCGAAGATCGGCAGAAACCGCTGCGAAAATGGGCACCAGGTTGCGTAGAAGAGAACACACGTTTTTTCTTTTCGTTCGATTTCGCTTTGGATTGGACTTTTTTGCTTGTTGCCTGATTTGCGTCTTTGGGCTTTACTCATGATTTTTCACCTTTGTTTAGATCTGCTTGAGCGAAATAATTGGGTTTTTATTTGTGACTTGTTTTGGCCTGTCTTATTTACAGTAGACCGATCTGCTTCATTAGGCCTACTAGGTCATAGAACAGCCGTTCTTCTAGGATTTCACCGTTTTTCCAGTGTGCAACTGTGCAGAATTCAACTTTGAATTTTTTGTTGGTTGGGGGAATAGTTTTGCTGTCTGCAGTTTTCATGGGGCCTTTCATTGTTCCTGTAAAGTCTGCTATGCTGCACGTCCAGTCATCTTGACCAAATGCGATTTTGTAGGGGTTGTTGATTAGGTGGTTGTCTGGAAAGGTCTTGAAGAATTCCACAGCTTCCAGGTCATGGCTATGCCGCCCTCTTGTAGGTTCGGGCTGACCAGGCCAGTAGACGGCGACGTTTTCGGTGTGACGTTTCCTGAAGGTCTCCCAAAGGGGACTTCCAGGGCCTGCATTCCATGCGTCGTCTAGCGTCTTCATCAACTGAAGGTTTTCTTTTACACTCATATCGTTTACCTTAATCTCTGTTTTCACATTTAATATTAATAAACTTATGACGAAAGCTTTCCTTCACTTCGACTCTATGAGGCTCGGGATAAGAAGCTTCGACTGGCCGCTTTTTAGTACTTATAACATAGATTATAGATCAGAAGAAAGTCCAAATGATAGAAAAATAGATAAAAATAACAAGGCCTTAATCAGTCAGAAAGCATATTTAAGTCCGATGCGTGACAGATCGAAAGTTATAAGCCTTTTAATCTACACTGCCGATCGTAGATAAAGATGCCTCTATCTATAAAAGAAGCCTATGACTCCCAAATTATTTTAACAGAAATGGTTCGTATCACACGGAAAATATGCGCCTTTTTTCAGCAAATCCAGTCCCAACAGAAGTTGAATTTCTGTAAGACTATAAAGTTGATGCGGGGGTAGGTATAGAGGTTTTCTTCTTTTCTTTTGCGTTATGAGTAGCCTAGGTTATATAGTGGAAATCCTTTACCAAAAGACGTTAAAAGAGAAAAAGGTGTTTATGAATGAGTAAGATAAAGGTCCTTTTCCTCTGTAATCATAATTCAGCACGCTCACAGATGGCTGAGGGCTTGCTGAGGCATCTCTACGGTGATAGGTACGAGGTCTTCAGTGCGGGTGCGACTCCGACGCGAGTTAACCCCTTAACCATCAAGGTTATGGCTGAAATAGGGGTGGACATTTCAAAGCACCGCTCCAAGAGCGTCGAAGAGTTCCGAGATAAAGACATCGACCTAGTCGTATCAGTGTGTGAAAGCAGCGTGAAAGTGATCTGCCCCTTCTGTTCCTCACCAATAGTTGGTGATAGACCTGAGATAGTCGGCGAAATATTGCCAAGAGCGAAACACTATCTTCACCGCCCTTTCAGTGACCCATCAGAGGCGGAGGGGAGCAATGAAGAGAAGCTTACGGCCTTCCGCCGTACTAGAGACGATATTAGGAAGTGGATACTCGACTACTTCACGATTTAAAGGAACAAGAATGTATTGTATAACGTCTGATGTATATATTCTCTCGCTCTCTTTAACCGTAATTATATTATGACAAGAACTTAAATTAAGATAAACTAAGGATTTATCTACGTTCCAAAATTCCAAGCTTGAATGTTTAATTTCCATACAACACCTAATAATGTATGATATTGAAGAGCTAGATGAAGTCTAAAGTCTGTCGATATCAACATAGAAGAATTCCTAGTTTAAAGGATTAAATATATCTGAGATAATATTATTCAGTTAAAGGGGCAGAAAAGTGGCAATCTCAAAAGATGGAAAATTGGACTTGCTATCTGATAAGAACAGCGTTTTGGTCCTAGTAGACTATCAGCCTTCAATGTTTAAGAGTGTTAGCTCTGGAAACAAAACTGTAATCAAAAGTGCTGCAATCTGCGCAGCAAAAGCTGCAAGCATCTTAGGAGTTCCAGTTGTTTTGTCATCGATCAATCCTAAATCAATGGGAGATTTCATTCCAGAAATTGCCAAGCTGTTTCCAGGGCAGGAAGTGTTTGCGCGGAAGATTCCAAGTTTTGACGCTTTTGAAGACGAGAGGACTTGGAATGCTGTCAAGAAAGTTGGTAGAAGGAAAATAGTTGTTTCAGGATTGTGGACAAGCATGTGCTTCACATACACCGCCCTCCATGCTTTAAGAGAAGGATACGAAGTTTATGGTTTAATCGACGCTGCAGGTGATTCTACACCGGACGCACATAAATATGGTGTCGAGAGAATGCTGCAGGCTGGAGTTATCCCAATTACCGTTGAATCACTGGTATCAGAATGGATGCACGACTGGGGAAATCCAAAAGCAGGCGAGCTTGTTAAAGAAGTTTATTCAAAGTATGGTGCAATGATTGGGATTTGACCTGCTTCTTAAGCTAAAATCTGTCCACGGGTGAAATGAATGACCTTTGTGAAAGCTGCAAAAACTGTCGATGTTCCCACTGGTAAAATGAAGCATGTGGAAGTTGAAGGAAAAGAGATAATGATTGCTAACGTTGAAGGCAAATTCTACGCAGCCAGCGACAGGTGCGGTCACATGAACGCGCGGCTTTCGATGGGCATACTGAACAAGACGATTGTTATATGCTCTTACCACTTTTCGAGGTTTGACTTAACTACTGGAAGACTGGTTTCGGGACCGGTTCCAACGTCGACGTCTAGCATTTTGGGTAGCCTACCCGAAAATGTCAAGAAGATGGCAGAGCAGATGCAGAAGCGGACGGAGGAACTCCAGAGTGCCATTAAAACTTATGATCTGCAAACCTATCAAGTAAAAGTTGAGGGTGAAGACATACTCATAAATGCCTAAGGGTAGTGTCTCCTAGTTAATATCGAAAAACACTTAAACGGAAGCGTGCGCGATTTCATTTGATCATCAATATTTACAAAGGCAAAGCTCCTATGAAGTGACCGATCAAGAATCCGGCAAGACCTGCGGTCAGCCCGATTACCGCCATCTGCAAGCCGATCCTCCATAGAGAGCCCACGGTGGTCTTCGCTTCGTAGACCCCGATGAAGAAGAGGGCGACGCCGCTTAAAATCACTGACGCTTCCGTTCCAGTGAGAATATTTCTTCCAACGAAAAGGTATGGTATCAGAGGTATGAAAGACCCAAATACGGTGGATGATCCGACAACTAAGGCACTGCGCCTCGCTTCAAACTTGTCAACAGGCGCAAGATTGAGTTCGTACACCATCATTAATTCGAGCATCGCCTTTGGGTTCTTAGCTATACTTTCCGTAAGATCTTCAAGTTCTTTCCCTTCATAGCCCCAACCTCTGAAGATCTGCCTCACCTCTTCCAGTTCGATTTCTGGGACATCTTTCATCTCTTGACCTTCTCTATCCGCTTCCTTTAGATAGACTCGTCGCCTCGCAGCGGTGGAGGTGTAGGCGACAGCTCCCATCGAAATGGACTCGGCCCCAAGAGCGGCCAGAGCAGCAACGAAGAAAATTCGGATGTCGACTGTTGCCGCAGTCAACCCTAGGAGAATACCCAATACGTTTACTAGACCATCCTGACTTCCAAGGATAAAGTTGGAGAGGAGAGTGGGGCGCGAGTGTCTTTCACCCATGACTTTGGCACGTACAGTCTTCGTTGGATTTGTGTTTTCTAAATTCCTTTTAATGTTTTGCAGATATTCGCCGGCGGAATTCAATCGTGTTTCCTCCAATAGTTTCTTGGCCAAGAATTACTTAAGATTTGCTGAAATAGAGGTTACATCCACATCCATTTTCATCACCTGATAGAATATAATGATTAGTTCAGGTCTTAAGACTTTAGCGCGCTGCATTTTAGGGGCAGTTTTTAGAATAATCCAGGATTGCATTAAGGCCCCCGTTGATCAGGGAAACCATTCAAACAATGGATGTTGGGATCATCCACTTTTTCATTTTCGCACAGGCCATTGCTTCAGGCGTTTTGTACAGCCAAACGGCGCTCGCGCGCGCTTCGCTACTTTGGAATGTACTGCTGGAAAAATGTCAATAAGAAACTCTCGTTTGACCCAGCCACAAAGCCTCAGACGTATCCTTACAACGAGAAGAACTACTATGCAAATGCATCCAACAACCTGCACCAGTGGAAAAAACACGGAGACTGTTTTGTTTCGACATATTCTTTCTATATATTATATGGATGTTAAAGTAGACTTAAGGTTTTAATCTTTTATTCAGATATACCTATTTTGGATAAACAAGATAGAACATTGAATTTTCCTCAAATTCGAAACAAGATTAAATCAGCCACTAGCTTGGGATTGAAGTTATTAATTAGGAGTAATTATTTTGGTTGGTCCCATTTTATAGTTCACTTTTTTCAACAGCTTTTGTAATCTGGTCTCTTAATGCGTCTCGGACATTTCGAAATACCTTTAGAATTTCTTCTTCAGTGCCGACAACTTCTGATGGATCCTGAAAATTCCAATAAATAAATCTTTTAGCTCCTGGAAAGTGAGGGCACATCTCTTTTGATTCGTCACATACTGTAACCACTACCTCGATGCCTTTTCCAATGAACTCAATGAAGGATTTAGCTTTGTTATCTAAGATGTCTATCCCGATTTCAGCCATGACTTTAATGGCGTATGGATTAACTTTTGTCGGAGTAAGACCCGCACTATAGGCCACAAATCTATCCCCAAACAGATGGTTTAGTAGACCTTCCGCCATCTGAGACCTAGCAGAATTATGAACACAAAGGAAGAGAACCTTTCTTTTAACAGGTGGCATAAAGATTGACTCTTCTAAATTATCTGCTCAATAGCATGTCCCGAAAGACTTTCGGTCACTTCAGGTGACACAGTATCAATTATATTGAACACCCTCCTGTCTGTAATCGAATAAAATCTCCGAGTCCCATCCTTTCTATCCTTTAGCAGTCCAGAGTCTTTTAGAATCTTCAGGTGGCGTGAAACTATAGGCTGAGGCATTTTAATATATGGGATTATCTCGCATACACATTTCTCTCCATTTCTCAAATACTCAATAATTTTAAGCCTGATAGGATCAGAAAGGGCATAAAATATTTTAGCCCTAAATCTGTCCAAACCATCCTTCTGCATTGGCATACATATAGTGAATTAATCACAATATTTAAATATTGTGATAGTTACGGTCTGAATACGGTGCATAATGAGAGAGGCATAACTGTTGCAGTATTTGGTCCTGAACCCCCTTGTGCACCACCTACATGGTTATTGCTTGGGCAGGTCGCGTATTCTTTGGGTTACTGTACGGTCTTTTAGGTGGTTCTCCATAAGGTGAATTCTTTTGGAAAAAGATGAAAAAAAGAAGCTATCTTTTCTCAGTCGATTTCTCACGCTCTGGATATTCTTGGCCATGATACTAGGTGTTGGCCTAGGATATGTCTTCCCAAAGATCTCTGAAATAATAGGTTCAGTAAGTGTTGGAACTACTTCAATTCCTATCGCAGTTGGGCTGATCTGGATGATGTTCCCTCCCCTAGCAAAGGTCAGATACGAGGAACTGGGGAAGGTTGTTACAGCCAAAGGCTCGAAGAAGATGCTTTCAACTTCGCTGATTTTAAATTGGCTAATTGGACCTCTTTTAATGTTCTCATTGGCATGGATATTTTTGGCAAATTATCCAGCTTTCAGAAATGGAATAATTCTCGTAGGTTTGGCAAGGTGCATCGCCATGGTCATCGTCTGGAACGACTTGGCTGGAGGGGACAGCGAGTGGGCTGCGATACTTGTTGCCTTGAACTCCATCTTCCAGGAGTCTGTAGCGATATACTTGGGGATACCGTTCTTCGGCGGCATGTTGGCAAGATACTACTTTCTGAAGACGAAGGGTAGGGAATGGTACGACCATAAACTGATGCCGAAGCTGAGCCCGACTTCTTTGTTCGCACTTCTTTTCACGATAGTGGTCATGTTCTCACTTAAGGGAGAATATATCGTGACACTACCACTTGATGTTGTGAGGATAGCGATACCATTGATAGCCTATTTCATTACAATGTTTCTAATATCATTCATCTTAGGTTACTACTTGAAGCTAAACTACAAAAGGACTACTTCACTTGCCTTCACTGCAGCAAGTAATAATTTCGAATTAGCTATTGCTGTAGCAGTCGCAGTTTTTAGTTTATCCTCACAAGAAGCTTTTGCAACAGTGATAGGGCCCTTGATAGAAGTGCCTGTCATGATAGGCTTGGTGAATGTAGCTATCTGGGCAAAAAGACGTGTATTTTCTGAATAACAGACCCATTTTTTAAGGCCCCTAAGACAATACAATATACTTAAAAATGGAGGAGGAAATCAGTTGGATAGAACATTTATGGAGACTCATAGAGACTCTAAGAAAGCTGAATGCAATACAATATGTAACGCTTAAGCATAAATAAAATTAGGTATCTGCACTTAATTATGGTCGGAAACCACCGGGCCCGCACCCAATTCTTCTCTGTTCATTATCTACCAGTAAATTAATGCTGAAATCCCACCCATAGCACTATAATTTAATTTCATCAACATACTCTATGTTCAACTCTTTTCTGACTAAAACTCGATAATATCTTTCCATTCCATATCTGAACTTTTCTTTAAACTAAAGCACTATCGAATTCTCATCTTCTGCGAATTCAAAGCAATCTGCAAATATTCTATCAATCTGATCGATGATACCCTTTGATTTAGATGGAAATATCTCCTTTATCTTTATAGCATATCCACCAGATCGCACATTAACCTTAATGTTAGAAGCTTTATCATAACTTTCCATCAGATCGTTTACCAATAATTTAAGTCGCATCTCACTGTCTTTTGAGAAATTTGTGATATCGATTCGTTCAGTCCTCTCATAAATTAACTAAGAAAGACTTTCTATCTTTAACGGGACAAAAACGGTAGACCAGTTAATAGAATCGTAAAACGTATTTAGATCTGCTTGAACACTCCACGTAAAAATTCGAGAAACGGGAATGCTTTCTTCACATCTGAATTTGCCCGCATCTATCTATCATTCAACAAACTTTACTGAATTGGTTAATGGCATAGCTGAACAAAATAATAGTTTGAGCCAGAAAATTCTAAGGTTATTAAATCTGGCTCAAGCAAAAAAAATCGGAAACGCTAACTCCAAACATTCCACTTGCTGGCTCAGACAGATCCCTCGGTACAATATTTAACATCAACACGCTCCCATGCAGAACGCATTTAAATTGAGCCAACGGGAAATAGTTAACGTTAGCGTTTTGTTTTAAAACGTGTTGAGCCAAACCAAATTTAGATAATTATTTTTTGGCTCACACTAAAATATCATTAAATATCTTTGATATGGATCAGTAAACAGTCGCAGCGCTAATGAAACCCATAAAGCTGTTGCTGGCCAAGTTGAGCCTGAAACCTATTAAGTCCGTGCGGACACACCTAATTTACATACTTAAAAACAAAAATTAACGTACTGATTATATTCATTGACATGGTTAACTTGTCGTTGAAGATCTTATTTGGTTACCTGATTAATCTAATAATAGGAAAGTGTTTCTTGAATACCAATTGCAATAAGATACCACTTATGATGAAGTAATGGCAGACTGTAGGAGATGCCATAAAGAGGAATATAGAAAAGTTAAGTAACTTTTAAAAAATTAAGTTACATTACGTCACACAAAAGAATGTTTTGTAATATAGTAAAATCAATGACAAACAATATCTTTTGACACCATGCCTATTCTTATCAGAACTGTCAAGAAGCGCATATACTTTAGTTCTCTTCTGCCTTTTCCTCTCGGACAGCACCTCTGTTATTTAAAATCTATTGTATATCACTATTTTTTAGATATAGAAATATATTTGTTAGTACCAAAAGGACACTTATGTCCTTTTTTGCAGGATATAACTTCAAATTATCCTGATCATTTGTCAAATAAAAATAATGAGTGGGGGAACTTCATAGCGATAATGTTTAGTTCGAGGTTTAATGATACCTAAGGCAGGACACTTAACATTCGAGCAGGATTGGATTTTGGGCACAAAGTTAACATCAAGTTTTTGGGGGTTTGTGCTCATGCCCAGAAAACCATCAAAACTCAAGGTCAACTTGTCTGAGTTCTTCGATTATCCTTTTCACGCCTTTGTTGTTTACTGCAGCTTCCTTTAACCGTTTCTCGTTTAGATCTTCCTTTTCTTCAACGTCCACGAATGATGACATAGTTTCCTGTTCTTCTATGATCCTCCCCCTTTCACTCGCCTGCGCCACTTCAACCTTTTTCCCTATCAGCGAGAAGATGCTTTCTATTTCGTCAGGTAACACAGCGGTAGGGACTTCTAGTGCGCGGTTATAATTCTTCACAGGGAACATACTGTTAAGTTTGTTCAGCAGGTGCTCGGCAAGCTTCTTTGCGCCCCCTTCCATTCGCAGCATGCTATCTATTTCGACACGTTTCTTCGCTAAGTATTCAAGACTAATTCCATGTGAGGAGAAATAAGCCTCCCACTTGGGATTCATGCGATTATATATGCTTTTTATAGTTCTACTGACATCTACCTGCGCCTTTTGTGAAAGTGCCTCCTCAACATCGCTAAGTGTGAAACCGAATTCTTTGATCATCTTTGGGTCAACTCCAATCCGCTGGACAGCTTGTGTAATCTCCTTAGCCTTCATCGAAATCAGGATACCTGGCGCATCGTAATCGGTCAGTATGGCGATGCCTGCACCGCTTTCTGAAGCTCCTGAAGCCACCCTGTTGGAGTACTCCTGCAGGAATCCCCGTGAGTTGATGATGCCGATGCCGTATAGTTCCAAAAAGGGTGAGACAGCCTCGGCTACGCCCTCCTTTTCGATGATCAAGATGACGACACCCTTCTTTATCAGGCTATCGATCTGCTTGAAGGAGATGGGGTAATGGACCCCAAGAAAGAAGAACTGTGACCTTTCAGAGGCGATGATCCCAAGCTCATCACGCGAAACACCCAGCCTTATACACTCGCTAGAAATCGCACTTGTGATATACTTTCTATCAGCTTCGACGCCGTTCTCCCGGAATATTGGCTGAAGGTCATACCAGACTGAACTCTGCGTTTTGCGATCAGTCTCCAGAAGAGTAGGATCCCGTTCGACCGCCTGCTTTCTTTCGCACAAGTAGTTTCGCAGGATACCGATTTGCGGGACGGATGAATTCGTCCCCTTAAGGCGCGCCATCTTACCCTTAAACCCCTTGAAATATTTCGCCATGAAATCTTCCAGACCATCAACATACTCCTCGGCATCGAATCTGTTCTTTCCTATCCCCTGCCAAGCTGGGAAAGGTGTTATTACGTGAACCACCAACACCCCTTGTTCAACATGGTACTCATCGAGTGGGCCGTAAATCCCGTGCCAACCCGCGTCGTCTTTGTTTGGGCGTACACGACTAAAATAGCAATCCGCAAACGGATTATCTAGCGTAGGGGTACCGTTGACTCCAGTAATTATTTCCGTGTCACCATCATGTTTAATGCCGAAAGCGAATTCAACCACATAAGGGATTGTCCTCCCTTCGGTTGATATAGAATCCGTCTCAATCGCATATCTGAACGTGTTCGGGTAGATGTCGTAGAGGTCTATCAACCCCTTTTTTAATGCCTTCCTGCCGATCGCCCCAAGGGAGGACGGCGAAGTCGGTGGGCTTACAGAATGAAAAAGGTTATAGATTTCTTTGATTATGTTTTCATCGTTGACAGTAAGTTGGCCATCTATCGGAAACCCGAACAGCTCCCCAAACTCCCCCATTGACATCCCCTCACTTGCGGCAGTGACCACTAAATCACGGATGGCATTATAATCGTACCACGACGCGTTTGTATGGCCGCTGTACAACCGAGTGCAACCCCCCCTTGGCGCAATTTCTTCCTCCCCGTTGAACCAGAATTCCACATTTGGATTAAAAAGGGCGATTTTCCTAACAATTTCCAGAAGCTTGTCTTCTTCGTCCTCCGAAAGCGGCGGCAAGTTTGAGGTAACTGTCGTTCGGCGCTTAACGCCCTCCCCAACCTTTACAACCTCCGGTGTAATTGAATTTTGTGAAACGCCTCTCCAGTAAATTTCAAACTTGCCCTTTCCGGTTTCAATTGTAAGCGACTTAAAATCCGTTGGCTCCAACTTCTCGAATGCAAGGGCATAAGGGATGCCTACGACATACTTCAGCCCACCGCCAAGCGCGCCGCGCTTTGTTAAAAGCACCCACTTTTTTGTACTTGACATCAGCTTCGGGTCTACGGCACGCTTTATTTCTTCAATGTTGAAACTGTGGCTATGAGGCGAAGTCGGGTTAGAGACTGAAATAAACGTGCGACCACCTTCAACCTTAATTTCAATCAAAACTAAACCTTTTGCTTCGTCTAAAGCGTTATCCAGAAGTTCCTTCGCCACAATCGCTGGCAGATCATCACGGGTTACACCCAGATGGTTAAGGATTGAATTTAGCCTCACAAATTCCAATGTGCGCGGCGCTGATAACATAGGCCCAGACTTGTCATCGCTTCCTGACAAGCGTTTGACTTTGATTTTTTTCGACAAATTTATATCATCATATTATGTATATATTGTCCGGGAAATGAAATTTACAGGGTTAGGTGGACAGAAAATGTCCTCAAAAAATTCCATCATGGGAAAGATAGTAGACTCTTTAAAGCAAGGTTGTCAGAGTCGGGAAGATGTGATGAAGATAATAAGTGGAAATATACCAAGTTTGTCCGCCGAAACTCTTAGGAAAAGATGTGGACGCTATATAACAACTCTAACGGCATTAGGCCTAATCGAGGAAAGAGGGGGCAAATACTGCTGGTTTACGTATGAAAATATTTTTGAATACCATGAGGATTACGAAGCAAAGGTAAAACATTCCCGTGACCTGATACCGGCTCTAGAAAGTATAGCTGGAATTGTCAGAGGCAAATATTCACTGGACGTGAATATAGAGCGTGCTTTTCATATGAATCAAGACATGCTTAAAACTTATGCCAAAGAACATTTACGACATTATCCAGAAATTTGGAAAATATTTGAGAATTACGAAGCAAAAAGAAAAGAGGCAGAAAAGAGGATCGAAGCGTTTAACGATGACCTTAAACGTAAATTAAACAGCACTTTAAATCAAAAGTCAAAGTGGGCCAAGGGTGGAATAAGGTTAACCGACAACAAAGACATACCAAGCATACCCGATCTGATATACGGTTACATCATGAGCGAACAGGCCGCAGACTCTGTCAACATTAAATGTGAGACAGGGGAAATATCGTTCAGTGGGTACCTAGTTGCGAGGGGAAATAACCCTAAACATCTCAAAGAATTTCTTAAAAAAGAAATCTCAGACAGGTCAAATATTCAGAAAGTTGACGCAATCAAAAGATCTTCCAAGGAGTCCCTTAAAATCCAGGAAACAATAAGACCTAAGGTAGAAGAACTTGCTATGAAAATAGCGTGGGGAGAACCCTTACTGGGTGAGTGTACAGGATGCCCGAAAGGTTATTTTGTGAAAAAGCAGCAAGCTTCTGTAAAACCATAGTTTTCATTGAGGTTTCTAGCGCGAAATATAAATCCTTTGTCAAGTTGCCATCAATGATAAAATAGCTCTAGAAGCTTTGGATAAAGTTATTCCAAACATAAAAAAATGATAGATTAGACAGAGATTTTAGTTTGGGATAAATTAAATATCGAGATCTAACATAAACCTATCTTGACAAACAATATCCCTTCAAGGATAAGCGGATGCAACTTGTCAATTTATTAAAAAAGTCTCTGCAAACTAATTCTTTATCTATTGGAAAGCATAATTCAGCCAGTGTCAACAGTTGGGCAAAATGATTTCTTTAAGGCCCCTTTTTCTTATGCCGTAGGCTTCAAAGATACCTGACCATTATTCTACCCGTTCCGGTAATCTGTGATTTACACGGGTTTTTTTAAAACATCCAGTCCTGGATTTTCAGCAGGCCAGGCCTCGCAACATCAGCCTTTCCGTCTTCGTCAACTATTATAAGCCCTACAGGGAGCTTTATGGCACTTATTACCGGCTCGAGCTTGCTTAAGAAGGGGTAGTCGTGCGGAGCTGCAATATAAGTCGGAACTTTGTTCCAGACACAATTCTCAAGGCAGTGGCCTAGCTTCGTATAATATTCCTCCGAGTCTTCATCACATAAAACCTGAATATGACAGGATTGCTTATAGTTAGTACTATAGCTGTCTTCAATATCGTAGACCCCTATTTCTCCTCGATCAGCCCTGACAACTTTGTTGGGGAATAAATTGTTGAACAGCTTTGAAACTGCCTGTGAAATCTCTTCTTCACGCATGTTAAGTCACCCTAACAACACCATAATACAGGAGGAAACAAGATAAAACCATTGCACATTAATAGCTTAGCAGGTATTTAATCTTTTATCAGCCTTTAGGGTGAAAAAAATTGGATTAACGCAAAAAAATGTAATAATAAGAAAAAAAGTGGTTGGAAATCGCTATCTCTGCAGCGTCTTAACAAGTTCCTTCTTGTGGCTGTATATCTTCATGCTCAGGGGCATCTGCCCGATTGCGAAGTGTGTCGCACACCCAAAGCAGGGGTCGTAAGCCCTAAAAGCCATCTCCACTTTATTTAAAATCCCCTGATCCGCCACGCCTCCGTGAATCAAGCCCTTAGCAGCATCCCTTATAGACATGCATATCGCTGGATAATTGTTCGTTGTGGCCACTATCATGTTAACATCCTTGATCAGCGCATCCTTGTCTAGAACGTAGTGATGGAACAATGTTCCTCTTGCCGCTTCAACGACGCCCACGCCTTCGCCTGGTTCCCCCGGTTTGTTCCTTACGCTCTTGCTTGTAATCTCCGGGTCCCTGCTCAGCTCCAGCGCTCTCTCGGTTGCGTATAAAAGCTCGATCAATCTCGCCCAATGGAAGACTAATGTTCCGTGCACGGGCTTGCATCCAAAGGTCTTGTACATCTCCTCATACTCGGCCTGAGCTAAAGGCGTTGCCATACCATTTGACGCATTAAGTCGACCGAGAGGCCCAACGCGGTAGATCCCACTGCCTTCTCCGCAGGTCAAGCCCTTCCAGCCCACCTTCTTAAGGTACGGGAATTTCGCGTAGGTCCATTGATCAACGTGTTCGCCGACATTCGTTAAGTAATCCTCAGGCTCAAACTTCAAGAATTCATTACCTTTCGGGTCGACAACCCTGATCCTTCCATCATAGAAGTTGACCTTATTGTTCTCGTCAACCGTCCCCATGTAGTATGTCCTCGTCGTGTAGGCGTCGCTCTTAATCATGTCTACATACTCGCTGTTCCCAAGGACAACATCGTGGAACAGCTTCAGCGTGAACTTTGCAAACTCCAGGGATGAAGCAGCCATCTTTTCGATTTCAGCCCTCTTTTCTTCACTTAAGGGCTTGGATATTCCTCCAGGTAGACCGCAGACAGGGTGGGTTGCCTTCCCGCCTAAAATCTCGGTTATCTTCTGCCCATATGCCCTGTGCTTAATAACCTCCTTTGCAACGTCCATGCCGACCTTCTCGATCACCCCCAGTATGTTTCTCTTGCCCGGTGGCGCGTCAGGGCCAACAATAAAGTCTGGGCCTCCGAGGTAGTAGAAATGCAGGATATGATCGTAAATAATGTAACCGGAATACATGAGTTCTCTGAGCTTCTTGGCTGCAGGAGGGGGCTCAACGTTGAACGCAGCATCCAAAGCTTTCGTCGCTGCTATGTGATGGGCTGTTGGGCAGACTCCGCATATTCTAGAAGTCAGAATCGGCATGAGCTCAGCCCTTCTTCCGACACAGAACTGCTCAAATCCCCTGAGCTCCGGAACCTTCAAGTAGGCGTCCTCCACTTCGCCTGCATCGTTGAGGAATATCGAAATGTTCCCGTGACCTTCAAGCCTTGTTATAGGGTCTATAACCACTTCCTTCATTCCTTAACCACCTTTCTCCTCAATATCGATGCCGGCAGAGAGTACATGTAAAATGTGCCAACAGGGTCCTTGATCTGGCTCATGAGCTTATCAACGTCTTCCTGAGTCAGGTGCTCTCTTTCATCCTCTAAGCCGAGAATGGACGCTACAGCACTGATCATGGCCGAACCCTGCTCCGGTGAATTTGGAGGTGGACCACCACATCCCGTACAAGGCATGTCAACGGATAGGCATTGAGCCCCACATCCGCTGCGGGTTCCAGGTCCCATGCAGATGATCCCCTGCTCGAGCAGACACTTCTCCGGTTCAGGAACTTTTTCGTAAACACGATAGATCCTTGAAATATTCTTGCTCTCCTTCTTCCTTGGGCACTCGTCGCATACGGACTTAAGAGGTGCGAGGACCGAACCCTTAGGCGGCAACTGCCCTTTCGCTATGGCATCGAGAGCGTCTGATATTAGCTTGACTGGAGGTGGGCAACCGGGCAAGTAATAGTCCACTTCAACGGTCTGGCCCAGAGTCCTGACAGTGTTATATAACTTTGGAAGGCTGAGCACTCCTTCATTCACAACAGTTCGAGTTTGTGGGACAACTCCGTCAAGATTTAGAGTAGATTTATTCTCCAAATAGACTTTATTTAAGATATCTTTGCGTTCATATAGATTCGCCAGTCCAGGTACGCATCCTTCTTGGGCGCAGGAGCCGAAAGCCACGAGCGTCTTAGACTTCTTCCTCAAGAGCTCAGCCATGTGTTTTTGCTCTTCGGTTCTCACTGAACCGTTGAAGAAGCAGATGTCAACGTATTTGTCTGGCATCGCTTCAACATCACTGTACTTGACGTCTATTGCGACAGGCCAGAAGACTATATCTGCCATCGCCACTACATCAAGTATCTTCTCGTTTAAGTCGAGCACCGCAATTTCGCATCCACCGCAGCTGGCAGCCCAGTAGAAGGCCACCTTCAGTTTCTCGTCGGCCATCACTTATCAGCTTGACCTATATCGCTGAGTATTTTAGACGCGTTAACCCTCAAATCGCTTAAAGCGAGCTCTTCAGGTGTCAAGCCCATCGCTAAACCAAGCAGCTGGGGATAGTGCAGCACCGGAATACCATAAACTTCGCTGAACATTTTCTCTATGCGCACTTCGTTCGTGTCGTACATTATGTGACAGAAGGGGCAGACGGTTATCAGGGCCTGAGCACCCACGGCCTTTACGTGGCTCAACTTGTCTCTTGCGAGTTGTAATGCGATTTTGTCGTTCACACCCACGCTCGGCGCGCCACAGCATTCTGTTTCATCCATGTAGTCCAAGCACGTTGCTCCCGTTGCTTCAATCAAAGACTTGAGCACCATCGGATTCTCCGGATCATCAAACCCGACATACTCCTTGGGTCTAACGATGTGGCAGCCGTTATGCTCTGCAACCTTCAACATCGTAAGCGGCTTAACTACCGAATTCTTTATCTTCTCCAAGCCTACGTCTTCGATCAAGACCTGCATAAGATGTTTCGCTTCTACCGTTCCATTAAATTCAAGCCCAGCCTCATTCAAGTGTCTATTAATTTCCTCTCGCAACCCTCCATCTTCCTTCAGCATCCTGCCAACTTTCTTGAGCGTTCCAGCGCAGCCTGGGCATAAAGTTATTATGTTCAGACCCTTCTGCTCAGCTAACGCCAGGTTTCTCGCAGCCAGTATAAGCATCATTTCGTGGCTAACGGGGTCCAGTGGTAGACCGCAGCAGTTGAACTCGGGCATTTCAACCAGTTCAACACCTAACTTTGTAAGGGTCTTCCTAGCTGAAATTTCGAAGGCTGCAACCCTATACGGAATCGCGCATCCTAGGAACATAAGGTACTTGTTCTCTGCCATCTCCTAAACCACTTTCTTCTCCATATGTTTGAGAAAACCTACACCGTTAAGCGACTTGCGAATGCTCTCAGGGTTGCCTTTTGGCAACGGGGGCAGCCCTAGAGACTCCCGCTTTTTCAACCGCAGTTCTGGGATCCTGTAAGCGTAACCTGACTCTAGCACGCTTGCACACTGTTCCTTGAACACTTGGGGTACAACCCCCTCCTCTACAGCCAAGTTTCTCAGTACGCGTATAACGCTTGCGACTTCGACGTCCTGTGGGCAGCGGTCTGTGCACGTAAAGCATGAGGCGCACAACCATAGTGTATCGCTCTTTAACACCCTGTACTTCAATCCAAGTTGCGCCATACGTATTATCTGCCCAGGCCTGTAGATATCACTAAATCTTGCGACCGGACAGTCTGAAGTGCATGTTCCACACTGGAAACAGCGCATCAGCTTTTCTCCTCCGTGCATCCTGGAGATTTCATACTTGAACTTGGGATCGATCTCAGATGCCTTAACAACCTTCTTTTCTGTTTCGTTCATTATTCATTAACCTCTTTAACCATAATTGGGTTTGGCCCCATCTCTTTGATCTTTTCCACCATGTCTTTGACTACAACTGCAAACTTATCCCCTTCACTGGCCGAAATCCATTCTAGCCTCAGCCTTTCAGGCTCAATTCCTAATTCTTTGAGAACCCTCTTTAGGAGCATGATTCTTCTCAACGCCTTAAAGTTTCCACTGATGTAGTGGCAGTCAGATGGTAAATGGCAACCGGCAACAAGCACTCCGTCCGCACCATCCCTGAAGGCTTCGAGAATGAATGACGGCTCTATCCTCCCACTGCACATAACACGCACGATCCTAATGTTAGGAGGATACTGAATCCTACTAACACCAGCAAGGTCAGCGCCAGCATAACTACACCAGTTACACAGGAAACCAATAATACCTCCAATAATGCCGCTCTAACCTGCGCCATAATCTCTTCGGTTGTAAAGTGCCCCATGGTGATGGCTTTAGTTGGACACGCTGCACCACATGCACCACAGCCCTTGCACAGGGCTTCAACCACATGCGCGACAGCCTTACCTTCTTTATCTTCCATTTCGATTGCCTTATACGGGCAAAGGCTTTCACAGATCCTGCATCCACCGCAGAGATCTTCATCCACGTTCGCCACGATTCCTTCCATCTCAAGCGACTCTTTCGAAAGTATGGTTGTCGCCCTTGCCGCAGCAGCGCAGGCTTGAGAGATACTTTCATCAACGTACTTGGGAGAATGCGCCATTCCGCAGAGGAATACACCTTCGGTTGCAAAGTCCACCGGCCTTAGTTTCATGTGGGCCTCTAAGAAGAAGCCATCCTTCGTCAACGGCACCTTTAGCATTTCTGCCAGCTTTCTATTGCCTGAATCAGCTATGGTAGCCGCGCTCAATACTACGATGTCTGGTTCGACTTCGATTTCTTCCCCTAGTGTTGGTTCCAAAAACATAACACCTAGTTTTCCACCGTCATTTTCAACTTTAGGTTTTCTTGCGTCACTGTAGTTTACAAATAGAACTCCCTTCATAGCTGCTTCTCGGTAATAGTCTTCCTTGAAACCGTAGGCTCTCATATCTTTGTAAAGGATGTAAACTTCAGTTTCTGGGCTTACTTCTTTGATTTTTATAGCATTCTTTACTGCTTGGCCACAGCAGATCCTTGAGCAGTTGGGGTTCTCTTCATTTCTGGCTCCGACGCATTGAATCATAACAGCGCACTTTGCATTGAAAGCGCCTCCGGTGAGCCTATCCTCAAGTTCGTGCTGTGTTAGGACCCTAGGGTCCGTCCCGTAGAGGTATTCCGTCGGCTTGTATTCGACGGCTCCGGTAGCAACTATTACAACACCGTGCAAGATTTCCACTTCTTTCCCGTTTTCCTGCTTCACCTTTGATCTATAATTGCCTACGAACCCATATACGTCAACGACTTCTGCACCGGTGTAGACGTGTATCTTCCTATTTTCGGTGACGCCCCTGATCAGTTCTCCGAGTTTTTCTTTAGGATCGACCTTTTCTCCCAGCATGTAATGGATCTTCCTAAGGTGACCGCCCAGTTCCTTCTCCTTCTCTACAAGGTTCACTTCAAATCCCTGCTCTGCGAGTTTCAATGCAGCAGTCATGCCTGAGACTCCGCCCCCTATAACTAGGCCGACCGGTGTAACGCTTACACGTGGTTTCTGTAACGGCTTCAGCAGTACTGCTTTTGCAGCGATCGACCGCACAAGATCCTTGGCCTTCTCGGTTGCCTCTCTAGGCTGGTGCATGTGCACCCAGCTACACTGGTCACGTATGTTGGTCATTTCAAAAAGGTAGGGGTTCAGTCCAGCTTCCTGCACCGTTTCCCTGAACAATGGCTCGTGAGTCCTAGGCGTACACGAAGCCACGATAACACGGTTCAAATTGTTGGCTTTGATCTTCTCTGCAATAAGTTTCTGTGTGTCCTGGGAGCATGTGTAAAGGTTAGCTTCCGCGTAGACCACGTTAGGAAGCCCTTTAGCGTATTCAACTACTTCAGGAACGTTGACCACTCCACCGATATTTATTCCGCAGTGGCACACGAACACGCCTACACGCGGTTCTTCCCCACTTACATCCCTCTCCGGTGGGTACTCTTTTTTGGCTACTAGAGTTCCCCTCTCACCTGCGATTTCGTCCATCGCCATGGCGGCTGCGCCGCTTGCCTGTGCGACGCTTTCTGGGATATCCTTCGGACCGCTGAATGCACCACAGACGAATATGCCTTTCTTAGACGTTTCCATCGGCGAGAAGATTTCTGTTTCACAGAAGTTGTACCTGTTAAGCTTTATTCCCAAGACCCCAGCAAGCCCCGCAAAATTCTTCGGAGGCTGCATCCCTGTCACCAGCACGATTAAGTCAAAATCTTCTGTTCTCGGATTATTATCTTCAACATAGTTTATGAAGATGTTGTTTGTATTCGGGTCCTCTGTTACGCTAGCAACCCTAGACCTAACAAATCTTACCCCATATTCCTCTTCTGCACGATTCCTGTAGGCATCAAATTCCTTACCGTAGGAGCGCATGTCCATATAAAAAATGGATGCGTCAAGCTTTGTCGGCGTGTGCTCTTTAGCTATCACCGCCTCCTTTATGCCGTACATACAGCACGCTGCGGAGCAGTAGTTGTTACCTAGTTGGTAGTCCCGCGAACCAACGCACTGAATGAAAGCGATCTTCTTAGGAATTTCGCCGTCCGAAGGCCTGAGCACAAGCCCACCATATGGTCCTGATGCGCTCAGGATTCGCTCGAATTCTATGCTTGTCACGACATTCGGGTACCGGCCAAACCCATATTCACTCTTCAGTTTAGCGTCGAAGGTTTCAAATCCTGGTGCAAGAATTACCGAACCAACCTCTAACGTGGTCTCGCTGTCTTCCTGTTCATAATCGATAGCCTGAGCTTTACAGATTTCAGAGCAGGTTCCGCAGCCGATGCACTTTTCGCGGTCAATAGTGTACTTTAAGGGAACAGCCTGAGGGTATTCGATGTAAATCGCGCTTCTCGTTCCAAGGCCTTCGTTGAAAGCGTCAACCACTTCAACTGGACACTTCTGTGCGCAGAGTCCACAGCCGTTGCATTTCTCTTCGATCACGCGCCTGCTCTTCCTTCGAATTCCCACTTTGAAGTTTCCTGACTCTCCGCTAAGGCCTGTTATTTCTGCATTTGTCAGAATTATGATGTTCGAGTGCCTTCCCGTTGCAACAAGCTTTGGTGAGAGGATGCACATCGAACAGTCGTTCGTTGGGAAGGTCTTGTCAAGCTGGGCCATCACTCCGCCTATGCTTGGGCCCTGGTCAACCAGGTAAACTCTAAAACTCGAATCCGCTAGATCGAGGCTTGCCTGGATTCCAGCCACTCCTCCTCCTACTACAAGAACTGCACCAACCTTCTTATCTGTCATCTACTCAACCTCCAACGCTTTATAGAGTGGTGTCTGGTCTTCAATTGAATCCACGGCTATCATGTTCTTCCTGCGCATGTTAACGACCTCCCTAAGAACCTCAGCAGGTTTCATATGGACGGCTGCTGCCAGATCCTTAACCGATTTAGGTTTATTTCGTGTGAGAATGTGAATCTTTTGACGAACATATTCGGATAAAACCATATCGTTGAGTAAGGAATCGAATTCCTCCTGCGGAATCTTTTCTTCGTAAACGTTATTCTTCTCAGTTAGCTCCCTTTCTCTTCCAACGATAACCCTTAACCTGAAATTAGCAGCCGCATTCTTCGCTGCCTTAAGGTTCAGCAGAATATCCTGGCTCTTCGCCGACACGGGTGAAGGACCCAATTTCCTGATACGTTCTGTGAATTCGGTCACCAGCATGGCGAACCTCTGTCCTTCCGACGCTGAAACCCATTCTAGTTCCAGGCGTTCAGGCTCCAGCCCAGTCAGCGCCAAGAGCTTTTTAGCCAAGATGATCTTCCTCTCTTCGTACAGGTTTCCCTCGACATAGTGGCAGTCTCCGGGGTGGCATCCCAGAACCAGTACGCCGTCAGCTCCCCTGATCAGAACCTCGAGGGGAATTGTCGGATCTATCCTCCCACTGCACATAACACGCACGATCCTAATGTTAGGAGGATACTGAATCCTACTAACACCAGCAAGGTCAGCGCCAGCATAACTACACCAGTTACACAGGAAACCAATAATGGCTGTGGCCTCAGCCAACACCTGCGCGTCACTGAAGTGCCGCATGGTTATTGCTTTTTCGGGGCAGCTGGCGGCGCAAACCCCGCAACCCTTGCAGAGCACATCATTAACCCAAGCAACCCCCTTCTCATCCTTCTGTATGGCGCTGTAGGGGCACATTTTGATACACGTTCCGCAGCCCGTGCAAGCCTCCCCCTTCACTGAGGCCGTTATGGCTTCGGTTGTTACACGCTTAAGAGCCATCGGGATACCTGCCCTCGAAGCTGCCGCGTACGCTTGGGCGACGCTTTCTGGAATAGTCTTAGGGCTGTGTGCTGTTCCGCAGACAAATATTCCGTCGGTGGCAAAGTCCACCGGCCTAAGCTTAACGTGGGCTTCAAAGAAGAATCCGTCTGCTCCAAGTGGAACCTTAAGAATTTTGGAGAGCTCCCTGCTTCCCTCGGACTGGATCAGCGGAGTCGATAAAACGATGAGGTCGGGTTGAAGTTCAAGGGTTTCGTTGACGGAGATATCGTGAACCCTTACGATGATCCTTCCGTCTTCTTCCGAGAAGACTTCCGGAGGTTCTTCCTTTTCGAATCTTATAAATTGGACGAAGCTCTCTCTCGCCTGCTTATACTGTCCCTCAAATTCACGGCCGTAGGCCTGCATGTCCCTGTAGAGTACGGTGACTTCGGCCTCTGGATACGTTTCTTTGATCTTTAAAGCATTCTTAAGTGCGACTGCGCAACAGATCCTTGAACAATAGTTTATTCCACCATCTTTTTCTTCCCTCGCGCCCACACACTGGATCATTATAACGTTCTTCGGCTCAGGCAGCGCCCCTTCTTTCAGAAGACGCTCCAACTCCAATTGTGTGATAACTCCCTTGTTTTCTCCGTACAGATACATTCCCTTAGGCTTGAGGACATCCGCTCCCGTCGCGACTACAATGGTTCCTGCGTCAAGATTTTCTTCTTTACCATTGTTATCTATTGTTACCTTAAAGTTGCCTATGAAGCCCTCATTACGTTTTACTGTTGATGATGTGTAGGTCTTTATGTTGGGATTTGAGCGGACGGCCTGTAGATAAACTTCTAAAATTTCACCCGCATCTTTTTCGCTCGGATATAGGCTGTAAAGCTCCCGAAGTTTTCCACCCAGCTCAGGTTCCTTTTCTATCAGGTGAACCTTGAAGCACTGGTTTGCTAGGCTTAACGACGCTGTCATTCCCGCAACTCCACCGCCTATCACAAGCGCCAAAGGCTGAACGTCAATTTCAGGCTCGCTTTGAGGCTCAAGCAAGGCTGCTTTGGCCACGCACATCTTGACAATCTCTTTGGCTTTTTCTGTGGCTTTCTGAGACTCCTTCGCGTGCACCCAGCTGCATTGCTCCCTTATGTTCGCCATTTGAAATAGGTACTTGTTCAGCCCAGCTTCTTCGCACGCGCTCCTAAAGAGCGGTTCGTGAGTTCTCGGCGTGCATGAAGCAACAACTACACGGTTAAGTTCGTATTTCTTGATAGCTTCTTTAAGTTTCCCCAGCCCTTCAGACGAGCACGTGTAAAGGTTTCCCTCCGCGTGTACGACATCTGTTAAGGTCTTTGCGTATTCGACGACGTCAGGAACGTTCACTACTGCTCCGATGTTGACTCCACAGTAGCATACGAAAACTCCTATTCGGCACTTCGTCTTCTCGCTCACGATATCGCCTCCTTAATCGTTTGTGCTATCGTTTCCGATGCACGAGCCGCTGCGCCGCTTGCCTGTGCGACGCTTTCTGGAATATCCTTCGGGGATTGGCAGTACCCGCATACGTATATGCCAGGGACGTTTGTGTCAATTGGTGCAGTAAGCGGTTCCCATGACTTAAAGAACCCGTATTCGTCAAGGTCCAGCCCCATCGTCTTGGCAATAACTTTGTTGTCTTCCTTAGGCACCAGCGCAGGACACAGCACAACCAGATCGGTCTCCAAAACCTTCATCTTACTTGATGAAAGCTCTTCGTAGTGAATCTGCAGATTTTTTGTTAAGGGGTCTTCGTTTATTCCACCAGGATGAGCTTTGACGTATTTGATTCCATATTCCCTTCTTGCTCTATCGACAAATTCCTGAAAACCCTTTCCAACAGCTCTCATATCAATAAACATGATGTAAACATCCGTTTCTGGAGCGTGATCCTTTATCAGTATGGATTCCTTTGTCGCGTAGACGCAGCATACGCTCGAACAGAACGGAAACTCTCCGTGCTGGCTTCTTGAGCCAACACACTGGACGAAAACAACGCTTTTAGGCTCCTTCCCATCGGACGGCCTAACAAGGTGGCCGCCCGTTGGTCCTGAAGCGCATATAATTCTTTCAAATTCCATGGAATGTACGACGTTCTTGAACCTGCCGTAGCCGTATTCATTCATGGTAGATGGGTTGAAGACGTCGAAACCGGTTGCGAGTATTATAGATGATACGTTTATCGTTTTTTCTTCAGGCTGCTGTTCATAGTTTATAGCCTTCGAGGGACAGAATTTCTGGCAGACCCTGCAAACGCCCTTAGTGAAGTACAGACAGTGTTCCGGGTCGATTGTCGCAACCAAGGGTACAGCCTGCTTGAACAGCATGTACACCGCCTTCCTGTTCCCAAGTCCCATGTCAAATTCGTTTGGAACCTTCACAGGACACTTCTCCATGCAGGTGCCGCATCCCGTGCATTTTTCAGATTCCACGTAGCTGGCTTTCTTTAGAATTTTGACATTGAAGTCTCCTGCTTTACCCCCAACTTCTTTAACCTCAGAGTAGGTTAATAACGCGATGTTTGGGTGCCTGTAGCATTCGATCATCTTTGGCGCAAGTATACAGATCGAGCAGTCCAGTGTTGGGAAGGTTTTGTCAAGCTGAGCCATGCGTCCACCTATGCTAGGCAGTTTTTCGACTAGGTAGACTTTGGTTCCGCGGTTAGCAAGGTCCAATGAAGCCTGGATGCCCGCTATACCGCCTCCGACTACAAGAACCGAATTCGACATCAGTTCGAACGCCCTTTTTCCGTTTGTCTGAGTGATTGTTTAGGGGTAAATAATCTTTGTGTTTGTAAGACATTATTAATGCATTTAAGACCTTCTTCACCTAATGTTACGTGAACGCTAAACGTTTCCGTCATTAAGATGAAGGCCTTCTTTCCTTTTAAATTAGTGCAAGACAGCTACATTCTTCTCATGGCAATCTCTGCTGCCAAAACCATGGGTTCCCAGGTTTCACATACTGAAGGAGCGTAGCAGGTATCAGCTTTCATCAGCTCTTGGACCGTCATATTGTTCTGGATGGCCAGCGAAAGAGCGTTGACACGTTGGGTTACTTCTTCGCCGCCGACAATTTCTCCGCCGACAATCATTTTGGTTTCTTTTTCAACTATGAGCTTCACTTTCAATGGAAATGCTCCGGGGTAATAAAGTGCCTTTGTGTGGCCGCTAATTTTGCCGACGACAACTTCGAACCCTAATTTAGAGGCCCAAAATTCTGTTAGGCCAGTCGCCCCCACCTCGAAGTCGAACATTTTGGAGACCCATGAGAAAAGTGTTCCAGGAAAGATCGAATATCCTCCCGCAGCGTTTATGCCAGCTACCTTACCCTCTCTGACAGCTGTTGACCCAAGCAGAGGAAGAGCCGGTCTGTGAGTAACCATATGGGTTGTTTCAGCACAGTCTCCGACAGCGTAAACGTCTTCTGCGCTAGTCTGCATCCGAATATTCGTCTTTACGCCACCTGTTTCACCGATGACCAATCCCGCTTTTTTGGCTAGCTCAACGTTGGGCCTGACCCCTGCGGCGTTTATGACAATATCGGCAGCGACCTCTTCACCCCCGACCGATACAGCCCGCACCCTGTCTGCTCCAAGAATCGCTCCCGCTGGCTTTCCTAAAATAATTCCGATACCGTTCCCTTCAAGGCTTTTTTGGATCTCCTCTGACATGTCCCGGTCAAGAAGCCTTGGAAGAATCGAGGGAAGCATTTCGACGATCGTGGACTTTATTCCCTTTTCCTTGAAAGCGTCAGCAGCTTCTAGGCCGACGAGGCCAGATCCTATGACAGCAGCCGATTTAGCGGTCTTCATAGCATTTACCAACTTTTCGCCGTCACTCAGAGTATGAAGGTTAAAGACGCCTTCTTTGTTCATCCCCTCTATCGGAAGACTGAAGGGTGCTGCGCCTGTGGCTAGAATTAGGCTATCGTACTGGAGCGTTTCCTGTTTTCCGTCTTTCGCTTCGATTTCGACTTTCTTTGCCTTCGTATCGAGGTTTGTGGCCGTCACCTCTAAGCGTAAATTAAACTTCATCATCTTGTAGAATGTAGGAGGATAAACGACCAGGTTCTCAAATGCTGGTATATGGCCGCTGAGCACGAAGGGAAGACCGCACCTAGAGTATGCTCCAACATTTTCTCTGGTTACAAGAGTTATCTCAGCTTCCCTGTCGGTTTTTCGAGCCGCCACAGCCGAATCAACGCCTGAGGCGTTGGCGCCTATGATGACTATTTTCTTAGGCATTTCCGCTTATCCTTCCCTAGCAATTTCCTTATGCCATTCCAGAGACTTTTCGAAGTCCATCAGCGTCCCAAGATCTTTAACGAGTTCGCTTGGGGACACGAGCAGGATCCATCCTTCACCGTAGGGATCTTCGTTAAGCTTTTCTGGGTTTTTACCCACTTCTTTGTTTACTTCCTCAATCTTTCCACTGACCGGTGCCACAAGTTCTGATACGGTCTTCACCGATTCAACCGTGCCGAAGGACTCCCCTTTTTTTATTTCGGCCCCTGCGCTAGGAAGCTCAGCGAACACTATATCCCGTAACTGCTTTTGCGCGTAATCTGTAACACCGATTCTGACCTTACCGTCTTCAACCTTGACCCACATCCAATCCTTTGAATAATACAGGTCTTTGGCTACTTCAAAATCACCGACTTTAACCAAGCTTTTACACCAAACATGGTATCTTTTCGGACACGTTTAAGAATTACGCAGCATTGTAAAAAAATCTAATATATCATGTGAATGAAATAATGTTCAACAAGGAACCCCATAACATAGAAAGGTTAATATTCCCACTTCGGGTATATTAACAAAAATGCCTCTTACTTTTGTATTGATAAACGCTGATCTAGGAACTGAAGAAGAAATAGTAAAGGAACTTAGGAAGATCGAGGAAGTTAAGGAAGCATATTTCGTCTACGGCCCGTACGATATATTGGTCAAGGTTCAGGCAGATAAACTAGATAGGGTGAAGGAGGTAATTTCTTCAACTATCAGACGATTAGACCATGTGCGCTCCACTCTAACAATGATCGCTGTCGAAGGGACCAGTGGTAGTCTTCAATAGATAGCTTGACGTGAAAGTTCCACTTTCTTATTCACAGCCATAATCGTCTAACACACTTTTTTAATTCAGAGTTCTAGACCACGCATCTTATAATCAACTTTAGGTATAGCTGAAACTGATCTGAAATTGAAATATACGCGACTTGGTTTTTTAAACATTGACGTAGAAAGCTAACTTGAATAGTCGTTTAGCAAACTTTTTAAGAGGTATTGAAAGAGGTTTTTATTATGTCAGCAAATAGTAGAACGATTTTTGTA
Source organism: Nitrososphaeria archaeon (assembly GCA_050011875.1). GTDB lineage: Archaea > Thermoproteota > Nitrososphaeria > JACIWG01 > JACIWG01 > JBEKIG01. Next base: position 137,089 of record JBEKIG010000011.1, read on the forward strand.
ATAGTCATCGTTATTGCTATTTTAATCGCAGGTAGCATTATCTCTTTAGGACTACTATTTGGAAGAAAGACCACAACCGTCACTAAAACTATTACATATTCTAATCCAACACAGACCTATGCTGCGACGACAACGACAACAACCACAATAGCAGCTCTTACTGAGACCATCACACAAACAAATGCCTCGAACGCGGTCAATGCGTCCCAGATATTTGCTGAAGCTGATCCAAGTGTCGTTACCGTCATAGCATACGATAGCCAACTTAACCCACTGGATTTGGGATCCGGTTTTCTGTACGACAACCAAGGTGATTTTATAACCAACGATCACGTTGTTTCGAATGGAACATACTTTGTAATCCAAACCTACGATGACCAATGGATAAATGCAACCTTAAAGGGCACAGATGCATACGCAGATTTAGCTGTACTTCAAGCGAACGTGCCCGTATCACTTCCACCGCTAAAGTTCGCCTCGTCAGTTACAGTCGGCGAGCCAGCTTTCGCAATAGGAAGCCCCTACGGATTTGAGGGAAGCATTACAGCCGGAATAGTAAGTCAGGTTAATCGCACCGGAATAGAAATTATACCGATGCTGCAGACCGACGCCGCGTTAAACCCAGGTAATTCGGGTGGGCCTCTGCTAAATTCCGCAGGAGAAGTCTTGGGTATAAATACCGCTGGTATAAACGCTTCCCAGTCAGTTGGATTCGCTATTCCATACAATTTAGTGGAAATGGAGGTTCCAACGCTGATCAAAACAGGCACTTACAGCCATCCACTTATAGGAATCTATGGAAGCTACCTTGACCCAATATCAGCCAAATCTTATAATCTGCCGAGCAATCTTACATATGGTTTCTATATAATTTCCATCGTTCCGGGTTCTTCGGCGTCAAGAAGCAGTCTAAGGGCAGGAGACGTGATTATAAAAATCGACAACTACGTCATACGCAAAGACCCTGATATCAACTATTTAATGACGTACGTATACTCACCGAACCAGAGCGTGACTATCACCGTCATCAGGAACGGCAATCAGGTCCAAGTTCAATTGACACTGGGTGTATATAATCTGTAAATATTCTAACCGATAAAACGCTAAAAGATTCTGATATAAAATTACACAGACAAAGAACCGCTATTACCTTATTCAATTTACTATGCTACACAGAAACAAATTATCTGTCTCAAAATGTAACGATAGGACCTACGCTTTAGCTCCTCAGAAAAGTAATCAGCTGATAGACAAATATAATCTCTAAAAGTGGAAAGATAGGGATTAATTAGTAACAGTTCCCTTTTTAGACGTTTGTCAAACAAAGAATGCTCTAGCAGGAATAAAGAGGAACCCATTAGTTGTGGCATCTAATTTGTACAAAAATATGCTGACATGGATGCTGAAATCATCCGCTCTGCAGCATTATTATTACGTTACATTTTTCCTGGTCGTAACTATCAACTAGGAGGAGGCCGAGTAGCTAAAGTCAAAGGGATATTCATCACTTGGCCATTACGGAGAATGTTAATTTCGATCGTTTGACTAGGAAAAGTATATTGTTCAAGATATGATGATAGATCATCGCCATTTAATATACGAGTACCATTTATGCCTATGATCAAATCTCCTCCGAGAACAACATTACTTCCCATGATTTGCACTACTTGATTTCCAACATGCAAACCCACCTGTTCTGCGGGGCTTCCACTTGTAATGCTTTGAATTAGACACCCATAAGTTACATTAACACCCATCGCTTGAGCTATATAATAACTCATGTCAGTAGTATTAACCCCCATCCATGAGTGATCGGTATAACTTCCAGTGTTTGCCAAGGAGCTCACCTCTTTAAGAATAGTAGAGGAGGGGATAGCAAGCCCAAGCCCCTGTGATCCACTGACCGTAGCGGTAGTAATACCAATCACCTGCCCCAAATAGTTAAGGAGCGGACCCCCAGAATTGCCGGGATTAATCGCCGCACTTATCTGGATCACATCTGCAATAGAATAGCCTCCAGTCGTTCCCTCAGTTATCGTTCGACCTAGCTGACTTATGATCCCTGTCGTTACCGAACCGCTAAGACCGTATGGGTTCCCTATAGCTATGACAGAATCGCCAACTTGCAAATCAGTCGAGCTGACAACTGGAATGGCTTTTAATTCAGAATTAGAAGCCGCTGCTGAAAGAACAGCAAGGTCAGCATAAGGATCAGAGCCTAAGACAGTGGCGGCATACATATTGCCATCAGTGAAGGTTACAGTAATGTTAAACGCACCGTCTATCACATGGAAGTTAGTGATTATTACCATTCTCCCCGTTAGGTTATACACGAAACCTGAACCCTGCACTTCCTCATATAGGGTTCCAAAAAAGGATTGTGCTGTTACAATGCCGGTAATTATTACTACAGAATTCTTTACAGACTGATAAAGTTGTGGGATAGAAATGTTTCCCCCTGTCTGATAGGTAATATAAGTCGTATTCGAATTAGGCTGTGAAGTTTGGGTCTCGAGTTGGAGAGATTGCACTTCCTGTCGTAACTGGTTAACCTGATTTGAAAACGTCAAGTTACCAAACCCTTCGCCGATAGCAATGCCGAAAATTAACACAATGATCAATAGGGTTATCCAATATCGGTTGTGCCAAATGAGAGATTCGCTTTTCAATCTGTGTCACCTGACTTCTTGCCTTGTAAACAGCAATTAGGAAGCATGGAGGTTAAGGCTGTCACCACAGCTATGTTTTTGAACCTCGCATCCCTAACTTCCCTAATGATTCTTAGATTATTCAATCAGTTCCACTGTTTTTCGATTTTCCATGCATTATAAAACAGTTTTTCAGAATTAGGCCCGAATTTAAACCCAATCTAGCAGGCTATGCGTCTGTCAAAAAAAGCCTTTAACTTAATAGACCTTCTTCATGGTCGTGAACAATCTAGTGGCTTTAGCTATTATAGACGAAAGCACTTTTCGTACTAGCGCAATCCAAATAAACACGGTAAACTGTGGAGTAATCGTCGTATCCGGACCGATACAAATGTCCACAAATGAGAATCCTTTAAGGTACGTGCTTGGATGGTTGATTACGGGTACGAGGGGCGGTACGAACCGTGCCAAAATAATTAAAACGTTAAGGGAGAACCCGAAGAATGCAAATCAATTAGCTATTTTGCTTAAAGTGGACTATAGGACAGTAAGGCATCATCTTGAAGTTCTCCAAAGGAATCGGCTAATCATTTCCGTAGGGGACAGATACGGCGCAACATATTTCTTGTCTCCAGCAATGGAAGCGAACTACGCTTTGTTTGAAGAGATTATGAACAAATTCTGGGAAAAGGAAAAAAGGGAGGAAAAATAGGTGGAATGACGTGAACAGGAACGCTAAAATCCAAATAATATTTATAACTTTGATAGCGGTGGCAGTGCTTGCAACTTTTTGGGCCAGTATGAATCTTTTTCAACCGCCTTTTGGGGAACGGGAACCCAGGGAGCCTGTTACCGGTGATATAGAATTATATTACACCGTCACAACAGTTATTTCCACGATTAACTTCGCTTTATTATTGATTTTATTAATCACGTACTTTGATATGTATTTAAAGACGAAGTCTGAATTTTTGATAGGATTGATGATATTCGCATTAGTGATGCTTCTCAACGCTCTTACTTCTAATCAATTTATAACCCAAATTTTCGGTTTCCGAGCGTTCGGCCTTGGCCCTTTTGCACTTTTACCGGATTTGTTCACCTTCATTGCTTTAGTAATCCTTCTTTACCTCACATTCAAATATTAAGAAAGCCATCGATATTTCCTTTCACTTTCATTATAAAAAGCAGACAGATCCAAGTTCAGATGAAACTTGGAGTTACAGATATTTACGTAAAAGGCTTCATACTCTTAACTAAATCCTTAATCTACTCCGCCGAAACAAAAACGACCTTTTAGCGTTTTATCAGATTTTCATTTTTTGGAAGGCGTATGTGCCTGTTGCGATAAAGATACAGTCTAAAACTGCGAGCACTACTGCATCAAGGTAAACTGGAAAGTAGTTTGCACCTATTATTACACCACGTAAGCCGTCAACCGCATACGTCATAGGGTCTATGTAGGCGAAGGGGACAAGATACGATGGCAGCTTATCGAATGGGAAAAGAGTTAGCAGGAACATAGGGAACACCACGAAGCTGGTTATCAGCTGGAAACCTTCCGGAGACTCCATCCTCGAACCCATAATCAAGCCTATACTCACCAATATCGTGGTAGTCAAGAACATGAACCCGAACGTCAGAGGAATTGACAGCGGAGTATAATTGACTCCAATAAAAACCCCTAAAATTAGGACTAGGGTTGCCTGAATAATTGAGTCGGTGGAGCCTCCTACTATCTTTCCGATGAACATGGAAAGCCTAGAGATCGGTGCGACAAGGACTTCTTTGAGGAAGTCTACCTTTCTGTCCCATACGATGTAGAGGCCAAAAAAGATTGAAGTAAAGAGGAGGACCATCCCGACGATCGCGGGAAAGATAAAGACCTCGCCTCCCACAGTACCGAATCCGCCTATGTTTCCCAGGCCGCCGCCGAAGATCAGAAGAAAGAACAGGGGGTTGATGACCGAAGCTACGATCCTCGACTTCTCCCTAGAGAATACCCTAATCTCCCTGTACCACATCGCGTAGATTGCCTTTAGAGCGCCCATTTCTATCTCCCCCTCGTCTGGGCGCTCATCATCCTCTCGGCCCAACCGCCTTCAGCTCCAGAATCTTCCATCTCACCACCGGTATAATGCAGGAAGACATCGTTCAGCGTAGGCTCGCGAACGTAGACGGAATCTACCTTTCCGATAGCTTCGAGAATCGTTGTCAGATGCCTTCTTGCGCCTTCAACGGTTATCGAAACCGTTCCGTCAACCATTTCGACCTTCTTCACAAAATCCAGCTTCCTTATCGCTTCGATGTTCGGTTCAGGCGACTTTATCCGTATGATGTCGCCTCCGATTATCTTCTTCAAGTTCCCTGGTGTGTCGAGGGCTACGATCTTCCCCTTATCTATGATCGCTATCCTGTTACAGAGGAGGTCGGCTTCCTCCATGTAGTGGGTTGTTAAAACTATCGTAACATTTTTTTCGTTAGCAAGCTTTCTGATGTACTGCCAGATACGCTCGCGGGCCTGCGGGTCAAGCCCCAGAGTGGGCTCATCCAAAAAGAGTACAGCAGGCTGATGCAAAAGCCCCCTAGCGATTTCCAGCCTCCTCCTCATACCGCCCGAATAGTTTTTCACCAGCTCCTTCTTCCTATCCTCCAGATCAACCAGCTTCAAAACTTCACCTATTTTTGACTCCACGACCTCATCTGGCACGTCGTAGAGCATGGCGTGAAGCTTAAGATTTTCGTATCCGGTCAGAATATCGTCCGAAGAAGGATCCTGGAAGACTATGCCGATCGATTTTCTCACTTTGTCCTGTTCTTTTCTAATGTCGTATCCGTTGACTAGCGCGGTTCCAGCGGTCGGCTGAATCAGAGTAGTCAACATCATAAGTATGGTCGTCTTTCCCGCGCCGTTCGGCCCCAGTAAACCGAAGACTTCGCCATGCTCTATCTTCAGGCTAAGATCATCTACGGCTTTGACGCCATTAAATTTCTTGGTCAAATTTAAGGTCTCAATCGCGGATTTTGAGCTCAAAAGGCTTTCACTTAAGTTTCCCCAATATTGGGAGGAATATAAAGCTGTATGGTTTTTTCTACAAGTTATAAACCAGATGATGTCGATGATTCCAAGGACGTGTAATCGATGGAACTTACAACCAGGGACCCCTTTCCCGAGATTTTAGGATAGAGATCAGAGAAGCACGTCGAAGATTACGAACTTGGTCAACTACGTCAGCATGTATCACTTTGTAATCCAATATCGAACTAATCGTTAATAAAAAAAAGATATTATTTACCGTCACTTGATATCTTTGCCTATTGAGAAGGCTTGTCCGATACAAGAGCCGACCCCATAGTAGGATCTGTTTCCCGTATCAAAGAGCAGTTGCTTGATCTTCTCCATGTCAGGAAGCCCTTTACTGTTCAGCACTGATGAGTCAGCCTTGACATCCAAGATCTCACAGACGAACTTAGTGTGCAAGCCAATTTCAATCGTGTGAATAACCTTGCATTCCAGAACCATCTGGCATTCTTCAACGTACGGTGCGTCGGTGATGTCGCTTTTTACCGGAGTTAGTTTAAGAGAGGAGAATTTGTCGACATCTCTCCCCGAAGCGATGCCGGCGTAGTCCGATTCTCTGATATAGGCCTCTGAAGGAATGTTTGCAGTCAAAGCCTTCCTCTCAACGATGTTGCCATAGGTGTATGTAGCCTTCCTTAGAGACACTGCTACACACGGAGGTTTAGAGCAGCAGATGCCGACCCAAGCGGCCGCCATAAGGTTAGGCTTCCCTTCCTTGTCATAGGTCCCAATCAACCAGACAGGTGTAAGAGATGCTAGGGTTCTTGCGCCCAAAGACTTTTTCATGGAAAACACCACTTCGGTGTATGGATTAAAGTTTTTCCCATAGTGGCAAAGAGAGCTAAAGGAATGCTCTATTTCTGTAAACATATGAAAATAAAGTGTTAACAAATCAATAAGATTATCGATCTTGTCAATATATGAGCTGTCTTGTTTTTTCTTAAATTCACAGATTGTAAACGAATCAACTTTGGGCTGCTGTGAGCGCGGCTGCATTAATACAGTATCTCTTGTATGTAGGCGGTGGACCGTCTTCGAACACGTGCCCCAAGTGCGCATTACACCTTGCACAGGATACTTCTATCCTGTTCATCCCATAGCTTGTGTCCTTTCTTGTGACGATATTCATTTCCGATACTGGTTTGTAGAAACTGGGCCAACCTGTTCCTGACTCGAATTTGGTGTCCAAACTAAAGAGATCTGTGCCGCAGCAGACGCAACGGTATAATCCCTCCCCTTTGGGTATTTCGCATTTGGCGCTGAAGGGGCTTTCCGTGTCGTGTAACCTCGTGATCTTATACTGTTGTAGGGTGAGCTGCCGTTTCCATTCCTCATCTGTCTTCTCTATTATATCGACTTCCTCGATTTCATTCTTTGTTTTGTTATAGATCTTAACCTTTTTAGCGTTTGTTGAAACCCGATCCGACATATCCCTTCACATTTCGTTTATTACTGGAATTATATATATACATTTCCCGAACATTTCTTGGTTATTGCAATTGTAGGACTTTTTATAAACGATCAATTGCAGCGTCCTAAAGGGTTGGGATTTACCTTTCGGAAAACAATGAGCTTGCGATGGGAGATAAAAGATATCATATTCTATAATAAGACTTACCATCAAATCAAGATTAATTACTGGCTGGTTTGAGAAAATATTTATATAGACTAGAATTTGTCGTCCTTAAAAGAGAAAGTGATATAGACATGTCCGCAACACAAATTGAAACCCAAACGTCTCCGACAATCGTAAAGGTCGAGAACCTATCAAAAGTATTTGGCGAATTGAAAGCAGTTGACAACGTTAGCTTCGAAATCAAAGAGGGGGAAATTTTCGGTTTTCTAGGACCTAACGGAGCAGGGAAAACAACCACTATAAACATATTGACCACCCTTTTAAAACCTTCTTCAGGAAAAGCGGAAGTCTGCGGGTACGATATATTCAAGAAAGCGAACGAAGTTCGAAGAAACGTCGGAGTCGTACCTCAAGAATACACAGCCGACGAAGATATGACGGGAATTAATAACATCCTTCTTTGCTCAGACCTCTACGGCATACCCAGAAGTGACGCAAAACGACATGCAGAAGAGCTGCTTAAGCTTGTGGAACTTCAAGACGCCGCAAAGAGGAAGGTAAGCACCTACTCAGGAGGAATGCGAAGGAGGCTAGAACTCGCCTGCGGCTTGATCAATTACCCAAAACTACTATTCCTAGATGAACCTACTCTCGGTCTGGACGTTCAAACACGCACCGCAGTCTGGAAATACATCAAAACATTGAAAGAGGAATACCACATGACCCTTTTCATGACAACCCACTATCTCGAAGAAGCTGACCACCTATGTGACAGAATAGCCATAATCGATCACGGCCACATAATAAAAGTTGGCTCACCAGAAGAACTGAAGGAAAGCATCGGCGGAGACGTAATCGTAGTAAACGTTGAAGAACTGGAACCTGATATTTCACCGGATATCGCCAAGATAAAATTAGTCAAAGACGTAAAAAAGAACGCGGAAATCTACCGAATAAAGGTGGAACTTGGAGAAGAAGCCTCACCGCAGATCATGGACCTAATAAGATCTAAAGGGCTGCATGTAACAAAAATTTCGTTAACAAAACCAACCTTGGATGAGGTATATCTAGAATTAACTGGACGAACCTTGAGGGAAGAAGAAGTCGACAAACTCCAAGCGTTTCGTCAACGCGCAACAATTAGACGTGCAAGATCCTGAAGGTGAGAAAGCATGGAAAAAACAGAACTAAACGAACAAACATCCTCAGAAAACTCCTCAGTCCAACAAAAACAAAACGAAGAGAACCTCGCAAGAGAGCAACAACCATTCAGAACTCGACCCAAAATGAGCACAAGTCCCTTGCACGGATTATGGGCACTAACCAACAGAGACCTAAGAAAATGGTACACCAACCCAATACAACTCTTTGTGTCGCTAATTCAACCAATTGTCTGGCTTGGCTTGTTCGGCAAAGCTTTGAACTTTGGGACCTTCATAGCCGGTTCAGGAGCCTCCCAAGCGCAACAGGACCTAATTTTGAAGAACTTTTTCGGAACAACAAGCTACTTCTCATTCTTGGCATGCGGAATGCTCGCTTTCATCGTCCTCTTCACTTCCGCGTTCAGCGGAATGTCAGTAGTCTTCGACCGCAGATTCGGTTTCCTAAACAAAGCTCTGAGCACACCAGTTGCACGCGGATCAATTGTGATGGGCAAAATCCTGCAAAGTGTCGTCAGATCTTTGGTACAATCAGCCATAGTTCTAGTGATTGCAGTAGTTCTCGGGATGGATACAACACATTTCACACCTCTAGGAATCGCTGGCACATTCCTCATCATCTTCCTCATGGGCACCGGGTTATCCGCGCTGTTCACGATGCTCGCGCTAAGATCAGGTGATTGGCAAACACAAATGGCAATCATAAACCTACTCAACATGCCACTACTATTCGCAAGTAACGCGTTGTTTCCGGCAAAAATAATGCCAACTTGGCTTCAAGACGTCGTAAAACTTAACCCCGTCAGCTACGCAATTGACGCAGCAAGACAGTTGTTGATTGGAGCGACAGGCATGACTAGCCTCTTAGTCGACTTCTCGGTTATGATGGGATTCGCGATAATATTATCTGCAATAGGAATAGTTCTCTCCTGGAGACTACTTTCAAAGTAGTCTCTTGGCGCGCGCTCTTAGTAAAGCAGTCTTAAAAATAGGAGATGGTTTGAAATGAATGATATTTTAAAGGTTGTTAAGGAAAGGCACTCTGATAGGGTTCCTTTCGATCCGAATCGCCAAGTGGCAAAAGAAAACCTGAAACAGATTCTAGAAGCTGGGCGTTGGGCGCCTACTGCGCATAACATGCAGAACTTCGACATCGTCGTAGTTGACGAAAAAGAGGTTCTGGAGAAAATAGGGAATATCAAATCGCGCATTTCAGAAGTGTTCATCCGCGAGAACTATGAACAACTCTCATTCTCAAAAGAGGAGTTGCTTAAAAAAAAGACTGGAATCTTGGGTACCATGTTTCCGCAATCATGGGTGGACCCCTCGAAAATGGCAGAAATTGCCCGTGAGAGCGTGCCTATGCCGCTGACCCAGACCATCCGAGGCAGCCCCTTACTCCTGGTAGTGGTTTATGACCCACGGAAGAGGGCACCTGCTTCCGAAGGCGATGTCTTGGGTTTCATGAGCCTCGGGTGCGTTATGGAGAATATGTGGCTAATGGCGCAGTCTCTGGGAATTAGCCTACAGGTTCTCAGTGCCTTAGCCGCGCCTCCCGTAGAAAAACAGGTGAAGCAAATTCTCAACGTTCCCGAACCCCTAAAGATTGCCTTCACTTGCCGCCTAGGATATCCCACAGGGTCAACCAAATACCTGAGAATACGCCGCGATATAGCGGATTTCGTACACAACAATAAGTTCGGAAACAAGGGCATTTGACAGCCAGGATTTTACTCGACCAAAATAAGCCACCTCTTTCTTGAAGTGGGCGCAGGCCAAGTTCGAAAAGTAAATTGATTTAGATTTAAATCAATGAACTTTATACATGGATTTTCGCGTTAGATTTTGGTCCTATGTCTATATCTAAGGATTTTCATGCGGAATTTAAATGTGGGTTAGTCAATGCTTTTTGCTTTTGCGGTTTCAAATTCTAGTCGCAAGGTCAGCCTGTGGACCTTGCAAGGGATTTCACCCACTCTCTCTTCTCCCACAGGGCACATCCGTGAACTTCCTCAAGTTGTCCATGGCTTTCCCTGATCGTCCTCAGCATCTTCGACTGCAAGGCCTCCTTAAGTGAGACGTTGTTGATGTTCGTGTCCGAATAGGGTATGAACGGGCAAGGTTCCACGTTGCCTTCAGTGCTTATATGGATAAAGCCTCGTCCAGCGGAGAGGCAGCCGCCTATTTCTTCCTCATCCCAGGGTAGTGCAACGAACACCGCCTGATACTTCTTGCGGAACAAGTCTCTTCTTCTGACCAGCTCAAGTCTCTGAGTTTCGATGAGAACCCAACCTTCGGTACCCTCTTGGACAGGAGTGTACTCAACGAGCATGAAGAGACGACATCCTGCGTCAACGAGTTTCTTCACGAAATCCCCATCGGTTACCTCATCGAAATTGTTTCTGGTCAGGGTCAGCGATGGCCCCCAGAACGCACCGTTTTCCTCCAGTTTGGCAATCGACCCTTGAAGCATCCCGTAGACTCTCTTCCCTCTACGTTCGTCCGTGTCTGTCTGGTAGCCTTCCAGGCTGAGCATGGGTACAACGTTTCTTTTCTCATTTATTTTGCTAAGAACGGTATCGTTTATCATTAAGCCGTTCGTGAACATGAGAAACATTATTTCAGGATAACTCTTCGGAATGTCCAATACGTTGGGCCTCATAAGCGGCTCTCCGCCTCCTAAAACGATGAAGGAGACGCCTAGTTCTTTTGCTTCAGCTATGACCTTCCTGAGCCTTTCGTCGCTGATGTCATTGCCGGCTCCTTGACGAAGGGCCTGGTGATAGCATCCTTTGCAGTGGAGATTACATTTGCTCGTTACACTGAAGACGAGTATCGGTGGGACGTGGAGGCCTATCCTTTCCCAGTCTTTTCTAGTCTTGGCAGCGCGCCTTTGCCAATTAAGAGTTTTAAGGAAGAAAACTGCCTGCAAAGGGTTTGCGACAGCGGCCCGTAGGGCGTCTTTAAAGAAGACTCTTAATGTTCTGTTCAAGGTTCTGCTGAAGTCAACGCTTTCCGATTGAGTGAGAGTCATTACACTACCCTTCAGACTTGTAATTGAATATAAGGTTTGTTAATTAACTTGAACCGTAAATAAGGTTTGCTTAGATGAACTTTTCGGGAACAACCTTATCCTTTTTAGAAGATAATAATTAAATAAGCAAAATTGCTATAATCTTGCATGAAACCTAAAGTGACCACAATAAATCAAAAGGTAATGATAAAAGCATCGCCTGAGGAGGTATACCTAGCATTCGTTAACCCTGAAAAGCATTCATCGTTTACCGGCAGCAAGGCAACAGGTACACCAAAGGTTGGGGGGAAGTTCACATCCTGGGACGGCTACATTTTTGGAACCAACCTGGAACTGGAAAAGGGTAAGAAGATAGTGCAGGAGTGGAAGACGACAGAATGGCCACCCAACTACCCGCCGTCAACGTTCAAACTAACCTTCAAAAAGACTAAGGAAGGGACGGAAATAACGATGGTTCACTCGAACGTGCCCACAGAGCAGACAGAAGACTTAAGGCAGGGGTGGATCGATTTCTACTGGGAGCCTTTAAAAAAGTACTTTAAGAAATAGGCATCTATTATATTTGAATACCCTAGACTCCACTTCAAAATCCGCATAAAGATGATCTATTTCTGTTCACATCAACTAATAATTTAATAGCGGAGGTCCTGACGAAAGAAAGTGCCTAAACGCCCCCGATAAGCAACCCTGATGTAAGAGCACCTATTATCTTCTATATTCAACACAAGATTTTTAAGATGATGATGAAAGGAAGATTCTGATGAATAGCCTACCATCTCTTGAAATTGTAGAAAATTCTGAAGACCTTTCTATTCCATCAGGGCGCCTAGAAAAGGCCTATGAAATTCTATTAGATGCAGTCAAAAAGGGGGCTGTTATGGGAGCCGCAGTACAGGTGGGAAGAGAAGCCCGCTTCCTCAATCCAAGAGTTTTTGGGAAACGAGGTCTTGATCCTGACAGCCCAGCGGTAGAGCAGGACACTATCTTTCTTGTAGCATCTGTTACCAAACCTGTAGTCGCCACAGCTGTTATGATGCTAATTGAGCGCGGTGAATTGAGCCTTGATGACCTTGTATCGAAAATAGTGCCAGAATTCTCGGGAAGATGGAAGGAAAAGGTTTTAGTGCGGGATCTTCTAACACACACCAGCGGCCTGCCTGACATGCTGCCTGAGAACAGGGAGCTCAGGATAAGACACGCGAGCCTCAACGAATTCCTGGAAAAGATCTACACCACACCGCTGCTCTTCGAGCCGGAGACAAACCTCAGCTACTCGAGCACCGGCATAGCGGTGTTGGGTGAAATAGTTAAGCGTCTAAGCGGGAAATCTCTTCCCGAATTCTTGGACAAAGAGCTGTTCAAACCTTTGGGGATGAGCGATACGTCCCTAGGTATAGACTGGTACAAAGTTGACCGAGTCAGTCAGGTATACATCAAACCCGATAACCCCAATGGAGGCCCAAACGACGATTACAACTGGAACAGCGCCTATTGGCGGAGTTTGAGTACTCCATGGGGAGGAATGTTCTCAACGGTCTCAGATCTGTCGAAGTTGTTACTGATGTTCCTTAATGAAGGCAAAATTGGCGGTCAGATGATCATCAGTCCAAGAACGGTTAAGCTGATGACAAGTAACCAAACTAATTCGATGCCTCACATTCCAGATGATGTGAAGGTATCCTATTCATGGGGGCTAGGATGGACGCTGAAAAGCCCTCATAACTCATGGTTTGGAGATCTCGTTTCCCCAGCTACCTTTGGACACTTGGGGGCGACCGGCTGCTTGGCCTGGGCTGATCCTGAGGAACGTCTTACATGCGCTTTATTGACTAACGGAAGCACCGAAGTTTACAGACTCCTGAGTATGTTCTCTAACTCTCTGGTCGCTTCCGTATTCTAGAGGAAATCTAAACCGTTTCCAACACTTTCTAACAATTTATTACTTTTATACCTAGAAAGGTCTGAAGGTAATCGCTTCTTCTCTCCGATAAACTCTTCTTTATAATGCGTATGCCTTTACTACATGGTTCTACGAACGGATTGAGTCCACAGCTCTATTTGTTTTCCTTTTTAGTCCTTAACTTATGATCTCTGTACTTAACGAATCCATCTGCTGCAGTCTTATTAATTTTTTTGAGCGATCCAACCACCATGTTTGATAGCTCCTCTGCTGTGATTTCAGTTTCATACCCTAAATCCCAGGAAACCGCCTTAGCTACTCGCTCAGCTTCTTCAGCGGTTGCACCAGCCCTTTTAACACCAGTAGCGATCTTAGATTCTACGAACTCTTCGACTTTTCCGTCCCCCTTCTTTACCTTAACCAAACACATCAGATTATTTAATATGGTAAAGGTTATCACATATAAGTTTATAGTATAATTGTGCATTGAATTCTTTTACATGAAGTTATGATCTTTTTTAAATGATAACTGTATGTCCAGGAAATAGGGGCGAACAAATTTGACTAACTTTAAATACCTCAGGCACACTCTTTTTTAATAAGGTGGGAACAATGTTGGAAATACCACATCCTTGCTTTAGCGAGTTCCCCAATCAATGTGCAGAATGCCCGAATTACAGCGAAACACGTCACGATTTAACTCTGCAACTCTTTTTGCAGGCGATTAGCGCTGGCATGCCGTATCCGCGGCAATACACGAGATTAGTCACCAAAGAATGCAAACTATATCACAAGCGCAAGGTCGAATATTTAGAATAATTGGAGGGAACGCGCTGTTGGATTAAGATTCCTAACCAGTAGTTTATTGACTTTCTTGGAAGGCCCATCTTATATGCCCTTCTTATTATCCCTTTTTAACTTCTTGGCAACTTCTGCACCGGTTGCAAACCTTAAGTAGCTGAACTGATAAAAAATAGACGATGTCAGATTCTCTTGAGCTATTGACAGAATCTAAGGCGGAACTTGGGGAAGGGCCAAGCTGGGATAGCAGGAATAATATGCTTTACTGGGTTGATATTCAGGGGGGAAACGTCCATATGTACAAACCCAATATTAGCGAGGATACCATCATCCATACAGGTAGCTATGTGAGCTCGGTAGTTCCAAGGATGTCCGGCGGCGTATTGATTACACTTCAACATGGGTTTTATTCGTTAGACCTAAAGACCCATAGTGTTACACTCATAAGGGAAGTTGAAGGAGATTTGGTTGATAACAGGTTTAATGACGGCAAATGTGATGCCTATGGGAGGTTTTGGGCAGGGACGATGAGCATCGGTGGGTTGAGTTCGAAGGGAGCCCTCTACTATCTCTCAAGCGATCATTCGGTGACGAAGGCCCTGTCGGGCGTAAGCATTTCTAATGGACTCGGCTGGAGCCCTGATAACGGCACCATGTACTATATTGATACACCAACGCGCCGAGTTGCGGCTTTTGACTTCAACCTTAAAACTGGTGAAATTAACAATAAGCGAACTGCAGTTGATTTTTCAGATCAAGAAGGTAATCCGGACGGAATGGCAGTCGATAGGGAAGGCATGATATGGGTGGCGCACTGGGGAGGCTCAAAGGTTTCAAGATGGAATCCTCTAACAGGCAAGACCTTGGACCAAATAATTGTTCCTACGATGTATGTAACTTCCTGTTGCTTCGGAGGTAAAAATCTCGATGAGTTATATATAACTACTGCAAGAACTGGGCCGGACCCACTAGCCCTCTCAAAATACCCACATTCGGGTCATTTATTCAGGGCAAAAGTCGAAATAGAAGGACTACCCACATATTCTTTTAACGGATAACGTTCACATTACTGACATGGATTGAACATATGATAAAGCGAGTGTAATCGTGCACATGATTTAATGTGGCTAATTTTTTATTTCATCAATAGCGTAGAATTAAATTTTAAACTTGAACAAACCTACACTACCCTCGATATCATATTATCCACTTTCAATCTATCTGGTTAACGACTATGTCATCATCGAGCTCTCTGATTACCTATTGGACAAACCTTCAAACATACACCACAGGTTGGTTTAGTATTCAAGTACTGGGAGCACGCAAACTTATTTATTTTATAAGGTGAGTTTTGATCCTTTTCTTCCAAGGCTTTAGATGGGCAGGAAAGGATGCACAAATTATTGCATGAGGAGCAGAAGTCCTCTGAGAGCAGGCTGTCAGGCTCTATTTCAGCGTTTGTAACAACGGCTGTCAACCTAACTCTTGGGCCGAACTCCGGTGTAATGAGCAGACCATTCCTCCCAAACTCGCCTAAACCTGCCTGCACGGCCATATGCTTAAGCGACAGTAGGCCTATAAGGTATCTCTGGTCGACTCCGCCAGTAGACGCCATCTGGTGATATGCCTTGAAGCCCTTTCTTTCGAGAAATCTGGCCATTGAATACCCTATCCTATCCAGCTCCTGTGAAATGAAGTTGCTGTGTCCCCTAAACATGTCCTGTCTAGGTGAGACGCCAACTGAGTCATCTCCGACTGGTAGGATATCCGTCTGCGCGTCGAGCATCTTGATCGCGAGGACGATGACCGATTTAGCATCGGGGAGGACATCACGCGGACGATGACCCTTGGGGGCATCTTCAAGCCTGTCTACAGATGTAACTGCAAAGAGGTCAGCGCCAAGCCTTGTTGAAAGATTTCGTAGATCATTTTTCAAACTCAATTCTTCCACACCTGACTGCGTTTTGGTTCAAACGCACAAGATAAAGCTTTTGAAAAAACATTAATTTTATGCCCCTATCGTAAAAATTATAGATTCTAACATCTGCTATTTATACAACATCTTAATGTCTTCTACCAGGAAACGATGCATTAAACATGTTATTGATTTGATTTAATCTTCCCACATAGGAGATAAAGATGGTTAGCTCAGGCCTTCTTTAGAATTTGTTTCAATTCGGCACTTACTTTCGTCGTGATATTTTACGAGGTGGCTTATGGATCTTTAAGGACCGCTTCTCCTGTAGGTCCCTTTCTCTGACATAATTCCAGTATTCAGCCGGTGTTTTCACTTTTTCTGTTGCATTAAGTTCGAATATCTGGACAATTTCCTTTACCCTATCGTTGAAAACAGCTTGCAGGCAGTTTGGAATATGCTCCTTGTAGTATCTGTGCACTGCGACACATTTATTACAGTCACCGTGCCATTCGCATTCTATTTTTTGGCAGCTGCACTTCAAGTTATCCGGATCGTCTACGACAGAACGTATTTCTTTGACTAACTCGTAGAACTGCTCTTTTGTCATCATTATAGTTCCTTTCCATTCTTTTTTAGTCCCATATAACGAAATCAAGGGTTTCAATATAAAAACATATGATCCCACCTTATTTGAATACGTTTTAAAAAATGGGATCTTTTACAACCCTGTCTATTTACAATGATATGTAGCTGAACCTTAAATTTACACGAACACAACTAACAGCCCTCATGAGACCACAGGCTAGGGATATCGACTTACCGCGTGCATATGCAAGGGATTATTCAAAGCCTCAGCCGTAGCATGTCCCATTTAACGGACGTGCACTAAAAATACTTAATAGAAAGTATCAGCATATTTATTTAAAGTGAATAGATTGATAGTAATAGAAGGTAAGAAAGCTAAAACCGAAAAAGTTTCTACA
Source organism: Nitrososphaeria archaeon (assembly GCA_050011875.1). Lineage (GTDB taxonomy): Archaea > Thermoproteota > Nitrososphaeria > JACIWG01 > JACIWG01 > JBEKIG01. The sequence continues at coordinate 154,191 of JBEKIG010000011.1, forward strand.
GCCATCTTTACAGGCACTGTGGAAAGGACCGACCTTATTGACTCCGCCACGGGCTCAAATGAATATCAGGCGGCGATAGTGACTTTTCCACCTGGAACAAGAACCAAGCTCCACATCCACGACCACGAGCAGATACTGTACATCTTACGAGGCAAAGGTATAGTGGCTGATAAAAAGGGAGAGAGGGTGGTGACGGAAGGCGATACTATATTCATACCAGCCGGAGAGAACCACTGGCACGGCGCAGCCAAGGATTCTTGGTTTTCACACCTCTTTGTTTACTCAGCTAAAACAAAAACAACTTTTTAGCGCTTATGAGCAGCTTTAGTAAAATTGTCTAGTAAGTGGCTATTGGTAGTATATTTCCAGCGGCAGCCTTCAATAGCATAATCTATGCTTACTTTTTTTAACCCTTCTGGTTAAAGAAGCTTTTCCATAATTAATTCATCATAGAATCTACCGTCAATAAGTAATTCCTTTTCCAGTCGACCTATAATTTTAAACCCACTTTTCTGATACAACTTTACAGCGGCCTTTTGTTCAGGGTTTACGGTCAATTTGATTTTCACGACATCCTTGCTCTTTTGAATCTCTTCCAATGCGCTATCAATCAGTTTACTACCACTCCTTGACCTCTATATCCTTCGGTTACGTATACACCGTATATGTTATAGATGTGTTTTGCCTTGATTTTATCACCTTGGACAAATACGATTATTCCGACCAGTTTATCTTTCGACAGGGCGAACAAAACGTTGCCTATCCTTTCCCTCCATTCCTCTTCGGAGATATTCTTTTCTTCATCGTAGGAGCTCCCGAAAGCGATCGGTTCCTTTTTAAGGGCTTCTAATCGCAGGTCTCGATACACCATCCATCTATCTTCTTCAAGTTTCTTGACAGCAATCACTAAGTGACACCTAACACTGTCAAATGAAGTAGGTTAAGATGATTCCTTCTGAGTCTGAGTTTCAGTCAAAGTTTGACCTTATGTCTCAATCGTGGTTACAGGTTAAGCAACAGTAGAAGTAACCGTAACAGTCGTAGTTGAAGTCGCAGTTGAAGTTGGTTGCGTAGTAGTTGGAGTCACAGTAGAACCACTAGAAGTTGAAGTAACTGTTGAAGTCATATTAGTTGGCTGCGTAAAAGTTAGGATGATTTCTCCGCTAACCGTTTTGCCAGATATGGAGGAAAAGCTGTTGTCCAAGATTAGGTAGTAGCTTTGGCCCGCTGGAAGCGGAAGGCTGATGTTTGCTGAAGAAACCTGGCCACTATCATAGTAAACACTTGTAGTGTTACCGTTATACCAGTTATCGTATTGGGTGGTGTTCATGATATAAACCTCGACGTCGTTTCCTAATCCACCTGAAGCATTGAAATTACCGGTCACGGTCACATTCATTGCACCGGCTGTAACGTTAAACGGAGCATAATCAAAATAGCCCGCATCCACGGATGTTGAACCATTAAAAAGGTAAACCGTAAAAGCAGTTACGATATTATTCCCATACGTGGTAGTGGTTGAATAGGTAATCAAGGAGGTTGTATTCTCAGGTGAAGTTACACTACTTGTACCACTAGGGATTAGGGGGACCAAGAATAAAATCGCAAAAACTGCGACCAACACGACCACAATCAGTATGTTCCTCAAGCGATGCGACTTGCGCGGACTTTGGGGATTGTTTGAGCCGTAGGACCATCCTGACCCTGGCTGAGTTGCAGGCTGCTGTATTGCAGGTGTGACCTTTAGGTCTTGGCCGCAGTAGGGACATATCGTCATGTAAGGCTGTAATTCTTTACCACAATGTGGGCATGTGGTTGTTGTATTAGA
>JBEKIG010000012.1:0-75277 GCA_050011875.1 Nitrososphaeria archaeon
ATATTCTCTATATGTTATAGATACTTACTAATATTCAAAAAAAGACGGATTTCTCTTATTTTACTCCTTGAGTTGGAATTATTCCCAGAACTTTAGTTTCATACCATTTTCTATGTGTACTGTTCTCCTCTTTGAATTATTCCCTGAACTATCTAATCGTTAGAGGCATCAGCAGCTCTATATATTCCATCTCGTTAAGGTCGATGTTCAAGTATGAGCCCTGAGTAACCATGGTGTAGTTGCCTGGAGGCGGTATAGCAGGGGGAGAACCTGGACCCAGGTCGTTTGGCGAATTGGTTTCAGTGTCCCAGTAGCTGACCTGGTCCCACTCAGCGCCTTCGGATAGGCTTGGAATCGGAGGGCCTGGCGGACCCGTAGCGTAAATATACCAAATTGAATAGATGGCGTGACCATTCGAATTGTAAATCGTCACGTTAAGCTCGCCGAAGTTTGTTATGGAAAGGTGTGAGGTGTTATTAATGTTTGTCATCGTGATAAAGTAGTTGAATGTGTCGCCTGCCTTGAAGAAGGGTGTGGGTGGTTCGATAGAACTGGTTTGTAATATAGTGCTCAACAGTTTCGGTTTCTGTAATCGTTACATTCGATAAAACGATAGTAGTTGTTGTAAAAGTTGTTGAACTTGTTATAGTAGTTGAAGTTGGGCCTTTTACCAGTTCAAAGGCAGATATGGAACCGAAGATGACTATAAGAACAGCAAAAGCAGCCAGCAGCAGATTCTGTTTCTTCACAGTTGGCATTGTTAGCCTCACTCGCTGACCAGAAGGTAGAATCCTGCTGCAACAGGCTGGTCTATCACCTGACCACCCAACCCATATTCTCCTGGAGCGTAGAACACTCCAGCCTTGGGGTTGCTATGGTTCGTGAAGGCTAATGATGTCGTAGGGAAACCGCACCATCCAACGTTCAACCTCTCCGAAGTCCCATCAAGGAATATGATTTTAATGTAGTAGACTCCGCAGCCTGTAATTGAAGTGTTAAGCGGCATACTGTAGAAGGTAACATTCCTAAACGTGACAGACGAACCCGCTGGTAAGTCCGCTATTCTCTCGTATGCAAAGATGTAGTAGTTTGTGCCATATACGAACTTTATTTCGCTTTCATTGAGCACGTACGGCACCGTTGCGGTGACAGTTATCACAGAGGTTGAAGTCCACATTGCTGTCTTTGACTGCTGAACTTGGAAAAACTCGTAAGCGGATAGGGAACCTAAGATTATGGTAAGCACTACAAACGTCACCAACAACACGTTCCTTGCCTTTATAGACGACATCATGATTACACTTGTACTAAGGGGACGGGCCTTCTGAGTACGCTATTGTGGCGTTAATGGCGTTTACCCAGAAGTCGTAATATAAGCCCTCTATGTGATTCGGTGGAGGCGCCACATTAACGTCTACGAACCAGTAGTACCCGCGAAGCTTGACTGTGGGGTCTGGAGCCTGAAGGGACATGCCCGCTTCAACAGTTAATGTTTCACCAGTGCTGGCGTTGACGGTGTATATGTTGACCCATCCGTTTTCTTCCTTCAGGTACCTTAGCTGTGTGTAAGTTGGATAGGAAGCCATTTCGGTGGCGTTCCATCCTTCGAAATTCATTACGGCTTTCAACGCTTCAGCGGATGAGATTAAGCTAGATACGGTCAGCACTGAAGTGACGGAGACGGTATATGTAGTAGTCAAAGTTGACGTAGTATTAGTAGTCAAAGTTTCCGTGGTTACGGTAGTCGATGGTGTTAATGTCACCGTAACAGTGGAGGTGGTTATGCTTGGGCTCTTTAGCTGCTGAATTTGGTAGAACTCTGAGAAGGATAGGGAGCCGAATATTATCGTCAACACTACAAACATCAACAGTAACATTTTTCTTACATTCGTTTCTTTTTTATTCTTCTGCTGGGTTGTCATGGCAATGAACCTTTATCCTCCAGAAAGCACTACTGTACCGTTAACAGCGTCCACCCAGAACGATACTGCCCCATAACTTGAAGTAACAGATACAAACCAGCTGAATCTGATCTAAAGGTGCAGTGATACGATCAAACAATCGGTCGATAAAAGCTCCTATAAGATAGCTTTGGTTGCCCTTATAGTTACAGCTGCAGTTGTTGGAAGCATCATCTACTTTAACCCAGCATTATTCAAAGGTTCAACAAGTCCTCCTAATACAACTTCAACAACAGCACAGCTCCATTCAAATACAACTACTACCGCAACACAGTTCTCTCGCACCATTTCTCTCACGACACCGTTCACGACATCGTTCCCCGTTAGCGACAACTTCTCTCAACAAGCTGGTGGTGTTTTGGTTTCGGTGTGGGTCGAAGAGCGGGGTATTTTACTTAATCTAACCTACACTCCTTCATTTAAGGTTGGCGGCACCTTCAAATATTTCGTTTCCATGGAAAATGTCAACAACTCCTCACATCTTTCACTACTCGAATACTATGGCATGTTTAACATAACAATTTACAACGAAAAAGGTAACGCTGTATACTGGGAGTGGTCTCCTTACGCTACAGGCCCTATAGGTCCTCCGCCACCGAACTTCATCAAGGGTTATAGCTGGGCTCTCAGTTACACGTGGGATACGGGCACAAACTTGCCAAACCAGCTAGGCCCAGGGAGCCCACCTCCCAAACAAACCCCTGGTAATTATACCATCATTGTTGAAGGTATTTACTACAACATTGACCTTAACGAGATTGAACAGGTAGAGCTACAGGCTCCTCTAATAATTGCTGGATAAAAGCAGAGAAGGTATTTGAGACTTAAACCCAATTCGATTCAAATCCGCTCGGCCTGTTGTATGTTTTGAAGATGAATGGGTTAAGGGATGCTATTAGCAAAGAATGTCTTTGCTAGATATAATTAAGCCTAGAGAGAATATGCTGAAGCAACAAAAGATATTCAGACTCTGCAAATGGTGGGCCGGCCAGGATTTGAACCTGGGACCTACGCCGTGTCAGAGCGTCGTCCTAACCAGACTAGACGACCGGCCCATGCACTCATTCCAACCAAATTAACAAATAAAAATATTTGTGTTAGTCCACATTTATGCCCTATTAAATCTTAGAAATGCGACCGCCGGGATTTGAACCCGGGTTACCAGCTTGGAGGGCTGATGTCCTAGACCAGGCTGGACGACGATCGCATCTGTCCGTAGTCATGTCTTTCCTTCTACGGCGGCAACAGTGTTGGCGGACGAATCACTTTAAATATTTTTCTACGAAATTTTGTGGATATGGCGTCCAAGATTTATCTTCAAACGTGTATGCAACCTTGAAAAGTATTGGACAAAGCAGAATTAGAGGCTTCACTGAAATACGAATGTCATGGTATTGATATATAATAATTAAATCCTGTTTTAACGTACCTCTTGATTATTGTGTGAAGAATTAATGATAGTGGGAATTGACTTAGCTGGAGTTGAATCGAGGCCGACCGGATTCTGTGTGATGGATCAAAACATGAACGTGAAGACCTCTCTGCTCTACACAGATGACGAGATCATAAAAGAAACTCTCAAAACAAGGCCTAAAGTTGTAGCTATAGATGCTCCATTGGCTCTGCCAAAGGGAAGGAGGAGCTTGAAAGTTAAAAGTAATGTCCATTTGAGGGAATGTGACAGGGAGTTGTTAAGGATGAAGATAAAATTCTTCCCAATAACCCTTGGGCCGATGAGAAAGCTGACTGAAAGGGGGATCAGGTTAAAGAAAATTTTAGAAAAGAAGGGATTGGAGGTTGTGGAAACGTATCCGGGTGCAGCTCAGGACATCCTGAAGATTCCCAGAAAGCAGCATGGGCTATCGAAGTTGAAGGCTGGATTGGAAAAGTTTGGAGTCGGGAAATTGAATGATTTGATGAACGGAGATGAATTGGATGCGGTTACGTGCGCTCTAGTTGGAAAATTTTACTTGGAGAAAAAACATATAGCCATTGGCGATCAAGAAGAGATACTGATGATTCTGCCAAAAATGAATCATTCTAATTCAAATTGATTATGGTTTACCTCCAAGCCTTCTCTTTCTAGACCCATATATTGATTATAAAATCAAAGGTTGTAGAAATTGAAGAAATGGTTTAATAATTAAACAGGTAATGAACTGGATAAGATAACTATCAAAAAGAAGTGAATCGAATCAATATTAAAACGTTGATGGTAGACTCAAGAAATATTGAGAAGTTTTTCTGTTTCATATAAGATCCTTGAAACAACGACATGTGCTTCAAGACCGTATTCGCTGACAGAGAAAACATTATTCATTAATTTAAGATTTTTTTCACTAAAGTGTCCCCTTGCAAATCCTCCAACCACAAGGGCCGGTCTCCCATACTTTAAAGCATGCTCAGAAATTTCTTCAAAGCCGCTGTGTTTCCCTATCCTAGAGAGCCCGATCACCGTTGAAGGCTTTACTTCATTTAATAGTCCCTCCAAAGAGCTCTTTGAGAGTCTTAAAAGTTCCTTGCCCTGATAGCTAATGCTCTCTTTAACGTAAAGTTGCTCGATTAGTCCGATAAATCTCTCATAAACCTTTGGCAGCCTTACGTTCTTTCCGATCCAGATTACCTTGTCATCTATTGTGTGAAGGTAAACGTCTAATTGATCCCTAAAATATAGTGGTATCGAAGTTGCTTCAAGAAGGCTGAAATGCGCTATATCCGGTCTGCCACGCTTTTCAGGCTGACTAAGTTTCAATATCGCTTTATGGTGATAACTCTGGTCCAAGAGGGTCTGTTCTGGGAGCTTCGCTTTCCTCTTACAGAACATTTTTATGATTTTTTCGTTCATTATTTCTTCAGGTATTATCTCAAGCGAAGATTCGGCTATGATCAGCGTTATTCTTGTCATGATCGGATCACCTGCTCTTTGTGTGTTACGTTTTTATTTAACGTTATTGACGGATTTATGTGGAAAAGAAAAGGAGACTGCAAAAGAGAATAGGTGTAGAGCGTGTACAGATTATCTTCTCTAACGCAATGCACTATGCGTCTATCGACCCAGAAATAAGTAGAAAGCAGTTAGAGGTCGCTCGAAGGATTCTTCTCAAGTTTAATATACGTATGCCATACCCTGAAAAGCTATTCTACTGCCGGAAGTGCAAGTCTCCCATTCTCATAGGTATAGATTCAAAGATAAGGATAGTCAATTCACCAAAATTGCACATCAGAGTTTCCTGTCTGAAGTGCGGTAACGTCTATAAAAAATTTCTAGATTAAGGCAACGAAACAATGATGTTTCCTTCTTCATCCTTTTTTACTTTAACCGTGATTCTCCTTGGAGGCCTCCTGATGCCCTGCGCCCAAATCTGTTCATTGAGCTTGCTGTCTATAACAAAATTTCCGTCCTTGACTACCTTAGAAACTTCTTCCCTTAAAACGGAAAGAGCCTTCTTTGCCCTTCGGTAGCTGCCTGTTTTGTGCGTCTTCCAAAGGGGGATGACAATCGTCCTTTCTTCGAACTCCTTTTCGGACAAAATTTTTCACCCTAAAGTTTGAGCTTGTTCCTTCTCCAGTGCCTTCTCCTTGGATTTGTTCTAACCCTCATCTTTGTTTTTAGCATAACCCAAGTAGGGACCTTTCGAGAGTTTCTATTTTCGATCAAGAGTCTTCTTTTCAGACCTTTGCTCTTTATTGCCCCCATGATCATACCCTCCTTATTTTAAATTCCCTCCTCTCCCTTCCTGCTATGTTGCTTAATATTTCTTTAACTTCCTCATCATTCAATTGTCTCTTTAATTTTCCAGAATTAACAAGTTGAATTATCTGTTCTTCAACAAAATCGGCTATTTCAGGTTTCACCATACGAACGTTGTTCAGACGCTGCCTCGCCTCAGAGGTCAGGAAAAGTCTCATTACTTGTTCTCTTAGCTTTTTCTTTTCATCTTCTCCCTTTGATGGCTGCGCAGCTTCGTATTCGCTCATTTTCCTCACTACAAATACTTCTTTAACTCGGGTTGATTCTTAGCAATTTCCACTAGTATCTCTTTACTCGTTCTGTCGACAACGCTTCTCCCTTTGCCCGTTAGAATTCTTCCTCTTTTCTCTAATTTAGTTACCAGTCCCGCACTTTCTAACTGTTGGACGACTTTTCTTACTGCTGCTCCCCCAGAATCCCTATGGTGTTTGAAGGCGTATCCTGTAGTCTTTGCACCACCGTACATGCCTCTTAGGTCCCCTATCCCTATAGGTCCGTATAAGTAAATCTTCCTTATGAGAGAAGCTGCTCTCTTGTACCACCAATTCTTGTCCTGAGGCGGCCTTTCTGCATGAGATCCTGTCTTCACATAAAATGCCCATTCCGGCGGAGTAACCTGTGCAACATTATTCTTAATATGTTCAACTAACTTGTCTATCAGCAAATCCGCGGGAACTTCATAAGCCGTTGTCATACCTAGTCACTGGGCATTAAAGCCCTTACTTATTTAATATTTAGCTTTTTCATCTGCAAACTATGGATTTTTTTAAAACTTAAAATGTATCAACTGCGCATTTTTGGGGATGATTTAATGCAAAAAAAGGATCTAGATACCTTTGACAGAGGGAAGGAAGTAGGTCCAGCAATATTTTATGAGAGCATTAGGTATGCGTCACAACGCGGCGCACTAAACACAGAGGGATGCAGGTGAAGCATGGCCAACGACTTGGTCAAAATTTTATAGCCGATCCCTACTATCTAGATAGGATTTTATCGGTTGCTGAATTAAACTGTAGCGATATCGTTCTAGAAATAGGCACCGGATATGGGGATTTAACTGAGCGTCTGTGTAAAATTTCAGATAAGGTCATATCTTACGAAATTGACCGGAGACTTTTTTCTCTGGCGAAGGAAAGGCTCTCATCCTGTACAAGTCTGGTTCTAGTCAACGGAAACGGCTTAAAATGTGATTACTTTTTCAACAAAATTGTTTCTAATCTTCCATATGCAATTTCTAAGGATTTTATCTATTGGCTTATGGAGAAGGATATTATATCGGCCACTGTTATATTGCAAAAAGATTTTGTAGAAAAGCTTCTGGCACAGCCGAAAGCGAAGAATTTTCGAGCGTTATCCGTAATCGCACAGCTTTCCTTTAAGATTTCTGTATTTGATGAAGTCCCGCCAGAAGCCTTTAATCCGATTCCAAAGGTTTACTCCAGCATCGTGAAGTTCGAACCTGTGAACCCTCAGGTTATCAATATAAGGTTAAGAAAACAGATAAATCTGCTCTTCACTTTCAGAGGAAAGAAGGTGAATTCCGTTCTCAAGCGTCTTCTGAAGAAACCATATGATCTTCCAAGGGAAGTGGATTTGATCAGAGATGAAAGAATAGAGCATCTTCCACCTAAAAGTTTTCTAACCTTAGGAAACTTCTTATTGTCGTCTGTTAAGGCGGACTAGCACATGTATAGCCCTTCTGAAGACACCTTTCTCATGATAAGGGGGATCGAAAAGGTTGCATCCTTAGGAACTGTTCTTGAGATAGGGGTTGGTTCTGGAAAGGCTGCTGAAATTTTAGGTCAAGAAACTAATGTGTACATCGGATGTGATATAGACTTAAGCACCTTAAACCAGATAGCGCATAAGGAACTGCCAAGAACTGACCTAGTTTGCTGTGATTCAGCTGATTGTTTTATCGATGATCATTTTGATACAATAATATTTAATCCACCTTATCTTCCTTCCGAAGGAATAGTTGATCAGACGATAGATGGAGGAAGACATGGTAACGAAGTACTCCTTAAATTCCTTGAATCTTCATTTAAGCTTCTGAAACCAGACGGGTCAATATTTTTCATATCTTCATCTTTGGCCGATGTACTTGAAATCAAAGATTTCATCAAAGAAAAAGATTTTGATTGCGAAATCATAATGAAAGAACATTTTATGTTTGAAGATATTTATCTATTTCGTTGCAGAAGATCATCTTGATCTAATTTCTACTACATCCTTGTCGTTTAATATAAAATTTCGTCCAACCCTTATCTCTTTACCAGCACGCCATAGCTTAGCGTACATAAAGTTCTCTGCAAGTTCTTTATGAATTATTTTAGCTACTTCTATGATATTTGATTCCTTTCCAACAAGTATTGGCCGCTCTGCGACTTCTGAGCCATGTCCTTTGGTGTAAATTCGTATCAGGCCTAGTATTTCGAGAACTTGTTCTAGGAAATAATGGTTATTGTATGTGGAGGTAGTAAATGGTACGTTCTTGAAATTGGCTTTTATTTCTGTCTCTTGTACGGAATTTCTGCACAGGACAAGAGCTGGCTTACCGATCTGTCCAAACAGCACGGCTTCTATGTCATCCAGTTTGGTTTCCTCTGATACCTTTATGACTCCATTGACTATTTTATAATCTTGCAAGAACTGTCTTATCTGATCTTCTGTGCAGAACTTTGACTTGCCAACTATTCTTATTCCACCGGTTCCCGTCTGCTCAATCTCCACTTCCTTCTTTTTCAAGCTTAGAATTATGTTATATTGAGTAAGCCAATTAATCACATCAGAGCAATATTGTATATGCTCGCTTTCTGGGAGGACGATTATTAATAGGTCCATGTTATTTAGAAGGTTACCAATTTTCCTCTGTCTTTCTTCACTTAATTCTTTATCGAAAGGGCACAGAATTCCTTGCAGAAGCACTGAATCCATTTTTATTGCCCTAATTGTGGGCTTGGTATACGTATCAAATTGGTCAACCATCTTCCCTGTAAGTTTGCTAAAGTATTCAATTGATTCTTCAAGTCTTCCAATGACGGCTAGCTGAAGCTCCTCTCCTTTCTTTATGTTCCAAATGTTTACGACCTTTCCGTGTTTCTTCTTTCTTCTTTCGATTTCCTCTTCAAGTCCCTTCATCTGCCTTTTAAGCTGCATTTCAAGCCTTTCTGTAGATTTATGTTTTGGAAATGAGCTATAGAATTGTCTGAGGAGTTCAAGCTTCTCCTTTGGGTCTTTTGTCACCATCGCTTTTGCCCAAAGTGCCTTTGCTCTTGCAGGGAGGTTGGTTACCATTATCTACCATTTCCCCTTGGTAAGTTCGATGTCTACCCTGTTTAATGCGGTAAGAAGTAGCCCAGCCTCCTTCCTAGATATTGAACTCTTACCAATTGTGTTCTTAAAAGCTTGTTCTATCATTCTTCTCTTGTAGTCAGGAAGGTTTGTTTTGGAAATTATGTGTTTAAACCTTTTTAAAAGGTTCTCTTTAGTATTCACGTCGATTGGGGAAGATAATGTTATTCGTCCTATGTTCTTATAGATCTCATAGAATATTATAGCCGCTGCAGTAGAAACGTTTAATGTAGAATATAGAATATTTGCGGGAATTGTAATAACAGCGTCACAATAGTCTAGTTCTCTGTTTGATAATCCTCTACTTTCTCTTCCAAATAGTATTGCGATCTTTCCGTCTGTCGAGGAGATAAGGGATGCAAATTCTGAAGGTGTCATCGCATTTCTGGTTAAATTGGAAGGTCTCTTGGCAGGTATCGCTGTTGTGCCATATAGTAGGCTACATTCTTTCTTTAACTCTTTAAGGTTCTTTAGGATTTTTGCGTTTCCAAGTACATCTTGCGCGTGAGAAGCCATCTTTCTTGCGTTGGCTCCTATTTCATCTTTTGGGTTGATTAAATAGAGCTGCCTTAACTCAAAGTTCTTCATGCTTCTTGCTACCGCTCCTATATTGCCTTGATTTTCTGGTTCTATCATTACAACAATGATTTCTGCCATATCTGCGCTCGCTCCAACCTTTTATTCTAGATTTATCAAAACGATTTAAATATTAGTGTAGAACCGGGGAAGTGAACGATATGCAGGGAAAGAATTATAGACATTCAGCAGGAATGGCCTACACTAGGAAGAAATATATCGGTGGGTGCCCTCAGTCTAAAGTTGCGAAGTTCTCTCAAGGAAAGGCCAGCGGTGACTATGATTTAGAGTTTCAGCTCGTATCATTGGTTAATGTTCAAATTAGACATAATGCTTTAGAAGCAGCTCGTGTTGCTGCGAACAAGAAGCTTTCAGACTTAGGCGAGACAAACTATTATTTACTTTTAAAAACTTATCCTCATGTTATTTTGAGAGAAAATAAGATGATTGCTACAGCTGGTGCAGATCGTCTTCAGGAAGGCATGAGAAGAGCTTTTGGTAAGCCTATCGGCTTGGCTGCTAGAGTCGGTATAGGGGGAGTAATAATGATCGTAAGAATTAGTGACGTCAACAAGGAAAGAGCAAAAGAAGCGCTTAAGGTAGCTTCTTCTAAGTTGCCCATGACAACTAAGGTAAACATTGTTGAATTAAAGAAGGCGGCGGCTCCCGCATAAGCGTTTTATATCTTCTTCCCTTCCTCCATTTTTATTAAATTACATGCAGCGATTGTAATTTCATCACCTACGACAACAATTTTTTCCACATTTGCGGTTTGTAACATTTTAAATTAAATCTTTTTTTATTTTATGTTTGCAAGATACAATGATGCTAGTAGGCGTTGTAGGTAAGACAAATGTTGGTAAGAGCACCTTCTTTAGCGCAGCAACTATGTTGAACGTACCCATAGGAAACTATCCTTTTACAACAATAAATCCTAATGTAGGATTAGCATATTTCAAGACTAAATGTGTATGTAAAGAACTAGGCGTTCAAGACCACCCTACGAATTCAGTATGCATAAACGGTATTAGACTCATTCCTGTCAAGCTTATGGATGTCGCTGGTCTTGTCCCTGGTGCCTCGTCCGGCCGAGGTTTGGGAAACAAGTTTCTCGACGACCTACGACAGGCTGATGCTTTAATTCATGTTGTTGATGCTTCTGGTTCAACAGACATCGAAGGGAGACCTATAACACCCGGTTTCCATGATCCTTTAGAAGATATACGCTTCGTTGAAAACGAGCTTGATTTATGGTTGTTAAATATTCTTAAGAAGGACTGGCCAAAAATCTTCAAATCTAGTGAATCCAACTTTGATTCCGGCGTGATCCAAATTCATCAGAAGCTGTCTGGGCTGTCTATACTCAAAGCTGACATTTTGACTGCCATTGAAGCCACAGGTCTAATGAATAAGAAACTTTCAACTTGGACTGAACAGAATCTCCTTGAATTAGTGAAGCATATTCGTAGGATCGCAAAGCCTACGACTATTGCAGCAAACAAAATAGATCTTTCTTCCGCTCCATTAAACTTTGAGAAGATAAAATCGACTGGAAGATCGTGTATACCTTGTTCCGCCGAAGCTGAGCTCGTTTTAAGACGTGCAACTGATAAAAAGCTTATAGAATATCTTCCCGGTGACGGTTACTTTAAGGTTGTATCTCAGCTCGGTGATCCACAAAAGAAAGCTTTGGAGCTGATAAAAGAAAAAGTGATGGATAAATGGGGTTCAACTGGCGTTCAGGAAACAATTAACTTCACATTTAAAGAGCTTCTCGGGCTAATCACGGTATATCCGGTTGAAGATGAGCGTACTTTATCAGATAAGAAAGGCAACGTCTTACCAGAAGCGCATTTAATCAAGAAAGGTTCTACGGCAAAGGATCTCGCTTATAAAATACACACGGATTTGGGGGAAGGCTTCCTTTACGCAATAGATGCAAGAAAGGGATTAAGGGTCAGCGCTGATCATGAGCTCCTTGATTGTGACGTCATAAAAATTGTTTCAGCTAAGGCTAGGGGCTAATTCTTTCTCTTCGTTCTTTTGATAACTTAACACCTTGAGCTTTCTTATGCTCGTATATCGTATCTTAACTATCTTCTTTGAACCATCGAATATTTCAGAAGCCATCTTTCCTAAAACTGATTCCAGCACGAATGGTCCAAAAGTAAGCTTATTTGCCTTCTCTTTCACTATATCATCAGCTATCTTCCTTATGGCTTTCTTCCTAGAAGCGTTTATCTTAGTTGAAGTATAAATAATTCCAAAGACCCTGAGTTTCGCTCCATCTTTTGTTTCAATATTTTTATAGAAATCGACTATCGATGTTCCCTTTCTAATTAAACTCTTAAGGGTTTCTCTTGCCAGTTCAAACTGCTTGAAGTTTGTTTTTGCTGAGTTTCCTTGTACCTCTTTAACTTGAAACTTCAGCTTCATTGCATGTTGTTCTTCTTCCTCGCCTACCAAGTCATATAATGTTGTTTCTACTATTCTTCCAGCAGCAAGCTCTGTATCCATAATCGGGATCTGTGCTACCACTTTGTTCCCAAATATTGCTGGAGCTTCAACTTGAAGCCACGTCTTCTCCTTCCACTTATCCTTCACTTTAATCGCTTTTCTTGGCATTTTATTCACCTAAGACTTCTTGATATTTTTCTCTTACCGAATCTGGCCAATCTTCCTCTTTAAAACCTTTTTCTGCAAGGAATGCAGCAACCCATCTGGATAAACCCAAGCCAGTGCATCCAGTCCATATTTCAACATTATCTTCACTTTTTATTTTAAAGGATTCAATAAACTTCTTTTTGTGAACAAAGCAGCCTGCCACCTCGAGCCATTCAGACTTCTCCCTTGGCCCCCTATATGGTAGGTATATCTCTATGTCATATGCCGGGACTTCTATACTGTTATTGGGATTAAATTTAGCTGAAGATTCCTTGACATAGAATGGGGTTGCTGCTGTTATTCTCCATTCCAAATCTAATACTTTATCAGCAACATATGTCCCTCTTTCCACTATTTTATCCCTTATCTCAACTATTTGTTCTGGTAGGCCAACATAGGTCAGCTCTATTCGCTGAAATTCTGTAACACGGACTAGACCTTCTACACCTCCGCCTTCCCATCTGTAGGTATATCCTGAAGCATCATAGTACTTTAGCGGATAAGAAGAAGAATTGTGCCTCGCGACGCTGTAATATTGCCAGAAAGGTTCACATTGTGCCGGAGCTAACACATAAGCTGGATCTCTTAAGACCTTCTTCAGTTCTTCTATCGGAATTTCTTTTGTGATTTTATACTCTTGCTTAAAGTTATCAAACGCCTCTGGCTCCCTCGGCGGCGGTGAAACATAGAACATTCCTTCTGGTATGCTGTCAAAATATCCGGGCATCTTCTTCATAACCTCAAATGGAATCAATTTTGGCAGAAGAAAAGGTTTGAATTTAAGCTCCTTTTCGATATCTTTAATCAAAATTGACTTGATTGTCTCAAAGAGTGCGCTATACTTGCTTGTGTAAATAAACTGGCCTCTACCAGGAAAGTTAACAATCCAACCTAACTCTAGTCCTGAAATAAGGGGGTCGCCAGAAAATTTCATTTTCTTTTTCTCTGAAGTTTTAACTATAGGCTGCGTCTGTTCGTATGAGGCATGTTTTTCTCTAGTTACTTCTTCCACTAAGGTTATCAGGCGGTCCACAAGATTTTCTCTGAGATCTGTCTCTTCTAGTGGTTGCAGTTCGATTATCGTTTTCTCTTTATCTGAAAGCGCAGCTGAAACTTTGGGGATGGATTTTATTTTGTTTATTGATACATCATCCATTTTCTGGTCGAGAATGATTTCAAATTTCTTTGTCCCCGTATCCCTAATCCCTATTCTAAGTTTTTCTCCAAGATTCTTGGCGAAGACCTTTTTAAGCCTAAGCATACCTACATGTGCTCTTACGAGGTTTCCTGATGTAAGATTAACATTCAAAATATTTCCATTAACATCCCAATCGTTCAAATAGCATGCGTTATCAGGATCTCTTTCTGATCCCTTAAGCAAAGCTAACTTGGCTTCTTCTACACTTTCTTCTATAACCTTGTTAATATCCTTCTGTGCTTTGCTAAGAATAAAATATCCCTCGACGTTAATTCTTATTTTTACCATCGTTGCCCACCATTAAAGCTTGTACACATAAACCTATGCTATCGAGAACCTCACGAACAGTGGATATTAATGTTTCGTAACCTTCTTCAGAGGACACTATTAACACTATCTTGTTTCCTATAAAATCAAAGTTGAAAGACACTTCCTTTGGAACGTTCACATTATCCGGTTTTAAAGCATTAAAGATGGCTGAGACGATCTTCTTATTTTCTGACTCAAATGTTAGGTTTAAGGTTATTCTATTCATCGCCTACCTTTTTAGCAATTTCTGCAATAAACTTTTCATATTGCTCCAAAGGTATTTTTGCTCCTGCGGCTGCTGCATGTCCTCCTCCTGTTCCCCCTATCTCTTTGACAACTTCCCTTATCACTAGACCTAGGTTAAGATCTTTGTTCGCTTCTCCTCTTCGAGCTGAAATCTTTAGGTCGTTCTCTTTTGTCTTTGTGCGTAAGATTATTATTTTCTCTTTAAATGCAAGTGAGCTTGAAAGAATTGAGGAGACCGCTCCGAGCATCTTTTCGTCCACTAGATCGTCGCCGATTACCTGTACGATTCTCTTTCCACTTTGCATTCGTTTAGGATCTGTGTTTATGACTTGGAGGTACTGTGTCAGCATTCTTCTGTAATCTTGGAGTATCTTCTCTCCTCCAGAATACGCTTCATTTCTGTCTCCTAAGCATATTAGAATTCCTGAGCCAGCTTTACCGCTTCGGCCACACGCATTGAGAAGTGAACTAAACTCTCTCGCATCTCTTAGATTTGACCTCTCCTCCTCCTTAAGCATTGTGTAAACATTACCGAAAAGTTCCTCGACGACATCGCTTTTAGCCCCTCCTTTAGTTATGTAAGGGATGAATATCTCTATTAGCTTCATCTTTTCTTCATAAGAGAGCTCAGAGAGCGTTCTCCATCTTTCGCCCTCTTTTACTTTGAAGTTGGCAGAAACAAGAGCTGCTAAGCATGCATCATAATTTCCAGTTAATAAGGGTATAAACGGTATATTGGTAGACGCTATTGCTTCATGGATGGGTTTCGTTTCCCGTCCATAGAATATGAGATCCTTTTCTTCTTTTATTAACCCTATGTCCTTCGCGTCCTTTAAGGGAACTTTTTGATTTATTCCTATCAGGCTTTTTGATGGCCCTTGATCTTGTCTATCTCCAAGTGCTCCTACAACTGATATCGCTGAAAGCTCTCTGTTAGAACTGTTCATTTTCTTGGCTACGACATAGGCGACCCCTGAGCCGGAGATTTCAGTTCCCCCATCTACTCCAAATTCATGGGGGTTTAGAACTCTAGCATGCTCTATCTCATCCTTAGAACTTTGATGGTGGTCAAGGATCGTCCACCTGTCATCAAGTTCTTTATCGAAAATGCTGACGTATCCCATTCCGATATCTGTGAAAATATAAAAGTCATATTCTTGCCTTTTTAGATTAAAGATAGCATTTGGGCTGAGATCATTGACAGCTCTTATGACGGCTTTCCCATCTTCTTTGAATATACTTTTTCCAATAATGCTTCCTGCCGTTAAACCATCTGCATCAAGATGGCATATAACAATTATCTGTTTTCTTGCGTCAATAGCTCCTTCGATGAATTCAGAAATAACTTCTGCTTTTTCTCTGAATTCTTTAAGCCCCATATATTTGGCCTTATTCGAGTTGAGCTATTATAGTTTTATATCTCCAACTTTTTTCTAGTAGTCCTTTTTCTTTGTAGTATTTTGAAAGTCTGTGTATTCTAGCTTCTGCAAGTTCCAGTGACCTAACATTATTTCCATCTTTTTTGTGCGTTTTAAGATGCTCCTGCAATTTCATAGCCTTCCTGATTAGATTTTCTAGATCAGGGGGCATTTTAGGTATAAAATTATTTTCTTTTAAAATCTCTGTTATAGTCTTTCCTGTTATTTGTTTCTGGAGAGGTATACCATATTCATCCCTTAGCTTGATCCCTATCTTACTAGGTTCTATTTCATCAGTAGCCATTTTAATTATCAAAGAAGCTACTTCTTCAGGCGTGTATGTGACCCATTGGGGACTAAGTTTGTAAACTGGTCTAGTAGAATGTGATTTTCCCCTTTTATGGGAATATTGTCTTGTCATGTGCGAACACACTCTCTACTTCTATGCTTTAAATATATTTTGTCTTTTGTAACCATTCTCCTAGTGCCCTGAATGCTTTTCCTCGGTGTGAGAGTTGATTTTTCTCAAATAAACTCATTTGAGCGAAAGTCTTTACATTTCCTTCCGGAATAAATATTGGATCGAACCCGAATCCTGATTTCCCAACTTTAATGTTTGATATTGCCCCAACTGTTTTTTCTTTAAAGAGCATTTTTCTTCCCTTATATTTGTAGCCTACTACCGAAATAAATTCCGCTTTTCTGACTTGTTCATTTGCAATTAGACTCAAAATTCCATCACATCCGATTTTTTTGAAGACAAAAGAAGAGTAGGGTCCTGGAAAGCCATTTAACTTGTCGATAAACAGGCCTGAATCTTCGATGACAACAATTCTATTCTGTTTTTTGATTTGCTTAAGAGCATAGGCGACTATTTCTTCAAGTTTTTCAGCCTGCAATTCTACTTTTTCAGTGTACACCGGTTCTACTTTTATCCCAAATTTTGAAAGTATCTGTCTTGCCTCATAAATTTTATTTTTGTTTTTTGTTGCAAAAAATATTTTAATCAGGGGCTGCATATCTTCCTCTCCTCTCGATTTCTTTAACGTTCTCTAGAATTCCTTTAAGCGACGTGAACACACTACCATATCCCGTTAAAATTTTTTCGTATCCAGTTTCATAAAATTCTGAATGCGCGCTTTTCATGACCTGTTTTAACAGATGCAGGTCAACCGCCTTGTCTTCAAGCCTTAGGGAATGAAAAGCAAGTCCAAAGTCTATGAAATAGAGTTTATCTTCCCTAACAATAAAGTTTGAAGTTGTTGGATCACCGTGTATAACATTATGGGCATGCATACGCGCAAGGTCCTTCCCTACCTCGTAGAGCATGTTGTACCCTTTTTGAGTGTCCTTCTTTAGCAGGTCTTTAACCCTTTCACCATTTATGTATTCCATAATTATCTCTCCCTTAAAAGGGTCCACAAAATAAATAGTGGGCGCTAGAACGCCATACTTCTTAACGGTGGAGATGAACTCCGCTTCCCTTATTGTTCTAACTCTTCTTATCTTCTTGTCTAATTCCTCTCTCCAATAAGGTTTACGTCTTCTCACCTTTCTAATTACTTCTGATCCACCCCAGTGGTCAAGGTATATGTTAGCTTCAGCACCCATCCTAACTAGTCTCTCCAAGTTACATCAACCTCATCTATCCTCCATGACTGTCTTACTTGACTCCTGTCAATACTTATCAAATTGTTAGATCGATATTGCAGTAGCCCTACTAACGAAATCTGGGCTCCACAATCACCGCTAAATTCCTTTGGTATTGCTGAGAAACTTGAGCTGTGTACTTCACTCAAACCTTTTATCATATCTTGGAGCCTTCTGTTTGCAGCGACCCCACCGGTTAATATTATCTCATTCTTTTCTGAGAACGCAAGTAGCCTTTCGGTTACCTCTGTTAGCATTGCAAAAGCTGTTTCTTGAACTGAGAAGCAAACATCTTCTATCCGGCTTCCTTTCTTGATCAAATTTTTTGCGTATGTTAATAGACCGGAATAAGAAACATCGTTGCCCTTAACCGTATACGGCATTTCTAAGTAGTTCTTACTTTGGCTCGCTAAAACCTCAATACGCTTTCCTGCCGGGGAATTATAACCAAGCTCGCGTCCGAGTTGATCAAATAACTGCCCTAAAGTGATATCTAACGTTTCTCCAAATATCCTCCATCTTTTTACTAGGTACGTTGAAACTAGCGTGTGTCCTCCTGAAACCAAGACTATTACAGGATCTTTTGATTCCGCAAAGAAGTTCGCCAATTCAATGTGCCCTATCGCGTGATTGACAGCTGTCAAAGGTTTATCATAGTAGGCGGCAAGGCTTCTCGCCACGACCGCTCCTACTCTTAGACATGGGCCTAAGCCTGGCCCTGCTGAATATGCTATGACGTCTACATCTTCTACACGTTTTCCACTCTTATCAAGTGCGTTCTGTAAGACCCTTCTAGCTACCCTAACATGGTGTTGTGCTGCTTCATATGGATGAATTCCTTGGCCCATGGGGGGGACATAGGTATCCTTTTCATTCGAAATTATTCTGTCATTCGATATTATTGCCACTGAAAAGGTGTGGGCCGTAGACTCTATACCAAGACAGATTTGTTCTTTTTCCATTTGTTCATTTTGGGTTAAAAATTTATTTATTTATGTTTATAGTAATCAGCGAATTAAAGATGGGACAGAAGCATAAAAATATGGTGATTTTGGAAATGTCGTTTAGTGTTCACGCTACAGAAGATGAGAAGAAACTTTTGGGTATTTTGAAAAATAATTTTGGTATTGAAGAATCTGCCTTTTTTAAAACAGTTTTTGAAGGATATCACGGTAATCCCATTTCCAAATATAATGCTACAATAACAGATGCCTTGGCACAGGACATTTTTAAAATAATTTTTAAAAAGCTGTCCTCTAACGATAAAAAAAAGTTGTTAGAAGATATCTCTCAGAATATTGATTCAACAAAGGCTCTGTACGTGAGGTTGGACAAATCAAGTCTCTTTGAGGATCGATTTAGAATTAATGGGTCTAACATCTTCCATTTCAAATTTAAGCCTAGGGTGAAATATTTAACGGAGGCGTCGGATTTTTACAAGAAATTAATTTTGGACTCTGACGATGCAAAGGGAAAAGTTTAAATTGTTATCACGTCTATTAAAGACTTGGGATGAAGTGCAAGCCGTCCCAGACTGAGCCTTGAAGGCATTGAAGAATTTACAACTACACTGACCAAAATATTTTCTTCATTTTGATTGGATGGTTAAAATAAAAAGGTTTAAACATACGTTTTAGAAGACTACTGTTTAGAAAAAAAGAGGTGTAGGAATATTTTCGGACCTTCGGCAGGCTACGATCGGGCGTTAACAATATTTTCGCCTGATGGACGCCTATATCAAGTGGAATATGCTTTAGAGACGGTTAGGAGAGGTACAATAGCTTTAGGCTTGCGTGGAGTTGATGGCGTAATATTAGCTGTGGAAGAAAGAACACGCAAACTTCAAACTCCAACTCTTTCACAAAAGATTTTTCAAGTAGACGATCATGTGGGAGTTGCCGCAGCCGGATACGTACCAGACGCAAGGGTTTTAGTGGATAAAGCACGAGTCTTCTCTCAATCTAATCGTCTTCTTTACGACGAATCTGTTGACGTTGAATCAGTAGCTAAGTATCTAGGTGACTTAACGCAGGAATTCACGCAATACGCGGGTGTTCGCCCTTTCGGTGTTTCACTAATAATAGCTGGAGTTGATAGAAGAGGCCCCTCTGTTTTTCTAGTTGACCCCAGTGGAAGCTACCTACAATACGAAGCTGTATCCATAGGAGCTGGCTCTGACCAAGTAACCCAATTTCTCGAAACCAACTTTAACACCTCGATGTCCATTGAAGAATTGGCGGTTCTGGCTGTTAAATCGATTTATTTAGTGAGCGAGGATAAGGCAAGCGTCAGTCACATAAGGATAGCTTCTATAGATAATAAAACTAAGAAACTTAGGAGATATACGGAGGAAGAAGTTATGAAGTTTGCAGCAATGGCCAAGGAAAAATTCAATCCTCCATAAGGTGTAAAAGGAATGAGTAGTAAATTTACAAGTGTCCGTTTAACAGCGAATGGGGAACGTTTTGAGCTCCTTGTCCGTCCTGATCCAGCTCTTAACTACAAAACAGGTAAACCCTTAGAGCTCTCCCAAATAATAGGCATAGAAGAGATATTTTCAGATTCAGCTAAGGGGCTGCGTGTTTCTGAAGATAAACTAAAAAAGGTTTTTCATACCACTGATTTCTATACTATTGCAGAAACCATCCTTAAAAAGGGTGAGCTTCAACTAACTTTAGAGCAAAGAAGGAAGCTTATAGAAGAAAAGAAGAAGGCAATAATTGCAATACTGTCAAAAAATTTCGTTGATCCAAGAACGAATTCTCCTCATCCACCAACCAGATTTGAACAGGCTCTAGAACAGGTTCATTTGTCAATAGATCCATTCCGCCCTGCAGAAGAACAACTTCAGAATGTTGTGGACGCGCTGCGTCCAGTAATGCCATTAAAATCACAGAATGTAATTCTTCAAATAAAGGTTCCTGCTCAGTATTCATCCAAGTCCATTGGTCTCCTCAAGTCTTTTGGAAAACTCTCTAAAGAACATTGGCTTCCTGACGGCTCATATACGGTTGAACTAGAAATCCCAGCCGGTTTACATCCTGCCCTTATCGAGAAGCTTGGTTCACTAACAAAAGGTGAAACCGAAGTTAACGTGGTGGCGAGGAAGTGATTCTAGAATGACGGTTGTTCGGTCAAAAGTTCTACCTGGTGATCTCATTGGAGACGTACCTCCAGGGCCTCTGCCCTTTAACACTTATAGGGTTGGAAACAAACTCTACTCATTAAAGGTCGGACTAGCGGAAGTTGAAGATAAAGAAGTAAAGTTCATTCCTCTCTCAGGGCCCTATATTCCACGGGTAGATGATTTCGTTATCGGGACTGTAGTCGATCTTAATGCTTTTACTTGGGATGTCGACATCAACTCCTTGTATATGGCTCATCTTCCAGCACAAGATGTCTTTGGAAGAAATTTCTCATCTGTATCAAATTCTTTAACTGAACAGTTTAGCGTTGGTGACATGATGATCGCAAAGATTGTAACATATGATAGGACAAGGGATCCGTTGTTGACGATCCGCGAACCTGGACTCGGTAAAGTATTAAGAGGCGAGCCTGTCAAGCTTTCTTCTTCGAAGATTCCACGGCTAATCGGCAAAAAGGGTTCGATGGCTAAAATCATCGAATCAAAGACAAAGACAAAGCTGTTTATCGGACAGAATGGTATTATAATTGTTCAAGGTCCTCCTGACGGAATAGTCTTAGCAATTAGAGCTATTCGATTGATAGAAGAAAAGTCGCACGTCGCCTCCCTTACAAATATGATTAATGAATTATTGTCAAAAGAGGGTGTTTAACATGGGAGAATTGATCGCGGAAAATGGTATACGCCTTGATGGGCGTAAGTTAGACGAACTAAGACCTGTAAAGATTGAGGTAGGAGTAATAAAGAATGCGGATGGTTCAGCGTACATAGAATTCGGCAATAACAAGATTGTCGCTGCAGTTTATGGACCTCGAGAAGCGCATCCAAAGCACCTTTCTCTTCCAGATAAGGCGTTCATTAGATGCAGATATCATATGTCACCGTTTTCCACAGAAGAAAGGAAGCCGCCACAACCAACAAGAAGAGAAATTGAAATTTCGCTAGTTTTACGCAGAGCCATGGAATGTGCTGTCTTCCTAGAAGAGTATCCGAGGTCAATAATTGACGTCTATGTTGAAGTTCTTCAGTCTGATGGTGGCTCTCGATGTGCTAGTATTACCGCGGTATCTGCTGCTTTAGCGGATAGTGGTATAGCAATGCATGATCTAGTAGTTGGTTGTGCCGTAGGAAAGGCAGATGATCAAATAATCTTGGACTTAAGCGATAAGGAAGACAAGGAAGGTCAGGGTGATATTCCTGTTGCATATATGCCAAATCTAGATAGGATTACCCTACTCCAATTTGATGGAATATTCACTGAAGAGGAGTTCAAGAAGGCTATCGAACTAGCGATTATAGGAAACAAGAAAGTCTATGAAATCTTAAGGAACGCGTTAACAGAAAAGTACTTTAAATTAGGAGAGGAAAAATAAATGTCTCTTAAAAAATCTCCAATAGTAGAGAACCTAAGAAAGACACAGATGCTTGATCTAATGTCAAAGCAGAAAAGAGTTGATGGAAGAGCGTTTAATGAATATCGTCCAATTACGATAAAGCTGAATCCAATACAGAAGGCTAACGGCTCAGCAGAAGTATCTATAGGTAATACAAAGGTGATCGCGGGAGTCAAAATAGCAACTGGGACACCTTTCCCTGATACACCAGATCAGGGTCTCTTAGTGGTCAACGCAGAATTTCTTCCATTATCTTCCCCATTGATCGAACCTGGTCCACCCGACGAAGATTCAATAGAAGTTTCAAGGGTAGTGGATCGTGGAATAAGGGAGTCCCAAATGCTGGACCTGAACGCTTTAGTGATAGAAACAGGGAAATTAGTCAACTGTGTATTCGTTGATGTAGATATATTGAACATGGATGGAAATCTCTTTGATGTAGCTTTCATAGCAGCCGCTTTGTCGCTTGCTACCGCGAAATTTGATAAGAAGATAGTGAAGGAGGATGGAACAGAAGAAACCCAGAAGGTATCGTTGCCATTACGTTTGATCCCAGTGTCTGTTACATCAATAACAATCGGCGATAACATAATACTTGACCCAACTGCAGAAGAAGATTCTGTGCTTGATTCTAGGATGACAATAACCTTCGATGAACAAGGACATATATGCGCAGGGCAAAAAGGCGGATCTGTCGGTCTTCCTGTGGAACAGTTATTTAAAATAGTTAGCATTTCCAAGGCTAAGGCAGAAGAAATACTGTTGATGATTAAGAAAGTGGTGGAGAATGCCTAAAGCAAAAACACCAAGAACCACTAAAGGACTAGGTCCACGCTACGGTTCTACGGTTAGAAAACGCGTTTCTAAGGCTGTAACTGTTCTCAGGCAAGTTAGGCAGTGCCCATCATGTGGTTCTGAAAGATTTAAGAGAACTAGTGTTGGTATATGGGCTTGTAAAAAATGTGGTTACGTAGTTGCAGGTGGAGCTTACGAACTATAGAATTTGGTGATATGACATGAGTGAAGAAATCCCTCCATGGTTAAAAGAAAGGCTTGCAAGATTTGAAGAAACCCAGAGAAACTTTCAATCGGTTCAGATACAGAAGAGGCAGGTCGAACTAGAAATCAACGATGTCGAACACGCTCTAAGTGAACTCAAGAAGACGGCAGATGAAGATCTCACGTACAGATTTTCAGGTCAGATATTGATTAAGGTTAACAAAGATGATCTTCTTAAGGAGCTAGAAGAAAAATTGGAGCTAGACAAGACAAGGACAACAATCTTGGCAAGGCAAGAAGAGAAGCTTAAACAAAGTCTCGCTGAAATTCAAAGCAAAATAAGTGGTGCACTTTCAAATCAGCCTAATCAGGGTTTGAAAGAAAGCTAAGCATGGAATCTCTTTTTTCTAATATAGATCGTCTTGAATTACTGACAGTTAAGAGGGTTTTCATTGTTACACATAGGCTTGGCGATGTGGACGCTTTCTGTGCAACATATGCCTTAAATTTTCTTTTAAAGAAAAAGAAGCCATCGATACAAATTGGTTTCATATTTCCAGGCGGTCTAGACTCTAAAGCTGAAGATCTTAGGAAGTACTTCCCAGTAGAATCGTCAGAAACAAAGGTCTTCGACAAATCTGACTTTGTAATCGTGGTTGACACCGGTTCTCCCAAACTACTAGACGAGTACTTTGAA
Organism: Nitrososphaeria archaeon; assembly: GCA_050011875.1. Lineage (GTDB taxonomy): Archaea > Thermoproteota > Nitrososphaeria > JACIWG01 > JACIWG01 > JBEKIG01. The sequence goes on from JBEKIG010000012.1 coordinate 23,363, forward strand.
ATTCTAAAAAATACTGTGGCTCAAAAGCTATTAATAGACCATCATCCAATACAGGAAGAAAGTAAGCTCTTTTACAATTACCTTTATGTTGATCAGGAGACTACCTCTTCTTCTGAAATGGTTCTCACATTATTTAGGAAGTATTTTGTCGCTCTCCCATCTGATATGTCAAACCTCCTTTTGTTAGGGGTCCTTTTCGATACGAGACATCTTCTGGTGGCGCATGAAGAGACTATAAAGAACGTTTCATTTTTAATAGAATCGGGGGCTAGATTAAATTGGGGTCAAAACCTTATCACACATAAACATGATCGCTCGGAGGTTATCGCTAAACTAAAATCACTGTCAAGACTTAGTCTATATGAAGCTGGCGAAATAATAGTAGCTATTGTCAAGGTCGGATCATTCCATGTATCAGTCGCAAATTTTCTCGTTGGCGTAGGCTGTGATATTGTGATAGCTTATGGGAAAGAGGACAGTCTGCTTAAAGGAAGTATCAGATGCTCTATCGAAGTAGGTAGGAACGAACTGGTCGCACTAAACGTTCTAGCTGAAACTCTTGGGAAGACATTTAATGGCGTTGGGGGAGGTCACAGGCTAGCCTCTTCCTTTAATATTCAATCCGATGAAAACGAGTTTATTTCGACAGCTCTTAATTTAATTGAGAGTATGTTATCTAAAAAAATAAGGAAACTACCATTAAAATAGTAATATCCTTTTATATTGTATTTTTGTCTGCTATGTGGAAACGTTGGCCCCTCCAATACAGTTTATTGACTTCAGCTTTTCCTATCTAGGATCATCCGCCCCTATTCTGAAGAATATCAATTTGGAAATTAACGAAGGTGAGTTTGTCCTATTAGTAGGCCCAAGCGGTTGTGGAAAGTCAACTCTATTGAGATGTGTTAATGGCCTTATCCCTCATTTATACAATGGAGTATATCAGGGTAAGGTCATCGTAGACGGGGAAATTGTGTCTGAAAAAAGTGTTAGTGAGTTAGCGACGAAGGTTGGTTTTGTCTTTCAGAACCCTGAAAACCAGATTTTTATGTTTACTGTCGAAAAGGACATCGTCTTTGGTCTAGAGAATATAAGGGTTGATAGGGAAGAAATAAGTAGACGAATTTCTTGGGTTCTAAAGACATTAAATATAGAGCATTTAAAAGATCGAGCTCCTTACGAGCTATCGGATGGACAGAAACAGAGGGTTGCGATTGCAGGAACGCTTGTTATGAATCCGAAGATATTGATACTTGATGAACCTACATCCCTTTTAGATCCCCGAACGGCCTACGACTTTATTCTTACACTGAAAAGGTTGAATAAAGAACTTGGTATAACAGTAATTGTTGTAGAACACAGAATCGACTTACTTACAAATGTTGCGGACAGAATTGTCGTTATGGATAATGGAAAGATCATGCATGACGGTCCTTTAAGAGACATAATAAAGCTGAAAGATCTGTATCTTTACGGTGTCTCTGTTCCTCCGATAATAGCGCTGCAAAACAGTCTTTCTGAATCTCAAATAAAACTACCAAACTTTTGTTTGAATGTTAAAGACTTTGCCAAAATGGTAAAAGAAGAGGTTTCTAGTAAATGATAGAAATCGATTCTCTCTACTTCAAGTATCCGATGGCAAAAGATAACATCTTAAAGAACATTAATCTAAAAATTGGTTTAGGTGAAGCTGTTGCTATAATGGGCAGCAATGGTTCTGGAAAAACTACTCTTATAAAGCATTTTAATGGTTTGCTCAAGCCTAATGAAGGTTCTGTCAAGGTTTTTGGGAAAGATACCCGTGATGAATCAGTGGCTTTCCTCTCAAAGAGGGTTGGTCTGGTTTTTCAAAATTCCGGACATCAGATATTTTCTGATACAGTTTGGAATGAGTTAGCCTTTGCACTGAAGAACTTTAACTTAGAAGAAGAGGTTATAAATAAGAGGGTTAAATGGGCTCTGGAGTTTTTTAACTTAACACAATATAAGGACACTTCTCCGCTTCTCCTAAGTGGTGGTGAAAAGAAGAGGTTATGTCTAGCATCCGTTCTAGCTTGGAATCCAGATTATGTTATTCTAGACGAGCCTACAGTTGGCCAAGATTTTCTTCAAAAGGAAAAACTTAGGGAAGTTATCAAGATGTTGATTACACAGAATAAATCGGTTATAATAGTATCGCATGATGTCGAATTCGTATGGCTTCTGCAACCGAGATCGGTTTTGTTGTCTAACGGTGAAGTGGTCAAAGACGATAAATGTATTAACGTCTTCAAGGACAAAGATTCTCTAGAGAGATGCGAAATAATAAATCCTCAGTTCGTTGAGCTCCAAGAAGAGCTTTCCACTTTGATCTCAAGTCCTCCGATAGACGTTCTTGAATCAAGAGCCGTTCTCTTGAATCTTTTCAAGGAGGATACGTAATCTTGTTCTGGCTTGCTCAAGGCTTAATCTACCGAAGTCAGAAAAGCCCTTTCCATTCACTTGATCCGAGGATCAAATTGTTTTTCTCAATAATGTTGTTTTCACTATCATTATTAAGTGGCACGATACTAGAATTTATTGTAATCCTATCAATAATCCTCCTCATAGGACTTGTCTCTAAGGTTATTAAGAGGATGGCTAAGACAATAGTTTTTTCGGCTTCCTTTTTAGTTCTTATATTTATAATAGATATATTGGTTGGATATAGCATACTCTTCTCCGTAATAGTATGCTTGAGATTCGTCTCTGTGGTCTCTTCTTCTTCTATATTCTTCTTAACCACATCTCCCGACGAACTTGAGCTTGTAATGAAAACATTCCGTTTACCATATGATCTGATTTTTGCTTTTGTGACCGCGGTACGATTTGTCCCTGTAATAATGCTTGATGCACTTCAGATCTTGGATTCCCAAAAATCAAGGGGTCTAGAAATAGAGAAAGGTAACATAATGAAGAGAATAAGGAACTATCTTCCTGTTCTGGTTCCTTTGATAGTTCAGTCAATAATCAGAAGTGAAGAGCTTGCTGAAGCAATGGAGTCAAGGGCGTACGGTTTCTCCAAGAAAAAGACATCATATTATTCTTTACATCTTAGGAAAAGGGACTACCTAGCTTCTGTTCTATGTTTGATTTTCATAATACAGTTTATAATACTCGTATACTTCTTGCACATATAGAAGATGGGTATGAGCTACATTATCGTGGATCACAGAGAGTCCAAGTCTTCGGTGCCATTTCTGTTAAAGGAAATGGGCATCAGAGTTGAATTCAAATTTTTGGAAATTGGTGATTACATTATAAACTCTGAAATAGCTGTTGAAAGGAAGACTCTACACGATTTTATTTCCTCTCTATTTGATGGCCGCCTATTTCAACAGGTAGACCGTCTCTCATCAAATTACTCTTCACCTTTTCTGATAGTTGAAGGGAACTATAGCGAAATTGAGGTATACGTTCAAAATCCGAAGTCAGTATACGGTGCATTAGTGTCCCTTCTGTTGATCTATAGGATCAATTTGATCAATGTACCTTCTGAAAGAGAAACAGCTGTTGTGCTGTCTTCATTAGCTAAACAATTTTCTAGGAAGCCCTCTTATTCCATAAAACATGCAAAGAAAGAAAGCTTCATAGACCAACAGATTTACGTTATTTCTTCTCTGCCAAGTGTGGGAAAAACGATTGCCACCAGGCTCCTGGAGCAGTTTGGTTCACCAAAGGAAGTTTTCCTAGCCTCTACTGACGAACTTGCAAAAATTAAAGGCTTAGGGCCTAAAAGAGCAAGAGAAATAAGATCATTGCTTGATACTTCATGGAAAAGATACAGAAATTACTTCGAAAACATAGGCAAATAACCTTTTTATTCTCTTAAAATCAACCAAAAAACATGAGCAATAATAGCACAAAGGTCAAAGACAAGGCTATTATTCTCTTAGACGTAATCAAGGAAAATTTATCTCAACTTGAAGAAAAAGAAGTTGAACAGTTCATCGAAATTCTGAAATCCCATAAAAATAATAAACTCCTAATCATGGGTGCAGGAAGAAGTGGACTTGTCGGACGGGCCTTCGCAATGCGTTTGCTTCACCTAGGCTTTAATGCATTCGTCCTCGGAGATACAATCGTGCCTTCAATAGACAAGGACGACCTAGTTATTGCTATATCTGGCTCTGGTTCTACGAAATTGATTGTTACAGCTGCTCAAGCAGCTCAACAAGTTGGCGCTAAAATTGTATCCTTAACGTCTTATCCTTCTTCGCCACTTGCTAAACTATCAACTCATACGGTGCTTCTTAGAGGTCGAATAGAAGTGTCTACAAAAGACTATTTTGCAAGGCAGATATTAGGTTTGCATGAACCTCTAGCCCCTCTCGGCACTGTCTTTGAGGATAGCGCGATGTTGCTTCTGGATTCTGTCATAGCATCATTGATGGTGCAACTTAATGTTGAAGAGGCAGAGATGCGTAGGAGGCATGCCAACATCGAATAGATTTACCAAAATCTTTTAAAAGTATCTGTTTAGTGGTTTAGTGTATGATTTACTATGCCAAGATATAAGTCTACTACGGAAGCATTAAAGATAATAGGCAACAAAGATCAGATTCGAAAGGCCTAGAAATAACAATTCTAGCCCGAATTATCTGGGCGTTGTTGCTCACGTAGACCACGGTAAAACGACAATGAGCGATAGCCTCCTAGCCGCATGCGGTATGCTCAGTCCTTCCCTCGCTGGGCAAGCGCTAGCTCTGGATTATATGGACTTGGAACAACAAAGGCAGATGACCATCAAAGCAGCAAACGTCACACTTTACTATGAGCAAGATAATGTTCCATATGTTATTAACCTTATCGACACACCTGGTCACATCGACTTTACCGGTAGAGTTACGAGAAGTTTGCGCGCAATCGACGGTGTTGTTGTTGTTTCTGATGCAGTTGAAGGCGTAATGACGCAGACTGAAACCGTTACTAGGCAGGCTTTAGAAGAGAGGGTTCGTCCTGTACTTTATATTAATAAGATTGATCGATTAATCAAGGAACTTAAGCTTCCACCTGAAAAGATGCAGGCTTGGCTTGCGAACATTATTAACGATTTTAATAATCTGATTGATATATATGCTGAGACCGAATATAAAGATAAGTGGAAGGTTAGCATACAAGATAGCAGCGTCGCTTTTGGTTCAGCAAAAGACAGATGGGGCTTCAACTTTACGACCACTCAGAAGAGAAGTGTAAAATTCAGCGATATCTACAAGGCTTATGAAGAAGGTGATATGAAAACTCTCTCGGAAAATTTTCCGTTACACGAAGCCATTCTTTCAATGGTTATTAAACATCACCCACCTCCACATGTCGCTCAACGATATCGTATTCCAAAAATATGGAAGGGTGACCCGGATTCTGAAATCGGTCAATCGTTGGTTAACTGCGATGAAAAGGGTCCGATCGTAATGATGGTTACAAACGTTGTAGTGGACCCTCAAGCCGGAGTCGTCGCCGTTGGAAGGCTGTTCTCTGGAACAGTTCATGATGGTGATGTAGTATACCTGCACGACGCTAAGACTCAAGCGAGGATACAATCGGTTAACATGTTCATGGGTCCTTTTAGAGAACTCATAGGTGTCTTAGGTTCTGGCAATATACCTGCTCTGCTAGGACTGGACGCCGCCAGGTCAGGAGAAACGGTTTCCTCAGTCAAAGATATAACACCATTTGAGGTGATAAAGTACGTTTCCGAACCTGTTGTCACAATTGCTGTTGAGCCAAAGTTTCCGCGTGATCTACCTAAATTGATTGATACCTTAAGAAGAATCTCTATCGAAGACCCAAACCTCGTCGTCAAAATCAATGAAGAAACAGGAGAAATGCTGATGGCCGGTATGGGTGTATTACATCTTGAAATCGCAACCACTCTCATACAACAGGCAGGGCTTGAAATTGTGACGACTGAACCTTTGATTAACTATCGTGAGACAATCACAGGTTCAGCAGGTCCAATCATGTCCAAATCACCTAATAAACATAACCGCATCTTCATCAAAGTAGAACCCCTTACCCCTGAAATAATTGAATTAATCAGGAATAACACAATCAACGAACAGCTTGATAAAAAGACGGTGGCCAAAATATTAAGAGAGCACGGCTGGGACGCAGATGAAGCGAGGAATGTTGTTTTAGTTGATAACAAAGGAAACATATTCGTTGACGCAACTAAGGGTGTACAATTTATGCAAGAGTCAATAGATTCGATAAAGGTTGGTTTTTCGAATGTGATGGAGAATGGTCCTTTAGCGCAGGAAGCGTGTAGAGGCATTAAAGTTATACTTCATCACGCAGAATTTCACGAGGATTCAGCACATAGAACATATGCGCAGCTTCTACCGGCTTCTAGAAGCGCAATATTGGGTGCAATGCTCCTAGCGAATCCAACGCTTCTCGAACCGATATTAGGTATCGAAGTCAAAGGAAGCAGCGATCTTATAGGTGCTATCGCAGGTGTTATTTCAGGTAGAAGAGGAAGAATGCTTGATGTCCAACAAAAGGGTATTCTGACGATAATCGAGGGCGTAATTCCTGCATCTGAAACATTCGATCTTAGTGAAGCTATGAGGGGAGCTACGGCAGGTAAAGCTATGTGGAATACCCATTTCAAAGAATGGAATATAGTTCCCCAAAGTCTATTACCGCAGTTAATCGTATCAATCAGGAAGAGGAAGGGTCTAAGCGAAACGTCACCTACAGCGGATGAGTTCATCGACAAAGAATGATCATCCATACCCTTTTCCTATGTTTTCTTCCTCAGCATTCTTCCACTCCTTTAGAAAGTTCTTTAATATTCTAGTTGACTAACTATCGACTAAGCTGATAATCCTTATCTTGCCGAATCTTTTTTGCATTATTAATCCATTTCTTCAAGTTCGATTAGGTACTTTATTGCTAATGGATAGGCTATTTGCGTTCTTCTCAAAAGCGCAGAAATATTAATTTCTTCTTCCTCTAATAGTATTTGCAATATCTTAGACTTTCCACTGCTGCAGAAGGATTCTTATTAGGCCAGAATTGGGTATATTTTAGAGGTTCCGTGTTATATTTTTTACAAGTTACATCATATTCTGCTCTAATTCCTTTGATGTAACCTTTTCTCCAAAGTTCTCCTTTTAGCATCTTCGATAATGATAAGAGTATGAACTTCCCGTGATCATCTAAATAGCTCAGTCCTCTTTTCCAATCCTTGATATTAGGTCTACAGTTTCACTTTTTACTGCAAAATATGTTAGGGCTCGGCACTCAAGATCTATCTCATGAAAGATCGATGCCGTTTTTCCTCATCGCCCTACAAAAATATATTTAATAACTAATTTATAGACGTTTGTCTTGGAACCAAGCAGACAGGCGATGATATGGTAGAAATAAATCTAACTGTACATTTGGATAAAGTAAGGTATTTTCTCATAGATAGCACATGTCGCTCTTTCATGCCTATTAGTTATCTTAAAGATCCAGAAGTCTTTCCCGAAAAAGAGAACGGCCCAGGATCGATATACATCGAAGCTGTTGATAAAGTGACCTTAACCAAAATTCAAGATATCACATTTGTTGACGCCAAAGATATTTTAGGAATCATATACGTATCAAAAAGTGGTAATACTAAGTTGAAGTGGAGGCAGATAAGGGGGAGGATGGGGAAACTGATTGGTAAGGCTTCCACGAATTCCTTGGTCAACTTGGTAGAATCTGGGATTTTATCAGTTGATCAGGTAAGGACTATTGTCTCTAAACAGGAGGAAGAGTCGCCCTCTGAGCCTCCAAAGGAAGTTTAGTCCATCTCATAAATTCTTCGCTTGGTCTTTCATTTTGATAAAGTTCTTCACGCTTTGCCTCCAGCAGTAGGTTTGGCTTATCTTGATATTCCGCAAAGGTTTGCACTCTGTTTCCAAATTTTTTAGCCTTCCTGTTTAATTCTCTTACAAAGTCTAATGTTCTAAGGTCTCTTAGGAGGTGATGGTCAAGTATCATCAGCTTCGTCTCTTCTATAAGTCTACTAAGATTTCTTTTCGCCTGCTCAATATTTTCTTCATTTACGTTGCTTAGGTAAGTTGGTGGTCCCCCTATAATTAAGACATCGGGTTTCTCTTTTAAAATAAAGTCAAGCGTTTTATTCGATATTGGACCTTGGACGTCTGATGCGTGTATAAAAGTTAAGTCTCTACTTCTGAATATTGTTGCTAGAACATATCCTAGTTTGCTGCCCTCTTCTCCATGATACAGTGGTTCACTGAATTGGATCGTAGTTCCTCCATAGTAAAAGCTCCTGCCATCTGCCTTGTAAACCATTTTGGCGACATTTTTGAGTAATTTAGAGAAGATCCATCCCCTTCCTTTCTGACTATAATTGATGGAGGACTTAAAATCCTTGATGTATACTATTTTGTTTGAATACACTTCCTCTGCCACTTTCTTGTCGCACCAAGTCCACTTGGTGTCCAAAGTGCTGAAAAACGGTGAGAAATGATCATAATGATAATGAGAAATGACTACCACATCACTTTTTGCTGCGTAGTAAGCTATCTTTTTCTTAGCCTCTCCTAGAGCCTTATATTCTAATGTATGAGGGAGTAAACCATTCCTTGGACCTAGAGCTGCACCCGCATCTATTAGAACTTTGATATCAGGTGTTTCTACATATGTTGAGGTAGACCTGACTCCTAGGCTTTCAGCGCATAGTGGCTTGACTAGTATTTTCAATCAACGGAGGGTATTAAATGGTAAAAGATTAATTTTTATTTCTAGGTAAATATAGTGGTGATGGTGAAAAAGCATGGTATTAGTTAAAGTATTCAGAATAACTAGCTACAGTGCCCCTGATACAGGAGCTCAAGGAAAACAGATAGAGCTAGTTGAAGTAAAAAGACAACCGGTTATGGGCCAGCAATATGGCGATGATACAACTCGTGTTACTCAATCAATAATATCACAGATACAGTCTATGGGTATCTTTCCTCCCATGCCAAAGGAGATCACATATCCTAAAGTCATCCTCTTTCTTACCGAAAATGAATTTGATCAGCTTCAAGTTCCGATGAATGTGAACGATACCTACGAAATGACTTTCGAAAAAGAAAGGATGATATTTAAGCTACCTGAGTAAAAAAATAACATGCGGCGTTGATCCAGTGGCCAAAGATGCCAGCCTCCCAAGCTGGATAGCCCGGGTTCAAATCCCGGACGCCGCATCTCCGAATGGAATACTTTCGATCAAATTGCTATGATTTAAGAATAAATGCTTGTACAGAAACTGTTAGAAGAAAGTTATAGGAAGCAAACAATCAGGAAAGGACTAACTGATATCTTGTCGTTATAGAAACTGGCTTTTCTATAAAAACTTTCTACAGAATTATTTTATTTGAATTTGGCGTATTTTTCTGGGTTTTAACGTTTGTAAGCGCTATAAAAAACAATTTAGCTAAATCGCCTCTATACAACGTTTTCTTTTTATACCCGTCACCTCGGTTTCTATGAATAGGTGATATATCTTGGGGATGGTCAATATCTCTGAAAAAAAAGAGGTTAAAAGGGAAGCTATCGCTGAAGGTAAAATAATTTTAAAGCCTGAAACAATAAATTTGATCAGAGAGAAGAAGATAGAAAAAGGTGACCCCCTACAGATATCCTTGGTCACTGCTACCAATGCTGTCAAAAGAACTCCCGAACTCGTACCTTTTTGTCATTTTATTTTACTGGAAGATATTAAGGTTAGCTTTGTTGTAGATAATTTCTCTATCACCGTCAGAGTAAAGGTGAAATCGACTTCCAAGACAGGTGTTGAGATGGAGGCTCTTTCAGGTGTCTTAAATGCGCTTTTGAACATTTGGGACATCGTCAAAAAGTATGAAAAAGACGACTCTGGGAATTATCCATTCACTTTTATAAAGGATGTTCGCGTAATTAGTAAAGTGAAGGGTTAATGAAGAGTTATGAAATTCATAGGGCTTCTGCTCCCTCTAAAATACGATGTTCCGTAGTGACCGTTAGTACTTCGAGGTATATTGAAGCTTCTAAAGGCCACAAGTTAGACGATGTGTCCGGTCTGAAGATTGCCGAGAAGTTGATGAAAAATGGGTATATCGTCGCGTCTAGGAAGATAGTATCAGACGATATTGGCATGATTAGAAAGGAGACATTGAGGTCAATTTACGAGGAGGGCTGTAGCGTGGTGGTTCTAACTGGTGGGACAGGTGTAGCATCATCAGATGTGACTGTTGAAGCTTTGTCATCTCTTTTTGATAAGGAGCTTCCCGGATTTGGAGAAATATTTAGAGCGCAAACTTTCTTAAAGGCTAAGGGTGTAGCCCTAATTTCTAGGGCAAAAGCGGGAATAATCGCCTCTTCTATCGTTTTTTGTCTGCCAGGTTCGCCTGATGCAGTCAACACAGCTCTGGACATAATGGTCGACGAATTACCGCATATAGTGAAACATGCTCGTGAATAAGTATGTTGTTGGATCTGTACAACCGTCCAATATATAATCTGAGAATTTCGGTTACCTCAAAATGTAATCAGGATTGTTTCTATTGCCATTCTGAAGGGGTTATGAACAAAGAAAATGGAGAAATGTCAATCGACGATATCGTTATGATAGCTAGGCTGGCCGCTTCGTACGGTGTAAAGACAATAAAGTTGACAGGCGGCGAACCTCTTTTAAGGAATGATATAGTAGAAATTGTGAAATCTCTTCGAGACATTGAAGCCTTTTCAGAGATATCAATGGTGACAAACGGTCAGCTTTTAAAAAAGTACGCTTTGAAACTGAAGTCTGCAGGGCTGAAGAGAGTTAACGTTAGCCTTCCTACCTTGAATGAAAAAAATTATAAAGAAATAACTGGAGAAAGTTTAAAACCTGTTCTTGATGGTATAAGTGAGGCTTCGAAAGCAGGTCTTGATCCAATTAAAATAAATATGGTGCTGCTGAAAGGCATTAACGAACATGAAATCGATTTTATGATATCATACTCTGCAAAATCTAGTACGGTATTGCAGATCATCGAACTTGAACCGGTAGGAATATCGTCGAAGCTTTATTCCAAATATCATGAGCCAATTAATGTCTTAGAGGAAAGATTGGCTAGCATGTCAAAGGCTGTATATTTTAGAGATGACATGCATAAGAGGAAGATATTTGAACTTGATTCAGTAAAGGTTGAAGTGGTTCATCCAATTGAAAACACTGAGTTTTGTTCACATTGCAATCGGCTTAGGGTGACGTACGACGGCTCCTTCAAACCTTGTTTGATGCGTTCAAATAATCAAATTGACGCCAAAAAGTACCTAGACTCTAAAGACTATGATGGATTAAGATATACGTTTCTTCAAGCGGTTATGATAAGGAAACCATTCTGCACAGCCTGATATTAAGAGCTCATAATATAGCTGGCATAATTTTCTTCGCTTTTTAAACAATCTTTGCAGAGACACAGTGTGGATGAGTTGTAATAATCGCATTTATTATTATATTCACAAGTTCGGCAATCTACTTCTTTCAAACAAATGGCACATTTTTTGTATATGATGACATCCTCTTTTAAAACTTCTGTCAAAAACGTTACAAGGAGTTTCTTGTTAGTTCCATCATAAATCAGCATTCCCTTTGATTTATCATATTTTAAACCCAAGGACATTAATGTTTTAAAATCGTCCGTGCCAACATATGGAAGTCTAAACCATTCTCCTTCAAGTATTTCCATCAGCCCTTCACCTTTTTCTCGAAAAATGAAATTACGCTGTCATCAAAACCCATACGCCCTAGATAGCTTAGAACAGTTCCTTTATCTTTTCTAGCTAAACTGATTAGGCATGGTAGATAATACAGCGAAAACTCTCCCTCAGAGATGTGGTACTTCTGATTAATTCTCTCCCTCATACCTTTAAACACTCTTAATTCCGTCCAATACTTTAGTTTCAGATCCCAGATAGGTTCCTGCTCAGAGTATCTGAACCCTTGTCCAATATCTAATGTACGAAATCGTCCAACGATTATTCTATCATACCATCTTAGCATCCTCCACTCTTGTGTGCTCTCCAATCTTCTCTCAAAAACGTCTACGTCTGCTATTGCCTTCAACCCAGCTTTCCTCTGTCCTTTTTCAAGGTAAGATGCCAAGATCGAATAGAATAAGATTTGTAGTTTTTCTCTGGCGTCAGCATCTATTTTTGAGAATTTGTTATACGCTTCCTCAAATGTCTTCTCTTGGAATAATGCGAGTGCCGCATCCTGTCTTGAGATAACTGCATCCTTTAATATTTTCATCGGTTCTACCGTATCTGGTACCTTTATTACACTCTGGAGGAGATTTATGGCTGCTCTAACATCCCCACTGCTCTTTGCTGCGACCTCGCTGAGCAATTTGTCGCTGACGCTAATTTTTTCTAGGTTAGCAATATGTTTTAAGTACATGGCAATCATTCTTAACGGCACTTTCTGAAAGGATATCACGATAGTTTTCTTAGAGAGTTTTATAACACTCTCATTTAGGATGTCGTTTGCTGTTAACACTATCGGAACAGGCGGTTTTTCCAAGAGCTGGTTTACGTATTCTGTTCCCCCATAGTCTTCTCTTCCATATATTCCGTCTACCTCATCAAGTAGGACCATTCTCTTTTCATCAAAGAGATCTGAGGTGTAGAGAGAGTTTCCAAGCTTCTTATTAAGATTCTCCCTCGTTCTTATGTCACTTGCGTTAAGTTCTATGATGTGATATTTGAGTTCACGAGCTGCTGCATATACCGATGTATTTTTTCCGGTGCCCGCTTGGCCTACTAAGAACACAGCTTTGTCTCCTATCTTCCAGTTCTTTAGCCAGTTGTAGAAGGACTCCCTTGCCTCCTCATTACCGATGATCTGGTTAAATTTTATGTTCCTATATTTTTCTGTCCACATCTGCGCCGCCATGCTATCGAATCACCATTTTTTCGGCAATAAATGCTATGAAACCAAGCAGCATTCCAATTAAAGCAAATTTTTTAACACGATATACATTTGCGCTCGAATAATTTTTTAGTATTGAGTAAGAGAGATAAACAAACAGTGCGTCAGGAACCATCACCATGGCCAAATACAGTATCCCTGCTTGTTTTGAGAGGTAAGGTCCAAAGGTGGAAAACACCGCCAGGATAAAAAGAGTTGCACCAGCTCTAGCAGAATTTTCTTCTCCAATGGAATGAGTTATCGATTTGACTCCTCTTGTTCTATCCCCTTCTGCGTCAGATATCGTTTTTATGACTTCTCTCCCTGTAACAGCTAAAAAGGACACTATAACAGCCCAGAGAAGCAAGGAAGATGAGCCTAAAAAAAATGTGCCTTGAATAGTTGGAACCACAGCAGCTGAGACCACGCTACCGTAGATGTAGGGAATCGAGGTTGAAAGTGCGACCGTCAGATTTCCGATAATTCCCTGTTTCTTTAGATAGAAGTTGTAAAACCAAGATATGAATCCAAATACTACAGTGATAATGAATCCTGTCAGGCTTGTTAATAATGAGAATACTATGCCGAGAAAAAGTAATGTTATAGCATAAGCCCAAGCTACAGAAATTTTTATTTCACCTTTGACAAGAGGTCTATTCAGCCGATTAACACGGTCAACCTCTATATCATAAATATCATTGACTACCATCGAGAAACTTGCGACAAAGAAGCCAGTTAAAAAACCAAAAAGAGTTTTCCATACGAGAACCGCCTGCAAAGAAGTAAGAATGACACCGATAATTACGGCCGCGCCTACCATAACGCTATTTGTAGGCCTGATCATCTTAAAGTACGTGTTTAAACTAATTTTCTGCATTAAAGACCGCCTCAGATATCTGATAATATATCACTTCTCCCCTTCTATCTATAACTGCTATGATAGATTTCTTCCCCATCCTTTTAATATCAATAGCATCCTGTACGATCTTCTCAAATCTAACATCATTTCCTTCATTTAAAACGAAGACAACATATTTTGCTGTCTTTTTACCATATTCCCCTTTATCGTAGACTCTAAAGTCAACCCCGAAACCGAAGCCTTCTTTGACAATAAAACCTCTGCTCCTAAGGTCTCTATAGACTAGAAATCTGGTTAGAATTTCCTTATCTTTATTGTAGAGTATGCCTATTAAACTGTCAAAGTTTATGATCTTCTTCTTTCCAATCACGTCAACCCTATTAATACTGCAAAGATAGAGCGCTTCATAGGGGTTCAACACAAGACTCTTTCTTTCCTTTTCTCCAAATCCACTCTGGTAAAGTTCTTGGGCATCATCAAAATTTTCAATAACAATGCGATTTAATTTTAACTTTCCAGAAAGTCTTGTTTCCTGACCCATAACTACTCGTCTCTACCATAAAAGCATGATTTAAAGTTCTTGATAAAATAATCCTATTTCGAATATTTTGTTAAAAATAAAGCTTTTAAAGAGATGTTGGGGAGACTGGGTGTGAATAATTTGAACATCTCTCAGCTAAGGGATGGCATGAAAAAGGTTGATATTGTTGGTAGGATAACTGATAAGCCAGAGCCTCGCGAAGTAATGTTAAGAACTGGTCAGAAAGCCCGTGTGGCAGACCTTACAATCACTGATGAAACTGGTAAGGTAAAGCTTACTCTTTGGGATGACCAAATTGATAAGGTTGATGTTAACGATACTGCTAAGATAGAAAATGGTTACGTCAACAGCTTCAGAGGGGAAATCCGTCTTAACGTCGGACGTTTTGGAAAGCTAGATGTTATTACCAACGAATAAGTGTGATGCTGAAAAATACTAGTTATCTGTCTGAATATTCAGTATTGATGCTGAGCCACATTTTGGGCATCTAGAAACGGATGTGCTCTTAGCACCACATGTCCCGCAAGAGATAAGATTCTTCCTTACTTTAAAAACACCAATTCTCGAAAGCATATTCTCTATGGCGTCCCCTATGTCAAGTTCATCGGTTAGTGTTGAAACATCTAATATCGCATGATATCCTCCCTTTGTCTTGTCTATCCTAGCCTGTATCCTTTTAAGAAAGTTCTCATCTTCTAATGCCTTAATCCCAAGAACTGGTATTTGTGAATACTTCCCTGTGATTGATAGAGTCTTACTTTGGGCGGTTTCTGGAAAAAGTTCTCTGTCAAGCTCATAGAATCTTTCTGCTGAGCTATCCACGTAAACTGAAGTGAAGACTCTTGATTTTGTCTTTTCTCCTTCTAGTATTTTCTGAGAAAAATCAATCAGCTTAATCCACATTTTATTTTGTTCTTCTACGTCTTGGGGTATAAGATATCTTACAAGCTCTTCTAAACCAACCATATTAAGTACTATTTCTATACTGTTCTTTGGAAAAAGATCGTTATTGTATTCGTAAATATATAAAAGTTTTTTCTCCATCAAATCTATTAGGATATTTTTCCTTGTTTCCATGATGTTATATGTCTTCTGAAGTCTGATCTTGAGTAGACTCTTAAGGTAGGATTCTTCTGTCCCACTGAAAAAAAATCTTGGTAGATTTAACGCTAGTGAGTGTAGGACTATTGTTCCCGCTGGTAAAATATCGTTATCATCGAAGTTCTTCCTTATGCCGAGGTAGGAAATAGGTCTGGTTGGCTGTGAAGCGATCATGATGTTTCCTCCATTATTTAAGATTGTTATGAACGAACCTAGTTCCTCTTTGAACAAGGTTCTATCGTAGACATTTAGGACCAGCTTTACTCTAGATCTTAGTGTTCCTCTTAGATATAGCATGTAGGCATCTATAATGCCTTCCAAAGCCTTCCTGTCGGTCTCAGCATTCAGGTTGATCTGGAAGCTCAAAATGTTTTTAGATATAGGATTTATATTTGATATTGAATTGGAGATCAACTCGTAGACCTTTTCTTTTATCATTTGTCTATCTTGATTTCCACTTATCTGGGAAATGAATTCAACAAAATTTTCGATAACTATTTCGTCAGAGGTTTCTTCAAGCATTTTTTTAATAATAAGTTTTATTTTCATTAAAGCAGGTTCATTGTCTTTCTCATTGCTCACCCTTGACATTGCAGGATTCTTTACCCCGAACTTGACATCTGACGAAATTAAGCATAACGCATCGAAGAATACACTATCTGGCATTATTCCCCAGCATCCAGAGTTGACAATACTAATATCTCCTGAAAGATGCATGTCAAGCGCTTCAGAGCCTATCTGCGTTAGAAGAAGGTAGTCTGTGAATACTGCATCTGCAGCGGCTAATCTGAGGGAAAGGACATCACCCTCGGAAAGTCCTATCTGATATATTCTTTCTGCTACATCCTTTACGGGTAGACCTAATCTAGTAAGTTTATTTCTATATTCGTCCAAGCCCTTCTCGACAAGTATTGAGTTTACTAGTTCGCGGATCAAGGGAGCGGTCAAGTGGACATTCTCTAGTTTACTTATTCTTGACTCCGCTTCTGCTGTAATCTTTGAAGCTAGATCTCTCGGAATATTGGCTTCCCTTATCAACGACTGATAAATCTTGTCGCTGTCGAATTCCTCTATTTTATGTCTAGATGTTCTAACATAAATTTTACCTGATGACTGAAGTGCCGCATCCTTCAACTCATTTGTTACGGTAAGTACTACTCTTCCAAAAGGTGTCAGAGAATATTTTCGAGTATTTTTATTCAAGGAAATTAAGTTAACAGCAGAGAGAAGTCTCAAATGATAGGCAAACCTACCGGACTCCCTTTTCTTAACAAAACCACAGTTATTCTTTAACTCAGTATAAGAAAGGGAACCGCTTTTATTCAGATCCCTTAAAATGGTCAAACGTTCATTTGATCCAAGAGCCGAATAGACACTTTCAAAATTGACGAGGTCATCAGACATTATAGCCAACCAACCATCAAGATATGGTTAGACAACTAAAAAATGTTTAAGAACAAATCAATAATTATATACACAATATTCCGTAAGACATGAGTAAGGGGTCGTGGGCCAGTCTGGTCTACGCTGCGCGGCTTGGGACCGCGCGGACGTGGGTTCAAATCCCACCGACCCCATTAAAATTGAACAAAGTTTTTACGCAATTAAATGTTATTATTGTTTTCTAACATCCAACTTATTTATAACAACTTTTTGTTAGCAAACAAAGCGTTAAGCTAAGTTGGAATAGAGTGGTCATGATCCAAAAGTTTCTTCTAAGACATCATTTTTGACCGTTTTAATATCATAATTTCCAGGGTTTTGATTACGTCAATGGTTACAAATACGAATTGGAACAAAAAGGGAGGGTAACCAAAGTATAAACAGCATGTGTGGTCTTTCTTTATTTTCATTCTCAAGGAAAAGGAAAAATATAACGTTTATATAATAAATGGTGGTAAAAGCCTAATGAGTGAAGATCAGTTTCGTGAATAGGTCAATAGTAGATCACGCCTACCCTTCGCAGTTAAGGTGCACTCGTTCGTAATTAAGGGTTATAACATAATCTTGGTTGATGGAGGACAGTTTGTGTACGAAGAGGCATTGCAGCTGGTGAGAATACTTAACTCCAGGAACCCCTTCACGCAAATCAATGCCAGTATAATGATTTGGGAACGGAATGGGATTCTTCGCTTGGTCGTCTTGGCCCTGATAGCAGTTATTCTCGCTGTCATTATAATTCTTGCTTGGCGCTAAGCTCCGAACTGTTATGACTTAATGGTAACATAGTATAACTTAGTCACACTTTGGACAGGGATTCTGAGAATGCCAAAGTTAAGGTTTTCAGAAACGTCAACCCAAGCATAGATAGCTTTCCTCAGTTTCCATTTGTTTAGAAAGATGAGAATTGGAATATTTAAGAATTTAAAAGTGTTAAAAAAAAGCTATATGTTAGGTCGCTCGAATAAAATATCGTTAATATTCTCTGAAGATAAATTATTTTTTACGATAGTTTCTCTATGAGCTATATTTAATTTCTCTAAACTTATAATGAAGAACTACTCACTGAGAAAAGCCGGTGCCATATGATATAGTTAAGTCTCTATATCGAAAAGAAATGGAAGAAGCGGGCCCGGTGGGATTTGAACCCACGGTCCCCGGCTTCGCAGGCCGATGCCTTAATCCGTACTGGGCCACGGGCCCATATCTCATTCCCACTATTTCCTTAAAAATGCTATCATGTATTTTCACAGCCTTCTAAGATAAGTTTAGATTTATCTTTTTTATTCTGTTCTGGCCGGTTAACATATTATCTAAGTTGGGGAACGTTTAATCGCTTTAGTTCCTTAATTAAATCGGAAAACGTTCTCCACTTTGGGTCAATCGAAAAAAGTTGATTAGAAAAGTTAATTCTAAAGAAAACGTGCTTTCTTTAACTCTCCGTTGACTTTGTTAAATTCTTTGAAGGTGTCTTTTAATACAATCGGCGCCTTCTTCTGCATGTATCGACCTGAAATAAAAAGGGCCCATCCAACCGCATCTGATATTGTTGGATCAGGTAACGCTACCAAAGCGATACCGAAGTTAGAAATTTTTTTGCCAACATTTGTTGAATGAGTAATGTTATACACTCTGGGCTTTAGAGAATTCGAGTCTATAGAAGATCCTGTTTCCTTTAAAAAGGAATAATGTTCATTATATTCAGTAGACACTTTTTTAATTTTATTGACCTTGTCCGAGGGCTTGTACATTATTGTGCATGATTATATTATCTGTTAATTAAATCACTAAAGGTTCGAAAAATGCGGTTTAACGTCAAAAAAATTTTAGCATAAAAAATTATTGTTCATCAAGTGTTGTGAGCAGTATGGTTCGTGCTTTATCAATACCTAAGTCGACAAGGTATGGACCTAGTCTTGGGCCACTTTCCGTGCCTAACAGAATTCTATATAGGAGCTTAAAGAAATCCTTCGGTTCCAACGAATGTTTTCTTGCTACCTCGAAAACCGCGAACTGTATCTGTTTGGGATCTAGTGTATTAAGGCTTTCCAGGAATTCGTTCACAAGCTGTTTTTCGCTATCATTTAGAAACATCTTCTTTCTCTCGACTGCCTGCATTTCTTTAGACCATTTTAGTGTCATTCCAATTTTCTGTGTTAGTTCTGGATCTACTTCCTTTATCATCCCATACTGCTTAAGCTTATTGCTTACATATTCTATTTCTTTACCTTCAGGTGCAACTGCGCACAGCTGTACGAGTAGAGAATATGGAACATGCTGTGAAGGTTTTTCCGGAGGACTTAGTAGGTTGATGTACTCGTACAGTCCCCTTGTCTTTACGTCCTTCATGTCCTCGGACTCATTTTTACTAAAATAGAATTGCTCCAATTGATCCACTTCGTCCATATAGGTCGGTATATCTGAAACTGAAAGAGTTCTCGTACCAACTATTCTCTTGTAGAGTAAAAGTAAAAGCGATTGAGTTGTCCCATACTCCAACCATGTCTGGGGAGTGAAGACGTTTCCCGCGGACTTGGATATCTTCTTCCCTCCTTTATCCAGGAACATTTCATATCTGACGTGATATGGGTTAGGATAGTTCAAGATGTTGTCAGACACCCAGTCATTGACCTTAACCGAATCGGCGATGTCTTTACCGTACGCTTCATATCTTATATCGAGAGCAGCCCATCTTGCTGCGAACTCAACCTTCCAAGCAAGTTTACCGTGAGCTTCTGTAACCTTTACCTCACCTTCATGACCACATCCTTGTATAAATTTCTTCCTTATCTCAGCCCCTTCACATTTGTATGACACTTTTTGGCTGCCTTTATCGTAGCTTATAGCTTTTGGAAGATATATTCTGCCACAATTTTCGCATATCGGAAAATATGGTAGCTGTTCTTCATATTTAGTTTGCCCTGTTATTTCTTCAATAGCTTTACCTATCACATCCACTTTTTCTAAAATTTTCACTATCTGGGAATTGTAAGCGCCTCTCTTATAGACGTCTTGTCCGCTCATGAACGTATACTTGATGCCACACATGTCCATGGCGTCCATAAGCATGGAGCTCATGTGTGACCCATAGCTTTCATGGCATTTGAAAGGATCAGGTATCGTAGAGACAGGATACACTAAATAGTTACTTAACCAATCGGGCAGACCGTAGGGTACCTTTCTGAGCCCGTCCATGTCATCTGAGAAAGCTATAAATTCTGACTTGTATCCAAGATTTTCTATGGCAAGCTGAACAGCCGCCGCTCTTGCGGCATCCGCTAAACTGCCTACATGGGGAATGCCGGAAGCGCCGAGCCCGCTCTCGACACGTATTAGATTCAGCGATCTGTTAAGGCTCTTCTCTCTCTCAATAACCTTACAGCCTACTAGGTCTATCCACGTACCTTTCCCTATTATTCTCATCTACATATGGGAAAAATTAGGGATGTAATAAAGAATTTGCTTTACCTGTAGTACGGTTTTATCTCCTTTTCCGGTATCTTTCCTTCTTTTGTAGAGCGAACTCTATTTATCGCTTCATCAACGTGTTTCTGTGTTATGATAGCCTCGTCAGCGTGCTTCTTAGCGTCTTCAGGTGAAGGATACCTTGAGATGTACTCTTGAACAATCTGTGATACCGCAGTATTCGCCACCGACGCAAGATCAGCTCCTGAGAAACCATCAGTCGCGTCAGCGATCCTCTCGATATTAATTTCTGGAGCAAGAGGCTTACCTTTGAAATGTATCTCAAGAATCTGTTTCCTCGCATCCTTGTCTGGTAGAGGAACAAATATTAGTTTGTCGATACGTCCGGCCCTAAGCAGTGCGGGATCAACCATGTCTATGCGGTTCGTTGCCCCAAGGACGATAACGTCGTGAAGCTCCTGTATTCCGTCAAGTTCTGTCAGCAGCTGGCTGACGACCCTCTCTGTTACCATGCTTTCTCCTAGACCATACCCTCTGACAGGAGCCAGTGAATCGATTTCATCAAAGAAGATTATACACGGCGCAGCCTGTCTACCTTTTCTGAATACTTCACGTATGCCCTTTTCTGATTCACCCACCCATTTTGATAAGATCTCCGGTCCTCTGACACTGATGAAGTTGACCTCACTCTCTGTCGCGACTGCTTTAGCCAACATGGTCTTGCCTGTGCCTGGTAAACCCCATAACAGCATCCCTTTTGGCATCACGTACCCGACTTTCTTGTAGACTTCAGGGAAACGTAGAGGCCATTCAACCGCCTCCTGAAGCTCCTTCTTTACACTCTCAAGTCCACCTATTTCAGCCCATTTAACGTTAGGTGTCTCCAAGAACACTTCCCTTAGTGCGGAAGGCTGCACATCTTTCAAAGCCTTCTCGAAATCGGACATCGTAACTTGCAGCTTCATCAGCGTTTCATAGTTTAATCTTTCCTCTTCAAGTTTAAGCTCGGGCAGAACCCTTCTAATAGCCTTCATGCCGGCTTCTTTGCAGAGGTACTCCAGGTCCGCTCCTACAAAACCATGTGTAATAGCGGCGAATCTTTCAATGTCAACATCTTCCGCGAGAGGCATGTTCCTTGAATGGATCTGTAAGATCTCTAACCTTCCCTTCTTGTCAGGAACTTTTAACTCAATTTCCCTATCAAAGCGGCCAGGTCTTCTTAATGCAGGATCAATCGCATTAGGTCTATTCGTCGCTGCTATGACTATAACCTTTCCTCTTGCCTCAAGACCATCCATAAGTGATAAAAGCTGGCTTACTACTCTTCGTTCAACCTCTCCGGTGACTTCTTCACGTTTAGGTGCTATAGAATCGATTTCGTCGATAAAAATTATAGATGGAGACTTCTCTTTAGCTTCCTTGAATATCTCTCTTAATCTTGCTTCTGATTCGCCGTAATATTTACTCATTATTTCGGGTCCACCAATACTGACAAAGTATGCGTTGCTTTCATTTGCAACCGCTTTAGCCAGCAATGTTTTACCTGTTCCTGGTGGGCCAAATAGCAATACACCCTTTGGAGGCTCTATTCCGAGGCGCTCGAAGATTTCAGGATGTCTTAGGGGTAACTCTATCATTTCACGCACTTTCTGTATTTCATCCCTAAGACCGCCTATGTCTTCATAGGTGATTTGCGGAACACCCTTCAAGGCCTCCCCTCTCTCTGAGATCACAAACTCGGTTCTCTTGGTAATTATAACAGAATCAACATTTGGAGCAATTGAGATTACGTTGAAGATCAACTTACTGCCAAAATAGGGGACCATAATGTTGTCTCCTTTTGTAACAGCAAGACTCTCAAGAACTTCTGCAAAGTACCTTTTATCTAAGGGAGGATAACCTTCAGGTGGTATAAGAGTGATCTTTTCAGCTGGAAGGGCATTGATTTTCCTTACCATGACCGTGTCTCCTAAAGGAACATCTGCGTTATTTCGTGTGATACCATCGATTCTTATAATGTCTTTTCCTTCATCGGATGGGTGCACTGGCAGAACTTTTGCAACAGTTTTCTTTCTACCTCTAATTTCTATTACGTCACCCGTATGAGTTTGTAGAAGGTCCATAATCGAATAGTCTACCCTAGCTATTCCACGGCCTACATCGCGTGTATAAGCCTCCATTACCTGAAGTTTTATTAAATCGCTCATGTCCGTCACCACTACTACTAAATGACGCTTATATTTGTAAACCCGTCTTTAAATTCCTTAAGTTTAAATTTTACAGTCAAGATTCCGTTCTTGAATGCACTTAATGCAGAAGACGGCTCCACTTCAGAGTCAAGAATTACTTCTGCATTATATGATCGATCTTCGTCCTTGGCATCAAGCACCAGTTTATTCGTTGAAGATTTAAGCTGTATTTCTTCCTTTTCAATTCCTGGCAATTCGAAGATAACAACGAGCTCCTTCCTTTCCTTGTCAATGTACTGATCGTAAAAGGGAGTCCTTACGTCTTTAGATTGCATAAGGCTGTCTCCAAATTTCGTTAACTTCGGCATGCCATTATCATTCATCTGTATTGAAAAGCCATAAAATCTTGGTTTATCAAGCTCCTTCACATCCTCACTTCTGAGAAGCATTCTCATCGATTTCTCCACGTCCTCCAGAGCGTTATCTATCATCTCTTCCAGTTCTTCAAAGAAGTCTTCATATTTTTTGTTGTTGTTTTCCTCTTCCATTGCTTACCATCAGTTAATTAACTAAAGGTTAACTTTATAAAGATTTCTATATCATATACTGTTGATGAGTAAAGATAGCATCAAACAGCTCTTTCAAATTATCGGAACCTACAATAGGTTCAAGATGTTAGAGATGCTTTGCAAGGAACCATTAACAATGAACGAATTAGCTAAAATGCTTAACATCTCTGTACCGGCAGTTTTAAAAAATCTTACAGCGTTAGAGGGAATAGAGATTGTAACCTCCAGAAATATTGAAGGTACAGGAGGTCGGCCAAGGAAGGTCTATTATCTGACCCAGAAGGTCATACCAAAGATCATTATTGATGACGAAATTCAGGCGATCGAATTCTACATAGTGAAACCAAAACCTGGAAAAGAGGAGGTTGTAGATAAAAAAGACCTTGAATTAAGAAAGACAGTACTTAAAATAAAGTTGAAAAGATTGGAGAGGAAGAGGTTAAAGATCATCAAAGAACTTGAAAGATTAGATAATGTTAGGAGGTAGTTCCCCGATCAAGTTTATAAGATAAATCTGAACCAAGATCCTAATGAATGAAGACTATTTTAGCACCAATGATGACGGGTACTTTAGTGAAGGTATCAAAGTACTCTAGCTTATGCGGTATCGGGTAGTCCTGCTGACGCTGTCATGCTTGGAATCCATTCCATTCTGAGGCAAACACCTGATATTGTTATCTCAGGAATTAATTATGGAGACAATCGCACATTTCAAGACTTTTTCGCAAGTGGTATAGTTGCGATAAGTCTCAATTTGACAGCGGAAATCAAAAGAGACAGTCTTAACGAACTTGTTGATCCTGTCAAAGAAAGACTTTAAACGTTTTAATCAATTCTTAGGGTTTGACCTCATCCTTCGAATAGTATTCTACTGATACGACCGCTGAATCCTTTGAAGACAAAATATAGAGTTTTTTCGCGTCCAAAATCACAAAAGAAGACTGTGGAGATTTGATCAAATTAGCTATCGCAATTTCTTTGCCTGAATGCGTTGTGATAGCGACGGTTATCGAAGAGACATTAAGAGTTAGACCAGAAAGGGCATCACCATCTCTGAAGACAAGGAAACCGTCTTCTATCCCAATAAAGTTTAACTTTACAGGTTGTTCAAAAAGATATTCCGAACTCAATTCGTCACACCTTCAGTAACGTTCATAACCTTTGCTTTAATATAGTGTTCGGTAGGATGGTTAGTACACCGTACTATAAAGGAAGAAGCAGAGAATATAAGGTAATGTCAATGCTGAGGGAGGACGGTTGGGTATGCAGTCGAAGTGCGATGTCCCATGGCCCCGTAGACGTCTTTGCCGGAAGAGACGGAAAAACGATCTTAGTGCAGGTAAAGTGTGGCAAAGCGAGGATGGGGAGATTGGAAAAAGAAGAGCTTATAAGATGGTCTAAAGCTTTCGGAGCTAAAGCAGAAATATGGTATTTTAGAAAAAGAAACGGTGTTATAAAAGAGAAGTTAACTTAATATTTTTTAGTATCTTTGAACTTAACCTCGTAAAACAGAATTAGCAAGCCTAAAAGACCGAACGCAACTGCCAGAAATCCCAACGCGAACATGAAGTATGGATCGTTTATCGCCAAAACCTGCAAGTTCATATATTTCATCCTTCTTACGTCCTAAGATTATATAACCTTTTAAAAGGCATCTTTTTCGCTTAACAAAAACATTCACAGGTTCTTCCACCATTCAACAAAAATGTTAAATAGTAACCTTTTACGCAATTACTATTCGTGAAAACACAAAACATAGACTCGGAACTGCCATCTTATGCAATTGGAGTAGCGGAAAAAGCTGGAGCTGAATATGCTGAAGCACGTATCCAATCAGACGAGCACATAGTATGTATGCTCAAAAATGGGCAGCAGCAGCCCATTGCAATCGGTGAATCTTTGGGACTTGGCATTAGAGTCATACTAAATGGTGGACTCGCCTTCTCTGCTACGAATATCCTTGACAGAATTCAAATAAGGGAACTTGTCGAAAACACTGTCAAGAAAGCGAAGGCAACCTCAGAGCTTCTCAAGAATAAGATAAAGTTCAGCAGGGAAAAAAAGGTAAAGAAAAAGTGGCAGGCTGAAGAGAAGGAGAAGCTTGAAGATAGAAACTTTGAAGACATGATTAAAACATTGAAGGATTTAGACGGCATTATTATAGAAAGAAAGGAGTACATCCCAATGAGATTTATAGAAATGGAAATTTCTTTTGATAGCAAGATTTTTGAAAATTCTCAGGGAGCGCACGTAGAAGGGTATGTGCCAAGACTGTATGTCTCAGGTTTTTTAACAGGGATGAAAGGTGATAAAATGGCTCAGAAGTCAATAGAGTATGGAGGCAGTGGTGGATGGGAGCTACTTGAGAAACTCAAGATTAGAAATGGATTGGAACACCAAACCAAAGTAATAAAGGACATTATTGACGAAGGCCGTAAGATGGTTCCAGGCAGCTACGATATAATAACCGGTTCAGAAGTCACAGGTATAATGGCACATGAGTCCATCGGACACCCCTTTGAAGCTGACAGGATACTTGGGAGAGAGGCCGCGCAAGCGGGCGAATCCTACTTACAACCGTCCGACGTCGGGAGAAAAATTGGAAGTGAACAGGCTAATATCAGCGACGATCCTTCTATTCCTAATTCGTACGGCTTCTACCTATATGATGATGAAGGGATTGCTTCTAGGAAGAGGAAACTCGTTGTAAACGGTGTTGTAAACGAACTTTTACACAATAGAACTACCGCGAGAACGTTCAAGACAAAGAGCAATGGCGCAGCACGATCGGTTGGGTTCGACAGAGAGCCTATTATACGCATGGCAAATACTTTCGTGGAAGCCGGAGACTATACTTTTGATGAGCTCATAAAAGAAGTCAAACACGGCATCTTCATCAACTCTTTTATGGAATGGAACATCGATGACATAAGGCAGAACCAAAGATATGTGGGGCATGAAGCTTACGCAATAGAAAAGGGTGAAATAGTGAATCCCCTTGTCAATCCCATTATTGAAGTAGCGACAGAAAGGTTGTGGAGCAGTCTTGATGCTCGCGGAAATAACTTAGATTTTTGGGCCGCGACCTGCGGTAAAGGAGACCCTTCACAGGGCGCTCCCGTCTGGGCAGGCGGCCCCAGCCTAAGGTTTAGGAACATGATGGTGAAAACCAGATGAGCGTCGAAATTCTAGATAGGATAACTGAAGCGACGTATTCGAAAGCTCTCGCATTAAAGCCCGACGATATCTCAATTATTTCGGCTTACAGCGAAGAATCGATGCTGAGGTTCAGCAATAATTCCGTTACGGTGATTGATACACTGAAAGAAGTGGTTGTGTTCCTATATATGGCAAAAGAAGAAAAAAAAGTTGTAGGTGCAACATCCACTGTAAATGAATCCAATTTAGACAGCTTTGTCGAGCGACTGTTTTCCAGCATAAAATTCACAGAAAAAAGTGTGGATTACGTTCCTCTTCCAAAGATTAAATCTATTTCTACTTCAAGAAACTACGATAGTAGAATAGAGAAGTTGGGAGAAAAAATTGTTGACTTGGGTGGTGAGGCAATAAATGCCGCACTCAGGGAAGGGGCTGAAAGAGTTTCTGGGGTCTTAACGGCGAACACAGAATCGTACAAAATAAAGACTTCAGGAGGAGCGGAAAATTCGGACAAGGTGACCTCGATATCGATAAACGTAAGAGCTTTTTCAGGCACTAACTCAAGTGGTCACGGGCTTTCTTGTGCTGCTTCACTTCCGAACTTCAACGGAGTTGAAGCGGGAAGCACCGCTGGTAGATTCGCCAAAGAATCTCAGAAGACCGGCCATTGGGAAGAGGGCGAATATACGCTGATAATGGGGCCTACTGTAACAGCAGATTTCCTAGAAATAGTGGGTTACTCTTCTTCGGCTTTCCGTGTTGATGCTGGAACCTCTTTCTTAAAGGATTCTTTGGGTAAGAAGATTGCGACCGAGGATTTAACGCTCGAAGACTATGGAGCAATTGAAGGAGGACTGGCAGGCAGGTCATTTGATGATGAAGGTGTTCCAACTCAGAGAACGGGCATAATAGACAAGGGAACGTTACAGACTTACCTTCATAATTCGTCTACAGCAAAGAAATACGGTACGAAGACTACTGGAAATGCGGGCATCATCGCTCCTCATCCTTGGAACCTCGTCGTCAAGTCAGGAAAATCTGATTTGGATGAAATGATTCGAGAAACTAAGAAAGGGGTCTATGTTACGAACAACTGGTATACAAGGTACCAGAATTATGTGGCAGGAGAATATTCAACGCTTCCAAGAGATGCGACTTTTCTTATCGAAAATGGTTCAATAAAGTACGCTATCAATGGAATAAGGATAAGCGACAACGTACCGAGACAGCTGCTGAACATCAAGGGGATCGGCAAAGAAAGAAAGTGGATTGAATGGTGGGAAGTGGAAACACCGATATTGACACCTGCATTGGTTATAGATAACGTTGCAATAACTAAAGCGCAGCTATAGCGCATCCTATAGACCCAAGAGTTTGGCTGCTAGTCTTCGACAATGTGCCTAATGTACATGTGAGTCTGGTGTATTGTCTGCTTCTTTCCTTCGTATGTCCCGGTGTTCAGTAGATAGAATGAGACACCGCAGCTGTAAAGTTTTCTAAAGAAAGCTTCTTCAGCGCCCAGGTTGTGCTCTGGTGGATACGGGTTATAGAAAGGCTCGTAACCGTACTGCCCCCATTTCTCAGGTGGGCCTGAACCCGGTCGTATTATAAACTTCCCTTCCTTGAGCACCCTAATCGCTTCATCTATGCCCAGAAGTGTTACAGGCTTTGTGGTGTCATCGCGAGTTAAGAGCAGCACATATTTTACACGACATTCGTTTGATAGGTTCTCTTTCCCCTTGGGAACTTCGACGAGGTTTCCTAAGGCGTCTTTTATCATCATAGGAAAACGGTCCCTTGGAAACATAACCCTAGAGTTGGCATATGACCAATAACATCTGTCCGCGTTTAGGTCGAAGACGCATTTTCTTTCCCCGTTCATTACAGCTTTATAGCATTCACCTATCTTTTCGCTTTCTATAGAGTATTGAGCGCATTTGGCTTTCTCGTTCACGATGTTTTCGAGTGGTAAATCGTTGAAGAACTTGGTAAATATTGGGTGATTAAGGGCGATCTCAGACCTCATATAGAGCCAACTTTCTGTAGCGTAGGCAATGGGATCAGGTTTAAAGAAGACAAAGACATAGTCGTCAGAGTGAACTTTAGCATCTCTTATATTATATATTAGTTCATGGAACTGTGAAGTCTTACCCGTGCCTGTTGGTGCGACGATGACGACTCCGTCATAGCCGTGACTGTTAGGTACGCCAACACATGCGCCGTGAATCGCGTACCCTCCTCTTTTTTCCAACAGACGCGTTGACAAACCCAGTGCGCCAGCGGATTTTGCTGCTCCATAGTATTCACAATTAACTATAAGAACCCTGCTTGTTTTAAAATCATAGTAGATGGACGGCTCTAAGTCTTCAACATCATTAATGTCATAGATCCAGCCGTCTATTTTATCTTCCTTTGAACCAGGAAACCAGTTAAGCTTCCAGTATTCATACACGTGGCTAGAATTTGTCATCAGCTTTATTCTGACACCACATATGTCGGCAACTGCTTTAAAAGGCAGATCTTTGTGGGTTTTAAGAATTCTATCTATCTCCCCCTTATCCTTTACCTTTGGAGGACGACGGTCGGGATAAGTGAAATAGTTGTTCTTTATCTTAGGGTCCTGCATCGCAAAAAACCCACTAGACAGCCATCCTATAAACTTTCAAATGGTGATAGTAGCAAAATGATAGACAAAACGCAATTTAGTTTAACTATTTTTGGCACTTTAACAATTCTTGATTCCCTTAGAAGTACGGATGCTATTTAACTTGCACTTCCTTTATTACCTTGTGGATTAAGCGATAAGTCCGGAGAAGAGGTGGCGATTAAACCAAGTCGACTATGTTGACTGGCGGGGGAAGAAGCTGCCCAAGATCCCAGTGTTAGATTATTTTTTCAAACTGCTGGAAAATGATGGGATAAAAGCCAGACACAGTTTTTGGCGTTAAAAAATCTAAATTTAACAGCAAATTTAACACACAACGCAACATAACACCGACTTAACAGACCTGATAGCCTATTTGTCCATAATCAATATTTACCAGACTTTTGTCAAAATTAAAATCATAAAGATAATTCCCAGATCAAACCTTTTTAATAAAATCGGATGCTAACCCAAAATTGTAGCCAGATGATCGAGTCTTATATAATTAAGTAAGATAGTAAAATAATGGGATCATACGCTATAGTAAAATGGAAAAAGCTCTCTCCAACAAGGTTTTTAATCTATGTCAAGAGCAACGAAAAGTTCTCAAAACTTAAAGCTTATAGGTTTCAAGAAACTTTGACTTTAAAGTCCTCCTTTACAACGTTAAGAACGACGTTTGTAACTGTTCTTTTCACATAAGGTATGGTTAAGAGTTTCTTTACGAAGACGTTTAAATCGAATTTGTTCTTAAACCTTACAGTCACTGCGATATCAAAATCTCCTGTAATATCATATACAATAGCAACATTATCAATTTTTGCAATCTCACTTTCTACCTCTAAGAGGTGAGCTCCTTCAGCTTGGATCAACATGATGGCAGTCATAGCGTATCCAAGTTTAACGGGATCCACGAGGACGGTATAGCCTTTTAAGATTCCTTTTTTTTCTAAGTTTTTGGTGCGGTTATATGCTGTTCCGACGGATATCCCTAATTTTTTTGCTATCTTGTTAAAACTTAGGCGCGAATCTTCTTGAAGTAGATTAATAATTCGGAGATCAACTTCATCGAACTTCTCAAGTGAAGCGGGTTCCAACGTTTTCTCTCACAAATACTTTTTATTAATAGATATATAAGTATTCATTAAAGTGCGAAAATTTTAAATATTTATATATATAACTCAAAAGATTTATATATATATCAAAAGGGAAAGTCAATCCATTGAATAAAAATGAGCGACATGAAAGATGCTGAGCCCTTAGAAAAGGCTATTGAATCCTTGAAAACGAACAATATACGCTGGGTGCACTCGACCTTCGTGGACATGCGGGGTTTGATGCAGGACATGGTCTTACCTGCAAAGGAGTATATTAATGGCGACGCTTTTACATCGGGTCTAGGTTTCGATGGATCTTCGATCAGAGGCTTCAAATCAATCGAAGATTCAGACATGATCCTTATGCCAGATCCAAAGACTTTAGCTGTAATCCCTTGGACTACTGATGCAAACCAGAAGAGCGCAATCATCATAGGAGATGTCTATGAAGCCTACGGTGGTAAAGAGCCCTCTGAAGTATGTCTGAGGGGATATGTTGCGAAAAGAGCTGTGAAAGCGGCAAAAGAAATGGGATATACTGGATACTTCGCCCCCGAATTGGAATACTTCGTCTTCTCATCAATCGACCCTACCAAGCTGGTTTGGGACCTTTGGGTAAGCCCGAAAGGAGGTGAAGGGGATTCTTGGGGAGCCCCAAGAGTTGTACCCCAATCAAATGAGATCACTCCTGGAGGTTTCATTCTCAGACCTAAGGAAGCGTACTTTAGGCCCCCTCCAGAAGACACAACTTGCGAATATCGCAATGAAGTCTCTTCAATACTTGAGGATTACTTTGGCTTTTCAATCGAGAAACATCATCATGAGGTAGCTACATCTGGCCAGCTTGAAATCGACTTCCGCTACGGAGGCTTGATCGACACGGCCGATAAAGCATTATACTACAAGTTTGTAGCTAAAAATGTAGCCAAAAAATACGGGTTGATAGCTACCTTCATGCCGAAACCCGTCTATCTCGACAACGCTAGCGGAATGCATGTCCATGCTTCTTTATGGAAGGGTTCAGAAAATGTTATGTACGATGAGAATGACGAATACGGGGAGTTCAGCCAGACTGGAAGATACTTTATCGGCGGGCTACTGGAGCACGCCAGAGCTTTGACAGCGGTATGTTGCCCAACAGTCAGTTCTTTTAAACGGCTTGTCCCAGGCTTTGAGGCCCCAATCTACATCATGTGGTCCCGTCGTAACAGGTCTGCACTGGCAAGAATACCACTGTACTACAAGGGGCCAGAGCACGTCTCTCAAAAGCGCGTTGAATACAGGGGTGTTGACCCATCGTGTAATCCCTACATCGCATTCTCATGCATTCTAATGGCCGGGCTTGATGGAGTCAAGAAGAAGATCGATCCAGGCGACCCTGTTGACGAAGACGTCTACAAACTGTCTCCCGAAAGGCGAAAATCTTTGGGGATAAAGGAGCTCCCAACAACGTTAAAGGACGCCTTGGAGGAGATGAAGGGTGATGAAGTGATTCATAAAACACTTGGGAGCCACATATTCGATGCCTTCATAGAATACAAGACGAACGATTGGAACCAGTACTGTCTATACGTGACACCGTGGGAGATAATGAAATACCTCGATTATTAAAGATGAAAAAAAGAAGAAAGAATAATATTCCAAAATGATATAAATTCCTACCGGTTCATAATAATAAATAGGAACTCAGGTGCTGAAAGGAAAATAGTTAAAGAACTCAAAAAGATAATTGAAGTCAAAGAAGTGCACCTGGACTACGTCAGATTCGACATTATAGACAGTTCAAGCGCACTTGATGGAAATAAGACTGTTGCAACAATCTTAATAGAATCGCTTTCGTCCCTTTTGAGTGAAGGTGCATGTGTAAAGGAACCCAAATGGATTAACTCTCTTCGGTATCGAATGTTAAACTGCGAGCGCAGCATCCGTGCGGGGGGAGCCTCCGTCAATCCTCCAGTTGTTGAAACTTAAACTATACGATTCTACAAAAGTTCAGAATCAGCTCTGCGTTAAGTACTTCAGGATGGAATAAGCAGCCGTATATTTCCTGGCCTTTCTGTTTGATTATGCTTGCTATGCAACCAGTTGTAGCGATCACATCGAAACTGCTATTTACCTTAACTATTTTAGAAACCAGAAAATATGAATAGAACTCCCCGCTAGATGACAGAGGATTCTGCTTCACAACCTTGACCTCATGTTGGCCGATTATTTTTCTATCCAACAGTTCACCACCAAACGTCTTCGCTATTATCTGCATTCCTGCACAGATACCTAGAACAGGCTTGCCTAGCCCATTTAGATAATTGAAAGCCTCAATATGGTGAAGGTATTCGAAGTCTTTGAGGGAAGTACCGCAAATTATGATCTTATCTACATTTATTAGTTCATTTGAATTGACTTTTAAATAATGTTTTACTTGGAAGACGTTATTTACTTTTTCAAGAATTTTACTGATCGGTTCGACGAATTCTAGCTCACTTAATCTGTCAAGGCAGACGTTAACTATAAGAATCATTTCTTGATCAGCCTAGCTCTCTTTATTACAAACCATCCAGAGTAATTTTTGTAGACTATATCGTGCTCTAAGATTTCTATTTCCTTTTTAAAGAAGGGTGCGTTGATAACTGTTGTCTCTATTTCGCCACCTTCTCCAGCGGGGTTAAGACCATATTTCCTTGCATATATCTCTAATTTTGCTACCATATCATCGTTGATGGTCTTTCCCAAGAAGTTAATGTCCAATGGATAAGCAAAGACACCTGAAATGATTGTCTTGATTCCAGCTGATAGGCCTTCCCTTAGAACCTCGACCTGATCTCTTAACCATAGAGGATTAAAGCACCAAAGAGAAAGTTTGTCACAGACTTTCTGTATCCTGCTAGCTTGATAAATTGATTTTATGGATCCCATAACAACCCCTTCGATTTCAAACTTCTTTTTAGCGATCAATATTGCCGCCTCAAGATCTAACAGTTCCTCTTCCTTCTTTCCTTCTGTTATCTTATGGATCAAAGGCAGGCCTATTGCCTGAGCCTGCAGTGATGTAATGGAAATATTGGGCACATGGAACATGTAACTCTCCTTATTTTTAGAAATTAGACTGATCAAACAGACAACATCATGATATCTTCTAGCTTTGTAAAAGGCTAAACACGAATCCTTTCCACCTGAGAAGAGTATGCCGACTCTCACAATGTATCACAGAACTTCAATATCTTATAAATGCTGTTCAATAGGTAGTATATGAATTTCACTTTTACTGAAGAACTGTTAGACTTGTCGAGGTGGTCAGTTTAATATACAATGTGAAGGTTTTAAATAGAAAGCTTGAAAATTTCAATTAAAGGCTATGAAATGATTATAAGTAAAAAACCTTCCAAAGGTTAGTGTTTGAATATGTATCCTATGCTGAGAAGTGAAAGAAAGATGGATGCCAAAAAAGTCAAGGAATTCTTGATCGAAGCTAAAGTGGGGAGATTAGGTTTGTCGCAGAACAACGAAGCATATGTAGTCCCAGTCATCTACATCTATGATCCAACAAATGGGATGATTTATATTCACTGCGCCAAAAAGGGGAGAAAGACTGATATGATAAAGTCTAACCCTAAGGCATGTTTTGAGGTAGACGAATCGTCCGGACTTGTAACCGGCAGCTCTCCATGTGAAAACGATCAAATCTACCGAAGTGTGATAGCGTTCGGAGAGGCTAATTTCCTTCATGATCCATCGAGGAAGGCTGAAGTGTTGAACATGATCGTAGAAAAGTACGCTTATAGCGAGAGAAAAAACAGGGCTTCGGTTACACCTGAAAAGGCTGAGGGAACACAAATCATCGCGATAAAAGTTTTGAGTAAATCTGGAAAGGAGAACAAGGGCAAGACCATACCATATCAATGAACTCCAGCGGTGAAAAAATAAAGAAAGTCAGGTGAAGGGGATCCTTTTGTTTAATAAAATATAGGTTCGGGTGTGATATTGCTTCCGTATAATTGTTTTCAGAGCTTAGATCCAGAGGCCTGAAGATGTTGGAACTTGGCATTACGTGGAGTTACTAATGGATGTCGATAAAACCTTTGAGGCAAAAGCTCAAGTGAAGATGACAAGAAAGCTTGGGTTCTAAATTTAATATTCTTCTTTCCCATTTCTGCCTTAAATAGGATCTACTTTGTTATTCTTTTATAGATCACGTTCATTATCTTCGCGTGTCTATCTTCATCTACGATGATCCAGTCTACAATTGTGCTTATCAGACCTACGTCTATGCCTATCTCCTGCGCTTCAAGCTTAGCTATTTGAAGGTTTAATGAAGTATACTTCTCTTCGCCTATAAAGCTCTCGAACTGAGACATCTTTTCTACAAGCAGAGGTAAATTTGGTTCTCCAGAATCCATTGTCTCCTTCATAGCCAATTCTTTTAGTCTACTCCATACTGCACCCATAGAATTTTCGCAGATTATGATATCTTGATTGAATTCGAAATCATCCACGCTCTTAGCTATGGCGCTTAAGATAAGTGAATGCTTATGGCTGTCAGTTGAAATGTAGAGTAAAAGTTTCTTAACAATAGCATCATTAACGGTATCAGCAAGGCTCTCATAAGCTTTGGATATTGCGTTTTCTAACAAACTTGTACAGAAAAACGTCTTAGCTATTTCTCTCTTGTTTACTCCACTGTTCACAATAGATAATTACTTAGGGGCTTATATAAAATTTATATATTGTATTCACCTTAATGCAATTTTCGAATTTCTGGCCATCTCACCAAACTAGCTGTCACAGAAGTTGTGTGAAATTAAATTTTATAAGACGGTAAAGGAGTACACGAATGTTACCATTTGATCTATTCGCAGAAGCTTATTCAGCAAAGAAAAACTTTAGCAAGCTGATATCTGCCTACAGAGAATATCGATCATTTCTTCTTTGGCGGTAATGATTGAACATATTTTATTGAACACCAACCATCGCCTAATTAAATCTAGGCA
This sequence comes from Nitrososphaeria archaeon, assembly GCA_050011875.1. Lineage (GTDB taxonomy): Archaea > Thermoproteota > Nitrososphaeria > JACIWG01 > JACIWG01 > JBEKIG01. Next base: position 58,313 of record JBEKIG010000012.1, read on the forward strand.
AGACTTTAATTTTAGTTAGATTTGTTAAAAGCTTATATTATTTAATTATTTGGGTGTTTTGGCCAAAATTCTCCATCAATTGGTTCTTGACGGATGAATGGGGGCTTAGTTTTTGAGCCCTCAACATTTGGCCTAAAAAACTGCTATCATCTATCTCCTTTTAATCGATGGTTGCAAGACTTGTCTATCCTTAGCTGTGAGTTAACAATATTAAGCCTATTTTTCATTCAATCTAATTTATTCGTTTCCCTCTCTTCTTTTTATTTAGTAACCCTCGGAAAGCTTGGCGACAAAAATCAGATATCTACGATCACATTATCCGCCGAAAAATATTGGGATTCAATGCTTCTTGGAATAAGGATTGCTTTCGCAAGCACAGTTGGTGTTGGAACGATTCTTGGGACAAAAGTAGTTGTCCTCTCTTCTTAAAAAATGGTTGAGAATCGGTTCATATGGCTTGTTCATAGCTATTGGAATAATCTCTGTCATAAGCTCAATTATTGGGCTAAGTATCTTTTAAAAACGTTATCCCGGAAAATCTGGCTGTTTAATATGTTTCGAAGGAAAGTTTAGTGCGTTATCCTTCTCTTGGTGCTCATTTTTTACAAACTTTTTTTTCGCTTTTATTATGGTTTCGATGAACTGTATGCTGAACAGAATCAGATCCTTAAGAAATATAGAACTAATAATTTATATAGACATTTTCCAACTGGATAGATACCAACCATGCGCAAGAGAATAGATAAAAAAGAGTTTAAACTTAGTGAAGAAAGGTCCACCACATTATCAGTGCTCTGGTTGTCTAAAGTGCATTTTAGGTGATTGGATGATTCATGATAAAATAATGGTCTCTTTTCAAGGAGAGTTTGGAGCGTATAGCGAAGAAGCCGTATTCAAATTTTTTGGCGATAAGATGAAGACGCTCCCCTGTAAAACGTTAGCTGACGTCTTTAAAGCTGTAGAAGAAAAGAAGGTCAAGTACGGCATAGTTCCAGTGGAAAATTCTATTGAGGGAAGCATTTTTCAAACATACGATTTGCTGCTGCAGTCAAACCTTAAAATCTGCGGGGAGATAATACTCAGGGTAGCTCACTGTCTTATTTCATGCGAGAAAGAAATGACCTCTGTGAAAGAGGTTTACTCTCACCCTCAAGCCTTGGCGCAGTGTAGAAAGTTTCTGGAGGAGCTGGGATGCATTGTGACACCTACTTACGATACTGCAGGTAGTGTTAAGATGATTAAGGAGAGAAATCTGAGGAACGCGGCAGCGATTGCAAGTGAAAGGACGGCTCAAATATACGGCATGAATGTTCTAGCACGGCATTTAGAAACGAACCCCCAAAATTATACTAGGTTTTTGGTCATATTCAGCAGGGACCACAAGATGACGGACAATGACAAAACTTCGATAATCTTCTCAACAAAGGACATTCCTAAAGCTCTTCTAAAAGCACTTGTACCACTTGCTAAGAGAAACATAAATCTCATGAAGATAGAGTCTCGTCCCATAATCGGAAAGCCTTGGGAATATAACTTCTACCTCGACTTTGAGGGTCACAGGGGAGAGGAAAGGGTTCAGAAGGCTTTGAAAGAATTGGGGATGAATTCAACTTTTTTGAAGATATTAGGTTCTTATCCGAAGGCGAAAGAAGATGCTGTATGAGATCGCTGAAAAAGTGATAAAGCTTCAGAATGAAGGAAGGAAGATAATAAAGTTCAACGTGGGCGATCCGGATCAGTCTACGAATGAAGAAATTGTGGACACAGCATTTAAAGCGATGAAAGCTGGAAAGACAAAGTACGGTTCATCTTCTGGAGAGAAAATACTTAGAGAAAAGCTGGCCGAAATCTACAACGTTAAGGCGGAAAATGTAACAATCGCGCCTGGATCAAAGTGGGCAATTTTTTCATCGATGTTTGTCACGCTTAAGAAAGGTGACAACATTGTTCTTCCATCTCCCCATTGGAATGCGTATTCACTTATGGCGCAACAGATGGGGGTGGAAACAAGGCTTTTGAAATGTGAACTAAAGTCGGACTGGAAGATAGACGTGGACAAGATGAATGACCTGATAGATGAAAGAACTAGGATGATAATCTTGAACAATCCGAACAACCCGACCAGCAAGGTTGTGGACGGAAAGACCGTTGAAAAAATAGTTGAATTGTCAAGAGAAAACTGCTTACCTATTCTTTCAGACGAATCCTACAGCGACATAAGCTTCCTTAAAGTAAGGAGTATCTTAGATTTTCCAAGGGACAATATCTTTGTAAACAGTTTTTCGAAGACTTTTGCGATGACGGGGTGGAGAATAGGCTTCACGATATCAAATAAAGAATTGGCTGAAAAACTCACGAGGTTAAATCAGATAACTATTTCTTGCGTTCCACAGTTCATTCAAGAAGCTGCCATTAAAGCTCTGGAGCTGAGGGATAGAATTGCAGATGAAGTTAAAGAAGTGTATAGAAAAAGGGTGGAGCTGGCTTACGACATTCTTTCAAGAAGTAAACTGGAATTTTCTAAGGCTGATTCACCCTTCTACCTGTTTCCAAGATGCGGTGGAGACTCGGAGAGGTTTGCTCTTAGAATGCTTGATGAGGGCGTCGCCGTAACCCCTGGAACCGCTTTCGGAGATTATAGGGAACACTTCAGAATTGCCCTAACAGTCCCGGATGTGGAAGTTGAAGAAGGGTTGAAGAAGATAGCTGAGATGTTTCCATGAACTTGAAGAGTGTTGCGATAATAGGCGGAGCTGGGAAGATGGGGCGATGGTTCGCGAGATTTTTTGTCAAAGAAGGCTTCAGGGTTGTGGTCTCAGGTAGGACTCAAAGCAAATTAGCTAAGCTTAAGGAAGATATACCAGAAATTGAAGTTGCAGAAGATAACGTTGCAGCAGTGAAGGACATCGACATGGTTGTGATTTCTGTCCTTCAACAAAACTTTGAGTCTGTTATAAGAGAAATAAGCTCTTATCTGAAGCCTAGGCAGATAATAATCGACATAACATCAGTGAAGGAGTCTCCTGTAAAGTTAATGCACAGATACATCAAAGACTGTGTGACCCTTGGGACACATCCAGTGTTCGGTCCCTCTGTAACAGACTGTAACCAAAACTTTATTCTTACCCCAACCAATAATAAAGAAAAGGATTTTGCAGTAGGGTTCAAGAAATGGCTTGAGGAAAGGGGGTTCAGAGTGAGTGTGATGTCACCTAAAAAGCACGACTATCTTATGAGCACGGTACTGGGGCTCTCGCATTTCATAGGGTTTGTAACCTGTGAAACCTGGTTGGACATGAATCTGAAAGAATTGAAGAAGGTTAGCGGAACCAGCTTCAAAACGCTATTTAACCTAGTGGATAACGTTGTACACTCTGACCCAGAATTCTATTCTGAGCTGCAAATGAGCTTTCCGGACGTAGATAGAATTGAAGAAAGATTTGAGTTCAACGTTAGGAAATGGTTAAAAATAGTGAAGAGCAAGAACAAGAATAGATTCACAAATGAAATGGAGAGATTAAGGAAGAACCTCGATAATCTAGGATAGGCCACCGCAGACGGGAACTTTTGTCATCATCTTTCCGTTCCCTTCTAGAAATCAGTTTGTTTGACATGTATCCATTGCATAAAGAGACTGAAATCGTCCATTTACTCTGGATAAACTGTTGCTCCTTTTAATCTGCGTTGTCCTTGATGTTTTCCGCGTTTCTGCACAACTTTATTATTTCTTTAAAAACGGTTATGCAATCTTCTGGACTTGTCCCAAGTTGCTTTGCACTATCTTCAATTTTCTTATAAATTGCGGTTTCTCTTCCAGAGTCTAAAACTGGTCTGTTAAACTTCTTTTTTACTTTCCCGATGTCTTTAGCGAGGTTAACTCTCTCAGATAAGAGCTTCATAATGTGCTCGTCTACGGCATCTATCCTTTTCCTAAGTAGAGCTATTTCTTCTTCACTTGTCAAAGCCACCGCCTCTTAAAACTCTGGGTAGTAATCCGGCTCTTATAGTGTGGTCTGCGAGTACGATCGCAATCATGCTCTCAACAACCGGTACAGCACGTGGCACAATACATGAATCATGTCTTCCCTCAACTTTTAATTTTACAGGTTCCATCTTCTTGAGATCGACGGTGTCTTGACTTTTTTGGATAGAAGGCGTGGGTTTAACGGCTACTCTCAATAGGATTGGCATTCCGTTACTTATTCCTCCTAGGATTCCGCCGGAGCTGTTACTTTTTGTGATCACTTTTCCTCCCTTAACTGTGAAGACATCGTTACTTTCTGACCCCTTCATACTCGAAAGCTTGAATCCGGACCCGAATTCAACCCCCTTTACTGCAGGAATTGCGAAAAGTGCTTTAGCCAAGTCGCCTTCTAAGGTATCAAAAATCGGCTCGCCGAGGCCAACCGGCACATTAAGAGACACACTTTCTATTACTCCTCCTACGCTGTCTCCTTCGTCCCTTGCCGCCTGAATGCTTTTAATCATTTTTTCTGCAGCGGTGAGGTCAGGGCATCTAACCGAATTCTTTTCAACGTTACTTATGATTTCTTTTATCGTCTTCGGTTCAGCCTTTATGCCGGCGATTTCCAACGTATATGCGAGGATTTCGATATTCAATAAAGCTAACAATTTTTTTGCAACTACTCCTGCCATCACAAAACCGGCTGTAATCCTGCCAGAGAACCTGCCTCCACCTCTGTAATCGTTGAAGCCTCCAAATTTGGTAAAGGCGGTGAAGTCGGCGTGTCCTGGTCTTGGTGTAAACTCTATTTTTTCATATGCGCTAGATTCTATGTCTTTGTTCCACACAATCATGCATATTGGAGCACCAGTAGTGAACCCATTGAATGTTCCTGAAACAACTTCTACTCTATCTTCCTCCCTTCTTTGGCTCGCATAGATGCTTTGACCCGTCCTCCTCCTTTCCAGCTCCCTCTGAACAGTATCTTCCGAGATTTCAAGGCCTGCTGGGCATCCGTCCACGACTGTACCCACACATCTTCCGTGACTTTCCCCGAAACATGTTACTTTGAACGCCACACCTATAGTGTTCGCGTTCATGCAACTCCCTCCAAGTTGGCATTCAAACCTTTTATTACGCGCCAAAAGTTTGGGAAGGACTTGCTTACACATTCTGCGTTCGTTATCACCGTCTGCCCTTCCGCTGTTAGGCCGAGTATCGCCGAAGCCATCGCTATCCTATGGTCGTTAAAAGGGTTTATCTTTGCGCCGATCGGTTTAGAGCCAAATATTTTCAAGGACCCGTCTTCTATTATTGTTTTAATACGCATCTTTTCCAAACATTTTACCATAGTTTTAACTCTATTTGATTCTTTAAACTTTAGTCTACCTATTCCAGTTATTTCGCTCACACCATCTGCTCTCGCGCAAAGAACACAGAGTGGAAGGAATAGGTCCGGACAGTCGGATACATCAAATTTTATCGGCTTGGGAACCGATTTTCTGACCGTAATCGTTTCCCCCTGTGTTTCAACCCTAATTTCCATCATCTCCATAACATCAATTATCACCCTGTCGGCTTGTATGCTTTTTAGATCTAGACCACTTACGGCTACCCTACCTGTAACTGCGCCAGCAACTAAAAAAAAGGACGCTGAACTCCAATCGCCTTCAACCTTAAAAGTGGTTGGTCTATACCGTTGAGATGGAACCTCGAATCTCACGTCTCCAAAGCTTTCCACTTTGACTCCGAATTTTTTTTGCACATCCAGCGTCAAAAACACATAAGGCTCGGATCGAACTGCTGTGACAGATTTGATAGTGGCTCCATGTTCGATTAGAGGAGCTATCAGCAGCAGCGCTGAGATGAACTGCGAACTCACATCGCCTATTACATCGACTTCCCCACACTTCGGCTTACCTTTAACAGATACGATCATATTTTTTTGATAGCATTCTACCCCTAAGTATTTGAGAGCGTCAATCAGCGGCTTCATAGGACGCTCCATCAAGCTCTTGTACCCGGTAAGTTTACATTCTTCTCCAACCAGACAGCAGACAGCGGTAAGAAAACGTAGTGTTGTCCCAGAAGCGCCACAAAAAATCTCTCTCTGAGGTCTTTCCAACCTGCCGCCTTCCGCGATCAGTTCGTCCTCTTTAACATCCAGCACAACACCTAATCTTCTTAAGCCTTCTATTGTAGCAAGTGTGTCATCGCACAATAAAGGAGATCGCAGTACGCTTTTGCCATCCGCTAAGCCGGCACACACGAGTGCTCTATGTGTAACGCTTTTTGAAGGTGGCGCCTGGAAATTCCCCTCCATTTCACTTTTTCTTACTTTTACTTGCACCTATACCACAACTCTTTCTAACAATTTCAGTAACCTTTTCAGCTACCTCTTCTACACTTAATTCTGTAGTATCAATTACGTAATCAGCTGAATTTTCGTATAAGGGGTCTCTGAAATTAAACATCCTTCTAATTTCCTCTGTTCCGCCTCCAGCCATTAAAAGAGGCCGTTTTCCTTCTTGCTTCGAATTCCTTTCTAGGATAGCATCAAACTCTGCTTTAAGCAAAAATATGATTCCGTTTTGTTTGAGCCTGTCGATGTTCACCCTATTCTTAACCACGCCTCCACCACAATCGATAACCACATCTCTCATTTTAGAAACTTCTTCTACCGTATTTACCTCCTTTTTTCTAAACACTTCCTCTCCTTCTTCATAAAATATTTGCGCAACCGTCTTCTTGGATTTTTCTACTATCAAGTCATCTGTGCTCACATACCTCCTCCCTAGTTTCCTTGCTACTTCCTTAGCAGCGCTAGTCTTTCCCGTAGCCATAAAACCTATGAAAACTACGTTTTCCTTTATTTAGGCTCACCCTTTTAACGCTTCAACTGCAACATCCTTCATTACATCGACGGGCGCTTTGCACCCTGTCCATATTTCAAAAGCGAAGGCCGCCTGATTCACGAACATGTCTACTCCATGTATAACTATCGCGCCGGCTTCTCTGGCATCTTTCAATAATCTTGTCTCAAATGGAACGTACACTATATCCATGACTGCAAGCCCTTTCCTCAAGAGATTTTTTGGAACCAGTGTTCCATTAAGGTCAGGCGCCATACCGACTGAGGTGCAGTTTATGATCAGATCTGTATCTCGTATTTCATCCTTTAACGACTGATTTTCTAGCTTCTTTGCTGTGACTGGAATGCCTGTTTTAGCTGAGACCCTGTCAGCGAGTTCCCCAGCCTTCTCTTTAGTTCTGTTCAGTATCACTATGTTATGTGGTTTCCCTTTTGCGGCTGAGTAGATGACAGCTCTTGCGGCACCTCCCGCTCCGAGAATAAGAACTTTCATGCCCTGGAGAGATATTCCACTTTCGACCAAAGATCTTAAGGCTCCTTCTCCGTCAGAGTTGTATCCAACGAGGATTCCGCTGTCGTTTACAATTGTGTTAACAGCCCCTATATCATTTGCGACTTCGTCTACAAAGTCAATGTAGTCCATAACTTTGACCTTGTGGGGGATGGTAACATTCATTCCACGTATGTTAAATGCTCTCATGCCATCAACCGCTCCTTCAAGCATATTCTCCCCCACCCTAAATGCAACGTAAACAAAGTCCAAGTCAAGGGTTTGGAACGCTTTATTATGGATTATAGGTGAAAGAGTGTGTTCTATCGGATCGCCGATAACGCAGCAGATTTTTGTCTTATACGATGTCATAGATTATCACAAGATGAAAGCTCGGACCCGAGCATTTCATATATTTTTCTAAAGCTGTTTAATTCGATCTGTCCGCCAGCAGATTCTAAACCCGCTCCAGCCGACACGTAAGCAAAGTCGCTTCCGAATAGGGGTGAGAGCACCCTGCTGATGGAACCTTTTTCACCCATACAGAAGGAGATAAGGCGTGTGCGATTCGCAAATTCTTGAAGAAGTTTAAGGGCAGTCAAGTTGTCTTCAAACTTTTCAGCCATCACAACCACTTTACATAAATCAGCATCTAAACCCATCTGTTTCCTAACGATCTCCCTAAGCTTCTCAATTTCAGGTGTCCCCTTAAAGTCATGGAAAGAAATGAGAACTTTACTATCCTTTCCTTTAACATGCTCAACGACTTTCTGTATGTTAGGCGAATTAAGTTCTATGTCGATAAAGGATGCTCCTAGAGAAGCCGCTCTCAAAAGTTCTTTGATTCGATCTTTTTCATTTCCAGACCAGAAGCCTCCCTCACTTCTTAGCCTGTTGCATGCTATCCAGGGCCTCTTGAGACCTTTAGACAACTCGGACCAGGAACTTCCTATAATATCTATTCTTACTTCTATGAGATCCGCTTTGTTGACAACTTTTACGCTTTTCCTGTCGGTATTTGTAAGCACGGCACAAAGTTTAGGTTTTAGCATCCATCGATCACCCTGCAAGGGCCTCAAGTAGATCTTTCTGCTCCACTTCCCTGACCACAACCTTCCCTATCCGCTCTGGTAGAACGAGCACCGTTTTTCCATACCAAGCTTTCTTATCCTTCAGCGTTTCTTCGACTATTTTCCTCCTTTCTAGCCTTGTTGATACGGGTAGGCCAAACTTTTTCAAAACATCCTCCACCTCCTTTTTCTGCTCGAATCCAATCATCTTTTCTGCAACACTGCACGCCATCATTATACCTATTGAAACTGCGAAGCCATGTCTTATCTTGTAATTTGACATCTTTTCTATAGGGTGACCGAAGGTGTGGCCGAAGTTTAAGATTCTGCGAAGGCCCCCTTCTCTCTCATCTCTTTCCATTACATCAACCTTCATAGAGATACATCTTTCTACAATTTTCTGTATGATTTCTTGATCCTTTGCCAGAACCTTTCCGGCATTATCTTCAAGGAAACTGAAGAAATTTTCATCAAATACAACCGCGTATTTGACTACTTCAGCTAAACCGTTCAAAAATTCCGCTTTAGGCAAGGTGTCTAGGAATTGCGTGTCAACCAAGACAAACTTGGGCTGATAAAAGGTTCCAACAATGTTTTTTCTGTGGAAGTTCACTCCAGTCTTACCCCCTATGCCTGCATCAACTTGCGAAAGCAATGTTGTTGGCACCTGGGCAAAATCTATCCCACGCATAAAAGTTGACGCAGCGAAACCCGCTACGTCGCCCACTATCCCACCGCCTAAGGCTATAAGTAGGGATTTTCGTGTGAAATCTTTTTCAAGAAGTTTTTTCCAAATTAATTCCGCAGTAGCCAGACTCTTGTATCTCTCTCCATCGTCGATTTCTATCGTATCAAAATTGTTATCTGAGTCGATGATCTCAGCCACTTTATCGAGCCAGAAGGATGCAACAGTCCTGTTTGTCACAATACAAACCTTTGAAGGACTTATTTTTTCAATCTCTGCATTTATCTGATTTAGCACATTCCTTCCAACCACTATGCTGCTGAACTTACTTTTTATCTTCACTTTAATTCATCCAACTCGTGCATCAACTCTTTGAAAGAATCAAAATCGAGCTGCTGTTTGTTGTCGCTCAATGCATGTTTAGGGTCTGGATGCACTTCGATTATGAGGCCATCTGAGCCTATCACCTTAGACGCCTTAGCTAAAGGTTTAACAAGGTCGCTGGAGCCAGCGGCGTGCGAAGGATCGACTACCACCGGCAGGCTTGAGAGCTTCTTGATTATTGGTATCGACGCCAAGTCTAAAGTGAACCTGGTTTCCGTTACAAAGGTTCTGATCCCCCTTTCGCATAAAATTACGTCGTGGTTACCTTCGTTCATAACGTACTCAGCCGCGCTAAGCCATTCCTCTAACGTCGCGCTAATTCCCCTTTTCAATATGACTGGTCTGTTGGCCTTTCCAACTTCCTTTAACAAGGCGAAGTTTTGCATGTTTCTTGCACCTACTTGAACTACATCAGCTATTTCGCAGACCCGTCTTACATCACGTGGATCAAGGACCTCTGTAACAACAGGTATATCCACCTCATCCTTCACCTTCTTCACTATGGCTAATCCATTAATGCCAAGGCCTTGAAAGGAATAAGGAGAAGTTCTTGGTTTGAACACCATCGCCCGAAGAAGGTGAGCGCCGCAAGCTTTAACAAATTGGGCAGTGTTGAGCAATTGCTCCCTAGATTCCACAGAGCAAGGCCCTGCCACAATTGTGAAGTCTTTTCCTATTCTTAAGTCGCCGACCTTTATCTCCCTTTCTTTTTTTTCTAAGACAAGCTTTAGGTCCATTTTTTTCACTTTATAAAGGATGAAATCTGCTTGGTTATACCATCAACGTCTAGTTCGAGCTTTTGTAAGAGTTCTTGATAGTCCCTTGAAGATTCGCCGAACTTGTCCGCCACGCCTATTCTCTTTACTCTTATGCCGTGTTCGGAGAGTGCTTCACAGACCGCAGACCCTAATCCGCCGATGATGCTGTGCTCTTCTATTGTTACCACTTTCCCAGAGTTTTTGCAGATTTGTATCAGCTTTCCATCCATAGGCTTTATTGTGTGAAGATCGACCACGGACGATTTTAAACCTTTCTTCACCAACTTTTTGCTTACATTCAGGGCGAAAGAAACCATTATGCCGCATGCAACTAGAACAAGGTCATCTCCATCTTCCAAGACTTTAGCCTCTCCCAATTTGACTTCGTCTTCGTTTACGTAGATATTAGGACAGAAGTCTCTGCCAATTCTCATGTAGACCGGCCCCTTGGCCATCACAGCCTGTTCAAGGAGACCCCGTGTAGACGTGGCATCAGAAGGTATGATAACCCTCATACCTGGTATTACTCTCATCAGGGCAATATCCTCTAGGCACTGATGGGATGAGCCATCAGAAAAATCACTCAACCCACCGTGCGTGGTTACGATCTTGACATTTAGGTTATCCCTTGCTATAGTATTCCTTATCTGCTCCCACGCTCTTAGGATAAACATCGAAAATGCTGTAGCCACAGGGATCATCCCTTCCAATGATAGACCCGCGGCTATTCCTATCATATCTTGTTCACTTATCCCCACGTTTATGAATCGGTCTGGGAACCTCTGTCTAAACAAAGCTGTCTTAGTTGAATCCCCAACATCTGAATCTAAGACCATCAGCTGCCTATTCCTTTCCCCAAGTTCCTGCAGCTTTTCCCCTAACGCGTTTCTAAAGCTTTCAGCTTTCATTTATATCAATCACCGCTCTTTCGTACTCCTCTGGTGTTGGGACGTAGTGAAAAAGGTTTTTCTTAAATGACTTTATTCCCCCACTCCTCTCGGTTAAAGCGATAACAGCCACAGGTCTAGTCTGGTTTGACTTGAGTTGCTCAAATATGCGTACAAGTTTTTCAGGGTCATGCCCGTCCGTAACCATCGTTTCCCATCCAAAAGATGACCATTTTTCCTCAAGTGGCTCTAGCCTTTTTATTTCTTCCGTGTTACCGTTCAGTTGGAGAAGATTTCTATCGACTATCGCGATAAGGTTATCCAGTGTATGATGTGCACCACTCATAGCGGCTTCCCATATCTGGCCTTCGTTTAGCTCACCGTCCCCTAACAGAACTATGACTTTTCCTTCTTCCCTCTTGATCTTTTTACCCAAAGCTATACCTACTCCAATGGATAATCCCTGACCAAGTGATCCTGTTGAGACCAAAGCTTCTGGCAAATATTTCCTCTCAGGGTGACTTTGCAGCCTTGAACCAAGACTCCCAAGAGACAACAGCTCTTCCTCGTCGATCGCTTTCTCTTCAGCTAGCATCGCATATAACGCGGAAGCAGCATGTCCCTTGCTCAAAACGAGAGAATTACAGCTATTTACCATGTTTGGTGAAAACACTCGGAAGATAGATGCGATCAAATCGCTTGCCGATAGAGAAGAAGGAAGGTGACCTACCCCTGTGGAAAATCCCTGCTTCAAAACCTTTGTTTTTGCGCCCTTGAAAGCTTGGTCCTCGCTAAACGATTTCTTGGAAACATGTTCCTTTAAGGGAACAAGCATGTCGACGAGCATTCTTCCAGTTGCTGTAAGCTTAATCGGCCTAGTTTTACCTGCAGTGTAATAGGTTAACAGACCGAATTCCCTAAGAATTCTTGAATTAAGTTTAAGGCTTGATAAAGACACGTCTGAAGCCTTCGATAATTTTCTGAGAAACGAAGAAGCAGGTAGGTTTCGGCTTCCCTTAATGTTTGAAAGAATAAGTAATTGGTCTTCATTAAGAGCTTTGAGTAAAAGTTTTGCGAGCACTACTCTGTTGTTTAAGGATATTGGTTTTCCATTTCCACTCTCACTTAACGAAATTGGCTACCCATGCCCACTCTCTTCTAAAGTTCTTAGCAAAGGGGTTTAAAAATGTTACTAACATTCAGAGCACATAGATATAAAACAGACGGAAAACTGCATCCACTAGCGTTTTAAAATAGTTAACGTAGATGAAGTGAAAACCAAATCTGCATGATCATGTAGAAAAACGCTAAACATCTTATGCGCAACACTTAAAAGGTTAAAAGAGATGTAATATATTGGGCGCTGAAATGTCTGTTAAACCTTTTGATGAAACCGAAGCCCTTGAAGCTGTAGACCAGATCGTCGGCAAGTCTCAGTACGTCAATTATATATCAAGACAGGCGTACAAATCAATAGAGGACGCTCTTAAAAAGTCTCTAGAAAGGTCAAGGGTTGTAATCCCAGTCACAGACCCTGCTCGTGTGATCTTAAGGGGGACCACATTCCAAATGCTGCTAGATGGGATAAGGAATTATGTAGGTCCAGATGAGCATAAGAAACTTCTTCGAATGTTGGGGGAAGAAATAGGAGAAAGCTTCGGACATGCCCTCATCGAAACACTCAAACAAAAGGGAAGACTTCCTAAAACAAGTAAGACTATACTTGTCGTTTGGTCAATTTTTGATAGCTCCGCAAGATGGGGAGATATAACAGTGGATCGATTCGATGAAACGAGAAAGCGTGCGGAAATAAGGGTGAGCAAGAATTTCCTAACAAGTGGTTACGAACATGACAGGCACCGTCATTGCTCCTTTTTTGAGGGCTACATAATGGGCGTAACTAATCAAGCGTTCATGGAGTGGGGTAGGTGGGTAAAAGAATGGTATCCTTCCTCAAACACTCTTTTATGCGAATCTATAATGGAAACACAAAAAAATGAAAACTGCATTTTCAGTATGAAATTTAAGGAGGAAGAGTTGACGGGGGCCTGTGACAGGTTAGTTGAAGCCATTAAAATGCATGATAATGGTAAATGGGAAGAATCTGTAAAACTTTCCTCAGAAAGCTTGGAGACTGCTTTAAAGGAAAAAGTTGATTGGATCAACGGGAAATTCAGCTTTAGCCGAGCCTTAAACGTCTTCCCTAAAGTCGCGGTAACTTTACCTTCGTCTGATCAAGCGATCAAATTTAACAAGTTCGCAGGTGAAGTTGCACGTCATAAACTGGGGCGCGCGGTTACAGACGAAGATTCTCACGCATTTGTTGTTTTCGCAAGAAGGTTCATCACCGAACTAGAAGAAATTCGGTTAGGAGAAAGGTTAAGGTCCATTCGAACAGATTAGGGTTAGACAGGAGTTGTTAGTGATGGTTCCATAGGATAAGTAGAACCAGTTGGTAACGTTATTGTTGTTGATTGTGTTGTTGATGTAGTAGAGGTTAATGTTGTAGTTGTCGTCGGTGATGTGCTCGTTATATTTGTAGGCATCTGACTACCGCCCGAAACCGCGACGGATGCTGAAGAGCCGTCAAAACATTTAACAAAATAGCCTCCTCCATGTATGTTCTCCGGTGTTGGAATGTTGATCCAATTGTCACCTATGTAGATGCCGCTTGAGAGTATGGTTGTTGTATTACGTAGATCGGCAACATTAAAAATCGGTGAGAATTGGAAGTCGCCAGCTGAAATCTGAGAGAAGCCGTCTCTGCTCCATACTAAATAGAACTGGCTGCCTGCAAAAGTTACCTGCGCAAAGTTAAGGGTTAAGTTTTCCCCCACAGTTATATATACGGTCGAAGTCGATATGATATGGGTCTGGGGAGGTACTCCAACAAGTATATCTCCAGACGACGCGTTCGCGACCTTGACGGAGGGTAAGAATGATATAGAAATAACTGAAAGCAGTATTGCAAGTACTATAACTGTTTCAATTTTATTCATTAGTTTTTGCACCTTCAACTTAGACAGATGCTAATAATAAAATAGAATACTAGCTGCTATTTAATCTTTTGACGTACAATAATAAAGATCTGGCATAGCATAAGAACGGTGCCTAAAGTAATGTGAAAGGCCTTTACGGCAGTACCACAGCTATCTTGCAATCATAACAGTCTTTTCCTGCTTGAGATCTGGATTTATAGCATTTAGATTATATTTGCAGTGTTGTTTAAAAAAATTTATTTTAGTTAAAGGTTTGCTCAGAGAATATATTAAGTCGGCTCTTATCTCAGTAAAGTCCGATCGTAACAGACCTCTATGGACTGAATAAAATCTATTATCTTCCTCTCATGTTCAAGCTTATAGATCGTGAACATCAGAACGACCATCGTATTATCCGATTTAATTTTTAGGCTCGACATTATTCCCAACCTGGCATATTTTTTTGAGGGAAACCTTAAGATTATCAAGCCTCGTGGGGACAACGTTTGATGCAGAAAGAGCGACATAGTGTTCGAACCCATTTTCTGTGAGACCCCTTCTAATGTTTATTGTAAATAAATCTTTAAAGGACAGGGCAAGGTGTGGCCAGTCGACCTCTGACATCCTTGATTCTTCCATTCGATTACATTATCTATAGACCCCACTTTTTGGGCCAGGGACGATGTTAGACCTTGGCAAAGTTTTCGCCAAATTTTTTATACTGCAGTGTTTCAGTTATAGTCTGGTAGAGTGGTAAATAATGAGAATTTTCAAGCCGACTAAATATTATAGTACATATAGCGCCTTACATCCGCCAGCTTTTGAAGTGGACAATGGTGAAACATTCACGGTCGAAACCGCAGACGCATATAGAGGGAAAATTAGGTCAGAATCAGACCTGCCAACCTCCGATAGAATACCTTTCGAGAACGGTAATCCACAAAGCGGTCCGATCTACGTCAAAGGTGCAGAAAAAGGGGACGTGCTTTCTGTTGAAATAGTCGATATAGTGGTTAATGCAAACCAGGGTGCGACAACGATAGCCCCGGATATGGGGGCTTTAACGCGCACGAACAATACAAGATTATTAAATGATCCTCTTCCACCAATTACAAGGATATGTCCTATAAAAGATGGTAAGATTTACTTCTCAAATAGAATTATAATACCTATGGAGCCCATGATAGGGACGATTGGAACCGCTCCCGAATTTGAGTCGATAACGAGCTTATCGCCTGGTACTTATGGGGGAAATATGGACTGCCCTGATATATGTATCGGCAACAAAATCATGCTACCCGTCAACGTCAGGGGCGCTCTTCTTTTCGTTGGAGACGTCCACGCGGTTCAAGGCGATGGGGAAATCTCTGGTTCAGCAATAGAAGTACCTGCAGTATGTGTTTTGAAAGCTGATTTGATCAAAAAGGGAAAGATAAACTGGCCAAGAATAGAATCAAAAGATTACATCATGACGGTCGGCAGCAGTAGGCCATTAGAAGATGCCTCAAGAATCGCACTCACTGAGCTGATACTCTGGCTTGAAGCAGAATATAAATTCGATAAACTTGAAGCATACCAGCTTTGCAGTCAAGTCGCAAAGATGAGGGTAGCGCAAATGGTCGATCCTCTCTATACCATCGTTGCAAAGTTTCCAAAAAAATATCTTCCTAGAATTACATAACATAGAATCTCTCTGTTCCGAAGTCAAGGTCTAAAAAATTAGAAAAGAGAATTCCCTTATTCTTAATTATGATCAAGTAGAGGCAGCTGGCTTCAAATATGCTAAAGGTTCTATAGACTAGGTTACCGAACCCCCTCAAATTCCCTATGTCTGCTTTCTTCTACTTCTCAATAGAAGGATTGCGGCAGCCGCCACTATCACAATAAATACCACTATGACAGCAGGTATTAGTAAATTTGATTCAGGGCCAGATGGTGTAGTTGTTGATGTAGTTGTTGTAGTTGTCGTAGTAATGGTTGAAGTTGTTGTAGTTGGTATCATCGTAGTAATGGTTGAAGTTGTTGTAGTTGGTATCATCGTAGTAATGGTTGAAGTTGTTGTAGTTGTCGTAGTAATGGTTGAAGTTGTTGTAGTTGTCGTAGTAATGGTTGAAGTTGTTGTAGTTGGTATCATCGTAGTAATCGTTGTCGTCGTGGTAACGGTTGAAGTTTGATTAACTGCGTCTTCCAACGTAATTGTGTGTGTTCCCATCGATGTTATAGGCACCCTCACTGTCGTGTTAAAGAATCCTGAGCTGTTCGTCTGCGCTGTGCCAATTGCGGTATTATCAAAATAGATGATTACAGCCGGTGGGTGAAAGTAATTGCCTACGATTATAAGAGACTCGTTGACATAAACTTGGACCGTAGAGAACCCTGTATTGTTGCCGAACATATCACCGGAAGGAGAATAGACGTTACCCACCTGAAGAAGGCCTCTTCTGCCTTCCATGTAATCGGCCTCAGCTTGGTATCCTGTTGCAGTGTCATTGCTAAAAAACTTGATTATATTGAATGTTATCGGATTATCTCCAGCTGGTATCCACTGTTTTAGGTCCGGAGCTGTAGTTGCGTATGTGAAATTGCCTTGTGCGTCGGTTGATACGGTCGCGAGCGTTTCATTCACAGTTGTAATGGGATCATAATAGGTTAACTCCACAGCACTGTTTGCCGTAAAAGCAGTGCCTTCCAGAGAAATTGGAGAGCCTCCTGCCCCACGTGTGAACGGCGTGACTTCTAGTATTGGGAGCACGTTAACGTAGCTGCTTGTAACCGCAACAGAGTCTGCGGAACCGTCATAGCATTTGATATAGTAATCTCCTCCAGCTATGTTCTTTGGTATTGGACCGGTGACCGCATCGTAACCCACTGTATAGT
>JBEKIG010000013.1:0-76393 GCA_050011875.1 Nitrososphaeria archaeon
TCTGTAAACAGAACTATCAACCAAAGAATGGAAAATTTGAAATTCCTGATCTTCCCGGCCTAGGCATTGAACTAAACGACAATGTTGTCAACCAGTCTACAAAAATTCTAATCAAATAAGGATATACAGTAATTGAAAGATACTTATTTCAATAACAAAGAATTAGCAGATACTTATTTCAGATTAAATTTAAATAACTCTTTTTTCCTCTCCAAACTAGGAAATGTCCACTTTTATTCCAACAAAATACTTTTTGACTAATGGCGTTGGCGTGCACAGGGATAGACTAGCGAGCTTTGAGCTTGCTTTACGTGATGCTGGCATTCAATATTGTAACCTAGTTTCTGTAGCTAGTATAATACCACCTAAGGCTAGGCACATTTCTAGAAAAGAGGGAATGAAGCTTATTTCTCCGGGCCAGATAATATTTGTGGTAATGAGTAAAAATGAAACCAACGAACCCAATAGACTAATATCTGCATCTGTGGGATTAGCCATTCCAAATGACAAATCATTGTTCGGCTATCTCTCTGAATTTCATTCTTTTGGGATGACAGGAGAGAAGTGTGGTGAATACGCAGAGGATCTTGCTGCTTACATGCTTGCATCAACTTTAGGTCTAGAATTTGATCCTGACAAGAGTTATGACGTTCAAAGGGAACAGTGGCGCATCTCTGGAAAGATAGTTAAGACGTTAAATATAACGCAATCAGCTGAGGGTAATAATAAGGGTGGCTGTTGGACAACAGTGTTTTCTGCAGCAGTCCTTTTACCGTAGCTCCATGATTTTTCTCCTTCTTGAGTAAGTTTGGTGTCTTTTGCCTTGTATTCTGCTATAAAAAGAAAGGCATAGTACATATATACAGAGGATAGCACAAATATAAAGAAGAAGGGGGATAGAACAACAAATGTTTAGGTATAATTATGCTTATTTTTGGCAGGCGAAGTTCGATATAGCGGACAGGCTGTTCGCAGAGGAGGACCAGCTCTACGGCCAATGACGATTTCAAAAGCCTTTCAGAGGCAGTAGAGCAGGCGATCGAAAGTTTCTTCGTCAGCGACCCCATTATTCTAGAAATGAGCTAAGATGAGAACAATTTCTATAAAAGCTAGCGAAGGAAGGAGAGCTCGATTACTTGCAGCTTTAGCCATTCTTCTTTTATCTGCAACCTTGCTAGCGGCCGCCTTCAACATCGTGAACAGAAATATGCAGTCCACAGGCGCAGGAGCGCAGACAACAACTACGGTGGAAGTTGAGCTGGTTGTCAAGTACGTGAATGGAACACTGAACCTGGTCCTACCTTTGCAGACCAACTTTACAAAGGCAAGTAACAGCACACTTTTCCTTATTATCGGAAGCACCGGAACGAGCTACATGCGAAACTTTGTGGGAGAAACGTACTCCAATGGTGAATGGTACTCCAACCTATCAAGCCCTCTGGGATACGGCGGTGAGAATTTGGAACTTGCAGCACCAAAGTATGCAGATTCTGAAACAGAAAAGAACGTCATAATAAAGCCGGCTCTAGACCTCCAGGGCGTTATACCATCTATGAAGGACACAAACCTTCTATCTATTCTGCCACAGTCTGCGCAGACAGACCTCCTATATTACCAAGATCAGGAACTATTCTATTCATCCAGACCTCTTGACAGCCCTTATAATTTGTCATACAACATATACAACTTTGACCCTCAAATTCTGAATAATGCGACCGTGAATGAGGATGCAGAATACCTGTCTGTACCACAATCACTGGCTAAGGACCTGCAAAGTTTAGCGGAAAATGTTACAGGTAATACCACATCACTATATGAAAAATGCAAAGAATTAGAATCTTACCTGCAAAGTAACTACGTCTACAGCCAGAATTTGACCGCAGCACCAAACGGTACGGACCCGATTGAATGGTTTCTGTTTCATGATAAAAAAGGGGTCTGCACCCAATTCAACACTGCTTTCGTCCTTATGGCTAGGACCCTAGGGCTGCCGGCTAGGCTAGTTGGCGGTTATGCAATTAACAGTACCGAGGTATCTCAAGAAGTTACTCAGCAAGACTCACACGCCTACTCAGAGGTGTTCTTTAATGATGTTGGATGGATCACCTTTGACGCTACAGCTCCCCTTCCGAATAAGGCAGTGCCAGCAAACAATCTTTCTGTCCATACATATCCCTCGTCATATTACTACCAGCAGGGCGATATTCCAGGGCGCATCACCACCTATACGACAATTCTCTCCTGCCCCAAAATTGGGGTTAATGGCGACAATTTCACTGTCTATGGAACTGTCACAACCTGGATCCGTCAACTGGAACTGTCACATATCAGCGGCCTTATAGTTCTAATTACGCTGTCAAAGGATAAGTTGGAACAGGGTACGTTCGTAGGCGAAGGGATGACCATCAACGGATACTTCAACATCACGTGCATGATCCCAAGCAACTTTACGTCGGGTGACTACAACGTAACCGCAAGAACCCTTGGAAACGGCGTCTATAACGGTTCATCAAGCGACCCTATTATAACTGTCATGACTGGAACTAAAATAGACCTGATTACACCACAAGAAGTTGAATCGTTGAATTTAATTTTTAATTGTGAGTTTACGATGCGTTGCGCAGAAAGCCCACGACTTTAGTCGTGTGATGAATACATGAAGAATTATTATATAATAGCCTCGATGCTATTTTATTGTTGAAAGTCTCATGGATAAGCCTTCGCAAGAAGCACATGTTATACTCCCTAGTATGTGGATCTATAAAATTGAGTCTCAAACTTATAAAATATATTTTGTAGAAGGAGAATATTTATGTCTGAAAAAATAAATTATGAACCAAAATATCATGTTGCCGGTGTCTGCGAGGTGGTTCGCGTCGAGCGGCCAACTCCTTGTGTAAGGCGAATCACTCTTTACAACGTAGCCTTGGAGGGCTTGAAGGGTCACTGGCGACCAGAGATGCTAATCCGTCTTTATTTTCCCCCAAAGGGTCATAGCAATCCTCCAGAACCTTTCCTCACGCCTGACGGTGAATTGGAATTCAGAACTACATCCGAGACTGAGGTTAGTTCCTTCAGCGCATTTTCTGAGGACCCGCTCGTTCGGGCTTATACCGCACGTCGATTCAGACCAGATACGCTTGAACTCACCGTTGACTTCGCTCTGCATGATGTCTTAGGGCTTGCCAGCGATTGGGCTCGCAATGCAAAAGTGGGGGGACCATATAGGAGTAGTGGAGTTCTCCCTTCCATCGGGTCATAGCCCAGCGACTGCTCACGAAGCGGATGTGTTTGTGTTTTGCGCAGATGAGGCGTCACTTCCAAATGCACAGACTGACCTCGAAGCCTTTGCACCCGGAACAAAGGTGATTGCCTTCTTCGAGGTCGCTAATAAGCTCGAAGAACAGCCTATCGACACTAAGGCTAATCTCACGGTGACATGGCTACATCGCGGTGACGCAGAACCGGGCACAAGCGGTCTCCTACTGAAAGCAATTCGAGAGCTTGTATGGCCAGGGGGAAAGGTCTTCGTCTGGGCGTGTGGCGAGATGAAGATAGTTACTGAAATACGTAAGTTCATCATAGACGAGCGTGGTCTCCAAAAGGGTGACTTCAAATGTTAAGCTTACTGGCGACGTGGAAAAACCGAGGTAGAACGTATGGCGCGTATGACCGAACTATCTCTGGCGGCTGCCGAGTCCAATCCAGAAGCCTTTAAGGAGTCATTTGAAAATATCGGTATGGACATCGTCGATCCTACGCTGTTTGGCGAACCAGAACAGATTGAAGCGGATCAAAATAAGGTACCTGAACTAGACACTGCAATCAATAGGACCAACCCTGAAGAAAACAAAATTATGATTGTTTCCGACACATGGGAAATCACAATGAAGACGCCTCTAGGTACCCAAAAGGCAACACTACATCTCTCCATTGACGGTAACAAGCTCACGGGTAGGATGGAGAGTCGCGCGGGCCACAGCAATATTACAGACGGAACAATTGATGGTAATACATTGATGTGGAAAGCGTCGATAAAGTTTCCACGGCGCATAACGTTTGAATTCAGCGCAAAGGTGGACGGTGACTCAATGTCTGGAACGGTAAAACTAGGACCCTTGGGTCAAGCAACCTTCAAAGGCATAAAAAACTAGCCTGATGGCTCTTGTAGTAAAAGACAACTTCAGAAATTTAGTTTTTACTATTCTTTTTTCAAATAATGTTTTGGGACTTCCGTAAGGTTTTTTCGAAGGGGAGTGTTCAAATCCCGAATGCAAAGACTTATTATTTTTGGCACAGGATTAGAACCATACTCGAAACTGTGATAAACTTTGCTGTAATGTCTAACGTTGGGGAACCCTAAATATTTTTCGCCAAAGGTAATGAACGCAGTTATCGAATACGACCCGGCAATGTATATCTGAGCAAAACATAAATATCATTTGAATGAATACGAATTGTGAGAATTACTATTTTCGGGGCAACAGGTGAAACGGGCAGACAACTTGTCCAACAAGCTCTTGCAGCAGGACACGAAGTTGTGGCATATATCCGCAATCCATCCAAGCTTAACATTGACCATGAACATTTAAAGGTCATTCAAGGCGAATTGGCCGATGAAACGTTGATTGAGAGTGCAGTGAGCGGGGCGGACGCCGTAATTAGCGCCCTGGGCCCACGGGGCGGTTCAAAAGATAAACCGATCACGCAGGGCATGCAAAACATCATTGCCGCCATGAAGAAACAAGGTGTACGCAGGCTAATCATTACGTCGACCCTAAGCGCTAAGGATCCAAACGACCCGCTGAACTTCAAGACCAAGGCTCTAGTTAACCTTGTTAAGCTCACGATGCACGGCGCATACGAAGACATAGTCAGTGCGGCTGAAACGGTACGCAACTCCGATCTTGACTGGACTATCGTGCGCTTGACAATGCTTAACAACAATCCCAAATCTGGAAAGGTCAAGACTGGCAATGTAAGTGCGGGCGAAGTAGGAACATGGATTTCCCGCGCAGACGTTGCTGATTTTATGCTCAAGCAGGTAGAGCACACGGAATACTTGCGGCAAGCACCAGCAATAAGCAATTAGCATTTGATAGATGAGTAAGGAAAGAAGAAGAATGAAGAGTTGGGGTGGAAAAATCAACTCTTGTTAAAGTTGCTGAAACTTCATAGATACCTCTGGGACAAATGAAGATCGTAAAGCTTCCTGAAAAAGAAGTTTTTGAGAAGCCTTCTAGATGGTTTCGGGTTGAAAAAGGAAATGATAGACGAGCTTCTTGACACCAAATACATGCCAAAACCAATGTGATCTAACAATGTTGGGGTCTTCTTGCAAATTTAGATAAAATGATTATAGATTATAGGTTTAAATTCAAGTTTAATAGCCACTGGAGGGTATCAATTTCTAAGGCGTATTGAAGATGCAGGAAGCCTCCTGTCCACCAGACAGCACAAGAAATCTAGGTATAGCTTTGGGCGTGACGGCTGTCTTCTTTGTAATTGAACTTGTAGGCGGTATTCTAACAAACAGCTTAGCGCTGACGACTAACGCATGGCACATGTTGATCGATGTCTTCGGCCTTATCTTCACAATTACCGCTGCATGGATTGCTACAAGGCCTGCTACGATCAGAAAAACTTACGGATATTATCGAGCTGAAATAATTGCAGGCTTCCTGAACGGCATTTTCCTTTGGGGTATCGTTATATTTATCATATTTGAAGCCATTCAACGGATTCAGGAGCCACAACAGGTTAAAAGCCTGAGCATGTTGATTATCTCAATTCTCGGCTTGGGCGCAAATGGCCTCTCCGCTCTGGTTATCTCAAGGACCAAGAGTTCAAGCTTGAATATTAGAGCAGCTTTCTTGCATGTTATGTTTGATGTTTTGGGTTCTGTAGGTGCTATTTCGGCAGGTGTAGTGATGCTGTTAACAGGTTGGTATCAGGCAGATGCCCTGATAAGCATAATGATTGGCGTCTTGATCTTCTATAGTTCAGGTAAGCTGATCTTTGAATCTCTTAACGTTCTCCTGGAAGGAGTCCCCAAAGGGGTTGACATAAACTGGCTTGAAAAGAAGATTTCTGAGATGGATGGTGTGATTAGTGTGCACGATCTCCATGTCTGGTGTATTGCTCCGAACAAAACATGCTGTTTAAGCTGCCACATTATTGTAAACCAAAACGTGGACAGAAAGCGTTTAATTTCAGATCTGATTAATGAATTGAAGAAAGACTTTGGGATAGATCATACTACCTTCCAGCTTGAAGATGAAAACTATCCGAAAGCCGCTAACGAACACTGATAAGGGATTGAGATAGGAATTTAGAATAGAAAAAATTTTAATGCCTCACTATTTACAGGTACTGATTTTGGGTCTAGACCAACTATGATTCCAATTCAATGTTCTATCTTATTTATCCAAAATAGGTATATCTGAATAAAAGATTAAAACCTTTAAGTCTGCTTAACATCCAAACAATATAAGAGAAAGAATATGTCGAAACAAAACAGTCTCCATGTTTTTTCCGCTGGTGCAGTAGCACCCCCCATAAAGAAATGTGCTGCAGAGTTCAAAGCGACATCTGGAACAGAATTTGAGTTTACTGTCGGAAAAGCTGAAGACCTCATAGAAGAAATCACAGAAACTAAAGAGGGCGACTTGCTGACTTGCGGTTCAGAATACATACTTGACCACGCACAGTTGAAGGGTTTAGTTCTTAAAGAAACAAGAAGAAGCCTTGGCTCAAGAACGTCTGCTATTCTTGTGCAAACAGGAAATCGGAAAAAGATAAAGTCAATATCTGATTTGGCAAAAGAAGGAATGCGTGTTGGCGTTTCTGTAGGCGGCTGCTTGACGGGAGTCTGGGATGATTTAGCAACTAAAGCGGGATTCGTCGAGCAAGTCAGAAAGAATACCGTTGCTTATGCGGATGGATGCGGGGAACTAATGTCTTATATCAACAAGAAGAAAGTGGATGCAATCTTGGGTTGGGATGCCTTCAAGAACTTGAACATGCAAACCATGGATATTATAGAGTTGCCAAAAGACCTTCAAGTGCAAAGAAGCACAGCGATAGGTGTAATAACCTTCTCCAAGAACAAGGAATTAGCCACGAAATTCATTAACTTTCTAGTATCCGAAAAAGGCAAAAAGATTTACGAAGAATATGGATGGCATCACATATCACTTTGATAAATTGCTTTCTATGCAAAATAAGTTTAGTAAAAACAAATCGCTGATCTACACTCTAAACTATTCATCGTATTGGCTTAGCACTATAATAGACCTTGTTGTGTCTTGAGAACTACGATTGATCATTTGTGCCCTGCGATCGGTTTTGGCAAGTATGGTTCTTCCATGTAGGCGATGTCTTTTTCGGAGAGACCGACTTCTATCGATTCGACAGCCTCTTGCACGTGCTCGGGCTTCGAAGTCCCTATGATAGGCGCTGTGGCCCCCTTCTTGAACAGCCATGCCAACGCGATCTGAACCGGCTTCACCCCATTGTCCTGCGCTACTTCAGTAACCCTTCTGACGATTTCAGAGTTTTCAGGAGGTTCGACGTAAGGTTTATAGACTAAACCGGCAAGTTTAGAGTCCGGTTGAAGCCTCGTCATATCGTTCCTACCGATCTCAATTCTTCCACCTTTCATATAGCGTCCAGACAGCAGGCCGACTGCGGTGGGATTGTAAGGTATTATTCCTATCTTCTGGTCTTTACATAGAGGCACCATCTCTCTTTCCTCCTCCCTGTACAGCAGGTTCCACTTGTCCTGCATGCTTGTAAATTTCTCATAACCCTTGATTTCACTCGCATACAAAGCCTTAGAAAACTGCCAAGCCCACATACTAGAACCCCCAATATAACGGACTAAACCACCTCTAACAAGATCGTTTAATGTTGAAAGTGTTTCATCAATAGATGTTTCATAGTCCCACCTATGCGTCTGGTAGAGGTCAATATAATCCGTCTTGAGCCTCCTCAGAGAACCCTTCACCTGTCCCATTATGTGCTTACGTGAGAGACCCCTCTGGTTCGGCTTCTCCCCCATCGGGTTGAAGACCTTTGTAGCAATTATTACATCCTCTCGCACGTCTTTGAGAAGTTCTCCCGTGATCTCCTCAGACCTGCCTAAGGAGTAGACGTTCGCCGTGTCGAAGAAGTTGACCCCCAAGTCAAGCGCTTTGCTTACAACCTTCCTCGCATCATCTAATTCGACCATCCATGGCTCAGCGTTTCCAAAATGCCAGCATCCAATCGCAATCGGGGACACTTTCAATCCTGACCAGCCTAATCTAACATACTTCATATCGTTCAACAAGCATGTCAACTTTGTTCTTCCTTAAAAGAATTAGCTGAACTTCTATGGTACAACTGAGAGTCTTAAAATCGTCATAGCTGATCACATATTATGCTCATGCTCCAAAACTGAAGCCCTTCGATAAATCCTCCAAACGGAACTTGGCTGAAATTTTCAACATATTATACAATTTTCAACAATAATAAATGGGGGAACTATTCTCTCTTCATATCCTTGATAAAAGTAAGATCATGTCTTTTGAAATAGACTCTAGCACCTTCGACCATTGGACAACACCGCCAGAGTTGGCGATAGAATAAAAAATTTAATGAAGTCTTTTTCTCCTCAAAATGTAATAACCAAAGAGAAAGATAGCATAAATAACAGAGATTAAAAAAACGAGAATTGGAATAACACCCTTGAGAAATAAAGAAATAAAGAGAAAAGCGGAAAGAACATAAGCAAGATACTTACACCAATCTGGAAAAATCTTTTCAGACATTATAATACATTTGATGCATAGTAAAATAGTCATTAAAACCTTTCCAAATAACAAAAAAAGTACTAGAGATAATAGAATAACATTTTATTTTACGTTATCATAAAACAGTAAGTTAGCTCTAAAAAATATGATAGTGGCTAGTTGTGAAGATTACATACTCTTATGAGTGAGAAGGTTCTTTCTAATACATAAGTGATAAAATGATCTTTATCAGTTTAATGAAGTTCAGGCAGAAGCCTACAAAGGAATTGATTGCTGAAAACGCGAAGCTCTTTGAAAAAGATAAGAAAGAAGGAGTGAAGTTTCTTGGAATATATTATACACTAGGCAGATACGACGCAGTCGGCATAATTGAAGCACCTGATGAAAAAACAGCTATGAAAGCCGCACTCAGAAGAGGAGGAATGTTCGCAGCTGAGACGCTCGTCGCAGTACCAGCTGAAGAAGCTAGAAAACTCGTCGAATAAGCAAGACACACCTTCCCAACATTTTTTTTGATATATTATAACGCATAGGACATTTGAGTTAGTTTATTCCTAGCCTTTTCTGTTGAAGTTCTTTAACTATCTTCTCTATCTCTGAAACCTTAGAAATCTCCTTTTCAACTTCACTTAAGCGGTTTTTATGCTGATATTCTCATTTCTTAAACTAATATTTTCAGTAGCATGATATTTGATATCATATATGACCCTATAATTGTAATTGTCATAACCAACCTCGAACAAAGTCTTAATAAAACAGAAATCTCAGGAACTTCAAGACGCTTTAAAAGATTTGGAAGAAAACTCCATTCGTAGTGTGTTTAGAAATCTCTCTAAGGATAATGCTCTCTAATCAGAATGATTTTTAAGGCGCCAATACCAAGAAGGTTCACCGCAGTTTGGCATTTAACGTTGTCTGTAGATACGTTTTGATCTTTTTTGTCGACTTTTCTGTTGTACTTTAGTCCGAGGCTTTGGGATCTTCTTCTTAAGAGTCGGAGTTAATTCAAGAAGCTGTTGAAGGCTGATCTCCTGACCTGTCAGTGAGATAGCATATGCATCTTTGGCTTCGACCACTAATAAGGCCCAGGGGGTGACCATGGCTCCGAAAAGGCCCCTTTTCTCTCCCCCTGTCAGATTGTAGACTAAAACTACAGGGTAGAGAATTCTTCGCCCTATCTTGAGCTCTTCACCTATCATTATTTTCGTTTGATAGCCTATTTCAAACCCCTTATTCTTCATGTTCTCATCTTTCTAATTTCTCTGAACAGTCTTCTAAAGGGCTTCTTAGTGTAGGCTACTAAAAAGGCTAGGACAATACGTAGCAATCTCACATTTGCCTTGGCTAATATTTCGCCATCGAACCTTGTTTCTTGGAAGTCCGGCTCCAATGTAAAAGATAACCTCGAATCAACATCCAGTATAGAAAATAGAGCCCACATGTAACCATATAAAACCGCTGTGTCAGCTGGGCTGTCTAAACCGACCTTCAGGTGACAGGAGAGCATCTTAAATGTAATGGATTTTCGTACAGCATTAAATAAATGAGTTAGTTGTGGAAATGAATCCCGTAAAGCTGAAATAACATCCAAAATTTTGGGTCTCTCAAACTTTGCGGCCACCTTCTTCCTTTCCGCAGTAGGCACAATCCTATGAATCATTGTAAGACGTAACCACTTAACTTTAAAGTCGCCCTTTATAGAAGGACCTTTTTTAGAGAATTGTACGATAACCTGTAATGGTATAAGTAGAAAGCCTGCTATCAGTAGAAAAAAAATAAGTAGGATGACGGCGAGAACTTCGTAGATCAAATAGACCTATCTTTAATTCTTCACTCTTTCTTATGTTCCTCTTCTTTTTTGCTTTCTTTCATTTTATCCATCATTGAAGTTGCGATTTCGCCTATCATCTTTCCGATCGGCCCTGGAGTTGAAATGTTCATGACTTTTATTCCTTCAGGTCCTGGGACTCCCTTGAATATGACTATTATTGAGGTGGGCACAACTCCTGTTCCTCCTCCTCCGCCACTTCCTTTACCACCTTCACCACGTTCCCCTTTTCCTTCACCCGATCCTGCGCCAAATCCAACTCCGAACTTCTTTAATGGAATAATTATCTTGTCCTCGAATTCCATTGGTTCGCCAACTACATTTTTTGTAGCTAACAGTTTAAGAAGTTCTTCGACCATCGTCTTTATGTTTTCTTCTGCGCTCATAGAAATCTTAATTTATTAGAATGTTGGCTTTTATTTAAGTATTGCAAAATAGCTTCCAGTAACTCTCCGAACTCTGCGTCATCAAGAATATCACAACTATCTCTTTTGGTGTGTAAGGCCTACAACTTTGGCAGAGAGCTTCCATACCACTTTGGTTATGAATTGTCTGTCGTTCGTTTCAAAATGAGCGAAGGAATCGGAGTCGCAGTGACCCAAAGACAAGCCGATATTATCACCGTCACGACGATCAAAACGAAATGCATCGACAGAATTAGCCACCCTAACAACAAAGGTCGACAGAATAGTGAGGGGGGCTCGAAAGTATTTAAAGTTCCAAAATGACAAATAGAGAATGCCATAAAGAATATAAAGCTCGGGATAAGTAGCCCAAAAAACAATTATTCTCTGTTCGCCTGCTAAGGCAGCATAATCATATGGATAATACGTCAAAAAATATATCCACCAAGAAACCACAAGAATTGAAGCAATTAAAGTACGCCGATTAAAGCTTAAAAATTTCCCCAAGCCATATGTTTTGAAAATCCATAGTAAAATTAATGAAAGTAAAATCAAACGCCAAAGTAAGCCGAACCAATATGTTAGCCAACTCCAAGACGGAGCATTACCAGTTATCATAGAGGGGTGGGTTGCAACTTCTACAACTTGGAAAATATAATCAAAATACTGATGAAAAGTATATACAATTAATGCACTTACTATTAGGTTCAAAAAGACCAAAGAGACGACTACTAGCGTCTTCTTACTTGAATTTTTAAATGGATTGATTCTCGGTAAAAAAGCATAGGTTATAAAGGTTAAGCAAACTAACCATAGGAAGCCTACTATGTTTGCTCTCTTTCCGTATAACTGGATGAAGGGAATTGTATTATAGAGCCAAAGAATGATATTCAATTCAAATCATCCTATCGGTGCAGTTTCATATTAATTGCTATTTAATGGTTAGCAACACTAGTAGAGCCGAATGTTCAAGGGTTACCTCTCCGTCGGATTTGGTCTATTCACAGTTCTGTTCACCGTCGACCTTCGAGGAACGATTTTTTAGCCCAGAATCATGCGAAAGTGGGAAAGTAAAGCCTCAGCAGATTTTTGAAAATACCATAGCTGCGCTTTTTGCTATGGGAGGTTACTCGGTTGTACGACTTAACGGAGACGAACAATTACATAATTCGAAGACAAAGACTGAGATTGGAAGCGTCGATCTGCCGGCACTAAAATATTAAATGTTCTTTTTGATTTCTCCTTATTTGGTATCTGCACCTATGTGCTAACCCCCACCGGGTTCACTTAGATTGATTATCTGCATTATCTTTCTACAATCTGCATACTAAACTTCCACAGTCGTACCTGCGTCTTCTTGTGATAGGTTATCCATGCAAATGAAACCCAAAAATAAATGTTAACTTAGCTTAGGGACAGAGACTATGTGAAAACTAGTTTCAATTTCAGAAAATTGCTAAGTTTACGGCTATTATGTAGGGTGTCAGGACGTATTTTTAGATATAAGACGCAATTTCTAAAACTAAATTTGAGTTTTCACACACTCTCGACAAGCCAGCGCGCAGTTCTGAACCGAGAGGTAGCAGAAAATATCAGAAGGCCAAATAAAGCTGTCTCACCAACATTCTTCAAACATAATAAAGGGACAAGGCAGCAAAGAAAAAGCATAAAAAGCTTTTATACTAAAAAAGACGATAAAAAATAGAGAAAAAAACGATGACTCTAGAATCAAATAAAACCTTAGGCGGCATAGGTGCAATACTGTTGTTCATCGGACTTGTACCGTATGGTGAACCATTTACAGCAATAATTGCACTTGTGGGTTTGATACTGGTTTTAGTTGCTCTAGATGGTTTTGCAAACATCTACAAGGAAAGAGGAATATTCAACAATTCCATATACGGAATAATCGCAGGCATAGTGGGCGCAGTAATTGCAGGCGTTGTGGCTGTTGTTGTAGTTTTAACCACGCTAAAAAATTTCCTATACCAAATCTTTCCAGGCTGGAATGGCGACTGGTTAAAGCTTCCAGGATTAACCCCGAACACTTCGAACATAACCGTAAGTGCTGTCTTGCCTTTACTAGAAGGACTACTTTTAGCATTTGTTGTCCTGTGGATTTTCATAATAATTGTAGCTTTCTTTGTCAGACGATCACTAAACATTCTTTCAGCAAAAACAGGCGTAGGTTTATTCTCAACTGCAGCACTGCTGCTATTCATTGGCGCAATTCTAACAATAATTCTCTTAGGCATCCTTCTAATGTGGATCGCTGTAATATTAATTGCAATTGCCTTTTTCCAAATAAAACCGCAACCAGAACAGCCTGTAACAACAATGACACCTCAACCCTCAACGCCGACAACGGTGTAAAAGCCAACAAACAACTTTTTTTATTTTGCGTTCTTACAGCAAATGCGATTGCATAGCAATATAGCTCATAAATCTATCCATATATTAAAAAACATGGTGATATTTTAGTGTAAACAAATTCTTGAAGCTAAAAAAATGGGAACTCATCTTTGGAACAGGCAAGATAAGTCTTATTGTGTACCAACTACGTTGACCGTTGTCTTTATCGTAAGGTTTTCGCCTGTAACTCCGATTATTAGTGTGTACGTTCCAGGTGTTATGTTTACGTTAAAATGTGTGTCTGTTGCTGCTTGCCAGTAGAGAGTACCTATCTGTCCCTGAAGACCAGGCTGAGGCGTTTGGGTCGAGTGCCCAAGCTGATACGCTAACCCCTTGACCTGCTGGTTTTGGGAATTAAAAACATCCAACTCCACGTACGAGGCGTTGACCTCCTGTGCCCCTGTCAGATTGAAGCGTACCCCAAGGTAACCGTTAGGATTCACAGACGTACCTGAAAGTGTAACCTCCAGTTTCAGCCCTGAGGTTTCGTTGGTCAGCGTTGGACCGAGGAACTCGGCGGGTGGCGAAGTTGTAGTGGTCGTCGAAGTAGTCGTGGATGAAGGGGTTGGAGTTGAGCCGTAAACATAGGGCAGAACCATTACGGTTGCTATCACGAGAACCGCCAGTACTATTACGACCGTGAGAATTATTGCATTTTTTGAGTTTTTCTTGTTACCAATAAGAACAAACTCGTAAGCGGACAGGGAGCCGAAGGTTAGAGTAAGCACTACAAAAGTAGCCAACAACACGTTTAGATTTATAGGGGACATAATGCTTGGGTTCTTTATACTTGGGTTCTTTAGGTGTTGAATTAGAGAGAATTCAGAGAATGATATGGAGTCGAATATTATCGTCAACACTGCAAAGGTCACCAACAACATGTTTCTTGTCTTCGAAGATGGCATTATCTTACATCTTCTTCAGCGCTCTAATCACTTCATACAGTGATGTTGCAACCCCTACCAAGCACACCGCTAAAGCGAAACCATATGTGGACGTTATCTGAGGCGGCCTCAGATAGGTTAACAGAATCAGAAATGCTACAGCGAAGAACGCCATGTACGCCGTCTGGAATGGTATAAGCGTCCTCCTCACCCTGACTATGTTCTCAAAAACAACCTTATCCACCACATAGCCTTTGTCCTGTTCTCTGATGAGCCCAGCCTCGAGAAGCTTGTTGACGTGATATGATGCAACGGACGAGGAGCCGAACCCAAGGCCCTCCTGCACGCCACTGATACCTACAGGCTTTCCCTCCTTGAATATGAAACGGTAAACTCTGAGAGTAGTACCCCTCAAAACCTTTGCTTCATCCTCTTCCTTCGCAGCCAACAGTCTTCAACCTTATGATAAACGATAACATATTAAGTCTTACCAAATTCTAAAATTAGAAGAACGCTTTCTAAAATTAGAAAACTGCGCTTTCCCGTCTTTCTATTAATAGCGCTATATCCAGGTTTATGCGTACTGGCTGACGAGCACAATGTCGGAATATAAAAGGCAGATAGTTGTAGGAGTTTTCGTAGCTGCTGTAATAGCGTTGGTTCTAGCAGGAGGAGCAATCTACCTCCTTCCACTGCAACCCATGCGGACGACATCCACAACACTTATCACTCCTACAACTACAGCTACAGGCACAGCTACAACAACTGCTACAGGAACTTACAGTAGTACATCTACGTTTGGTGGTTCACCTACTACTACACCGTCAACTTCGTCTGGTACGACGATTACTCTCGGTCCCCCTTATACATCTGTTACAACTATTACTACTGCAGGTACGACTACACCTATTACAATTACGTTCACTCCTACGATTACATCTATTACATCTACAGCTGGAACAGCTACTACAAGTGGTTCTACGACTATAACGTCCGGACCTACTGTAACTGTTACTGTGACAGAAATATTAGGTACTGTGGTATCGCCTGGAACTACTGAAACAGTTACTGTGACAGAACAAGTTGGCACTGCGACTGAGACCGTGACAACAACTGAGACACAAGGTTTAACGACAACTGTAACATCAACCACAACAGTAACAAGTGTAGGAGGGCTTGAAATAACAAACGCCTATGCTAATAGCACGACTCAGGTGGTTGTAAGCGTCATGAACACAGGGAGCACAGACCAGACCATTACAGGCATACTCGTAAACGGAAAATCTCTTTCAAGCGTGAACGGTGGCACTTCAAACCCAAGCCTACCTATCAAGGTGGCAGCGAATGCATCGCTAACCATCAACCTAACCTTCAGCTCTCCACTATCATCGAACACAATATATTTCGTAACAATTCAAACCAGCACAAGTTGATCCAAAGGAGTAATGATACGATCAAACAATCGGTCGATAAAAGCTCCTATAAGATAGCTTTTGTCGCCCTTATAGTTACAGCTGCAGTTGTTGGAAGTACTATCTACTCTAACCCAACATTATTCAAAAGTTCAACAATCACTTCAACAATGACTACAACGACAACGAAAACTCAGTATATAACTACCGATAAGAATGTGTATAATGTTGGTGATACTTGTCATTGGACGGCAACAGGTCTGATTTCAGGCACAACCTATTCGATTTACTGGTCTGAATATTTTTCAAACTCCCAAAGTTACTACTCTCTTAGCACTTGGAATGCTACCTCATCTTCGATGATAGGTACTTTTACTGTTACAAACGACATGCAAGGAGGCGGAGATCTAATATTAAACGAAGGTTATGGAGCTTCTCCAGACGCAAACATCGTTATTTGGATTAACTCGCTATCATCAACAACTTCTATATCTACCATTCCGATAACAACTACAACAGGAACAACTACTTCTAATATTACTTCCGGAACCAATACTACGACAACCGTAATTTCAGTGCTGAATGTGTCCAGCTTAATCTCATCCGATGAATCGTTAAACGCTGTGATGGAGTTCCAGGGATGGAACGCTACCCAAATGGCATCCTATGGAGTTTATACACAGCTTAGATACCTGAAAGAAGAAAATGGATGGCTCAACATATACACGGTCGACCCTAATACGACTAAAATATTGAGTTTGGAAGCGAGCGAATCTCTTCAGATTCCTGACCCCACAGTAAAACTGCCGGGGTACTTTTGGTTCATAGACATTAACGCAGATGTAAAAACAGTTGCACCAGGCAACTTTCCAGAGGCAGGTACATATTACGACTTCTGGGTAGACGCCGTTAACGCCACAGTAGTGTACTCAGAAGGGCCGGTCCCGTAGTATAAATGTAATCAAAGATAAAGGATAGAAAAAAGTACTTCTTTCTGCCTCCATTTTTACACCCTTCTAAAGATGCGACACGAACAGAGACTAAAGGTTTCCAATTAAAAACTAATCTAACTCCCTTTTTTCGGGAGCATGCCAAAAATAATACATGTTATCATGCCACTAATCTTGGAAATTGTCAAAACAATAAAAAAGATTTAGAACTAAGCCAAATGCATTTATTAATAAGATGGATAATTATTATTTTTAAAACATTTCTTTTAATAATTTATTCAATATCTAAAAGCTCGATATTAATAACAATATATCTGAATTTTGTTAATATTGGTTATATTAACCAGAAAACTTAATAACTTTCTACCCATATCTAATACAGTTTAATTGAATAATCAAACATTAAGGAGTGCCAGAACTTATGCTTTCATC
This sequence comes from Nitrososphaeria archaeon, assembly GCA_050011875.1. Taxonomy (GTDB): domain Archaea; phylum Thermoproteota; class Nitrososphaeria; order JACIWG01; family JACIWG01; genus JBEKIG01. The sequence continues at coordinate 17,118 of JBEKIG010000013.1, forward strand.
GGGTTCATATTTTACCTGCTAGCTACCGCAGCTGGTTTCATAGGCTTATTCGTCATTGGCTTATTTATCTACGTACCTATAGCCTTGCCCTACATCTTGATAGCTATAGTCTTCTTGCTGCTGTCCATCCCAGGAATAATACTGACGATTTTTGCATGGATGACGGTGAAAAATATTGAAGTGGGGAAATATGTTCAAGCGCGCACCTACAGCCTAATACTCGGAATAATAGGTCTATTCTTCGGCGCCATAATCGGCGGCATCTTCTTCCTTCTCGCCTACGCAAACCTAGGTGAATCGATGACACCTCCGATGGCGGTCCAACCTTTACCTCAGAGATTCTGCGTAAACTGCGGCAGAGCTGTAGTAGCCCCTAACACAAAATATTGCGCCTACTGTGGAAAAGAGCTGCCTCCATAGAGAAGCCTGCAATTTAAAACGCCTGGAGGCGACCTAATGAACTTCCACTCATCTTGTGCATCAGACGGAATATCTTATGCTGTGCTTGGTAGAGATACGATATTTTTGAAATATGATGTGACATTTAGAGAACATATGGAACAAATTGTTTTTAAATCTTGTAAGACAAATGAAAATACATTTAATCGCAGTGTTTTTAAAAGGAAATGAAACGTTAAATTTGTTGTTCGACAATTAAATCCTAAAAGAAACCTAACCGATGCAGGAAAAAGCAGGACGATTGAGGGATGCGGAAGGTTAACTCAAGGATTGCCAACATTCCGCCGTGATGACATCCTCTTGGCGATCCACCTAATGAGTAGCATGGACGCTCCCATGAACAGCGAAATAAAAGATCCCTGCCCTATGGAGTAGCCAAGAGACTGGCCAAGGTAAAGGTATGAAACCACTCCGAAAGAAATGAAGGCAGATATCATCCAGATCAGGATGAACACGTTGGAGATGGAGTTGGCGACCCCAGTCTTCCTCTGACCCGCTTGGTCTCTAGCAGCTGCACTCGTCTCTATGATTCGGACCGCCACCAAGGCTTCCTTCCCTTCATCGGAAAGCCGATAGTTCCCTTCAGGATCGAGGACAATCAACCCTTCCAGTTTCTTCAGGTGGTAGTCCAGGTTGCCGCTGCTTGAGATTCCCAGCTTATTCTTCAGCTTTCCAAAGCTCAGGGGAGTGGACTCAAGAACTTCCAGAACCCTGATTCGCGTAGGATGAGCGATCTTCTCAAAGAGCTCGGCTGAGCTGGACATTGCCTCTCGGGGTGCTCTACGGTCCGAAGCTATTTAATTCCTCCATCCTTGACCAGAAGTCAACAGTTCGAGACGAGTGATTGGAATCGTTTAGAGTTTCGAATATCTTTTGCTGCTGGAGAATTGCGAACATAGCAACCATATATTAGTTCTCTTTACTGATATTGGGATTATGGGGCTTTTCAACTTTTATTTCTAGACTTGTCAGAGGGCGATCATGGTGCGTGAGAAGGTCGGTGTAATTCTGCAATCCTGCCCCCGTTAAGAAGCAACCAGTATCCTAAAACCACATACAGCATACCAACGAATGGGAAAAAAACTGCTATCAAAAACAATGTTAGCCTAGATACAGTAAAAATAAGGAGAACTAAAAATGGCAATAGAAGAAATGTATCTAATAAGCTATTTTGCATAAAAGGATACCATATTTGTCTTTCGGCAAAAAAAGAGAGAATAAAAATCACTCCAAAGACACCGGAAACCATAAAGTAAACACCAACAAGTCTTAATGCTAAGCTTGTTACGCTCATCTACTTTTTACACCCCTTTTACTTGCCATTTTAATACCGCCAACCTTTTATTAAAAGTTAATTTGGTCCACATTCAAATCCAACTGACTTATCCGCATTTACATTCACATTCGAATTCAAAGCTTGCTCCCAGTGTGTTTAGGTTTGGGATTAAATTTTAATTTCCTTTCCTTCCTACTACTTAGATTAACCACATAAAGATAAATAGAAAGACATCACATCCACAATAATCTAGCTTAGAGAGGTCACTTCTTTTCGTTTAGATGCACCGTAGAGATCCCTGTAAGCAAGAAAAGCCAACAATACATCAAGCTCAAATAAATTATAAACCATGAGTTTTGTCTAATTATGTCGCTTAATGATGCCCCAAGACTACCCACAGCAATAGCAGTCATGACCCATAGTATTGTGGTTCGTGAATTAACCCATCGTCTGTCAAGTTTTACCATAATAAATAATCAGAGCTCGATTTTATTTAAATCTTCTTTCCTAGACCAATTATCTTGATCTGTCTAGAATATTGGACTTCAATCAATTCATTACTTGGTTCCCTTCCAGCCATGTCCTTGCCCTTAGTAGCTAATTTTATTTCCTTCAAACACCTGGAAAGGTCGTCTGCCTAGTTAGAATTATTACCTTCATAGATCTCGGACTTCTCCGACCAGTGGCACACCTACCGAATAACAAGGTCCAGTCCGGTCACCCCGACCCCCTCACGGACGGTCTGGTTGGTGGCGAAGTAATAGTCTGTCGTGCCGTCAGCGTACTGCCAGAAGACCTTGACTTGGTAATCCATCATGTTAGGAAGTCTTATGGAGAAAGTGGTGTTCTGCACTGCGGCCTCGAACGTTTCGCCATCTGAGGCCGTGTACACGACCTTGACCGGGGTCGCTGAAGTAATCGACTGCAGAATCGTCCCCTCGACTGCAAGGATGGTGGGCGGGGTCTCGACCTGAAGGTTGTACGACATGGCGCCCATCGAGCCTGCCGACATGTTGACCGTCAGGTCTCCTCTGTCAACGTCGCCTGTCTGCCACGAGTAGTTCCCCGCCCATCGCGCGACTACATCGTAGACTTCTCCGTTGGGGAGGTCAATGGAGAACTTCCCGTTCGAGACGGGGGCGGTAAGATTCACGCCGGTGTTGACGTTTGTGAACATCAAGGCAACCAAGTGGGTTCCCTGACCTACGGTGGATACGAGCCCGAAGACATTGACCGTCGCAGGCGTCGGAAGCGGAGAAGTGGTCTGTGTGGTCCGAGTCCCTAAGTATCCCGTAACATCTAGGTAGAGCCCCGCACCCAACGCTGCTGCGACGATAAGTATCGCGAGGAGTGCCATCGCCATGGCCTTTCCAAGTGCCACGGGTTCGTGTGCTAACTCTGGTTCGTGAGCTCGTTGTTGTCTTTCTTTAACATTCGATTGGGGCATTGACAATCAAGTCCTCCTTTACCTGATGTAAGCAAAAGACGCCGATTTATGCATTGGGGACGGTTCTCAATCCTGAGAATTAGGCTATCAGGGACCGTACCGGTGGTTTTCTGACCCTAATTAAGTGCAGATACCTTTAGTCCGTTGGTGCTCTGTAATAGATAGACCTTCTATGCCGCATACTTTCCTAAGTCGCGGATCTTTCCACATTTGTCTAATAAGCATGCGGTCACTGGGAACGTGCTTTAGTCGCCTTACAAGATGCGCTTTGAACAATCCAAGAGGGTTTCTTTGGGGTCTTCTTGCATATTTTAGATAAATTCCCTTTCTATTTCAATGCTGATCAAGATACAACTTAGCAATTATGAATATGTCGGTCAACAATATAAGACAATACTTGTAAAATATGATCTCTAGGTAATATTAATCAAATGACATCAGCGGAGATAATCGCAGTTTTGTCTTCTGCGTTAGCGATAGGTTTAGTAATTTACTGGTATACGATGGGTGGAGAAAAAGAGAAGGAATCAAAAACAAGCGTTGCTGTAACTGAAATAAAGTATCCGATGGCCCAGGGCAGTGCCTTTGTTGAAGAAAAACCTGCGTTCTCAAACCAAGAGATAACAAATCAACCTACAGCAAGCGCTCCAATAGAAGACCCTCTTCATGCAGTTGCATCAGAAAACATCAAAATTGAAGCCGAATATATTCAGCCAGAAACCTCACGAGCGATCGTTAAGGTAGAGCCTATTGCGGGAAAAGAATCAGAGCCTGCAAAACTGCCTGAAAATGTTCAGGAAATAGCTAAGGCACCTAAAGCCAAAGACGAGAACATAGCCAGTGGGGTACGAGCAAAAAGCACCGGCAGAAGGAGAGCCGGGGGTACCAGAAGAAAAAAAGCAGCTAGGCTGGAAACTAAAGCGCCACAATAACAAAGAATCTTAGATTAATAGCTTCCTCTTAGATACAACCTTCGATACGTATACCTCAGAAATGTAATAGACCTTGCTATGTCTTGAGAACTGCGATTGATCAGGTGTGCCCTACGATCTTTTTTGGCACGTATGGTTCTTCCATGTAGGCGATGTCTTTTTCGGATAGGCTGATATCCACCGATTCGACCGCTTCTTGCACGTGCTCGGGCTTCGAAGTCCCTATGATAGGCGCTGTGGCCCCCTTCTTGAACAGCCATGCCAACGCAATCTGAACCGGTTTCACCCCCTTGGTCTTCGCTACTTCCGCAACCCTTCTGACGATTTCAGAGTTTTCAGGAGGATCAACGTAAGGTTTTCGATACACCCCAGCAAGTCTATAGTCAGGCTGAAGCCTCATCAAATCGTTCCTGCCGATCTCAATTCTTCCACCTTCCGAATAGCGTCCGGATAGCAGGCCGGCTGCGACGGGGTTGTACGGGATGACCCCTATGTTCTGGTCCTTGCAAAGCGGTATCATCTCCCTTTCCTCCTCCCTGTACAGCAGGTTCCACTTGTCCTGCATGCTCGTGAACTTCTCGAAGCCTCTGATTTCGCTTGTGTACAGTGCTTTTGAAAGCTGCCACGTCCACATGCTCGATGCCCCGATGTATCTGACTGTTCCACTTCTCACAAGGTCGTTTAACGTCGACAGCGTCTCCTCTATCGGTGTCTCGTAGTCCCACCTGTGTGTCTGGTAGAGGTCAATGTAATCCGTTTTAAGCCTCCTCAGAGAATCCTTCACCTGTCCCATTATGTGCTTCCTTGAAAGGCCTCGCTGGTTCGGCTTCTCCCCCATCACACTATGGACCTTTGTAGCAATTATTACATCCTCTCGCACGTCTTTAAGAAGCTCTCCCGTTATCTCCTCAGACCTACCTAAGGAGTAGACGTTCGCAGTATCAAAGAAATTGATCCCCAAGTCGAGCGCTTTACTTACAACCTTCCTCGCATCCTCTACTTCAACCATCCATGGCTCAGCGTTTCCAAAACTCATGCAGCCAATCGCGATCGGAGACACTTTCAATCCTGACCAGCCTAATCTAACATACTTCATATCGTTCAACAAGCCTTCTAACCGCGTTCTTTCTTAAAAGGATTTGCTGAACTTTTTCAATGATGCAACTGAGATAATAACTGAAGTAATATTGAACCATCTATTCATTATCAGAAGTAATATAGAATCTATTCTTATATGTTTCATCCACATGTAGTTATTGTTTCTGATAGGTTAATATCCGAGAATTAAAAGCCAAACATTCAGATATATTCCCGCTAAAAGGGATGAAATAAGAAGCAAAGAGGCCATCTTATCTTTGTAAAAATTGTAGCGTTCGCAGAAGACGATCATAGGTATTGCCAGCGGTGTACCGTGCATTATTACGATCGCAGTCACTTCTATCCTACTTAAATTGGCCAGAGTAGCGATTATCAAGGCTATAGTGGGCAGAAGGGCCATTCTAAGAAGACTCAGTTTGAAGCCACTAGCAAGTTCTCTGAACTTTCTTCCATAAAAAAATACTCCAAGTAGGAAGGTGGCAACAGGAACGGTGGTTGCTCCTAACAAGTTTAAAGGATTCAATATGGGGACAGGAACCGTAATCCTCGAAACAGAAAGGATAATGCCAAAGAGGACTGAGACCACTACAGGGTTCTTTGAGAGACCCTTCAACACCCGCCTTGAGCTTTCAAGTTTGTCTGATCCCTGTATGTTATAGGATTCTAGGAAGGTCATGGTAACCGGAATTGCTAAAATGGAAATGGAGGCCGCTGAAAGCATGGCGAGGGATTCCGCCCCAGGGAAGGCGAAGTCCATGAACGGTATTCCAAAGAACAGTAAATTACCAAAGACGGTGCTCAGAACGAGAAGGTAGAAGGTTCCCCTAGAAAATTTAAACAGCATTCGTAGAAGGCTAAAAATTACTAATACAATTAATATGGGTATCACTCCGGCTAATAGGAAGATGAAGTTCACTTGAGTGAAATTGATCTGAGAAAGATTGCTCACAAAAAAGGATGGAAGGGCAAAATAGAATACGAAGGACATAAGAACCCGTTCATCTCCTTCCTTCAGCAGGCCTCCCTTTCTTGATATGAAACCTAATCCTATTAGAATTAGAAATGGTATTGTAGTATTAAATGCTATGTCTAAATCCATCTATTTTTCATTGGATGAAGCATTAAATAACGACAATTTGAACCTTTCCAACACATTCATCTAATAGGTTTAGTGTAGGGGTGAGCTTTCAAATTTGACTTTAAGCTTCAATTAAGTATAGTGCATCGACTTTCTAACAAGTTTAGCTTGTTTTGAAATGATTAATAACTACTATATAGCACTATCCATAACGAAAGAAAGAGAAGTAGTTAAAGGATAAAAATTATCGACATCAAGGCATACATTGTTGGCACAGGGTGTGCAGTTAGTTGGGTGTTCGTGAAGCTTTTCACTGAGAATCCTAAAATCTCGTTAGTGCCGTATAGAAAGATATAAGAAAATTAATTTCAGCTGTCCATCAATAGAAATTATTGCTGATGTCCATTTTTTGCTGAGCATTTCTTGAATGGTTTCTCTCAGACTCTCACTAATGATAAACTCTCTCTTCTTCAAGGTTCAATTATGCTCGCTTAATGGCCTCCTTATTGTTTTCACGACTATCATTATGTAAACAAGCTGTGGTAAGTGAAAACTGCGTTTACTATCCCAAATTTAGCGAAGTGGTTTATAGATTTCCAAAAGTGTTTATAGTTGACTTTGATTGCGCATAAATGTTGCAACCAAGGTAGTCGCAATGGATACACCTGACAGTAAACATTTAACATATCGGTTTAATGTTTCAATTAACAAAGATGTATTAGTATATGTTGTGTTTATTGTCCTCTTGATTCTAAATATTTGGGTGTTTCTGGAAGCTAACTACCTATCTTTTTTGCAAAAAAATCAACCCTACGACTTTTATAGCATATTAAGGGCTTCAAGTCAGGTCTGGACAAAACCAAATGATGTGTATGTCTTCTGGAATACGGTACAGTTACCTTCTTTCTGGCAGAAATGGTGTTGGTCCGGATCGGATTATGCATACACTCCGATGTTCGCTGCATTATTATCCCCTTTATCCGCACTGTTCCCTACAAGTGCAAAAATTATTTGGGAAGTCATTTCATTATTTGCCGTCACAATCGCTGGATTCATATCCTTAAAGATGTTTAAGGGCTTTAAAACTAGACTATTTTTTCTATTAATGATCTTCATAATGCCCTTCCAACTTCTCTATTTTGGACAGGCCATATCACAGTACCCTTTGTTACCGCAGAATTTGGCTATGACGATATCCCCTGTTTACTTTACAGAATATTTTTGGGGGGATACGAATGTCCTGATCCTTTTATTTGGACTTCTATCCATTTGGTGTTCAACTTTCAGTACGGTAAAGATCCCCTTTCTGGGAAAGATCAGGAATAACGAATGGCAGGTGCCTGGCTATGTCCTCAGTTCATTATTTCTGGCGTTAGGGTCATTCCAGGCAACGGTGTTGCTTTTTTATTTTCCCTTCTGGTTGCTATTAAACTGGTTTATATTAAACAGAAAAAATTTGATAAAGGCCATCGCATACTTTGCCGCTTTCGTGGTCATGCTTAACTTCATAATATTTATTCACCCAACACTTTTTTCTGGTTATGCGAACAGTTTCACAGAACTGTTTAATTATTTAATCAATTACCGTTATGCAAACCTCTATTCTTTTGCCACTGCTTCAGGGCCTTCTTTGCAAGATTTCATCAGAAACAACATCTACAGTTATGTTTGGATATTCACCCTCCCTTTAGCAAGTATATTCACTCTATGGAATAACAGAAAGGGTGGAATACGGTTAAAGCCGTATAGCATCTTAGGGGCAACCCTTTTCTCAGCCGGCTTCGGGCTTTCGGCGTATATATTCACCGTTGTGCAGATACTTAATTCTTATCCTTTCTACCCCTCTCTTTCCCCCGATATATTCGGGGGAGATCTAGTATCCAAAAGTTTACCTTTAACACTTACCCAAACATTAGAAGTCGGTGTTGTCTTGGCATCCGTCGGTCTTTTCATTTGGAAGGCTTCATCTTTGGGAAAGCTTAACGGTGGCGCCATCCTTTGCGCTTTTGGCTTCACATTGCTCGTCATAGGGGCTATGGGAGCAGCTATCGTTTACACTGAAATTCATCTCGTTTGGGGAGAACTTTGGCTCGGATTCACCGTATGGAAGTTTTGGTGGAGCCTCCCTGCTGGTGGTGGGGGTTGGCCTTGGGGTACGTGGCGTGTGGCTTATAACACCTGTTTTATCAAAGCCTGGAATTTTACTGAGGCAGATCCCAACTGTATCTTTATGAATTACAATGATGTGCTGTACATTTCTATCCTGATGGTGATCATCGGTTTTATCCTCTTTAGGCACTATGCCCGAAATAGAAAAAGCTAGAAATCAACTAGCCCGCTATATTCTTTTTTACGCTCTTCTCTAAGTGTATGAAGGAAGATAACGCCCAGGAAGGAAGTTATCAAGATGATTTCTATTAATGGAGCCATTCAACATCACTTCTTGTGTATTTGAATATGTTGTAATTTATTAAAAGGTTTTTCAGAATTATACCAAAATGTACTCCTAATGTTAGACAAATTATATCTGGTCAAATTACATGGAATGAATAAACAATCTACCATACGTCAAAGAATGAAAAAGGAAAAAATTATCTTTTTAAATCTTCCTTCAAAAACATAGACACCTTAAATCCCTTTTTCTTCATTCCGACAGGACAGCTTGGGTTTGTTTGAAAGAGCAAAAGCATCTAAGACGTCTTTAACACTTTTTCCACTGAACTACCAGTGCCGAAAATAATTGTCATTGTTATGGTTGCTCTTGCTTATACTGATTATTTTAGCTATTATTTAACGATGTGAGGGTATATACCATATTTTCTTGTGGCGTCGATCATCGCTTTGAAGTTGTCAACTTTAACTGCGTTGTGGATTGAGTTACTGGAGCTGAGTATATATCCGCCACCACTCGCTGCTTCACCTATACATCTTTTAACTTCGTTAACTGTTTCCTCGATTGTGCCAAATGGGAGCACATTAGTAACATCCACATTACCGATTATGCATATGACTTCACCATATTTGTCTTTGACATCTTTAAGGCTCATATTTGCTCGGGGCTCTATTGGATGTAAAGCATCTATTCCTGTACCAATCAAGTCTTCCAAGATAGGGTAAATGTAACCGTCTGTATGTTTGATGAAAGGTATTCCTTTTTTATGTACAGCATCGACAATTTTTTTCAAACCGGGTGCTATTAATTCTCTAAAGTGTTTAGGTGCCATCATTGGCCCTTGCTTATAGGCATAGTCATCGCCTGATATTATCGCATCTACTCCAATATCAATCATTGCTTTAGCTAATTCTATATTAAAATTTACAGCAGCGTCTATTAGTTTTTTTACAAAGCTCGGATTCCTGTACAAGTCTATAAGAAAATTACTTACACCCCTCATTTGTGAAGGGATTTCATAGCCATCATGAATGCCACCAACAACCGCAAGTTGATCCTTATTGTTACTTATCACTTGGTGCAGTCTATCCAGCCGACTATAATCATATGGATTAGGTGGAGAAAATTTTTCAAAATCTTCGATAGAATTTATTGTACCATTAATGTAATAAGTAACATCGTTTGTACTAGTTTTCCAAATTCTAGCCCAATCATCGATGAAGCTTTTAGCATCAAGATACTTTACGGGTACAGGAACATCCCAAAAGTTTATTCCATCTAACCCAAATTTGCTGTAAACTTCATAAAAGTCCATAGCACCATTAGGATTTCTACCAAGTATTTCTTTTACCACAGGTTTGTTTATTTCAATTTCAAAAAGAGGAACAATATCCGGCTCCTCTCCGTATAGTGCTTCAAGCAATCTTTCGCGAGGAGTCATTTAACTAATCAGCTCCAAAATATAAAAAATTTTCCATTCTGCAATTCAGCTCCGATTCACAAATGATCTTTACCAATATGTTGTAATGGTAGGTTTTTCTAGGAGAATTGCTTTGGTTTCATTTGGTTCAAGTGTTTTTCGGGTACTTATTTTGTAGTGCCAGTCAAAACAGCACCATCTGAGGAGTTTGATTTGCTTTCCTTTTACTTTCATAGGTAAAATCTTTTTTGGTGTTCTTTTTGAAAATCCAATTAATTCTACGGTTATGATACATTTCTTCCAAAGGTTTCCTTGTTCATCCTTCTTCTTTTCGTCTGTCTTTTCAATGTTTGTAACCCTTCCTTGCAGTCTCTCTTGTCTTCCTTTTACTTTTTTTGACATTATTTTCTAAAGTAAACTAGCGTATTCTTCTATTTATTTCTTTACCCTTATGGGTTCAAATTTTATTAATATGACCTTCTCAAAACGCTATTCGTGATTGGCCTGAAAGTAATTTTGTTTTAGGTGATTTTACGGAAATAAACAAGCGTCATTAGGTACGTATTCCTATTTCAATCTTGTCAAAAGATAGGAGTTGATGACACTCAGCCAAGTCCAGCAACGTAAGACTTGACAGAACCCCCATACATGTAAAATCCTTTATATGGTATGATAACTGGTTTTATATCCGGGTTTCTTTCCAATAATCGGACGAATTCTTTGGGGTCTATTGTTCTATCGGCAAAGCAGTCGTAATGGCATGGGATGACGATCTTTGGTTTTATGAATTTGGTAACCATATATGCATCTTCGGGGATTCTTCCCTTTACATCACCTATTATTGGTACTATTGCGATATCCGGGGACGCCTCCTTTATAGGATTCAGAAGTACTTCAGGTTCTTTCGCTATTTCTCTATCGGAGTCTCCCATACTGTATACCTTTGAATTCTTAATTTGGAATAGATAACCAAAATGTGTCGTATCCGCTTTCTCAGGAGGAATAGAGTAGTATGCTGTCGCTGTAAAATCTTCTGCGATATAGGGGCGATTAACTTCGAGTGCTATCAAGCGGTCTCTGTTGATACCCAAATCTGCAAGATGTTCGCAAGACTCACGAGGACCTAAAAATATTGTTTCTAAATGATTTTTGGCAATTATTGGTAGGGCTTTAGGGTCCGTATGATCTCCATGATCATGGGTGCAAAATATGTAATCGACTTTTAAATCTTCAGGTTCTACTGGTGGCTTGGAATGAACATAACTGTGTCCTTTATCCCTTGAGAGATATGGGTCAATCGCGATACTTGTTCTAGGGGTTATCTTAATTACGTATGAGTTTTGGCCTAACCAGAATATGGCAAACTGATTACTTTCAAGTTTCAAGCTTTTAATTCTATCTATTATACTCATACCACATATCTTATGGAAATGCTATAAAAGTTATTATACGGATATTTCTATATATTATTAACTTCAAAGAGTAAAATTGAAAAAAGCTCTTTTATGCTCTCAAATCGTCTTGATGCTTTTAACACTATGTGCTGGTGTTGGAAAGGCTGAGGTCAAAGCAGGTGACCAGAGACTGTTGGGAAGGCTCACATATATTCGCAAATAGAGCATAAAGGAACGATTACTTCAACATTCCCGTCAACAGTTATTTCGTTTGGTTTATCAAGAGTTATTTTATATTCTCCTAATTTACAAAAATGATTTTCAAATGCTTCTAAAATATTTTTATTTGAAATTTGCTGATTCAAATCTTCCCTCAATTTTATGATTTCAGCATTTTCTGTCTCACTTGATTTGTTTTTTTCCAAATATTCTCTAACATTTGATAATGTTAATTCAATGTTGTCAGACCTAAGGATAACTCGAGGGATACGATAAATGCGATTAATGTCTTCTTTATTTTTTTCAGCATATGATAAAAGAAAATCTAAATGGGGTATTAATCCGTAATATTCCATAGGGTCGTGTTTTAGAGTATCATAACCAAGAACTAGGTAAGGGTTTCCTTCTGTTTCTTTCAGAACATTCTCAATGTAGTTTTTATAGTTATCAACTTCATGATTTAATTGGTCCTGTGTTTCTTTGATTTTAGTCGTTAATTCATTTATTATGTCATCGTATATTTTTTTTAGCTCTTCTTCTTTTCTTCCGCAAACATAACATTTATAATCGTTTTTAATATGGATTGCAACAACTTTTTCTACCATATCCAAACGCTATCTGTGGATACTAATTTAACTGACTAATATTTAATCTTTCAATCAATTACGCCAGATGTAAGTGATTCAGTCACATTAAAATAATTTTAAAATAATAAATCTGTCTGTGCGCGACGATATAAAACAATTTATATCTTGGAGTGTTCAAAATCTTCTTGGTTTAGGAGGTCTGAATTACGTCTAAAGAAAGCCAGAAATCCGTGTACAAATTGATATTGCGAAGAACAGGGGTTCATCCATTTCTTATATCTTCTGCGCCTGGTAGAGCCGACTTCCTTAACACCCATCAGGATTACAAAGGATTGCCAGTTGTTCCTATAGGCGTTAACCTAAGAACCTACATGCTTGCAACACGTATACTTCCGAGAAGGTTTAGGATAATCAGCTTGGATTTAGAAGGGCAGAGAACAAATTATGTAGATGAATTTGATTTAAATGGTCTAGTTTTGGAGCGTGGCGCATGGTTCGGAAATTATTTAAGGGGCGTCCTCATGGCTTTACAAGCCTTCACAGGAAAAACATTTGACGATGGCCTAGAAGTACTGATTAAAAGCGATGTTCCAATCGCAGGTGGTTTAGCAAGTAGTGCAGCACTCGAAGTGGCTTTTGCCACACTCTTGAACAGCTATTATGATCTTAGGCTATCATGTAAAGATCTAGCGGAACAATGCTTTATCTCAGAAAACAGGATTCTAGGCATCCCCTGCGGCCGTCTCGACCAATACGGTTCCTCTTACGGTAAGGCGATTTTGTTGAAAACTAGGCCTCCCGTTGATGTAGAACTCTTACCTCTTGAAGACATAGATATCGTAACAGCAGATTCGGGCATAAGACATAGTACAGCAGATATACATCCTAGAAGACAAGAAGATATCAATAGAGGCCTAAAAAAATTGATGGACTCCCCAGATGTCCCAGGTATACTTAAGGAAAGACTTGGCTACAGATTTGATGAACCCAAATGGGAAGGCATAAATGAACAGGAGGTAGCCCCCTATCTTAAGCAATTGGATAAAACGGCTGCTAATCGAATACTTTACACACTTCGAGCACATGCTTCCACCATGCAAGCGCTTAAGCTGATAAAATCAGGGCAGGTTAAAACAGAACTCGAAAAAATGGGAGAGATAATGAATGAGCAGCACATAATGATGAGAGACATGTATGACTTAAGTCTGCCGCAGTTAGAAGGGATAAGGAATGCAATGATCAAAGATGGAGCATTTGGCGTGAAGATCAGTGGTGCAGGTCTTGGAGGCTGCCTTATAGGTTTAGTTAAAGACCCTTATTCAGGTGATAAAGTATTGAAAGCAGCATTAAAGGCAGGAGCTCTAAGAGGCTGGGTTCTCAAGGTAGACAGAGGTGCAGTCATAGAAAGTCAAGGTGGGTAGCTTGAGCAACGAGCTTAGATGGAATCCATTATTAGGTACATGGATAATAGTTTCAAGTAAGAGAAAAGTTAGACCTTGGAGAGAAGAAACGTGCCCATTTTGCCCAGGGGGCCCAGAAATAAAAGGCAACTGGGATATCAAAGTACTCGATAACCTCTTTCCGGCTTTAAAAAAAGATGCCCAACCCTCCATAGGCACCAAAGACGTTTACAGGGTAAAACCCGCATATGGCTACTGTAAGGTGATTGTCGAAACACCTGAGCACGTAGGTGACCTCGACACCATCCCGTTTGACAATTTAGTTAAGGTAATCAAAGCTTTCCGTGAAGAAACAGTAAAACTGTGTGACGATAGGAGGATCAGGTACGTTTATCCCTTTCGAAATAAGGGTGAACGTATAGGAGTGTCGCTGACACATCCTCATTCACAAATATACGCGTTATCATTTGTACCTTTCAGGATCAGGAATGAACTGAACAATGCTAGGAGATTCTACAAGAAGAATGGAGAATGTATGTTTTGCCATATACTGAAACTTGAAGAATCAGAGGGAAAGCGTCTACTATATTTCAATAGATCTTTCACATTGTTTATGCCTTTCTTTGTGATGTGGCCCTACGAAACTCACATATACACAAACAGACATGTACCCGGATTATCTGATCTGACAGACGATGAAATAGTGGACTTGGCTGATATCATCAAAGTAGCAGTAGCGATGTACAATTCTCTCTTTGACTTTGATCTCCCCTACATTATGGCAGTACATCAAGCACCATGCAAAGACAACCATCAGCTCTATCACTTACACATAGAATTCTATCCTATACACCTATCCAAAGACAAAACGAAATACGCTGCTGGCATAGAATGGGGTGCTGGAGCTTTCACATATGACGACCTTCCAGAAGAGAAAGTGAATGAACTGAAAACAGCTCTTAAGAAAGCAACTGACAGACTAAGCAGTAACAGTTACCTAACGAAGGGGAAACCTGCCTATTCTTATTATTAATAATATTACCACATTAGGATGGTTGGGATGATAATAAAATTGAAACCGTGCTTAAGGGATGAAATACTCAGCCTTTGCTTTCATTTATCAATCGCTCTATGTTGTTTGCAAATTCTTCAGTAAGAGATTTCAAGTCTGATTCCTTAGCTATAAAGAAGAAGCAACAGGTTTTCTTTCCTGAACTATTTTGGTAACGTACATTTAAGTAGTAAAATCTTTGCGCTTTAGGAAATCCAAACAAACTGTTAGGTGCAAAGCCGCTGACCATTACAGCATCTCTCACTTGCCCTATCGGAATCTCAAAGCTACCCTCGTTCTTCAAACCCTCTTCTATCCTGTTTGAGAAGTCTCCAGCATTTACCCATACCTGACTTCCTAGGAACTTCCTAGTAACTTCCTCCGGATATTTTATGTACACGAGTCTCCGATTTGTTAGGATCAGTTGACCTCTTGATGACGGCGTATCCATACCAGAGAGCTGCTCCTTCTCGTAGAATGAGGTCACAACTTTTTGCACAAAATTCTCGGACAAGGAGCTCAAAACTATTAGGTCAGGCATAATTATAAATTTATCTATCCACGGTTCTCTTAGGCCTTCGGTTGACTGATAAGGGTGTCAACGTTCTTTAATCCATTCTTAACCTCCTCTGCCTTTGTCTTCTCCCTTCATCTTTCCATTCTAGAAATTCTTCTATCGTCATAAACAACCATTCAAGTTCCTTAAGCAATTTAAGACCGCTCAAGACATAGTAGAACTTCTCAAATCCTCCTTTTCTAAGTATTTCGAATATTACGCTGCTGTTAAGTTTTTCAAAATGGGATAATGTCTAGAAGAGTTTTATTCTATCATTGTTTTTGTGATTTGGGAAAATCGATGCGCACCCATGTCATGTAATCTAAAGGCAGCTGAGTGGACACTGAAGGCAGATCCCTTTTGTAAATCTGGAACCGGATCGATGGCATAGGTTCTAGTGACCTCCCGGAAGATTAATAAATTAATTAATTGCTAGCAAATGGAAGTAATTAAAATGGATAAGATCAGAATTGGTTTCGTTCCAGGAAAAAGGGATAGTAGTTGGTATAGCGATGAATGGGCTAGAGATATGAAGCAACGCACACTGGGAGCTCTCTCAAAGATAAAGGGTTTAGAGATAGTCACTCCAGATGAGAAACTGACTCGAGCAGGAATGGTACGGAACGATGACGACGCAAGGAAAGTCATCCAGCTATTCAAAGAAAAGGAAGTATCAGGGATTCTCATAGGAGGAATGGACTTCTCAGACGAAATCTCAGCCTGCATGGTTCCCGCGGCCTTCCCAAGCGTTCCTGTTTTAGTCTTCGCCACCGAAGAGTCACCCAAAGTCCCCCTACCGACCATGACAGTTCAGACAAGCGACTCCTTCTGCGGCACCCTTTCCATAGCCTCAGGACTATATCGAAGGAAGATTCCCTATCTCTTCTATGGTGTATGTAATCCTGAAGACCAACCATTCGTTGAATATGTTGAGAATTTTGTCCGCGCCTGTGCTGTAGTAAAGAACTTCCGTGGGACATACATTGGTCAAATAGGTACAAGGCCGCCTGACTTTGAAACCTGCTCCATCGACGAGCTAATTCTGCTTTCAAAGTTCGGGATTAGAGTAGTACCAATTTCCCCCCAAACAATATTGTCTACAGCGAATAGTTTAAAAGATGACGACCCCGACGTGGTTAAGGTTCTCGAGGATACCAAGAATGGGGCGGATACATCTGCTGTGCCTACAGAACAACTTAAGAAAATGGCAAAGATCGAGATTGCAATAAAACGTTGGGTTGACCATAAGAAGCTTTCAGGATCAGGCATCAGTGGGGATCTGTGGCCAACAGGATACATCGAAGGTAGACTGATAGACCAAGGTATCATGATGGGGTTCGAAACCGATGTGATGGGCTGTCTCACAATGCTAATGCAGTACTCTGCATCAATAAATACGAAGTCTGTGTTCCTGATAGACTGGACCCTCAAGCATCCGGAGAAGAAGAATGTCTTCCTCGTATGGCATGTAGGAAACGCCCCCCCTTCAATGGCGGTGGGGAAGGTCATATTAGATCAGAGTGGTATGCCCCACTTCAAGCTTAGGCCAGGAGTGGTCACCTTCAGCAGACTCGTCGAGTACGATGGGAACTTTAAAATGTTGCTCTCTAAAGGGAATCTTCTAGAGATTGGGGAGAGACATGAGGCAAGGTTCACATGGGCTTGGGCCGAGGTAGAGGATCTCGCTAGGTTGTACACGACCATAGGTAGAGAAGGATTCATCCATCACGCGGCAATGATCTATGGCGACTACACTCAGGCCATTAAGGATGCATGTTTCTTTCTAGGTATCCAAGTAGTGGAAGCCTGAGTTAGAACTGGGTTAACAACATTCAACTGGACACAAACAACTTAGTAGTAAAAACCAAAAGCATCATATAACATGATACAGATTGTGACTCAACTCACAATCTGCAGAGTCATTTCTATAGATTTCTTGCTGAAGAGCTTGATTGATAAACAATGCATGCGCGTTCTTAAGTCTCTGTCTTTTAAGAAGTCTAATAGCTGAAGATTCTTCTATTAGCTTATTCTGTTTTAATATAACCCAAATTTGGTCCTAGAAGGGTATCCAAACCTTAATTTAGTAGTGGTGAACAACTATAGAGAAGAAGGAAATATGTCAATCTTAGGATTAAGTCATTTCATGATACAAGCCAAAGACCTGAAGGCAACCTTGCATTTTTACAGTAAGGTCATGGGGTTACCAGTCCTACGCATAACAGGTACCGAGGATAATCCCCAATTCCTGATCTTCAGGGACATAGAGATCTCCCAGCGAAAGGGCATGGCAACAATCCCTGATCCGGACACAGCGTCAATTCTCCATATAGCATTCTACGTCGATAACATCGAGGAGATCGTTAAGCAGATGACAAAGAAGGGTGCTGAGTTCTTTGTCCCGATAACTCTGAACAAGGATGGAAGCAAGTGGGCTATATGTCGGGACCCCGATGGTAATAGGATAGAAGTTACTACTGCCCCTCACTTTTAGAATAAAACTTCTTAATAATCCATCGCAACGAAGCCTTTTCTATTATGCTTTGGCATCCTCAGCCCACTCTTCTCATCCTGCTTAGTCTATTTCACCCTCTCTTATTATTTCATTTTCTTCCAATTCTCTTAAACTCTGTACACCATATTTAAGCCTGTAATTAGTGCACTTATCCCCGCGCTGGGCCCACTTACTATTATAGTAATTGTGAAATTTATTAGCTTTAAGATATTTCCTTGATTACCGCTGTGTCTTCATCATTAGATTTATGGATGATCTCTACACGATACCTATCCTTGGGTATCTCATCAACCATTTTTCGTACTCCTGAGAAATCGTAGTTGTGGACAAAGACCGCCGTTTTACCTTGCATGAGAAGCCTTGAGCACATCCAATCGTTGTAGGCTTCACTGTAGGATTTGCCTGCGTCGATGAATATCAGGTCCATTTTAGGTAAAGCTTTGACGGACCTGGGAAGAGTATCCGCGGTATCACCCTTGAAAAGCCTAAACTTACACCCTGTCCCCTCAAGCTTTTCCTCTATCTGTTCTAAACTGTAGTTACTGAAAAAGTCGAACCCGTAATACTCCACCTCTTCGGGCGGAAGATTTTCTATGGCAGCTTCAACCATGGCTTTTGCGTTTTCACCGTTTAAGACACCGATCTCCATGATCCTCCTACAGCAGTTCCTGCGGATATACTCGTTAAGGAATGAATGTGATCCATACCAAGGCAAAGTTGACTTCGTCCTTCCTAGTAAATACTAAAAATCTGTATCCTTTAAGTCTTATCTGAGATAGGCAGCTCAGATTAGAAGTGGGAAATTTATTAGCTTTAAAATCGATTATTTAAATCATGAATTAGCACTTTTTGATGTTATTATTAGCCTATGATCAAGACATTTTGGTAACAACCTAGCGAAGAATGGGTTAGTTTACTTTTGAAGTCTCTTATGAATAGCAGTCAACAGCTCCATTTCCGTCATTGGTTGGAAGTCGGCGCCAAAGCGCTCTTTGGCTATTTCGTAGACCGTTTGATTAATAGGCATTATAAGCCCAGCTTTTTGAGCGAGGGTCAGCATGTATACCCGTTGAGGGATTCAAGTTCGGTGTTGGTTTTGCCCGCTAAGAGGTCCTGCGCGGTGCTATTCAGGCCCAGTTCTTCACGCACTGCCAACCTGTAGAAGACGCTGGTAACGGATCTTGGGAGCATGGCGCTCATTCTGATGACACTCCAAGATGGGATATTGCCGAGCTCGTGTTCCTTAAACCCGGCTGCCTTAATAACTTGGATTCCTTCCCAGATGAGCCTTACGGACATATGTGTAAGGGCGTCGAAGGACCTAAGAGGCCACTCTTGGAATCCTATTAGAGCAGCCAAAGCGTTTGTTAGGTTGATCGCTAATTTACAATGGACTGCGTCTTCCAAGCGGTTCGTAATATTGCAATCCAATCCCAATCGCAGGATGGCTGCGACCTGCTGCTGTTCGGTCTGAAGGTCGTTCCTTAGAGTGCCGAGGGTGATGTATCCCCGTTTTTGGTGTCCTACTCTCCCGGGTCCATCTCGCCACGCGTTGAAACATACCACGCCGTAAATGACCTTTGTAAAAAATCTGGGAAGAATCCGCTGATTTTCTACACCGTTCTGTAAAGCAACAACAATCGGTTGATGGGACCCAAGTTGTTCCCGAAGTCCCGCAGCTGTCGCTTCAAGGTCGTAGTTTTTAACGGTGATTACAATTATGTCTGGAGGCGAAATCTCGTCTAACGATTCAACGATTTTGACAGAGATTGGAGCAGCATTGGCTTGTTCGCCTTTGAGGTAGAACTTTAATCCTTCATTCCTGATAACCTCGGCGCTCTCTCCCCGTGCGAGCAAGAATAACCTATCATACTTCGGCGAAATCCATCCGGTCACGCTCGAACCGATGGCGCCCGCTCCCACAACCACAAAACTGAGTTTTTCATCCAACGACATCGACGTTTAATGTATCTTCGGAAATAACGTTAATAAACTTGGGGACATTGCAGGTGAACAGATGCGTTTTGATTTTTGCTCACTGAACTTTGGGTTCTCCTATAATGCGATAACTTGCATCTTTTTTAGGTTTGCAGATCAAGGTTAAAGTAGGTATTACATTTGTATATATATTACATACTTACCTTTACACAATCTTACAATATATTTGATACTATTATTGTAATTGCGAAATTTCTTGGCTTAAATCGGTTACTTACTGATACCTGAAAGGGCCTGTCTGACTATAGGCATTTTTTCTTTTATCCATCCATATAGAATTTGAAGATCAGTACCATTGCAGAAGTCCATAACCCCTAGGTCGGTATACTTCTGAACTTCTTCTTTAGTGAACTTAGTGCCCAACTCAACTCTTGGTCTAATTCCCATTTTGATAGCTGTCTTGATGGTTTTAAGTTCAGCCTCCTTTACCTTTGGATGGTTGAATTCACCTGCGATGCCTAAACTTATCGAATAATCGCACGGGCCGAATTGGACCATGTCTATTCCCTTAAGTGATAGTATTTCTTCCAAATTGTCAACTGCAGATTTTTTTTCAATCATAAATGCAATTACTGTTTCATTCATAGCTTTAACAAATTCTTTAGAGCCGCCTTCAAGCCCGTAGTTCGCGCTTCTTCTTGAATTGCAACCGTGAACTCCTTTGTCTTCTGGAGTCTCCATTTTAACAGCCTTAATACATTCTTCACCCTCTGCGACATTTCTGACATCAGCAAATAGTAGATTTTGTATGCCTGAGCCCAATGCTCTCGTTGCTAAGAATGTTTTTGGCTGTTGGTCAATTTTCATCATAGACGACATTCCCATCAAATCACAGGCTCTTGCGATATTTTCTAGACTGAACAGATCAAACGGCGCGTATTCTCCGACAAATTCTATGTAGTCGATTTCTTTTGCAGCCCCAATTATTTCTACTACACCTGGCCAAGTGTTAAGTATATGTGTTCCTAATGTTGGCTTGCCTTGTTTTATTAATTCCCTAAGCTTATTGTTCTTCAAATTAAACACCGATTAAAGATTGGATGTAGCTTATATAAATATATATAAGTAAACGTCCAAAAGAAATAAAAGTCTCAAGGCAATAATCATTAGAATATTGAGACACATGACATCGTTGAACATCCTATAAAAGACAAATTGAGTGAAGGAGATTACAACTATCTGCATCAGATAGAGAACCTAGCTGATTAATAAAAAAGTAGGAGGTCAGATGAAAGAACAGCACTTGAAGGAAATCTCAGGATTAGAAGCATTCTTGCAATCTTGAGCGAAATGCATGTTTATTTATTATCTCGATATTTTTCCAGTGCTCTATTGTTCAGTACCATGCCAAGCCCTGGTCTGTTTGATACTTTTACGTAGCCTTTTTCTGCTCTGATCTGCATATCTACAAGCTCATTTCTTAATGGCGTTTCATACACAGGGAATTCTATGAATGGGCTGTTCGATAGCGAACATATGACATGGAGATTTGCGGCAAGTCCGAAAGCTGGTACTGACGAACAAGAAATGTGGGGTATACATTTTATTCCCCAAACGCTAGCCATCGTACCCACCTTCTTACATTCAAGGATTCCTCCTACCGAAGTGGCGTCTGGTTGAACAACGTCAACGGCCTGTTTGGAGAGCAATTCACCGTATTCATATCTGGTAAAAAAGCATTCCACTCCTGAAAGTGGGATATCTATCTTATTTTTCAGATTCAGCATTTCTCTGACATATTCCTCAACGCTATGCGCTTTGACAGGCTCTTCGAACATGCTTACTTCATATCTCGAATACTTTTTGGCCATTTCAACAGCTTGATTATGGTCGTAGGCCATATTACCGTCAACAAAAAGCTCAACTCCATTGTCAACCTCCTCTCTAACGCCCTTAACGATCTCTATATCTTTGTTTAGACCTAGTCCTGTTCTTAGTTTTATTGCGGTATAGCCTTGTTCGACAAACTCTTTACATTCCTTCCTGATTATTTTAGGTTCCTTTAGACTTGGTGCAGCATATGCTCTTACGGAATTTTTATATCCACCAAGTATTTTGTATACAGGTTTCCAACAAGCCTTTCCGATGATATCCCATAATGCATTCTCTATTCCACTAATAGCGTATGTTTCAAAACCTCTCCTACCCCACATATGGGTAACATCATACATCTCCTGCCAGATAGATTCGACGTCAAAAGGATCTCGCAATAGAACTACCGATTTCAACTTTTCAACTTGGGGCTTGATGAAGGGTTCATAGGTTGAGCTAAACCCTGCTTCACCAACGCCCTCAATATTATCGTCAGTTTCTACTCGCACAAGAGTACTCCCAAGAACTGGCACCTTCATTGCACCCCACCTTAATGGCGAACCTAATTTCTATGAGACAGATATTATCTCAATATTCGAAATTTTCAAACACAATACCTATTGTAACCTAGTTTTAATCACATATTTACGATTTTACAAATTTATCACCGCTTCTTATAGCTTAGTTTATACCCCACCGGTTGCAGTAAAATTCAAATAGATGAATTAAACAGAAAAATAGAGTTCAAATGACAGGTTGGATTCGTGAAGAGGAAAAAACTCTTATGTGGAAAATGAATCATGAAACGGTGCGCATACAGGCTTGGGGAGAAGACGGAATCAGAGTACGTGCAACTAAAACGCCTCAGATAAACGACTTGAATTATGCTCTCCTAGATATGCCAGCCTCTAAATCTCATATTGAAGTTGCTGATGATGTAGCAACTCTCGATAATGGTAAAATAAGGGCAGAAATTTCCATGAACGGCCTTATTCGTTTCTTTAAAGAAACCAATAAAGTTTTGTTAGAAGAGTATGCCTTTGGCCCTTATTTATATCCTGCCAGACGTTACAAGGCTAGAAGTAGTGATCTATTTGAATTGCAAGTGGCGTTTAAAGCCTACGATGATGAACGGTTTTATGGCTTAGGTCAGCACCAACATGGTTTTCTCAATCAAAAGGGTTGTGTAATCGAACTCTCCCAACGTAATAGCGAGGTATCTATCCCATTCTTGCTTTCAAGCCGTGGTTACGGCTTTCTATGGAACAATCCAGCTATAGGGCGGGTTGAACTTGGAATGAGTAACACTAAATGGATTGCTGATGCCGCAAGGCAAATTGATTATTTCATTACAACCGGTAATTCATTTGCGGAAATAATGAAAAAATATGGTGGATGCCACAGGCCATTCTCCAATGATTCCTGAATGGGCGGCTGGTTTCTGGCAGAGCAAGCTGCGTTATAAGACGCAAGATGAATTATTATCAGTAGCTCTCGAATATAAGCGTCGCGGTTTACCGCTATCCGTCATTGTCACAGATTTCTTTCACTGGACTGTCCAAGGGGACTGGAAGTTTGACCCCGTCTCTTGGCCTGACCCCGCTAAAATGGTGCAAGAGCTGGAGGGGATGGGGGTTAAGCTCATGGTATCAATTTGGCCTACTGTAAATGAAAATAGTGTCAACTATAAAGAGATGAATGAACGGGGACTGTTAGTTAGTACTGAACGAGGTGTTCGTGCCCTCCGTTCTTTCTTTGATAATAGACCGGAAGGACCAATTTACGTATACCTTTATGATCCAACCAATCCAAATGCTAGGAAATTCATATGGGAACAAGTCAAGCAAAACTACTACCTGAATGGTGTTAGGGTCTGGTGGTTGGACTTATGCGAGCCTGAACTTGAAGATGCGCATGATTACGACAATTTGCGATACTTTCTTGGCAACGGTCTAGAGGTTGGCTGCATTTATCCATTAATGCACGAGCAAGCGTTTTACGAGGGCATGAAGTCGGAGGGAGAAAATGAAATCATACTCCTATGCAGATCAGCTTGGGCTGGAAGCCAACGTTATGCGGCTGCTGTCTGGTCAGGTGACATACAGTCTACTTTTGAAGCCTTGAGGACTCAGGTCAAGGTTGGAATGAATATCGGCTTAAGTGGAATTGCATGGTGGACCACCGATATTGGAGGATTCTCTAATGGGGACATAAGAACTCCGTATTTCCGCGAGCTTATCGTACGTTGGTTCCAATTTGGTGTTTTCTGCCCAATATTCCGGTTGCATGGCTTTCGGGAACCAAAGACTTCGGAGCCGCTCAACCGAGTAACCGGCGCGCCAAACGAGGTTTGGTCTTTCGGTGAGGAAGCATACAAGATTATCAAGGAAATGCTCTTTCTTAGGGAGAGATTGCGACCATATATAATTGAACAGATGCGTCGTGCACACTTAAATGGTACTCCAGTTATGCGACCTCTTTTCTTCGATTTCGCTGAGGATGAGTATTGTTGGTCTATAGAGGACGAGTTTCTGTTTGGCTCTGACCTCCTTGTAGCGCCAATATTAGAATATGGGGCAAGATGCCGTGACGTGTATTTGCCAGCTGGGACGACTTGGACTGATGCATGGACGGATGAGAAGATTGATGGCGGTAGACATATAAAAAGGGAAGTTCCGCTTGAAATAATTCCTCTTTATTTGAGAGGAAGCGCATCCTTGCCCATTAGGTAAATCACCCACCCTAAATGAAAATTTCGTACTTTTGCGCTTTAGCGCATAGATGCTTTAGCATAATGGCTCGTTCATATCTTCTTAGCGGATTCCCTTCTAACAGTTTTAATAATGATTTTTTGATTTATTAGATAAGATACATTTTTGGTAATCTGCCAAACCTAGAAGGACAAGATACGCTGTTTTATTAGGAGTAAGGAAACTGCGAAGGGAATCGTTAGAAAGAAGAAATCACACAATCCATAACCATTATAAAACTTTAATAATTACAAGAATAGTTTTACAAAGTTGACACAGGTATAAGATTAACTAGATCCAAAGTTCTATTAAATGCATCATTGCTCAAAATCTAAAAATATTTTAAAATAATGGGATTTAAAATCTAAAATTATGTATTTGTGCACATGTTTTTAGCTTTCAAGTGCGAAGGAAAAACTCTAGCTAAAAACTTATATAAAAGAGATAGACATACTGACGACATATGAAACTGGCAGACCTGTCTACCGAGTTTACAATAATCATAATGATCGTCGGGTGCGTTGCCGTTGTTACTTATATTGAACCTTCATTTTTTAGCTATGCCACATTTGTTGTTGTCGCATTTACATCTGCAGAGCTAGGTTTTATTGCGTTAGGCATATCACCCCTAATAGCAACAGGGGAAATAGACCTCTCTGCAGCAGCGGTTCTCACGCTTACTCTGTGGGTGTACGACGGTTTTGCCACGGGTTTAAGCTTTTCACTACCCTATGGCCTGATAGTACCTCTATTAGTCGCAATATCCATTGGCTTTATTCAAGGATACATTTGCTTAAAGATGCGTATACCAGCCTTTATTGTAACCTTTGTGGGAATGATAGTATGGGAAGGGATAGAGGTAGCTATCACGGGTGGATACAATTCAGGTTATACGGGTATTACCACTGGCTTGTTTTCAAAAGTCCTCAGTGGTTATATAGGAAAGGTTCCTCTTGAATTCGTATGGTTCGTCGTCTTGACGGCTATCTTTGCGGTCATAATTACCAGGACCCCATTCGGTAGTCATGTGCTTGCTGTCGGAGGCAATGAGACAGTTGCCAGAAACCTAGGAGTTCGAGTCGATAGAACCAAGGTACTCTGCTTCATGATCTCTGCGTTGATGGCAGGTGTGACAGCTATCTTTTTCTTTAACCGCCAATTTTATGTATCGTCAACTGTGTATACCCAGGCTCCATTGTTCGCGATATGTGCTAGCGTAGTGGGTGGAAATAGGGCAGGGCATGCCAATATGGTAGGAGCAGCTTTAGCCTCGATACTCGTTATAATTATTCAAGAAGGAATGGTTATGGCTGGTGTACCTTCAACTTTGTACATGGCTGCGGTCGGTATAGTCCTTGTTATATTCGCGACCATTCACGTCAAGGCGCGAAAGTTCTCTTGGGCGATGGTGAGGAGAAAATGAAAATCCGTGATTTTCTGTTATCACCTGAAGTCAGAATAACCATAGCCGCGGTGGCGATATTTATAGCGTTTGGATTGCTTAACTCAAAATTTTTCACACAATTTGTATGGAGGGGAATTTTAACGGATGGAGCAGACCTCAGTTTCCTAATACTTGGTGAAAGTCTTGTTATAACATCTGGTGAGATAGATCTTTCAGTGGCCTCAACGTGGGCTTTAACTGCATACATTTTCCAATTCTTCACAAATCCTACTGTAATGGGGGGTTTGGCTTTAGATCCAAATCTTGTTGCGGTAGCGGTTTTGTGTCTAGGTATCGGAATAGGTGCTGCCAACGGCGTTGTCTCAGTTAAGAGTGGTGTCCCTTCCTTCCTTGTAACCTTGGCTTCGTTGTGGATAGTAAGGAGCGTAGTATTTATCATAAGTCCGGGTACCTATAGTTATTTGCATGTTACTAACACAGTGTTTGATAAAACCTTGAAAGGTTACGTAGGAGTGTTCCCTTATGAATTCATATGGTTCATCGTCCTCACAGCGATCTTTTTATTCATACTTACTAGGACTAAATTTGGTGGTCACGTGCTTGCTGTCGGAGGCAATCGGACAGTTGCCAGAAACCTAGGAGTTCGAGTCGATAGAACCAAGATACTCTGCTTCATAATCTGTGGTTTCATGGCAGCTCTAGGGGGAATAGCGTTTATAACAACGTACGGGGTGATGCAGCCTGTCTCTGGTATGGAAGCGGAGTTCGGAGCTGGTTTGGAGTTCGAAGCAATAGCTGTATGCATGATGAGCGGTATGTCGCCTTGGGGTGGACGAACAAGCATTATTGCGGTGTTCATCGCAACCGTTGCATATTCATCGTTCAAGGATGGGCTGGTACTTTCTGGGCTGCCAGGCTATTGGTATCTCCCATGTGTGGGAATCATGGTTTTCGTCCTCGTTGGCTTGCATTTGATTGGAAGGAGAAGAATAATTAAGCAACAGTGAAAGTGAAGTACAAAGACAGACGATGTCTAAGGTGCAACGCCAAAATCCCTATTTTTACAATAATATAGTATAGAATTGTTATTTAAATATTAAAAGGATCTTACCTGATTTAGTAGTTTGGAAAAGTTTCATGGCCTCTGGTCCTTCTTCAAAAGGAAACCTATGCGTTATCACCTTTTCTAGTTTAATATTATGCCTTTAGACCTTGAAAAAGAGATAATGTCTCATAACACATCTCCACCACTTCTATTTAGGGCTGTAAATAAGAAAAAATACATTTGAGTGGATAATTGTTAATACTTTTCTATTAAAAATCCCCAAATCTGCTTTACAGTGGAAACAATAAAAAAGAATAAAGGTGATGATGCAAACCTATTAATATTTTTTATTTTAATGATATAGAATTATTATAATTATATGTTATAACTTTATATAAGACCGGATTTACATAAACAGGTATGAGTCAAGAACCTAAAAAGGTAGAAAGAAGGAATTTTCTTAACTACGCAGTTGCTATCATAGCAACAGGAGTTGTAGTTGGCGCTGGTGTATACCTGCTAAAGCCATCTGTTACTTCAACAGTTACTTCATCAACTACTTCAACTGTCGCCGGACCTACGACTACTGTCACTGGACCTACGACTACTGTCTCCGGAGCTGGTGGTACTTCAACAGTTACCACAACTGTAAGCGGTGCTGGCGGAGGAACAACGACAGTTCCAACGACGATTACTGCAACTATCGGCACAGCAACAGCGACAGCAAATACGTATACAATCTGGATGGCCGACCATGGAGAGGTTGGCAGCTCGTTCTGGGCACCCTGCTACAAAGGAGTACAAGATGCTATCAATCAGTTAGCAATGTCCGGAAATGCAACGATAAACTTTAAGCATACCTACACCAATGAGGATTACGCAGCAGAGGCTACCGACCTTCAGGAGGCGGTTGCGTCTAAACCTGATGGCATTCTGATGACAGTTCCAAGTGATCCTACGTTACTTGATGCGACAGTCAGAGCGGGCGTCGCTGCAGGTATACCATTCATAGATCTCAACGCTAATGACCCAAGACCTCTTAACCAGCAGATGCCTTATCTATACTACGTTGGCGAAAATTCTACAGAATCTGGTGTCGCACTGGCGATGGACCTACCAAGATGGATCAAAGCAAATAGTAGTTTCACGCCTTCGAACTTTCTGTTATGCAATCCGGTGGCTGGGCATGTTATCTGGGAAGCAAGGTTGCAAGAGTACGCGACATTCATGACATCACAATATCCTGGTTGTACTGTCAATACTGTAGTAACTGGAACAGATACAACGAAGGTTCCAGGCATAATGACGTCGTTTTTGACACAGTACCCCAAAACAGACATGATAGTTATGTCTGGTGGGTCAGTCGATGTCCTATGGCCGGTACTTACCGCAGCAGGAAAAACACCTGGTCCTAAGGGCAATATGTTGGTAGCAGCTTTCGATCCAACCACGACATGTATGACACACATGAGCGACTTATCGATGGCCAACTGCTTCGATCAGCAACAGTACCTACAAGGATGGATACCTATGTGGGGGATATTCATGGATATTAGACATTCATTTGCACTTTACGGGACAGTTGCTACAGGGCCTTTCATAATAAACGAGCTCAACGTCGCTACCGTAATGAAGAGCTCAACAGAAGGCTTCAGATAGATTAGGGTTTCCTTCCCCCTTTCTTTTTTTTGTAATAAGACTATTTTGAATTTTATAATAAGACTGTTTTGAATAGACCAATGTCGCTTCCGTTATGAACTAGGTTCCACTTGAAGTCACATTTAATGTGACAGTTCTCTCGGCAAGACCTAGGCCGATTGCATCTAGGAACTCGAAGGTAAGTTGAACTTGGGATAATCCAGAAAATGGTTCCTGTACCGAAAGGGTGCAGTTTCCGGTGCCTGGAGTCAGCATATTAACCGTCACCTTAGTGTATGGTCCGAACAGACCGACCTGACCTGTGGTAATATATGCTTGGGCGGTGGTGATTAGGTTTTTGCTAACAGAAGAATAATATACAGTTATATTAAAAGTGGATTGAGCTTTGACTGTCGAAGGGTACGACATACTGATTATCGTTACATGTGTTGCCAAGTCATCGTTTGTAATTACAACGGCCAGCACTATGACAATCATGCAGAGCACAAGGGCGACCTCATACCCTCTTTTCTTGATTTTAGCTGACCACATCTTTCCCAGCACTTCCAACATTCTTAATGGGATCCTTCTTGTAATTTCGCTTTTCTAAGCATATTTGTAATGTCCTCCGGTGTTAGATCGGGTCTCTCCTTCTTGCTTAAAGATATGACCTTTACCCCTCTGTCCAAGATCTCAAATCTGTCTGCAATAGAAAATGCTTCATAAATATTATGTGTGATATATATGAACGATATATTATGTTCCTTAAAGTTATTCAATGTCTCGGTGACTTTATCTCGTTCGACGACGGAAAGGGCCGTTAAAGGCTCATCAAGAAATAAGAGCTTAATGCCAAAGTAGTTAGCCCTAGCCATGGCTATCGACTGCCTCTCCCCCCCAGACATGACGCCTATTTCTTCATCTGACGACCTTAACCCTATTCCGATAGCCCCTATTCTGGATAATGTTTCATCGCGCATCGCACCAACACGTAGCAACTTGAAGGGCCCCCATCCTCTAGTCCGTTCCTTCGCCAGAAAGAAATTTCTCCAAACGTTCATCGAATCTACTAAGTTCGCGTCTTGGTAAACAATATCTATTCCTGCTCCTCTCGCATCTGCAGGGGAAGCGAAAGAGACCTCTTTTCCCTCAAAGTATATCTTTCCTTCGTTTATTGGGTGAACACCAACAATACATTTTATCAGTGTTGACTTTCCAGCGCCGTTGTCACCAAGCAATGCTACACATTCATTGTAGCCTACTTGCAGATCTACTTTTTTTAAAGCATCAACACTTCCAAACCTTTTAGTAATACCTTGTGCATCCAAAAGCCATTTTTCTTGAGTCATCGACCTTGAGATAATTATGTTCTTCTATTTAAATTTTAAAAAAATACTATATGAAACAATAAATATAATTCTCAAATAAATCAAGCCTTTCTCAGTTTAACATAGAACAATAGTGAAATACTGTTCATGGAGAAATCATCGATGTCAAAGCGGATTTCTCTGTCTTAAACAGCAGATGACTTTAGGGTTAATATGTGACATCTTCCTAAGCTTTTAGTTCTAAAAGATTGTGTTTGAAAACCAAATACTTCTTAATTCTATCTTCTATAAACTATTGTCTTACAATTCCTCTACAATTATCTTTTTTTCTTTCGTAAAACTTACCTTCACCTTGATAGATGAATGCAAATGGAATGGAAAGCCCGTGTCTTCTACCAGATTCTTTGGCAGGTACAGGAAGTACTTTCCATCATTTCTCCTGGAAATGCTCCCGACACTCTTGTCCACCATTTTAACTCATTTTTAATTCACAGGGTTCGAATAACCCCATTATAAATATTTGCTAATTAAAATATTTTTTAATACGCGGTTTATCGAACACCTTGCCGATGACTGGTTTTGGAAAAGGCCTTATGTCAAT
The DNA here is from genome assembly GCA_050011875.1 of Nitrososphaeria archaeon. GTDB lineage: Archaea > Thermoproteota > Nitrososphaeria > JACIWG01 > JACIWG01 > JBEKIG01. Next base: position 47,519 of record JBEKIG010000013.1, read on the forward strand.
TATTTTCAAATTTCAAAACTTTGGTCCCCTTGAAATATAAATTCTCTTATGAGCGTTTGCGGAAATAGTTGAACCCTGATTATGATAAATGTATTTTTAGATTCCTCCATATATCTTGACCAGTTCTTTTTCTTGCTGGAAGAATTGATGACTGATTCTTGTACGAATCGACCCAAAATGTTTAAAAGAATCTCAAGTCATAATTCGAATATGGATGAAAGAAAAAGTAAAGTCAAAGAAATTACCGAAATGTCAAATGTTGAAATAATGAAGGAACTCAGGAAGTTTGACACTGCCACCATCTGTAACGTCGTTGCAACCTATCCAGAAAATGATATCTGTCTGAAACTATACGATGCATGGTACGGGGAATATTATACAAACCAGAGCTTGCGTTGTATATATCCTGAGCTTGGTCCCCTCTGTGGTTACGCCGCAACCGCCTGGTACTCTGAATGGTCTGAAAATTATACAAAGTTTGATGATTGGGTGTTGTACGATCATGTAAATCTGACCAAGAAGCCTACAATTCTTGTTACAAAACAGACATATCCTTCAGGACTTGTCGGTGGTGGTCTTTTCGGAGGCAACTTTACGACCCAACTGAAATTTTTGGGTGTTGTCGGCGTTTTGACCGATGGGCCGATGAGGGACTACGAAGAGATTAAACCTATGAAATTCCAGTACTTGGCATCCGGGCTTACTTCGGGGCACGGCCCTTGGAGTTTGAGGGGAGTGAATATACCGGTTACAGTTGCTGGGATGTCAGTCCAGCCAGGCGACATAATACACATGGACGTCTGTGGTGCAGTAAAGTTCCCAGAAAAGTACCTACCAAAGGTACTAGAATATGCAAATGAGCTAATAAAACGTGAAAGCAAGCATCAAGGCAGATTTCACGATCTGGACTTCACATACGAAAAATGGAAGAGTAGTGGCAAGCAGTAATACAGACAAGCAAAAAAAGCGATACATTTATTAATATATCATTAGATATATTTAACGATATAATATGTGCGGATTTAGATATGGATGTTCAGACGATATGAGAGGTTTCGGAGGAAGACACATGCACTTGAAAGGGGCGTTTGGGGTCAGGAGGGGCGATTTCCGTTTCCTTGTCTTGATGGCTCTGTCAGAAAAGCCGATGCACGGATACGCCCTTATTCAAGAGATAGGAAGGGAACATCAGCGACCTGTAAGCGCAGGGCTAGTCTATCCTACACTTCAGGAGCTTGAGGATCTGGGATATATTGTTTCCGAAGAAAGGGAAGGAAAGAAGATCTACTCGTTGACTTCTGAAGGCAGGAAGTACCTTGAAGATAAGAAGGATATAGTTGAAAGGATTAGGGCTGGGAAGGAGTACACCGAAAGGATGGGCATATTCGCTTTCGTGAAAGATGTGAGGGACATCCAATCGATGATCTTCCAAAATGAGGAATACGTTGACGAAGAAAAGATGAACAAGATACATGAGATACTAGCGGAATCCAAGAAGAAGGTCGCTTCTGTAATCTTTGAATAGGGGAATGTCTAATGAAGGTAGCCGTAGTCGCAGACGACGGGAAGACTATATTGTCACATTCTTCAGGCAACACTTCCTAATAATTCTGAAAAAGACGTTAACGTTATCGTCGGTTTATGACTGAGGCAGGATATACTTGAATGTTTACAATTAACTCTAAAGCGTCTGTTACAACTTTAATAGTTAAAGATAGCCTGCTGGGCCATAACCTGGTAATCACCCTCTACAACAACTGTCATAAAAATGTAATAGAATCGCAGAAAAGGAAATGGACCTTTTTTACAATTTTAATAAAATTGGTGTGTAAATGGGTGATATGGAATGGTGAGCAGGAAAGACAGCGAGAAAGAAGGCCCAATTTTCGAATATGATCGTAGTTCATCAGAAACTTACTGCTTCAACCAAAACTTCTTTATCAAAGGCACCTTGATGGAATCATTTACTAAGAAGGCTGCGATGAAAGAAAACGCTGGAACCGTTAGAGCGATGATGGGGGTTATCGGCGTCACTCCGGGTAACCCGAAAATAGCGATTAGGAAGACAAACAGTAAGTCAACTAAAATTATTATTAGTAAAGGATTACTGGGCCTCGAATCCCAGAAATGTTTGCGTTCCCTAATTATCAACAAGTCAAATAATTCCACAAAAATCAGCAGTTCGAACGAAAAGGTCTGCAATTGATTGATATTGTTCCCGAGCCCAAAGTAATTAAGGCCTATTTCGAGTATAATCAGCAGCTCAGCTACGGCTGCGACCCCAAGGCAAACAGCCACTTTGATGAGACCTGTTATATTCCAGCTGTCAGGTTTTTCAGAATATCGAACATTGTCTGTTGATAATGATAAGGTTACAAAATCTGTTAAGAATATCAGTAAAATCATGTGAAGCGCGGATATTATGTACGTTCCTGTCAGAAGGAAGGCGATAACTACTAAAATGGTTATCTGGAATGTTTTTACCACTTTATTGAGAATCCAAGTTATGATCCGCTGATATATTATCCTACCACTTTTAATTAAATCCAGTATACTCACTAACCCTTCTGTTGTAAGGACAACGCTGGCAGCGTTCTTAGCCACATCCGTGGCGTTACTGACAGCTATACCCACTTCAGCTTGTTTCAAGGCAGGGGCATCGTTTATACCATCACCCGTCATTCCAACAATGTGACCCCCTCTCTGAAGGCCTTTAACGATGTAGTACTTGTCCTCAGGATAGATCTCTGCGAATCCACTATTATCTTCCAAAGTCTTGATGAGCTCGCTCTCTGGAAGCCCCTTCATATCTGAGAACTTTACAATGTTCTGGTTTAAGCCGACCTGCTCTGCAACTTCTTTGGCTACCGGTAGAGCATCGCCTGTCAACACCTTTACTGAAACGCCAACTTCTTTAAGTTCACTTATGAGCTCTTTTGAATCAGGCCTGGGCTTATCATATAACGCAGCTAGACCTACTAGTTTAACGCCGTTTTCCGTTTCACCTTCGGCGACAGCTATCACTCTATAGCCCCTTTTTGATAATCGCTCAACTGCCATCCCCATCTGATTTAATTCTTCTTGTCCCATCTTGCATAAAGCGAATATGGTTTCAACCGCTCCTTTAAACACATAAAATAGCTTCCCTTCTATGGAGATGATAGCTTCGGTCCTCCTAGTCGAAGGGTCAAAAGGGACGAACTTCTCCTGCAAATAACTCCTAAATTGGAAACTGATATTATTCGCTGCTGATAGGAAAGCAAGGTCGATAGAGTCCTGGTTCGCTTCATTAGATGCTAAAGCGCCGAACAATATTACATCATCGTTTTTGTAACCTCTTGCGGGCATAATCTCCGCCATCTGAAGCTTGTTCATGGTAATTGTCCCGGTCTTATCGACGCATATCACATCCGTGGTTGCAGCGTCCTCACTTGCACTAAGCCTTGTAATCAATATCCCTTTCTTCATCATATCCAAGGACCCAAGCGCCATGGTGATCGTAAACATCGTAGGCAGAGCAACAGGTATAGCCGAAATCAAAAGTACGACCGCTAACGGAAGTATTTCCAGTATATTCATCCCCCTTAAGATGGAGACAACTATGCTAATTGAAAGAAATGATCCCACAATTGCGATCAACCATTTTACGATCTTTGAAGTCACCATCTCAATGTGCAACTCGGGTTTCGCGAATTGGACTAATTCCACGGTTCTTCCAAAGTACGTTTTTACACCAGTTGAGACAACAATACCAGATATTTCTCCCCTTCTAAGGATTGAACCACTATACAATACGTCATCGACCTTTTTTTCAATCGCTTGCGACTCTCCGGTCAGAGATGACTGATCAACTTCAGCGCTTCCGTCTAATACCTTGGTGTCTGCTAGGACAAGGTCACCTGACCTAATCCTAATGATATCTCCCGATACTAGTTCCCTAGCGGAAACCGAGGTCCAGACGCCGTTACGTTTTACTTTTGCATTAACTTTCAGCCTTTGCTTAAGAAGCTCTAGTGCAGAGTTAGCTCTTTCCCCTTCTATAAAGCCGAGAACAGCATTAAAGACTAAAAGCCCGGTAATTATGTACATCTCAAAATATTTTTCTAAAAAGAATTCGAGTATTATGGTTACTTCAAGCAACCATGGGGTTACACCCCAAAACTTCTTTACAAACTGATAAAGAGGGTTAGCCTTCTTCTCTGGAACTTCGTTGAATCCGAACTCCTTTAATCTTTTCTGGACTTCATCAGAACTTAAGCCTTTATCGATATCAATATCAAACTTGTTTCCATTTGGTTCTTCTATTGACGAACTCCTTTTTATGGCCATTTCTTACCACTTTTCCTCATACCATTGCATTGTGGAAATTGGCAAAGCCTTCTAAGATGTTCGAACCTATAAAGAACCCTTTATAGCTCCAAGTGAACTTGAACCACTCGGTCGTATTGTTTTCCCGCTTTTGTCACACTAAACTCTATTAGAAATATTGCCTTGCGCACCTGAACAAACTTATGAGAAGCTAGGCGTTTCTGTCTCGTATCCACTCCCCGATAAGTCACCGAAATCCCATCCTTGGTCTCAATTTTCGACTTTACAGCGGCGACACATAGATCGTAGAGTGTTCCTTTTGGAAAGCCTGACTTCCCGTCAAGAAACTCAAGATAATCCTTCGATGTCAGATGGGCCTTCCTTGCTCCTGAACGGTAACCCATATCCTCTTGGTATACATTCGAGTGTTATCAGCTTTGCCTTTTATTACTAACTTAGACCATACTAAGGTTTTTAAATTGGGTCAGTCTTAACTATTAAAGAGAAATCCTTTAAGCTGCGAAGACCTTAAAGACTATAGGATAGGGAGTTCTATTTAGACTTCGATTACCTTTATGTTCAGAAGCATGCAAGCTTGTTTTATACATTCACTGTAGTCACCATGTATCATACTTGCATGGTGTACGAAGCCTTCTGCAACAAGGGTTCTATATAATTTATCAAGGTCAGCTACTCTTACCCACGCTGATGATCCAGCTTTTAACGCTTTTCTGCTTAGTTCATCGTTCATCTTTACGATTTCTCCCTTGGTTACGAGCATCTTGAATTGGCCATTATATTCTGCAAGTCTGCATAATGTGACTACACCTGGTTTTAGAATCATATCCATGGTACCATAGCATTTTTCTCCTGTTGATGTGTAGTGACCATTGTGGTAGGTGAGGGCTGAGGGGGAATAAGCACATGCGAGGTTTGAGGGGGCGTTACCACAGTGCCAAGCAAGGAACACATTGCGATCTTTAGGATTCGCTATTGTCCAATCAATAAAGTGCGGTGGTGAAGTTCCAAGAGATGCTTTATATTGCATGAGCATAGTTAAAGCGCCATAGACATCAGCTTCACAAGAAGTCATTATACCAGATTGAGTCAGTCTACCCATTGTAGAGCACGGATAAATTCCGTAGTAATTTTCGATTTCCGTCCAACATCTGACGCCCATTATATCCAGGCCTTTTTCGTTTACAAGATTTCTCAAGGCTACCTCTAACTTCGCCATCTTAACTAACTCCTTACTGGGAACCCCTGAAACATTGACGGCCCCCATATCCTTTATGATTTTAGTTACTTCTTTGTCTTGATCATTAAGCTTTCTTGCCGCCTCTACTATTGAAAAGATGGTAGCATGAATGACCCTCTGCTTGTAAAGCTCTGCCATAACAGCTTCATTGTATGTAACTGTTTCAAAACCTTCAGGTCTTTGACCTACTAAGCCCACTCTTGCACCTAGAAAGCTTCTGACTACTGCGGACGTTCTTACAAAATTTTCTAAGCCCTTCAAGAAGGCTTCTTCCTCCGGAAAGACTATTCCTAAGAATATGAATGGTATTTTTCTCCTATATAGATCAGACGCCAAAGACAATGTACCACAAAAGGAGTCCGACCATTTAAATACCGATGGCTTAGTTTCGGGCTCTTTAGTTCCAAAAACCATCAGAGGATACCTCTCGAACTCTTCGGCTACTGTAACCCCCGCTAACTCCTCTCCAAAGGTCATTGTTCCCAGCAAAATTCCTTGCACATCCTTCTCTTTGAAAAGATGAATGGTCTTCTGTGCATCCGCTTCGTCACCAACCAAACCCATATTGGTAAGTGAACCGTCAGGATAAACTAATTCAACCATCTCAAGCTTTGCAGATGCCTTCACAACTCTATTCTTTATTTCAACAGCCCATTTCGTATCAAAGCTATTTCTGTGTAAAGGGACAAAACCTATTCTTACCTTCTTCATATTTGAAAGATTCTCAATAATATTATATAAGTCTTCCTATGCTATGAAAACCGTCTATAGAAGATAATTTTAGATTTCAACCAATCTTGTACTAATTGAATTTCTTGGACATAACGTATGTAAACTTGAAAATACCAAAGATTTTTCAACGAGAGGTTAGATGTGGTTTATGCATGAACGGAACGGATTCGGTAACAAGGTTATATGTAGAAGTCGGACTCATTAAACCCTATATGAACCGTAAACAATCTATGACTTTAGCAGTATACAAACGAACTGTGGCAATTTGGAAATTCAATATATCTATTTTTTAAGTAAGGGTTCAAGTTTATTCTTTATATCATCTGTTTTGGGTTCAAGTTTGCCTATATCAAGTATCTTCCAGGTTTCTGTGTACTCCATACTAGTAGAAGGTTCGAGTGTTTTCAAGGGACTGAGTGTTTCAAATTCTAGCGTGTTAGCGTTTGTATATACCTCTACGTTGCAGCCAAAGTCAGGATAATCTCCTTCCATATTTGGAAACTCTTTCACAAAAGCCATTCCGTCAACTATGCATGTAGCCCATTTTGGATTAGCCATCGTTCCTATCTTCATTGCTTTTTTTACTTCTGATTTTTTCATTACATAGATGTATTCATCTGTAAGTTTCAGTCTTTTATCTTCTAAATTCGTGTATGGCCATATAGCCAGGTGTCTGTCTGGAAGAAGCCCCTCCTTGTCTACTTTTGACGCTTTTATTGGCACAACAACGAAACCTTCTCCCTCCATTAGAGATAGAGCCCAACATCCTAGCTTTATCGGCCATCTGCCGATATTCTGAATTTGGTAAACGAGCTGGACACCATCATTTCCAAAAGGCTTTATAGTAATTTCCTTTTTTATGGAATTCTCTTTTTCAGGATTACCATGTATTGTAACACTATCCTTTTCTATCTTGATTTCTACGGGTTTATCATCCATTGAGTAAGACCGCGGTATAGCTTCTGGCGAACTCCAGAGTCTGTGGCCTCCGTATACTCTCCATAATCCTTCAATAGTTTTCATTTCGTTCTTCGGGTATATGGCGAAAAGATTTTTTTGAGGTCTATTTTTGCTTGCTAGGTATAGAATTCTCGGCCCAATGTCTGTAGCTATACCTATTATTAGGTTGTTTATCGAAACTATCTTTGTGTTAAAACCTTCTAACTTTCTTTCTACAACTCTCATTTCTCACACCTTTCTATGTTACCTTTTCTGACCAAATATATAAATTGTTGCATACGTTTTCAATTCTATTTTATGATATTGTAACCGACGGAAAATGAAAGCACCGCATAGGGGGGAGAATCTTAAACTGGCACCTTGCCATCGACCAACTTCTTTGAAATCATATTTCTAACGATAGCTTTTAAACATTCGAAGGGAGAGAGATCTAGAAGCTAAAGGTCATTAGGATCAGTTTACACTTGGCGTGCTGATTCTGTTGCTGGAAAAGGTATTTGTTGAATGAAATCCAGAATCTCGTTATACTCTAATCGTCAGAAAACATCTAACCACACTAAACTTCTAGGAAAAGATAAATCTCGCAAAATAGCTATATAAAATATGGATAAGATAAAGATCCTTTTCCTATGCACCCATAACTCAGCGCGATCCCAAATGGCTGAAGGATTTCTTAGACACTTCTATGGAGAAAGGTATGAAGCATTCAGCGCAGGCTCAAAACCGACACGTGTCCATCCTCTTGCCATAAAGGTGATGTCTGAAGTGGGGATAGACATTTCGAAACATACGTCTAAGAGCATCGAAGAGTTCCGGAACAAGGACATTGACGTAGTTGTAACCGTGTGCCGTAGCAGTGCAAAGGAGGTCTGTCCGTTTTGCTCTTCACCGATACTTGGAAGTAGACCGGAGATAGTAGCCTCGACCGTGCCAAGCGCTCGGAAGTATATAGAACACGGTTTCAGCGACCCTTCTGAAGTTTATGGAAGTGATGAGGAAAGGACTGAAGCCTTCAGACGCGTGAGGGATGAAATAGCTAGTTGGATTAAAGATACTTTTGCGGACCTCGGCGATCTTTAAGCGCCTGCATCAGATCTTATGTGGTGTCCGCGATTCATCTCTGAATTGAAATGCAAACACACTGAATTACTCACTTATATTATTGATGCTAACACACTGAACAGTGTTTCTTTTCCTCGTGGCATGTAAGATTCCTTCTTTTCTCCCGAACGCTATACTTTCCTTAACGCTCTTGTAACTTCGTATAATGAGGTCGCAAGTCCGACAAAGATCACCGTTAAAGAGAAGGCATAGGTGGACGTTATTTCAGGTGGTCTCAGGTAGGTCAGCAGGATCAGGAATGCCAGTAAGAAGAATATGGCGTACGTGGTCTGTAAGGGTATAAGCGTCCTTCTCACCCTGATCACATTTTCGAACATCACCCTGTCTACGACGTAGCCTTCATCCTGTTGCCTGATGAGGCCCGCGTCAAGGAGCTTGCTGATATGGTATGATGCGAGTGAGGATGTGCTAAATCCGAGGCCCCGTTGCACGTCATGGACGCCAATGGGCTTCCCCTCCTTGAACATAAAGCGATAGACCTTGAGAGTAGTGCCCTTCAATACGTCTGCTTCAGCCTTTTCCGCTGTACTCAAAGTCTTTCCAACATTGATGGACCAGCATTCAATTTAAACCTTACTCCATTCTAAAATTAGAACACAGTCTTCCATCATCAATCTAAAATTAGTACTATATCGTTGCTCACCTTTACCTTAAGCCGTGGAAAAATGTCAGAATATAAGAAGCAGATCGCTGCAGGAGCTTTGACGGCTGTCGTGATAGCGTTAATTTTGGCAGGTGGAGCAAGCTATCTTTTCCCACTTCAGCCCACGCAGACGACCTCCACAATAATTAACCATTCCTCTGCAGCTGCAGCCACAGCGTCTACCACTAAGGCTACAAGCGCTGCTATTACATCTATACCTCAGACAACGTCGTCAGGAACTACCTTCACGACGTCTACGACATATTTAGGCACTACGACAACGATATATTTACCTCCGACCATGACTCTACCCACTAATAATGGCACTACGATAATTACAAACGGCACTATGACATATACAATAACTCCTCCTATCACCACGGTGACTACGACAATTGGACCGATTGTAACTGTAACCGTGACCCAAAACCTCATAAAAGATATTGAGATAACATACGTGAACTTCAACGCCAGCATCCCAACTCATGTGTTCGTAGGCGTCAAGAACGCCGGCACCACGGACCAGACCGTCACAGAAGTACTCGTAAACGGAATACCGTTATCAAGCGTGAACGGAGGTACATCAAATCCAAGCCTGCCCATTACAATAGCAGCAGGTAGATCACAGGAGATCACCCTAACCTTCAGCTCGCCACTGCCATCAGGAACATACTTCATAACAATTCTCCCCGGTGATTGATACGCATCAGAATCTATTGGAAGGAGCCGTGCCGAAGGCTCAGGTTGTTTTGTTATTGGCCATACTTTTGGTTGGAGCAGTCGGCGCCTACTATGTTGTACAGGAAGAACTGCCAAAGAATAGTAACCCTTTGACTACTACTTCGACCTCGGGCACATCAACGTCCGCTCCGGTAGACGCAGGCCCGCTAACCGTAGTTTCAGTTAGTCTTCTTCGGCCCTATAACCCGGGTGGACCGACAATTGAAGTCATCCTGCAGAACAAGGCAAACAACCCAGTGGTTAGCCTTCAAACGGTATTGTCATTATCGGGACGCAACTACACGTACGTTTTCGACGACGTTTCTTCAAGCAATCCGCTGTTGACCAATCAGGACGCATCTCAGACAGCCACTCTGATCGGTCCTGCCGGATTTGAAACAAATCAAACGTACCCGATGGAGATACGAGGCACTCTGCAAAATGGATCCTTGTTCGATTACGTAACTCCTGTGACAATAGCCCAATACTCCAATCAGCTCGTGGCGTCCGGAGGAAACGGCAATCTCCAACTTACCATGGTCCTCGGAAAAACCGTGTACAGTTTAGGCGAACCTGTTAACCTAACTTTGACCATCACCAACATCAGCAATCAGACAATAAACTTTATGCACTCAGGATTGGATTTTGATTTTCGAGTTTACAACGGCACAAACAACGTCGTGTACCAGTGGTCAAATTTCAGAGGCATCGCTCAATTCATAATGATCGTGCCGCTTCACGCCGGAGAGAGCAGGTCGGCCAACTTCACTTGGCTGCAGACATGCAATTTCAACGCCTCAGTTGAAGGAGACCCAGTCTCACCAGGGACCTACAACATAATTGGCCAAACTGGCTCAGTGTACGGTTTACAGACGACGCCGATACAACTCACAATCGTCAACCCTTAGTTCACGAAAAGGAAAAGACACGATAAAATTCTATTTATTGGAAGGATGTACAAAAGATGTCGCAGGTATCATAGAGAACATTAAAAGTCCAAAGATTGTTTCAATTGAAGCAAAATTGTCGATAGATGCCCGGGAATTCTTATCAGCTGTCTCTCAAGGTGAGATGTATCAAGAAGTATCTACAATTGTTTATTTAGCTTTCCCCATAGATGAGATAAATTCGTTTATAATTGAAATTATAAACCAGACCCCAAACACTTACAAACTCTGCTGCAAGAAGACACAAAAACGTAATAATGTGCCACTTAAATCTAAGGTTCTTCAATTGACAGTCGATCTAAGATCGTATTTAAGACAGAAAGTTATTAAATTTTTTGGGGCGTATTCCAGAAAGTGGTGTCACCATATGAATCCTGAGTGCAAGGTTTGTTGCTCATAGATACCTGCGTCAGATTGAATGTCGATATCCCTGAGAACTGAGATGTTGGAACTTACTCTGCTTTACCCTCATCAACTATGATGTCTTTGGATGGTCGATTCGGACCCGGTCATGCTTACCTGCTTTCCGCCTCGGCAATACAACCCTCCAAAGGATTACGATTACCGCTAAGATAACCGCTAAGATAATAACTATCAAAATGGACGTGTAAACCCAGTTTATCGAGAAGCTTGCCTGCACGCTCTCAGCAGAGTTCACCACAACACTAACTTCAGTTTCGCTTGAAGACGTTGCACCAGACCAGCCGTCAAACTTGAACAGGAAAAACGCAGGACTAGCTGCAAGCTGAACAGTCGAACCCAAAGGCACAAACAGCGTCCTATTACTCGCACCACCCACCTTACCAGCAAGCGAGGCAGAGCTGTAGGAAACACTTCCGAAACTCGAAGAAACAACAGAGAGACCAGGATAGAACGCTGCGCTTTCAACGATAGGATCCTTGACCGTAACAGTGAACGGATTACTCACCCCCCCATACGAGCCGACCCCTGAACCGTTCCATAACTCGAACTGCCAACCACCATTTGAAGCAGCAGAAAGCTGAACCTGCTCACTGGAATTAAACCAATCCGTCAAAGGAGACACGAAACCACCCTGCTGGCTGTTGGAAAGGACCTTAACATAATACTGGTGGTAGTAGAAAGGAGACAAGACGACGGCCGAGCTCACCGAACCTGTGGTTGCCTGCGCAAGGACCGACCATCTCTCGTTCGAAGAAGCATAAGCAACGCTTGCAAAACTAAACGTACTGCCCGAGTCTGCCCAAGCTGTCCCCTGCGTGACACCAATCAGTGAAGTCGACGGCGATCCAAGCGAAGAGAAGTTCAACTCCAAAGAACCTGGGTTCCCCCCGCCGGATACGCTGTAGCTATAAACAATGGTGTACTGGTGATAGTAGACAAGGGTCATTGAAACAGCTGCGTTCACACTGCCGGAGCTAGAGCTATTGGTGTACCAACGCTCAGATGAGCCAGACCCCTGAAGAGGATTCGGCAAGCTGAATGAAGTGCCTGCGTCAAGCCAATTGGAACTTAGGGTCGCGTTTATCGGAAAAGCCGCTGACACTCCGAAAGCTGTCCCCGACAACAACGGAGAAGTAGGATTCCCGCCACCATTGATGACATATCCTACTGAGATGTCGAATTGGTGGTAGTATTGGAAGGTCGCGGTGGTAGGTCCCGAGACAGCCCCTGCGTCGGTCTGAGACGTAATCCACCTTTCAGATGAATTAGAGCTGGAGAGAGGGTTAGTGACCGACCAAGATGAACCATAATCAAACCAGTAGGCTGTAGGTATGCTCGTTATGGTAGGCGAAAACGCCACACCATTCTGCAAACCTGACAACAGCGGAACGGCCGGCGAACCACCTCCAGACACAGAATACGCCAGAGTCCAAGCTACCTGAAAGTAATACGGAACAACTACCACAGACCCAGAAACAGTTCCCGACGTTTCGTTAGTGGCCATCCACCTTGTGTTTGAATTCGACCCTGATAGCAAGCCTGTGAACGAATAGGATGAACTCGCGTCTGTCCAGTCAGTGAAATTCGCCACCCCTTGGGATTGTGATCCGAACTTGGTGTAGGAGACGGTCGGAGCCGTGTAGCCCGACTGATTAGAGTTCATAATGTTGAAGCCAAACAGAACGTAGTACTGGTCATAGTATGTGAAAAGAACGGACTGGGCGGCGGAAACGGTTCCTGAGGTCACATCCTGAGTGTACCATCTCTGCACGCTACTCGACCTCTGTAAGGGGTTTGAAACAGACCAGAGCTGTCCGACGTCGGACCAATAGGCCGTGGGTGAGCCGGAAAGGCTAACAGCAGCCGCCGAGCCGAACTGGGTTAGGGCAAGGCTGGGCGCAGTAGGACCTCTTCCCCCCACTGTCGTATAGCCGGAAGTCAACCTGTACTGGTGGTAGTATGTCGCAGAAAACAACGTACTAGAGTTAACCATGCCAGTCGGAGACTTAGTGGCCCACCGTTCGTTTACGTACGATCCGGGCAACGGATTCTGAAAGGAATACAATGAGCCGGCGTCCACGAAGGCCAAGAAACCGGGCGTAATGGATACAGATGACCCGAATTCGCTGACATTCATGCTTGGCTGTGAGTAACCGCTGCCACCGTTTGCGACAGCATAGAGGAAGGATACGCGAAACTGGTGGAAATATACGAAGTTCAACGTTGTACCGTTCGTGGGAGCAGTGCCGCTAGTTTTATTTTGTGTGTCCCAGATCTCTATCGAAGTTGAGCCCTGTAACAGGCCGTTCACGCTCCACGGAGATCCGCTGTCCATGTAGTAGGTGGTAGAATTAGTGGAAAGCTGGATGATGTGCTGAATCCCGCCGGAATAGTAGATGAAGAATGGTGGAGAATATCCACTTCCACCACCTTGAACTGAATAATTTACGTTAACTGTGGCAGGACTATATCCTGTGATAAACAGATACGAGTCAGAAGCCTCCGTGGCGTTATGGGATGATAGGTACTGCAATGTTTTCGGAACCGTGTAGACGACAGGACCACTCGTGGAAGCCACGAACAACGTTTGGCCAGTGCTCGGCACCCATTCCTCCATCCACATCCAGGCGGAGGATTTTGCGAAGTCGTTTTCCCAATAGGTGACATTTGCCTCTTCTCCGTAATAGGCGGAGGAGTGCCACCATTCCGTCATAAGCCCGGTGAAGAAACCGTTACTGTTTTCTGGCGATGAAGCTAAGCCCACGAAAACGGAAGAGCCCTCCTGGTTGAACATCTTTACGGCCCCTGCCCCCGTGTTATAATCATATGCTTGCATCACGACGTTGCCGCCAGAAAAGAAAAGGTTAAGGAGGACTGTATCCCCCTGTTTCACGGTCCCTGAGAAGGACGATAGTCCGACTCCGCTTGCTGGGTAGATTGAATTACCACTTGGGTCAAAGACTTCGTAATTCATGCTAAAGCCCGATGCGTAGCCGCCAACCAGATTAGGCCAATGCCAAGAAAGGCCCACCTGATACCAATACCCCGTATCAGTAAGGCCATCCAGATCGTAGCCCGGTCCGTATCCGTTGCTGTCCGACTGAGCCACAGCGGTGACGTTGTAGGCCATACTTGTGAAGTTCTGGGTGAAAGTTAACCCCAGCTGCTCGTCGTAAATCGCGGATGGTTGATTCTCAACCGGGTAATCCTGGTTGTTTACAGTAGACAGCTCCAAACCAGCCAATCGATGGCCTTGCGATTGACCCGCCGGAGAATCAGAGCTGAAAGATTCTGGTACGTTTTGACGACACAACGAGCAAGAGTAAGATCCATCCGAACCCAGTCCAGTTGAAATGTTAACACCACCTGAAGAGGGATTAATGACGGAGGAAGTTGCTCCAAAAACGCCAACATGAGGCGCTGTCCAACCAAGAGCGACAAGCATTACAATTAACAGAATGCAGAAACCTAATCCCTTGGTAATCCTTCGAACTGGGCAACCATGAATCTTAATCAAAGCCAGTTTCAACCTTCTCCTTACGCATCGGCATGTATTATAGCTTTCTCCAAGTTTTTCATATTTTAAGTATGGATTATTTAAATTTGAACTCGGGAATAGGTCTAATCATTTCTGAAGTGAACTTTTATGAACCCATTACTTTGTGAGCGTTCATCTCATGCTATAGTCTTTAAAACTGAATATTTATTCGATGTGGTAATATAACGCTAATGGGTTTACTCTGTTTATGGAGCTTCCACATCTTTAACCAGTTCTATGATAGGCTTCCAAAGACCTTCCGAACGCTCTGTTTTTATGCCAACACGTTTGATGGGCTTGAGCGGTTCTCAGGGTTTTTGCGCAGTTCTCTTGTTGTAAACCACGCTACAATTACAGAAATCAGGGATAACGCAAAAACTAAAGCTTCAAAACCGAGTAGTGTGAAACTCTGAGCAAAGGGAACCAAGAAATCTACAAAACCCATGGGGAGGGCGAGTAGTAAATAACGCTTCTTATTGACATAGGCAGACATTATGCAAAGGTAGCCCCATGCGAAATGAAAAAAGGTCGAGGAGATCCTCTCAACAACACCCAGGGCCATCGTTCCAATTACTTGGGAAGCGGGAGAAAAAAGTCCAGGTGAACTCTCGACTAACTGAGCATAAACGGTCTGTGCTAGTGGTGTATTTGTGGAGAGGATAATGTAATAAGCCACAAGATTAATTATTGGAAGCACACCGAGCAGGACAACGTTTTCCCAAAAAGCCAACCCTAAACCATATGCCTCGGCGTCTTTCCCCGTAAGCATGCCGCGAGAAATCACATACCGTGCGACTAGGTAAGCGCCTCCAACCTCAAAAACAACAGTTTGGAGACCCACGTATATCCCATAACCAACGCTTTGCGCACCAAAATACCCCACAACTTTTGAGGCAGTCGGTATTTGCACTGCGTACTTAAGGGCTATAGCACCGCCATATGCTAATAGCGAGTAGAGGAAGACAAGCCCCCTAAAGCTACGTTTATAGCGCCAGTACACAACCAAACCCGAAGTAATTAAGATGACAATCAAGGGCTGAAGGATATACAAAATATCGATATTTTGCATAAACTACGTTACTTTGGCTTAGTTTTAAAAACTTTCATTGCAAAGGCGCAAGGGACATAAGAATTTCAGTTTTTGTAGGCTATAATAATCTAAACATTAAATGAAGCTTAAATTCTAAGTCTAACATTTTGATCTTTAAGAAACTTGTTAAGCTCCTCCTTAAAAGGCAAAGCTGTTATTGCACCCCGTTTAGTAACTACAAATGCACCGACCGCGTTGGCAATTTTGACACAATCTTCCAACCCCAACTTTTTAATTAATCCGACAAGCAATCCCGCATTCCAACCGTCGCCAGCACCGGTTGTATCGATAACATTGACTTTATAGGGGGGTGCAAAAACTTCAACTCCATCTTTTGACCTAATCAACGCTCCTTTTGCGCCTAATTTTACTCCCACTATCTCAACACCAAATTCTAGGGCCCTTTCTGCAGCTTCTTTCGGCTCTTTGGTTTTGAACATGAACTCTGCCTCTTCACTTGAAAAGGTCGCTATGTCAGCCATTTTAAGCACATGGTTATACATCTTTCTGATTGAAAGCTGAGAGTTCCAAACATCCGATCTGAGGGTTGGGTCAAATGAAATTTTCACTCCTTGCTCTTTAGCGAATCTGATAGCCCCAAGAATAGCCGTTCTAGAAGGGTTCTGGGAAAGTGCAAAACCTGATATGTGCAATATCTTCGATCTTGAAATATATTTGTGATCTATATCTTTAGTCGTTAATGCACTATCGGCTGTCCCTCCTGCCCAAGGCTTCCTATAGAAGAAAAACGTTCTTTCACCAGTAACAGGTTCATTGATGACAAACGCCAAGGTCGTACGTTTTCCCTTTTTCATGATTACATGAGATGTGTCAACATTATTTCGCTTGAATTCCTTTATTATATATTCACCAAAAGGATCTTCTCCCACTGCTGCCACAGCACCAGCTTTTACACCTAATCTTGCTACACCTACAATCGTGTTCATAGGAGCACCTCCAAAACATTTGATGAAGGTAGAAGCTTCTGTATAGTGAACTGGTTCAGATGCGATAAAGTCTATTAAAACTTCACCCAATCCGATTACTTCAGGATAGGTCGACATTACTAAATAAATCTACGGAATATTATATAATACTATATAATAGACCCCTGAAGCAGTTTGGATCTTTATTTCGACGGTCTGTCCTGCGATAAATGCCTTAACATTTCCACTATCAGGGAAAGAAACGACAATCTGACCGGAGGCTCCTTGAGGCACATAAATATTTGACATGGGTTTACCATTTACTGTTGCAGTATTCCAGAAAATGTTCAAAGTTTTCTCATTAATGAATATATTTTCAATGGCGATATTGGTAGATCCTGAGTTCTGATAGCTGACCGTTATAGTGTAGTTATTTGTGTTGCGATTGATAAATGCGTTTGTTGTTTCAAGTTCCTCGAATCTTATTGATGTCTTATTTGTGTTTGTTAAGTTTCCGGTTAATGTTACTGTTACGGTAACTGTTTCACTAACAGTAGTTGTTAAAGTTTGAACTCCCTGAGTATAAAAGTATCCAACTATACCAGTTAAGACGACAACTACTATAACGAGAATACCTACGACGCCATATACGACCCTTGGAAAATGCGAACTCATATCTAAGTTTAAAATTAGTTTATGTTCTATAAAAGCATAAAGATCAGGTAACGATATAATTTTAAAATTAACTTTAAATAAAACAATAAACCGCTTAATTGCGATCTTATGCCTAATACAGAGGTTGAAGACAACCAAAAACCTGTGAAAAATAGGAAATCTGAAAAACAAGAAGAAAGTTGGGAAAAAAAGATGGAGGATACAGAAGAGGACGAAGGAACTGAGGCAGAGGATTCCCAAGAATTTGAAGAATCAGTTGAAGAAAATGAACGCATAGAAGAAGAAAAAGAATAGATTGAGAAAGCTTGAAATAATAGAAAAAGTAGAAATGTGAATTGACGCAATCTAAAGAAATATTCAGAGACTACCTAGAAGACTAGAATCCTATTAATTTCACATTGGGGCATACCAACCGGATTACATGAGCTATTACTTTCTATCCAAAACTACCTTCTTGGCAGTTATATGCTCTATCTTATCATTATTCGGTTATACATGCTCTGTCAAAGTTGGTCAGAGACCTTCCTCCAGTCTTTGTTATAGTGCAGACATCTTCAACCCTAACTGCTCCCACGCCTTTCTTGCCTGTACCGACTGCTAATGTAAAGGTCATGCCGGGTTCCATCATCCATTCATTTATGAATCCATTTTCTTCAAACTGTATGCCTATACCATGTCCATATAATAGTGATGGCAGTGCTCCTACAAGTTCTTCGTTAACTGACTTTGCGGCCTTAAGTATCTCTGATCCTTTGACCCCTGGCTTCATAACTTTCATCGCAGCTTCATGCGCTTCTTTTGCTACCTCAAGCAGTTCTCTTTGTTCATTTGGGATCTTTCCAAATCCTATTCCTCTGTCAAGATCACAACAGTAACCCTGATATCTTGGTGTCACATGAAATTCGAGCATTGTTCCCTTCCTTATAGGAACGTCTCTAGCCTTTCCAAGCATTGTCTCCTCATACTTTCCGCCCATAACCAAAATATCAGAATTGACCTGATCAGCTCCATAACTTATCGCAGATACTATTATCTCTCTTGCAATCTCCGACTCCATCTTACCAGGTTTAAGGATGGTTTCAGTTATATCTTCATATACCCTATCGGCTATTGCACCAGCTTTTTCAAGAAGTTTAACCTCTTTTTCATCCTTGATGATCCTCATCGAATCAGGGATCCTTGAGTCGATCATCTCACCCATTGCTTCTTTGATTGATGTGTAGATTGGATATGGTACTATGTCTTTGCCAGTAAAAGCTATCCTCTTCAGCCCTTTTTTTTCCTTTAATCCTTTTAGAGTACTCAAGGATTTACTCCAAGGCTCAAGCCTTATCCAAGGTTGATCTTCTATAGGTTCTACCTCCAAAGTAATGGAATCTACAAAACCATCTGGGACAAAATAAATTGGTTCACCATCAATTGGTATAGTGAGAAGAGAGAAGGGCCCATATGGCGCCTCATAGTCTGTGTTAAGCGCTGCAAAGGGAGATAGCCCCGCAAAATATCTGAAGTTTCCATCCCTCCAGGAATCTCCATATATAATCAAGAAATCTATTCCATCTTTCTTCATCCTTCTTTTTGCTTCCTCTATTCTTCTAAGATAATCGTCCTTTGATATTGACATAATCTTTCTTTTCCGTCTCCAATATTTAAATCTTAAATTTGACATTAATCTTAATTTCAATTTGGATAGCCCAAAAAGGTAGGTGAATGAAAAGAGAAGTCGCCAAAATTATGAGATAGATTAACAATAAATAACGAAGACTTGAAGAAGATAGTTTTAAAACGTCTGTCGCATATATCATTATAAGTTAATGCAATATCTGAAAAAGTCATGCAATTAGAACACCGAAAATCAACCATTTATATTATTGTAAGAAGATAAAAGTTGATGCATGGTCCGGAACACCATTTTCTGGTCCCGGCAGTCCTTTTATCCTCTTTCTGGTCCCGATGTCCTGATGACGGCGTTGGGCGTAGGATTCGCTTTGGTTCGTGGGGAGCGACTCTTCTTATCCTTACCATCGTCGGGGTCGCACTCGGCTATCACATCCACGTCGAGGAGACGCTGCTCGTCTCTGAATTCGGCGACGAATATATCCAGTATTCAAAGCAGACAAAGAAATTGATACCATTGTTGTTATAGAACATTGGGTAGAGCGATTTTCACTCCTATGACCCTCGTCACCCCACCAGTAAAGAAGTCGGCTGCTAGGGTATTTCAGCTCGTGGGAAAAGGGGTTTATATGTAGAAGCTTTTAGCAGTAGCTCTTGTTGTTCTTTCTTGTTCATCGGGGTATAGCGTTCAGCGGCATCTATCATCATCTTGGCTATTCTGATATCAGAGGAACTGGCCGCTGTAGTTACGTACTGGGATAATGTAAACCATAGGGCTTCATCAACCTCTTTCTGAGTGTCAAAGGGTTGATACCAGCAGTTATAAGTTCTCTCATCAGTGGGCCAAGGCTTCTTCACAACCGACTTCATGGCTATTACCCCAAGGTTTCTCTTCTTGGCTAGGGCGAGTACTGGTTCGTAATCATTCTTTGGTTCAGGATGGGCATGTAGAACGTAGTTGACAGGAAGTAGAACTGTATCGAAGTCAAAGCTTTTAAGTGCTTTCATAATGTTTTCAGGATTGTGACTAGTTATACCAATGTACTTAACCAAGCCCTGCTTCTTAGCATCTAGTATAGCTCTTATTGCACCGTCCTTGCTTAACGCAATTTCGAGTTCTTCTGGATCATCGAGTCCATGCAGTTGATAGAGGTCAAAGTAGTCGGTCTGAAGGTTCTTTAGACTTCTACTGAACTCGTCCGCAGCCTCTTTTTTTGTCCTCTTCTCTGTCTTACACGCAATGAATAGATTTTTACGGTATTCCTTAACCCATTTGCCTAGAATACGTTCTGCCTCACCGCTGCCATATGTGGGTGCTACATCGATGTGATTCACCCCGTAATCTAAAGCCAGTTTAATAAAAGCGTCTGATTCTTTGCGGGTAGTTGGGCGTACGCTTGCGCCACCTAAAGTAATTAACGTACTTTTATGTCCCGTCCTTCCTAGGATTCTCTTCTCCATTTTAACTCAATTATAAATTATTGTAAAATACTATTTAAATTTTTATTTTTTTATCATTTACTACTTTTCCCATGCTTAAATGGGTGTTTTTCGGGCTATTTTGCGGGTTTAAACCCTTTTTCTGGCTTATTTGGACAGGGAACACCCAAAACAAGCCCATCTCCAATATTTGGTTGGACAAGTATTATTTTTAAATATATTTTTAAATAAGAATTCTGAATTATGAAGGTAGATGTACCAAGATTGGAAGAGCTTGGTTACATCATACCAGATGAAAAAGTTATCATAGAAAGTTATTCACTTTTGTAGCAATCAGCACATATTGAAATGTTTGACAAAAAAAAGGTCTAGATATCAAAATATAAAAACTTGATTTTGATAAAATTGATGTCTCCTTCAAAAAGAATATTCCAAATATAAGCCCAAGTCATATGTTCAAGGAAAAACAATTCATCGCCGTCAACAAAGACTTAAAGCAAGCTATTTTCTAGGTATACTAAAGAAAAAAGGAGTGAACGAAATGGGTTTTAGAGATAGACGAAGTTCTAACCGCGCGCGCAGTCCTAGAGGTAGGTATGGTTTTGATCGCAGCTCCATAGAGATGCATAAAAGTGTTTGCGCTGACTGTGGTAAGGAATGTGAAGTTCCATTCAAGCCAACAGGAGATCGCCCTGTCTACTGCAAAGAGTGCTGGGCTAAGAGAAGACCGCCAAGAACAGAAGACCGCCATCGAGGAGAATATCCCAGAGAAGACCGTCAGAGAAGACCTTCACTGGCTCCAGAAAATGTTGATCTCCAAATTTTGGCTGAGTTAAAACGTATTCGGGAGCTTCTAGAGAAGGGGAGGCCTAACTGAGAGGCGGAAACGATGTCGCATCAAGTACACGATAAAGAATCTTCAGGTTAATAGCAAGCTAAATTTAAATTTTTATCATTTTGTGATTGATTACCCAAAATGAATGTAACAAACCGCTATCTAGCACGCCTAATAAATTTAGTGTACATGCAGCATGTTGAGCTTTTCTATAATTGGAAGTCAAATTTTGGTTTGAATAGCTCTTTTTATATATAAACCATCAATATTTCATGTGATTCGATTTGAGTTGAAGACATCTTGGGCGGGAGAATATAACGATTAACACCCTTTTGAATAAAGATTGGCTCCAAGGAAAGACTTGGCTTCGACTTTTGCTGGGGAGTTCACCCGCATTATCTGCTCTGCGTCCTGATTACCTCTAATTGGTTCACGACATCTTCCAGCTTCAAATGCCTAATAGGTCCTCATTATATTGATACACTCCAATATCAACTACAAAGGATTGAGGGTTTGATATGACGTATTATTCAACTTCAGGAAGAGAGAACTTAGATAAGACCTTGGCTTTGGTCAAGAAGATAGCTGAAGAACTGGGAATAGACGATGTTGTGATAGCATCCACTACAGGCTTCACCGCTAAAAAGGCAGTAGAAACGTTTAGCGGCACAGGCGTAAAGTTGACGTTCGTCGGCACGGCGAGGGACAGGTTTCCAAGCGAACTAATAGTAGAGTTGAAGAAGAAGGGCTTTAATGTCTGTTTCAGCAACGAGGTCAAATACGATTATCCTGAACCAGTAAAGATGGCCTATAGAAGATTCTGTCAAGGAGTAAAGGTGGCTGTCGAAATCGCGATGATAGCTGCTCAGGAGGGCTACGTCTCAACTGAGAAGGACTTAATCTCGGTTGGAAAGTGGGACACGGCCCTTATAATAAAGCCATCGATAAGCACCCGTTTCGAAGATCTAACGATCAGAGAACTGATATGCAAACCACGATAAGATAGAGAAGAAGATAGAAAGAACAGTTCTCATATTTAACTTTCTATGCATCAGGTATCAGGGGGCACAAGGTCACTCTTCAAGAATCCGAGATCAATATGCTAAACTCGATGTGCAATCATCTACGTCTATGCAAAGGATGAAAGCAAGGCTTGCGTTCCCAAGAGCCCTACCAATTAAAAGAAAAAATGTTTCAATAATCTTTCAGAGGAGTTTGCTGAATTGAGTGTTGGGCTTTGGATTCCGTTTCCTCCATTCTTCTATAAGCGATATTTGATTTGTCATAGATATTCTTATAACTTATTATCCTGGAGAACTTAAGGAGGTAACTTTGAATGTTGATCAAGTCTCAAGATGCAGAGAGAGATGGTGCGCTAAACATTGCGAAATTGATGTTGGTAGCTGCCAGAACCGCTCCCAAGGCGGCAGGACATGACAGCATAACAACCGCCATACTTGACGGAGAGGATAAGGATAAGCTTGCCAATGAGATGGAGCGTGCTGGCAAGGAGAAAAAAAATCCAAGAAGAATCAGAGATGCTGGAAACGTGAGGAACTCTGACCTAGTAATCTTGGTAGGGGTCAAATACGGGGGAGAGATCTCAAACGAGTTGAAGCTGATAGACCTTGGAATAGCAGTCGGCTCAGCCGCCAAGATTGCAAGCGGCTTAAACGTTGACAACAGGATCATGCGTAGCATTGGAGACGTTGCTGATAGTATGAAACTTCTGGAAGCAGATTACAGCTTAGGGATTCCAATCTCCATCAAAGGCAAGAACATCTACTTCGACAGACCACCAGTTACAACCACATAGCAATTTGAATAAAAGGAGTTTGAGGCTTCATACGTGCTACCATGACTGCAGAACCTGATCAAGAGAGCTCCTGATAAAATCGGAGGTTTTCGAGGGAGTGAATACTCACTTCCTGTAATTCTCGCGCTAAACGGAAAAATTCCTGAACCATTTTCCCTCTATCCTTGACCCGTTTACTGATTGAAGCGCAACTGAGCAATCTAAGGTCTGGGGTTGATTAGGAATTCATATTTTCGTATTCTGTGACAAGCTGATCTAATGGAACATTGAAGAGGTCTTGGAAAGAATTTCTTGTATAGGTGTTACCTATCAGCCTTTTTGAAAGTAATGTTACAGCACCTGGATTTTTCTTTTCAAGCCAAAAGAGTAAATGTGCTGTTGTCTGATATCCTGAAAGAGCCTTTCCCTTTTCAAAGTGCGGATATGATGTTGCACTTTGAAAACCAAGGGTATCCCTAACATAATCCGCTATTCCTTCAATAAGCCACGATGTTTCTCCATCGTATCTTGGGCAACGGTGGATTGCATGTGTAAACTCATGTATTATTGCACCGTCGTCTGTTTGTTGGCTGAAATATTGGTTGCTTAGGGTTACTGTTGTTCCGGAAGTGGAAGCAGGCACTTGAATCTCATTTGAGACTTTGACTTCAATATTAGGAACATCTGGAGAGTCAAGTATAGACTGGATTCTAGGTGAATACTCCTTGTAGAGGCCGACTGCTCGCGACCAGAGTTTATATTCAGGAGTTTGGTCACTTGGCAAGTATGAATGTAAACGATTAAACCAAGACATATCAAAAACTTCTTAGTAATAATCTGATTATTAACCTTTAGGAATACGAAAAGAGATGTAAACCTAGCTGATGGAGATAAAAAAACGCAAAGGACTGACTTTTTTTCAAGATCGATTTAGCACATTCTTCCAGCTGTCTCGAAGTGAAAATAGTGAATCAAGGTACCAACGATCTAAAGTTATCTAATTCCAAAATACCCGATCGAGAGACTTAAAATCGTTTTCAACAAACCTTTCTTCTAAGGTAAACACATCCAAGGATCCTTAAAGCATCTGTGGTATGTAGTATAAGCCGAAGACTGTCGCCTGTATCACCAGTGCCTTTCTCACAGAAAATAGGTGTTCAAGTCTAGTCTGTAGAAAGTCTATAAAGGGATGTTTAGAATAACACTTCGTGTTAGGAATCTTTGGAAAAGCGCCTTTAACTTCCGATCTAGGACTATTTCTAGAACTAGGTATTCTAGTCGTGCTTCTTATAGTGTTAAGATTTCACAAGATAAAGACAAAACAGGCTCTTTCAAGACATCATCGCGCTATGGTTGTTGTCACAATCCTAGGTTTTATAGTTACTCTTTCCATCATGGTGCCTTCATTTCTAATTTTCTTTTCTGCCAAGGTTGATTTACTGTCATTTTTTGCACTCTTAATCATATTTCATGCCCTGACGGGAGCTTTTGCGTTAGCTTTTGGTATAAGACTTGCCATAAACGTAAGACTGAAAAGGCAGAGAAGATGGATGCGCACTACGATGTTCTTATGGTTATTTGCTATAACTCTTGGTTTAATTTTATTCCTACAAATATATGGTTATTTGCTATAGTTTGCATGTGTAATCAGATAATTGGTATACTTAAACCCACAATAGATTCTGCTGTGAAATGGCGTTCTATTGCAAATGTTCTGAATAAAATTGATTTCCTTTTTAAATTATTAAAGTATCTCAATTAAAGTGAACCCTTATATTCGGGGTAAAAAGTACTAAAATAGAAATACATGATTCGTAAAGTAGTATTAGAGAAGCGGTCTTAAATGAACACACGGAATTTAGTTGTGATCGTGGCAGTGATTGTAATCATTATCATCGCTGCAAGTGCGTATGCGCTTTTTACGATGGGGCCAACTAGTACAACAAGCCCTACAACCTCGATGGTGATGAGCACAACCTCGACTACAGCAACGTCGACAACTTCCACCTCAACAACGTCGACAACGAGCACAACTGCTGGAGTTATAACTATCACTATGGTTGCCCGAAATATAAGGTTCAACGCGACAAACCCGACGATCTATCTGAAGGTTGGTCAAACGGTCAAGTTTGTGTTCATCAACAACGATACTGACTCGATACCTCATAGTTTCTATATAAAGAATTTCCCTAACGCTTCGACGCCTACCTTAGGCCCAGGCCAAACCGCGTCCTTTACAGTCACATTTAGTACTGCTGGGAACTATACCTACGCCTGCATAGTTCATCCAGGATTGATGGACGGAAAGATAATTGTTCAGGGGTAATTGCTGCTTTGTCCTTCCTTAACACGAATGGATCATCATCAACCCGTGTCACCCAAATTCATGACTGAACTCGCCTCGTTCTCAACGACCTCTACTATCGTCTTTTCTTACTAGATAATTGGAATATCCCATCTTGTCTATGACCTTCATGATTTCGGAAATGTTGGTTTTCGACTCATCATATTCTACGAAAATCTTATCCAACATGAGGGCAGTTCCGACGCCCTTTACGCCGCATATTTTCTTCACCTGTTTCTCAATCGCGAGTGCACAGGTAGCGCAGTCCATGCCACTGACAGTGAAGACGACCCTCGACGTCTTCTTGCCCGGTTTTTCTGACAGGTTGCATCACCAAAGATTCGGTTTGAATCCGAAAAGTGTCAGTGAGTTGCTTATTACTGTAACCGAGCTGATGAGTGTGGTATTCCCTGAGCCGTTAGGCCCGAAGAGGATATGATTCACAACCCTCCTTGAGACTGAAGTTCAAATCTCTTAGAATAAGCTTGCCTTCAACTTTAACTGATAAGCCTTCGACTTCAAGAATATCCATGGCAATCAATAAGCCTTGTTTCCAAGAAAAATAAACTTTCCGACCTTCTCCTCCGATGACCAAAAATTTAACGATTTCAATAATTTTGCATAAAGAATAATCCTCTCAGAAGATTTGCTTAATAGCATGCTAAAAATTTATTTTCGTATCAGAATTATCATCATAGCTCTCCATTAGTTTCCAAACAAGTTCCGAATCTTCCGTTCCCAATTCCTTTTTTTCCAATTTCGTTTGCTGTAGATATCTAGTAACTTTCATTTATTTTATCGAGTACAGACCTGCTTGCATGTAAGAGTACCATAGAATTTCCGCGGTCGAAAATCCAGTCTTCCTCAAAAGCGAAAGATGGTCCATTATGGTAATTGGAAAGTATTCGACGTCGAATCTACGAAGATTTCTCTCAACGGTTGCGGCGTCTCTTCCCTTTGCCAGTTGGAAATGTCTCCAATATTCTTTTCCAAATACAATGCCTTCAGGTGTCACGGGCCGTACATTTTCAAAGGTTATGTAGACCCCTCCGAGTGGCAACAGTTCAAAGCAAACCTTAGTTGCCTTAGCTCTCTCACCGCTCGCTAAGTAATGATGGGATTGAATCGCTGTGATGACATCAAGTTTTTTCCCAAAATCTCCCAAATCTTGGGTTACTACAGGCTTCATGAACTCGACCCTGTCGCTGGATACATACGCCAACTTTTTCTTGGCCATTAGAAGCATCTTTTCAGAAGGATCAGCCAGTATGAAGTGAGTGTTTGGAAAAGCAAACAATGCCTTTTCAACGAATGTACCAGTTCCACATCCCGTGTCAAGCCACATATGCGGTTCCTTTCGCGTCGCTTTTACAAAGTTGATCGCCTCTTCATGAAAAGTGTCATAATAAGGAATTGTAGCGCGAATTTGCGCGTCATAATCTACAGCTAAATATGGAGTGGCATTGTCAAACTCCATGTTCATCTCTCCAGAAGCAAAAAAGATTATTTGTTTCTTAAAGCTTTCGCTTCTGAGCAAGAATTCTTCTCAAAAACATATCCAGCGCGAGCTGGATGTAGGCCAAACAAGATTCTATAACCTACAAAAATAGACTGTAATTAAATTTTTATTCTTATTAGAAAACCTTTAATCATCAAAGGTGAAAGGTTTGTCAAGTTGAATTTCCACATAACAATCATCATCTCGTCTTATAAAACTTTTCAACATCCTCCTTACTTGTTTTGATTTCTTTCTTCAAATTAAAATAGAATGTGCTTTGACCATTAGTAGAGATTTTATTAACGTTATTGGACGTGCACCAGTTATATATTTAAGAACACATCGCAATCTATGTCTCGACATGAGAAATAGGGTTATGAATGCTAATGTGGAAAAATTTATCAGATTCTACAATAGCGAATTCGGAAAAAAGATAATGGAAAAAGAAACTGAATACGTCTGCAATGAGTTAAGGAATTGTGAACAAATTCTCGATGTCGGTTGCGGCATAGGTTCATTTGAACAATATCTCCCTAACCTTAACATCACAGGTTTAGACAGTTCAAAGGAAATGTTAGAAGAAGCAAGAAAGGGAAGCGACAAGACTTTCATCCTAGGCAACGCGGAGGACCTTAAGTTCAAAGATTCCACATTCGACGCAGTTTTCACCGTGACAACCCTGGAATTCCTTGACAACTACAAGAAAGCCGTAGAAGAGATAGCCAGAGTTACAAAACAACGTGGTAAAATCTTGGTTATGATGCTGAATCCTGAATCCGAATATTTTAAAGAAGGGATAAAGAAGCCTGGTGACTATTTCAAAAAAATAAAGTATATGAGTCCAGAAAAAATGGGAGCTCATATATCACATTTCTATGCAATAGCTAAGGAAGAATATTTTCTAGGTATCAGAAGCCAAAATATCTTTGACACAGGTGATGAGAGATATGCGAGTTTGTATGTGGTTGTTGGAATAAAGAAATGAAGCAAATAGTAGCGATTTCTATATGAAACGTAGTTGGAATATAGCGGTTTTGGCAGCCCAGGATACGCCACTTATCTCGTTTAAATGTCTCTTGTTCTAAAAGCCTTCTAATCGTCTTATTCTAGTTCTGGTATTTGCCTCTTAAGCTCAACCCATTCTCCCGCAACAGCTTCCCGAATAAGAGGTTTAAACCCAGCAAAAACCTGCGGAGGCATCAAAGTCATCCAAACCCTCGTGACCGTGACACGGTCATCATGATTTAGTAAAGGGAAAAGCCAGTGAACAAGAGTAGGATTTCTGCTAGGTGGCACCTTACCTGCCATGCGCCCAACTATAGAGGCCTGCTCATCCTCTGACATTTGCTCTCGCAGAATAGGGTACAAATAAGCGTCTTCTTTATCAAGATGGAGCCTTAGATGTGCGTTTAGGACAGCAGTTGCTCTAGCAGCTGTTAAACCATCTGGTGCTTTCCGAATCACTTCAAGTCCGCTAACCATTCTGTCCAGTTCTCGATGATCTATGACATAGGTCTTCGTTATAAGAGGCGCAACCTTGTCCACAGCGGGGAACACAGCCTCTTCCTCACCCTTCGCATGGTAGTCCAGAATTTCCCCCATTATGTGAAATCGATCTAAAACGTGAGTGAGATCCCCGCCACCACGGGTTACTTTATAAACTGTATCATCAATCTCGAATATATCACGACGGAATGCATTATGTAAGCAAAGTACTGCGTCAATCGGTCCAGACATAGTATCTACTTTCCCAAGACATTAATGTAAACATTATAAATAAAAACATTTTCAATTGTTCTCGTAAACAAGATTTAATCATCGAACCCCCTCCTTCACTGCAAATTTGGGTTGGGAATCCAGTAAAGCACCTTCCATTAAGGCTAAGATTTTTTATGAAAAGTGCGCTGTTCAAAAATTAGAACAGCAGATCTTCCCCTAATTCTAAGAATAGCACTATATCTATACTCCACCTTGCCTAAGGCCATGCAGAAGATAAAGACAAGG
>JBEKIG010000014.1:0-74698 GCA_050011875.1 Nitrososphaeria archaeon
TACACATAGAAAATGGTATGAAACTAAAGTTCTGGGAATAATTCCAACTCAAGGAGTAAAATAAGAGAAATCCGTCTTTTTTTGAATATTAGTAAGTATCTATAACATATAGAGAATATCCTGTTATAATAACTTCAAGATCAGGCAGACAAGTGGTTTAAACCCTCTTTAAACCCTTAACCTGCACCATTTTGCAGTTAACACCCTAGTGACGAGGCCTTAAACTGGTTCAGGCAACACCAACAATCGAGCAGGCTTAGCTATTTAGATCTGTTATTTTTTCCAAATTTCTTTTAGGATAATGGAAAGGCCTTTGTCATTGGAAAATCATAACGCCAAAAAGTGAGTATCTGGAGGACACAACAACAAGAAAATTAAGCGTGATTTAACGCCATAACGCCAAAACCAATGCGGCGTCCGGGATTTATATCCGAACGGGTATGCAACTGAATTCCTAGCGGGAATTCTATTATATAACTTAAATTTTTAATTCTACAAATAATCATAATATGGCTCCCTAAAGATATAAACAAGACTTCATTATGAATTTGAATAGGATAGATGAGCCAAATAGAAGGAGACGACATTAATAGAATAACTGGAATGGTTTTCGGTATAGTTAGAGAATCTGGTTTTCCTATCAAATACAAAAGGAAGTTATCAATTTCTGAGCTGAAATTAAATCAAGATTTGGAAAAACTAATGGATCAAATAGAGCAAGTCGATAAAACCAATCTGGCAAGAAAAGATAAAACGCTGCAGAAATTTCGTCTAATAGATTCCATGTTCTATAGCTACTTTTCTGATGCTCCTAAAGGTCGGCATGTATGGGATTTCTATATAGAAATTTTAACGGAATTTTTAAAACCTCCAAAAGAATTATACTATCTAAAAGAGACACAGTTTTCTATTTATCAACATGAATTAAATCTTATCTTAAACAAGATTTTTGACAATGGCAAAATAGATGCAATGGAAGAATTTATAAAAAGAATTTCCCATGAAGATATAATTAGTGGCTTACAAGCATTTTATTATCGTCAGCTCAAGCAATATAGATATTTAAAAAAAGTGAATGATACATATTCAAGAAAAACCATAGAAAAAGTTATTCAAATATATCAAGAATTTGCAGGTAACTATGAGAAACAAGTGAGGATGCTTGTCGGATTATATGAAATATTGAACGGATCTAAAGAGCCAGATTATAATACAATTAGAAAAAATAGTCTGGGCATGAATCTCAATCTTATTAATAAGTCTCCCTTTGATGTTTTTGTGAAACCCTTCAATAAGGTCATTCGAAATTCTATTGCGCATAGAACTTATGTGTATCACAACGATAGAATGACCATTGAATTCAACGACTTAAAAGAGCGGTTAGAAATCAAGTATGAAGAATTTATTAGGCGAACCAAGGAATTTAGTTCTTTAGTTTTAGTTCTATGGCAGATTCAATTAATAACAAGTCTTAAGGATACATTAATTATGAAAGAGAAATTCGAAAAAGAGTATTTCAATCATTTAATTTAATAATTGTTGTATCAAGGTATGATCAACTTAGAGCTCTTGAATTTCCCTTTCTCCCCGTAAGTGCTGGACGCGTACACCTCAAACTTGGCAGCCTCCGATACCCTGCCCAATAGAGTCGGGCTTACAGAGAAAGTGATTGTTTGATCTTGCCCCACATGGGATTCAACCTTAACATTTTTATCAAAGCGGAAAGGGAGAAGTCGCTCATGAAAAAGTTACTTCACCAAAATATAGAGTTTGCAGCCTCCCTAAAAAGGAGACACCTACACGTTCACCTCACAGAGATATGTCTTTACAAAATCGGTAAATACTAAAAATTTCCCCTAACATCAAGCTGAAACCTGCATCCACCCAATATTAAACAATCTTTACCAAATTTGTTAATGACATAGCTGAACAAAAAAACATTTTGAGCCGATGCGTTTTAAGATTTTTAGTTTTGGCTCAATCAAAAAAAATCGGAAATGCTATCGATAAACATTCTGCATGATGGCTCAGAGCGATCCCCCTGTGCAATATCGTGCATCATATCGCTCTCATGCAGGACGCATTTAAGTTGAGCGAACAGCAAAAGGTTATCGATAGCATTTTGTTTTAAAACGTGTTGAGCCAAACCAAATTTAAAATTATTTTTTTTGCTCAATCAGTTTTAATTTTTGGAAAGCTGTCCGATAGGGAACTAGAGCTTCTGATTCTCTTCATTTACCATATTAGTAAATGGCACGTCGACGCCGTGCCAGACTCGTTTCATGACAAAAAAATCGCATGTTTTATCACTATTTTTTTGGCTAAATTTGGCCTTGAAACGACCTTAAAAACTGTTACCAATCTGGGAAATAGCTCATCCAGTGATATAAAAGTATCCTAAAATCCCCTTTTGCCCCGTACTTATAACAGGAAGTATGCTATCTCAATGAGAAGTATGATTATGCATCCAACTCCGATAATCCAGACAAATAACGTGATGGGATCCATCATCTTAGAATTTTGTTCGGGCGATTGCAAAGAGAAACCTACTTCAACCTTGTACAGCAATTAAATTAAATGATTGAATACGAAAATACAATTAACATAAAATTTGGAGAATACAAATTTCTTCTTTATAAGAGTTAGGAGGCCTCTAATATTTAGCCCAACTTCCTGCTTGAATGACTGATAGAGATATAGTTAGAACTAAATCAAAAGGTTAAAAGTATAGGATGAAGGTATCATATCGCAAAAATTTGGAACGAGCAAAATATATCCAGACGAACAGCATAGTCATGCTTTTTATCTTCCTATAAAAAATTCTTTTGGGTTGAATGCATCCTAATACGTTCATTACGCTTTTCTAAAGCTATCAATAGAGCGGTCGAAAGACCCAGAAAGTAGCTTCAGCCAGTCATCAATCTTTGATAGGGAATAATAATGGGAAATAAATCCCTTAACTTATAACGAGTTCTCTTGTGACCTTGTCATTCATGGCCTAAGGGTATCAGCAGTTTCTTTTATTGCCTTGGCAGCAAACATACGAACATCTCCATTTTTATGATCTAGAAGTCTGTAAAGGAGTTCTTTGAATTTCTGACCATTAATTTCGTAAAGTTCCTTTGCATTAGTAGAAAGGATGTCTGCAACATTTTTAGGTTCCGAATCCAAAGCGCCCTCAAGTTTCTGGAGTAAATCTTGTCCATAAACAAAAGGTAGAACCTGAGAACCATAGGTCATGGCCTCAGCTAATTTGCCTTTTCTCTCTATATCGAGTAACAGCTTGAACACATCATCTTTCTTTCGTCCGATGAAGTCTACCATGGAATGGCAAAAAAATGGAGTAGAATTCAAACAAAATGAAGTAGCTAAGACGGAATTATTTTCTATAATCATTAATAATTGCCTAAAAAGGAATTGAAATGAAGAGTAGTAAAAAGAAATAGGGGTTTACCCTATATGGCTTCCCATTTCTTCTATAGCCTTCTTGACTTCGTCGACGGAGGCTCCATCTTCAAGTGTGGATACATCGCCTAACGTAGCTCCACCTACAATAGATTTTAGAAGACGCCTCATTATCTTTCCACTTCTAGTTTTAGGCAATTTATTGACGAAGATTATGTCAGCTGGTACTGCTATCGGGCCTATGGTTGTCCTGACGTGTTTTAAAACTTCTGCCTTAAGACTGTCTGAGGCGGTGAAGTCTTTCCTAAGCACGACAAATGCGACTGGTACCTCGCCTTTTATTTCGTCAGACCTTCCTATGACCGCTGCCTCCGCAATAGATGGATGAGACACTAACGCGCTTTCTATTTCTACAGTCCCTATCCTGTGCCCGGCGACTTTCAGAACCTCGTCAGCTCTTCCTAAGAACCAGATGTATCCTTCGGGATCTTTTATAGCGTAGTCACTTGAATAATATATTCCCCCAAATCGTCCAAAGTAAACCATTTTATATCTTTCGGGGTCCTGCCAAAGAGTCTGTAGCATTCCAGGCCAAGGAGTTTTAATTACCAAGTAGCCTCTTTCTCCTGTCGGAGCTTGCTGGCCGTCATCATTGTACACTTCAGCTAAAATTCCTGGTAACGGGAATGTTGCCGAACCTGGCTTAAGAGGCACGAGTTCTATTCCTATCGCAGGCGATATCATAAACCCTCCTGTTTCGGTCTGCCACCATGTGTCTATGATTGGTAGTTTCTCTTTTCCTAGAACTCTGTAGTACCAGAGCCAAGCTTCTGGGTTAATTGGTTCACCGACGGTTCCAAGAATGCGTAGACTTGTTACATCATGCTTCATCACCCATTCATCTCCGAATTTCATAAACATTCTAACCACAGTAGGGGATGTATAGAGTATAGTAATACCTTGTTTTTCTACTGTACTCCACCATCTATCAGGTTGAGGATAGTCAGGAGCCCCGTCAAACATGTATGTAGTTGCCCCAATCATCAAAGGCGCATACACGACGTAACTGTGCCCTGTAATCCAGCCAATGTCGGCCGTACACCACCAGATATCAGTGTCTTTAGGATTGAAAGCCCACTTAAGCGTCCAGTAGATCCAAACAAGGTATCCTCCAGTAGCATGCTGAACACCCTTAGGTTTACCAGTTGTCCCAGAAGTGTATAACAAGAATATCGGATCACTTGATTCTAGTTGTTCAGGACTTACGAATACATTGGGCTCTACGTTGTTAACCAAATCGGTGTACCAGAAGTCCCGTCCTTCTTTCATGCTAACCTGCTGTCCAGCATATTTTACAACCACCATTTTTTCGACTGTCGGACTTTTTTCAAGAGCTTGATCTGCAATTTTCTTTAATTCAACCACCTTTCCCCTCCTAAGGCTACCGTCTGCTGTAACGAGCACCTTTGCTCCCGCGTTGTTAACTCTGTCGGCTAGAGCATCCGCACTGAAACCAGAGAAGACCACAACATGCGGGGCACCAAGTCTTGCGGCCGCAAGCATGGCTATTGGAAGCTCGGGAATCATGGGAAGATACAATGCAATTCTGTCACCCTTCTTTACACCGAAGTCCTGTAATACTTTAGAAAACCTGTTCACTTCGTGATATAGTTGATTATAAGTTATGGTTCTAACTTCCCCGTTTTCCCCTTCCCATATATATGCAGCCTTGTTCTTTTTTTCTGAGTTTACATGTCTGTCCAGACAATTATAGCTTGCGTTGATCTTACCGTTGACAAACCATTTGTAAAATGGTTTATTAGTATCATCAAGAACTTTGTCCCAAGTCTTGAACCAGTCAAGGGATCGTGCTTTTTCATCCCAGTACTTTTCGGGATCCTTAATCGATCTTTCCCACTCTTCGTTTCTTATCTTTCCGGGTTCG
The DNA here is from genome assembly GCA_050011875.1 of Nitrososphaeria archaeon. Taxonomy (GTDB): domain Archaea; phylum Thermoproteota; class Nitrososphaeria; order JACIWG01; family JACIWG01; genus JBEKIG01. The sequence goes on from JBEKIG010000014.1 coordinate 5,351, forward strand.
AACTTCATATGAAATGGCAAGGATGTTTCAGACATATTTTATCACGGATAGGGGTAGAATGATGCTTTTTAAAAATATTTGTTATTATTGATGTCTACAGAATGTCGTTACCTTAAAGAAAAAACTTTACTTAAGGCTTGTTACACTTCTTTTAATAAGCATAAGGAGATAAAGATGCTAATAAAGCCTTTTATAAAGCGAAACCTAAACAATAAACCAGATGGCGAAGGATCCAGTATGTGGAATGTATGTTGAAGAAAACGAAAACGCATTAAAGGTCACGGTGAGAGGAACAACATATTATTTTTGCAGTCAAACTTGCATGAACACATTCCTTCAGCCAGAAAAAGAAATGAGGAACACAAAGTTCCTCGTAATTCTATCCTTCTCTCTTGGTGTACCGATATTCATATTAAGCTATACATCATTTTTAAACACAAACTTAAATAATTTAATCCAATTCATACTTGCGACACCTGTGCAATTTATCGCCGGTGGGAGGTTCTATAGAGGGTTTTATCATTCACTAAGAGCAAAATCAGCAAACATGGATACTCTGATTGCTACAGGAACCTCCGCAGCATATTTTTACAGTGCCTTAGTGACCTTCCAGGTCTATCTGCCTTTACCAAAGTTTCCTGAAGCAACTTATTATGATGCTTCAACTCTAATAATTGCCTTTATTTTGACTGGAAAATACTTTGAATATATTGTAAAAGGAAAAGCGTCAGACGCCGTTAGAAAACTTATGGATCTACAGCCTAGGATGGCACATATATCCAAAGATGGAAGTGAGATGGATGTACCAGTTGAAAATATTGAAGTCGGGAACGTTATGATAATCAAACCTGGAGAAAGGATTCCAACGGACGGTGTTGTGCTTGAAGGTTATTCTTCCGTAGATGAAAAAATGATAACAGGAGAAAGTGTTCCGATTGAGAAGAAGAAAGGCGACCAAGTGATAGGTGCAACAATAAACAAAACTGGTGTTTTAAGGGTTAAAGCAACAAAGATAGGTACCGATACAACACTAGCTCAGATAATAAAGCTTGTTGAAGAAGCGCAAATAGCACGGGCTCCAATAGAAAGGTTAGTTAACGTTGTAGCATCATATTTTGTACCATTAGTTGTTAGCGTAGCTTTGATTTCTTTTTTGGGATGGTATCTGCTGCTCGGTAGGTCATTCGCATTCTCTTTTTCTACATTTATAGCCGTACTAGTTATCGCCTGCCCCTGTGCGCTGGGCCTCGCAACTCCGGCCGCGATAGTCGTAGGTACCGGAAAAGGCGCAGAACAGGGAATATTGATAAAGGGAGGAGAATACCTTGAGAATGCTTACAAGCTGAAAACTGTTGTTTTTGATAAAACGGGGACACTTACTGAAGGAAAACTTGAAGTAACAGATATTGTCCCAATAGCTACGTACACTCCTGGAGAAATTCTTTTCCTTTCAGCTTCCGTTGAATCCAATTCAGAGCATCCCTTAGGAGAGGCATTAGTCAGAAAAGCTAAGGAAGAAGGCATTAAGTTTGCTGATGTATATGGCTTTGAAGCTTTACCGGGTCTTGGAATAAGGGCAGAAGTCGAAGGCAAAGAAATTGTTTTAGGAAACAAGAAACTGTTTGAACAGATGAACATTGAATTTGGTCCAATGGAAGAGAGGCTTAACGATCTGGAAAGCAACGGTAAAACCGCAATGATCGTTTCTTCAGGTAGGCAAATTATTGGAGTAATAGGTTTTTCAGATGTATTAAAGAAAGAAGCTGAACAGGCAATTAAGATGCTCAAAGATAAGGGATTGGAAGTAATTATGCTCACAGGTGACAATAAAAGAACCGCTTACGCAATTGCAAAAAGATTAGGAATAGAGAAAGTTATCGCTGAAGTGCTTCCAAAGGATAAAGCGAATGTGATAAGAGAGTTAAGGAAAGAGGGAAAAATAGTCGCCATGGTTGGAGATGGAATAAACGACGCTCCAGCACTCGCAGAAGCAGATATCGGAATAGCGATCGGAAGTGGTACAGATGTTGCGATAGAGACAGGTGGAATCATCCTGATAAAGGATGATCTTCGCGATGTGCCTAACGCAATACAACTTAGTAGAAAGACGATGTCAAAGATAAGACAGAACCTCTTCTGGGCCTTTATATACAATATCGTCCTTATTCCGGTTGCAGCACTGGGTTTTCTTAATCCAATACTGGCAGGTTTAGCGATGGGCCTCAGCTCTGTTACAGTAGTAACAAACTCTCTGACACTGAGAAATTTGAAGTTCGAATAAGCATCCTTCTAAAGATAAGACAAATCCAGTACATAGGCTACAAATAGTACAGTATTATTTACAATCTATCCTTTTATCACTTTTTCTGCGTCGACATTAAGCTCCTTTGCTACTTTCACTATATCAGCCCAAAAGATGTCATCAACAAGTATTCCCTCTTTCTTTCTACGTTCCTCTTCATTCCATTCAGGTTCACCCGGTAAAAGTATATCTTTAAAACCAGGTCTTTTTTCTGCAGACTTTATGTGTCTGATCATTGAGTCTATGCGTTTTTTGAATTCTCCTATTGGACAGTAACCCGCTGGATCGATCGCAGTGAAAACATGGCCGAAACCTTTTTCATCAAGGCTGCATCCAGAACCTATCCCCCCCGCTAGTGCCTCTACTATAACGCTAAGACCGTACCCTTTATATTCGCTATATGGGAATCCAAAACCCACTGGCGCGGCTTCACCATTTCTAAAAGCGGTCGGATCATTTGACCAGGTACCATCTTTTTTAATAAGCCATCCGTCAGGTATTTTTTGTCCGCGGACAGACATGACATCAAGATGCCCCATCGCAACAGCCGTAGTGGCCATGTCCAATACTATGGGTTTTTCATTCATCGAGGGAATCGCTATACATAAAGGATTGATTCCTAATCGGCCTTCAACAGCTCCGTACGGTGCCGCACCGTGACCACCACCTCTACATAGCGTGATTCCTATCAGATTCTTTTTAACAGCCATCATTGAATAATAATATAAAGCTCCAATATGTCCTGGCCCTTTAACACCTACAGAGCCCATTTTATATTTCTTGGCCTTCGATATAGCCATCCCCATAGCTTTCTTTCCTGCAACGAAACCAAAGCCGCCACCATCATCGAGCATAGCCGTTGTTTCAGTTTCTTTTAGCACCGTAATTTTGGCTTTTGTTTTTAAGCGACCTTCCTTAATCGAATTAATATACATGGGTATTGATCGAACGCCATGTGAGTCTACACCGTGTAGACTTGTTGTTACCAGAATTTCTGAAACAACTTTAGCTTCTTGGTTTGAAGCGCCAGCAGCCTTAAAGATTGATGTAGACAATCGTCTTAAAGATTCCTCTTCCATTCTAACCATATACCATCTACAAAGACATTCATCGACGCCTATTTTTAACTTTTGGAATGATATTCTTCCATAATCCACAAGTTATAATCAACTATTGACATCAAGATTTATTAATATTTTTAAAATTTAATCCTTTTGTCAAATACTGTTTTGTTAAGTTTTTGGGTGTTTAATGTAGATGTTAACTGTCTGGTGATGACAATTCCTATTAACTTTTGGTAGAGATTAAGAATCTAGTTGAAAAAGGGATATAACTTGGTAAATAATTTTTCTGCAATCTTAACAAGAGTATATTTAAGAAAGTGAGATGATAGGATGAAAAGGTTTAAACATAATTGTGTTTCTATCTGCCACATGTGGCGGTTAATAGTCAACGAAGGCACTGCAGCGGAGAATATGGCTATTGATGAATCAATCTTGAATCTAAAAGGAGAAGAAAAAAGCCCAAACACTCTTAGGTTATACGTTTTCTCACCAAGTGCTGTAACTATCGGATATTCTCAAAAAATTAATGATGTAATTGATAGAGAATTTGCTGATAAACAAAGGATATCAGTAGTGAGAAGAATTACAGGGGGCGGAGCGGTATATCACGATCAAAAAGGTGAAATAACATATAGTATTGTCGCCCGTATTGATGACATGCCATTAGACATACAGGAGACATTCGCGAAAATATGCAGCGGTATAGTATATGCGCTTGAAGAGTTTGAACTTCAAGCAAGATTTGAACCAATCAACGATGTAGTTGTAAATGGTAAGAAAATATCAGGCAGTGCACAAATAAGAAAGAAAAACGCTATCCTGCAACATGGGACAGTCTTATATAACACTGATATTTTTACGTTGGGTAAACTTTTAAGAGTACCAAAAGAGAAGTTGACGAGGCATGGTGTAGATACCATATTTGACAGGGTAACAACAATTTCGCGGGAGATAAATCGAAAAGTCACTAAAGAAGAAGTTATTGATGCCCTCATAAAAGGGTTTGGAAGAGCATTAAATGTGGAATTTGAGAAAAGCCCTCTTGAAAAAATTGAAATTAACCTTGCCCAAAAAGCTGCAGAAAAATATAAGAATGTAAAGTGGAACTATAATGGTTATAATTGAATAGTTAATAATAATTATTTTGATTATTAGGATATTATGTTCTAAAACACATGAAACGATTTTTTGAGCATGCAAAAAAGCTTTGGTTAACTCTTCACTTCGTGTTGCGTCAAAACGTTTATTAATCAAGTTAAAAGGATATTCCGCAAAATCCTTTTAGTCATAAGAAGATTTTTAAAAAAAGGAATGACAATTTTCTAAAGCACATTAGATCAAGAAAGACAATTTTCTAAACCTTTTTAGCGATAGGGGGCTTGAAACTAAATTTCACAACCGCTTTTTATTTTCTTGGGTATGGATGGGTAGACATACACCTAACATTCAACAAACTTTACCGAATTGATTAATGGTATAATTAAATAAATAACGTCTTGAGCCGGAATTGTCTAAGGTTTTGGATTCGCATATCAATCTGTTTGCCATTCCGAAGTCGTGGAGAGAAACGATTCAAATAGATCCCTAATTAATTCGAAGTAAACCTCTGACGCGTTATCTTGATTTTCTCCCATTTCTTTTTCTATACTTCTCAATCTTGATTCTCTAGCTTCTTTAGTTATCGCTTCCACAATATTTTTTCTTGCGGCTACACCTTCTTGAAATGAGTAAGGTCACAATCGGGTAACGGGTTCTATTGTAACAAAACCTTTTCTTAAGCTTTAAGCTAAAACGGCAATATTAGCATCAAAAGAAATAGGGAAAATTAAGATGATATTATTAGTATCTTCTTTGCCTGTAACCGCCGCTGCCGTATCCTCTGCCGCCGTAACCTCCTCCGCCGCCGTATCCTCCGCGGCCTCCTCCCCTATATGGACGATATTCTTGCTCGTAGACTTTATCCGACATATTATTATCGGTTTTAACTTCACCTGCAAAAGGTTCTTTAGCAGGTTCCAATGTACCAAGTCTACCGATGTTTAACCGCATGTTTCCCTTAAAGAGGTTGACGTAGCCATTTCCTATGCTTATTGTCTCATCTACCTTCACTTTTTCTATGTTGTCGTCCCAAAGAGTTAGAAATACTACTCCCGTCTCATCGCCTATTAGCGCGTCACTCACTCTATGTGGGGCACCATCCCTACCTGAAGAAATATCCCTGACTTCACTCTTTGATATCGCCTTTGCCGTGACATTTACTGCTCTCGAATTTGGCGTCAATTCTCCTATTTTCGCATTTACTGGCTGTCTATTCCCTTGAACATTTTCTGACAAAATTTCTCAACCTTGATTTCTATCGCGTCTAGTCTAAAGTATCTTCATTTAAGGCTTTTGTTTGATAGCTTTAGGTTATAACACGAATAGGTAATTTTAATTGAAAATTTGATTTATTTATACCCGAATTCGTAGGCATGTCTACAGTAAATTATTTGACTCTATTTTAAGCAAGATTGAAAATATTGGAAAGTTTTGACAGATCTTTTTCACTCATCCACTCCGTTTTAAGATATTCTAAAATTTCTATGTTAGTCAATCCTATTCTTTTAGCTTCATTGACAGCAGTGCTGTACGCTTCTATTTCTGTTGGCCTATCAACATATGCATACCTGTCGTCGAACAGTTCTTTTCCTTCTAAAAACTGTCTCACATGAACTAGTTCATGGATTACATCTAGGTAGATGTCCCCCTCGTTACCGTGACCTAGATAGTATGTACTTACCATCAGATGCCCGTCTTCATTACTTACACCCATATATGAGAATCTTGAGGAGAAGAATTCAACTTTTAATTTATCAAGGACCTTTGTTGTGTCGTTACCAAATATATTTTTCACAGTCTCAACTTTTTCAAACCCTTTGAAGTAATCGGTAAACTTTCTGAATCTTATCTTGGGATTCCTGATTATTGTCACGCCGAACAATTAGAGTCACCGAAGTTGTCGATCTCTATCTTAAAAAATTTTTTCAAAAACACAAAATTGGTGCGATAATATATGAAAAGAAGCACATTCAAGCTGAAGAGCCAAGAGATTATAATCTTTTAGGTTTACTAACTCCTACAATATTTGGATAAACGAAAAGAATTCGCGCAAAACATAAATTTTATTTTAGGGTCCTACAACGATTCTTTGTAAATCTGAAATGAAATTATCCAATAAAATTGCACATGAACAATATTTATATATTGTTTATATTCTTTAATTAAAGTAGAAGAAGGATATGGCTGAAATAAACAAATTTGAGGCAAGCGAAGGTTTTAGGGAATTTTTGGAGGCTTTTTCTTTAGTCATAGATTCCATGGGAGACTATCTTATCAAAATGGGAGAGGTTGAGAAGAAAGCTAATGTTACGATCACGAACATGACGGAGTTTTTGGGCGATAAAGCAAATGTAGAGAAAATAGTTCAAGTAATGCCTCCTGAAATGTTAGCGCTGTTTTTAAAAATCATCTTCCGCGCATCTGCCTTGAATAAAACAGATCCATATAAAGCGACCCCAGATGAAAAAATTACAACAGGTAAGCAGATGAAAGAAATAGCAAAGGATGCAGAAGAATTGATCAAACTATGGAAAGAGGGGCCCAAGGAGTGATATGATGTGCAGTTTATATAATTATTCTGAAAATTTTAATAGATGTCTTCTAGAAATAATACGATTAACTCAACAGAAAATGTTTGATATAAAGGAAGTCATTTCTAAGATAGGTAATTTTGAGAAACTTCCAAAATTTAGTAAGGAACTGTCTGCCATACTTATGACATTAGTGATTCCTAGTCGTATAGTCGAACTAGAAGAGAGGAAGTCAGAGATTGAGAGACAGATGTTTACCTTTCTTCGTCCATTAAGTAGCATGGATTATTTTTCAAGGCTCAAATTACGATTACTCCTCGGCTTACCTGCAAACTTTGAAGAAGATTCTGGGACAATTATATCTTTAGATGGGTTAATATCGGGAGTAACTAGCGTGAAAATGGATGTCGTTGAGATAATAAGGAGAATACGGGATAATGAATGAAAAGCCCCGATCTCGAAAAAGTGTACGTCGACACTAATATATTGATTACATATTTTTTAGGTAAGAAACGAAATCTAAAAGAAGAAGATTTTGCAGCTGTTGAGGAGTTGTTTAATAACGCTATTGAAGGAAAATATAAAATCGTAATCTCAAACTTTGTCCTAGCGGAAACTCTCCATGCTTTAAGAAGCATCGTCACCGAAGAAACTTTCAGAGAACAAGAAAAAGGATTGGCAAGAACCCAACTTTTTAAGATGGCTAATTCTAAAGAATTCTTGGAACAAGTTACTGAGAAAAGCCAAAAATATTTTCGTGATATCGTCGATAAACTGAGCCGTGACACTAAACATTTCTACTTTGAAGAACCTGGGCTGTCTTACTCCGAGGATATGTTTCGAAATTGTTTAGATTTAATCGTAGGTTCATTTGGTACTTTTCGAGTATACGGTTACTATTGTTCATCATGCAATGAACAATTATCATGTAGCAAATGTAAATCGGATAGTAAGATTGTATACAAAGGGCTGAATGCTCCTGACCTGATACACGTTCTAATTTCAATAAAGTTAGGTTGCCAACGATTTTTTACTATGGACAAATATTTTAGCTCAATTCAAGACAAGATTCCTGTAGATATCCAAATAATTGGTTTGAACAAAGACACACCGACTCTTTAACTGCTTTGGATAAATAAAAAAATCTTTTTTCAATGTCATATCTATTCTAGAGAAATAAAAAATAGACAAGATTTATAATTCTAATTACAGTATGTTCTTGGGGAATCTAATGGGAAGATTGGATGGAAAGGTGGCAATTATAACAGGATGTGGCAGGGGGTTCGGGGAAGCTATGGCAAAATTGTTTTCAAAAGAAGGTGCAGCGGTCTCAATATCAGATATTATTCCTGTCGAGGACCTTTGGAATAGAGTTGGGTTGAAAATTAAGGCAAACAACCATAAGGTTATCTGTTTAAATGTTGATATTTCAAAAGAAGATCAGGTAAACAATATGGTAAAGGAAACCATTAAACAATTTGGTAGGATAGACATTTTGGTTAATAATGTCGGAATAACCGGTCCAACAAAAGACTGTTGGAATGTTACTTTGGAGGAATGGAATCGAACCTTATCTGTTAACATTAATGGAACCTTTTTGTGTACCAAAGCAGTGCTTCCAGAGATGATCGAAAGGAAGAATGGTCGAATCATAAATATGAGTTCTATCACAGGGAAAAATCCACTACCACATAGAACACCCTATGCAACATCAAAAATGGGGATAATAGGGTTCACACGCACGTTAGCGGTTGAGGTAGGCAAATTCAATATAACGGTTAATGCTATTTGCCCAGGTTTACCAGGTGGAGAGCGAAATTTAGAGATGGCAAGGGATCTAGCCGAGTTACAAGGTAAATCTTTCAATCCTGAAGAATTTCGAACAAAGCTCGAAGAACAACGTCGGAAGGGAGTGCTGGGAGGAAGGTATCTAGTGGGGGAAGGTTACAGTGAAGCACTTATTTCCCACGACGACGTAGCATATATGGCACTCTTCTTAGCTTCTGATGAAGCAGGCAAGATCACAGGTCAAGATTTTAATGTATGTGCAGGATTTTATATGGGATGATTGATGTTATAGTTTCATGGTGGATAATGTGCGATGTGTTATTTTAACATATTTCCTTGACTAAATGAAAAAAAATTGTTCTAAAGAAATGGATAAGACTTAATACTAAAAGATGTATAGCGCAACATAGTGGTTTGGATGATTAGAGGAAAAAATTTAAGTGGTGAGATAGCTGTCGCCAGAGCAATAAAAGAATGTGGTATCGATCACTTCTTTTATGTTACCGGCGGAATGTTGATTTCGCCATCCATTGAGAAAGAGGGGATAAAAATGGTTTTGTGTAGAAACGAAAAGGCTGCCTGTAATATGGCTGACGGTTATTCAAGAGTAACAGGAAAACCTTCTGTCTGTTATGCACAACATGGCGCTGCTGCTGCGATTCTTGCCTCCATGCTTTATGAACCGATGTATGCTCATAGTCCAGTAGTGGCTTTTACGGGTTCAGTTCCAACACTTCTAAGAGATCTATGGCAGTATCAAGACTGTCCTGAAATGCCATATTTCGAAGCCACGTGTAAATTTAATGCGGACGTCACTGATCTATCTAGGATAGGAGAATACCTGCGCGCCGCAATCCAGATCGCGGTGAGTGGATGCCCAGGGCCAACTCATGTAAACATGCATTTAGATATGGCTTCTGATGTTGCAAAAATGCAAGAGGTGCGCGGCGATAAAACATTCTTTAAAGTTCCACCCTTTCGCCCTAGAGCCGAACCTGGAAAGGTGCATGACGCCGCCAACCTTTTAATTTCAGCTGAAAGACCCGTCATAATATGTGGCTCAGGGGTACATCTTTCGGGCGCCTACAATGAAGTAAAAGAACTTGCAGAATTAATTTCAGCACCTGTTGCAACAAACTATAAAGGAAAAGGCAGTTTCCCAGAAGAGCACCCTCTCTCAATTGGAGTTATGGGAGTCTACGGCAGGGAAGTCACTAACCAAATAATTAGGGAAGCTGACTTAGTATTCTTTATCTCAGTAAGACCTGACAGTCATACTACAGAAGAGTTCACCGCACCGGAGCCTGATTCGTGTAAAATCATACAATTGGACATCGACCCGGTTGTTATTGGAAGAAAGTACAGAGCTGATGTAGCCTTAATAGGTGATTGCAAGGTTGTATTAAATGATCTTTTAGAAACTTTGAAGACAATGATTAGGAAGCCCGTTTTAAAAAGTACAAGGCTACAGGAAATAGCTAAAGAGTATCTAAGGTATGAAAATTTAATCAGCCCCATGATGGCTTCAGAAGATATTCCAATTAAGCCTCAACGCATGATAAAAGAGGTTGAGAAATCACTCAAATCAGAAGACATCGTAGTGAGCGACACTGGTCAGATGCTTTGTTGGACAACAAGATTAATGAAGGTAAAGAAAGCCGGTATGACCTATATCCCATGTGGCGGAACATTGGGTTCAAGTTTTGCTTTAGCTATAGGAGTATCTTTTGGCGCGAAAGAGGGTCAGAGGGTTCTAAATTTGATAGGAGACGGCGGTATACTCTACAACATCTCAGAACTCGAGACAGCTAAGAGATGCAAAGACATGCATGTTCCGTTTGTGGCTCTAGTCAATAACAACTCAAGCCTTGGCCAGACGAGACCTCCCTTTGAGAATTGGGCGCTTAAAGGAGATTTTAAAATCAATCATGCAGACTTCACAGAACTCAACTATGCGAAAATCGCTGAAGCCTTTGGATGTTATGGAGTAAGGGTTGAAAGACCAAGTGAAATAGCTGAAGCTATCAATGGCGCATTTGACTCAGGAAAACCCGCAATAGTTGATGTTGTGACTGATAAAAGGGAGTATGCTCCAATAGGGCTAGTTCGCAGAACAAAGAAAGAGGTTTTTCCTGGCGTCCCCTCATATTAATGGAAAAACAAAAAAGACAATCAAATGGGGATTTTATTTGTAAAGGCTTTTATTAATTCGGACAGAGTTGAGGGATATTTCATAGCTAATTCGTTTGGAATATGGATGATCTGATACCCCTTTTCTTTAAAGAAACTATCTCTCTTCGGGTTGTCAGAACTCGAGGATTTACTGCCTTCTATTTCAAGTATAATTTTCGTGTTCTTAATTAGAATATCTGCAATATAACACTTGGGTTCACCTTTTATTGTCTGTTCGTTTTTTCTTTCAAAAGGGACCTGAGTCATATATTCCACACCTTTTTTTGTAAGTTCCCCAATAAGCGCCTGTTCTGCCTGAGTGTACTGTGTCATCGGAAATTCCCCTCTCTTATAGCTATCAGCATCATATTCGAGCTTCAATTTAGCTACATAGCTCTTGCGTCTCATTCTTTCGTGCTTGATCATTTTCCACTACCATCTTTGTGTCTGTTAACTATCTTAACATTATTACTTATATATCAAATAACTTATTGGATTCTACCGCATTCTTTCTTAAGATTTTAAAGGAATCTTGAGAGAACCTCACGACCGATATATCTACCTTTATTTCCTAGTTGTTCTTCTATTCTAAGCAATTCATTAAATCTTATATGATCGTCTCCGTCGCACCAGGCTAGTTTACCTTGACCCAGACTCTGTCCTACAATTAGGTGACTTAGGAATGGATCACCTATTTCTCCCGAACGTGCGGACGGCATTGTACCGTATCCAGCGGCTTTCGCAATCTTTATAGTTTGAATAGTTTCTGATAGGGTTCCTATCTGATTCGGTTTAATTATGATTGCGTTTGCAACATCCATTTCTATACCTTTCTTAAGTCGTTGCGGATTCGTTGTAAATAGATCATCACCAACCAACTGCGTCCTATTGCCGAGCCTTTCCGTTATGAGCTTCCATCCCTCCCAATCTTCTTCACTAAGACAGTCCTCCATACTGATGACAGGATATTTGCTGCGTACATCTTCCAAAAAGTTAACCATCTCTTCGCTTGAAAGTATCCTATTGTCTGCGCTAAGATGATATTTACCTTCTTTATACAGATGTGTTGCCGCAACATCGATGTATATAACAAAATCTTTTCCAGGCATGAAACCTGCTTTTTCTATTGCATCGGTTGCAACAGATAAAGCCTCGTCATTTGATGAGAATACGGGAGCAAGCCAACCGCCTCCAAGCCTTGGAAGAGCGTAACCTTTCTTTTTTTCTAATATCTCACGTAATTTCCTGTATACGTATAATGTTGTTTCGTATCCTTCTCTAAAGCTTTTTGAGCGTATATCATAATATGCAAACTCTTGAATATCTGAAGTTTTGACTTTTTCTCCTGCGTATATTGGGCCACCTACCATGACTAAGAACCAGGCAATTGGCATAACCTTCCCCGCACCAAGATGCTCGAAAAGGGGAACTCCTAAAGATTCAGCTGCCGCTTTGACATTTGCTATCGAAGAAGCAATTATAGCATTTCCACCTAGCTTGGATTTGTCTTCTGTTCCATCAAGCTCGATCATTAAATCGTCTATATGTTCCTGGTCTGTTGAATCCTCACCTCTAAGTTTCTTGGCAATAAGGGTGTTCACATTGTAGATGGCTTTGGAAACACCCATACCGTAGAAGTATTTCTTATCACCATCCCTAAGATCGCATGATTCATTGCTCCCCCTTGAAGTTCCTGAGGGTGCAATTGCTTTGCCTTCGCTGCCGTCATCGAGTAGCACTTCCACTTCTACTGCAGGCAAATTCTTAATATCAAATACTTCTCTTGCGTGAACTTCCTTTATTGCGCTCATAGCTTTCACTATCCAATACTTACCTGACAAACCCGATATAATTATTTAGGTCAGTTGCATCGATTTTGATTTGTAAAAAGTTTGATCTCTTAAAACAGTGTGAAAGGTTTATAGAACATAACCTATTTGTGTAGCTCCCTTCTTAAATTGTTTAACAATAGGAAATCCTGTCCCTTAGAGTGTATTTAACATTAAAAAAATGATTTAAGTTCAGCTTCATGAGGTATTCCGATCTCTCTAACAAAAACCTCGCCTACATACTCTTTCCTTTGCCCAAAACCTTTTTTCATCTTATGGAACGTTATAGTATAATTCGCCTTCACAGCTACACCACATATTTCGCCTGTTGAGGGGTCCAATCCAGTAGGAGTGTCAACGGCAAATACTAGCTTATTTGCCTTATTTATGGCAACTACTACCGATAGAATTGGATCTCTTAGGGCCCCTTTTACTCCAGTACCAAGAATAGCGTCAACTATGAAATCGCATTTTCTTAGCTCTTCTGTGAAGTCTGAAAGTTGCGAGACATCAACTATAGTAAGTACCTTAACATTTTCCATCTGAGTTAATAATGACCAGTTAACTTGGGATTCATATGTCCTTATATTAAATGGACTTCCGATCAATACCACTTTTGGTTTTACACCAAGATTTACCAGATGTCGTGTTGTAACGAAGCCGTCTCCACCATTGTTACTAGTGCCACAAATAACAAGTGCCCTTTTTCCTAGAACATCTGTCTTCGTCGATATAAAATCAGAAGTTCCTGCACCCGCGTTTTCCATCATTAGCTTACGATCAAAACCCATTTTTTCTGCATTCTCTTCGATGAATTTCATTTCCTCACTTGTAATTTCTTTAGGCAGATATTCATCTGGATTTCTTTTTTCTTGCGGCATACTCACATAATATTTAACACTATACGGTATTAAATTTTAAAATGGTTATTGCTAGAGTTCTGTTAACTTTGTTTCGCAAAAGAATTTGGCTTAATTATGAAAAACACTTAAATAACGCATTTCTATCCGGCAGTGTTATCGTAATTGATATGTCAACAAGTGAAACTATTTTTGCAACGTATAATGATAAAGGTTCAGTTCCTAATACAGAAAATAAAGATCTTAGCACAAAAAATCATAGGGAACAAACGAATGAGACTGTTAAAACTAATGATCTCTGGAAAGTCTATCGACTAGGAACAGTTGAATACCCCGCCTTAAGTGGTGTTTCAATCACTGTAAAGAGAGGAGAATTTGTTTCAATTGTCGGACCTTCAGGTAGTGGAAAAACAACCCTTCTTGATTTGATCGGCACATTGGCCAAACCAACAAAAGGAGAGGTATTTATCAACGGTATTAACATTTCAAACTTGAAGGCTAATCGGTTAGCAACAATTAGAAATAAATCTTTAGGCTTCATCTTTCAGACTTATAATCTCGTTCCATATTTAACTGCAAGAGAAAACATTGAGCTTCCTCTTATGTCGCTTGGCGTTCCAAGTTCTAAAAGAAAAGAGAAGGCAGCTACTCTTCTTGGTCAACTTAATATGGCGGACAAGGTGAATAAGAAACCTAAAGAGCTTAGCGGCGGTGAACAACAACGCGTCGCTATAGCTAGAGCTCTTGTGAACGATCCTTCATTAATATTAGCAGATGAGCCTACCGGCAATCTGGATTCTAAAACCTCAGCAGTTGTTGCTTCCCTTCTTAAGGCTATAAGCACTGAAAGGAATGTGACAATTGTAATGGTAACCCATAATATGGAAATCACAACATATTCTCATAGAATCATCTACTTAAGAGATGGTAAAATAGAGAAAGAGGAGGTGCTACAAGCATGAAAAAAAGAATGTTGGTTACAGTACTCTTAGTACTATTATTATTGCCGGTTACTGTTATTAGCACCGTTCCTATAAGCACGAACACCGCGAATGCATCATCTTTTTTTGTGCAAACAGCCTTTTGGGGCACATCAGGACAGGCATTACGTAGCAACTCAACAGTACAGGAAGGCCCTGGTGACTTAAATGTTCCCTTAACGGTTAACGTAGAATACTTCGGTATTTCCCCATTTTCATCTCCTGCTGCAAGTATATCTGCAACTTTGAATCTTCCCAGTGGATTTACAGATACAAACGGTAGTAATAGTGCCGTTGCTTATTCCGAAGATGTCACCCCCAATTCCGTTTTTCAACTCACCTTTATGTTGAACATCGATAGCAATGCTTCCCTTGGCTGGTACACTTTTCCAATGGATTTGAAATGGAACACAACAAACCCAGTCATCGTCGGCTCAGAAGAGTTAATCTCATTCCCTATTCAATTAAAAGGTGATGTAACTCTTAGCTTCAACACATCGCAAGTCTACCTTATCCCAGACCAGGTAAACGTCGTACCAATTCAATTGGACAACACAGGGAGCGGAAATGCGTCGGATATTTCCATTTCTGCAGTTGTACCTGCACAGACCAGTTTGTTGAACCAATTTGAATTGATTCCTACGCTAAATGCTCATTCTTCTATGTTATTGAACCTTTCAGTATACATTCCTCCCTCTGCAGGGAATACGCCTATGACTTTTTATTTGACGGCGAACTACGAAAATGCGTATTTGATTTCACAAACTGTGAGTGCTAGCCTTGGATTTATAGTCAAATCATTCAGCGCTCCAATTTTGAAGCTAACTTCTTCCACTAGTAATTTAGCGCCTGGCAGTACGACCCCAGTCACTTTTACACTTGAAAACGATGGGCAAACGGTTGTTGGCAACATTTCACTTGAACTAAGCGCTCAATCACCTATTACTCTTCTAAACACAGATGGGGTATTTAATATTGGAACACTTAACCCTAATCAGAACCAGGAAATTTCTGTTTCGGTTTACGTTCCAATTGGTGCTACAAATGCGGCCTCTATTTCATTTACTTTCTCTTATCTCAACCCTTCTGGGATTGCTGGAAGTGATAGTGGATACCTTAGCTTCCTATTGAGTACAACATCGACTATATCTCCTATTGTATTGAATGTTAAGCCAACAGCCCTCGTGGCAGGGAAAGTGGACAACATGACGATAACCCTCTCAAATGGGGGAACAACTCAAATAAATAGCGTTTCTATGACATTCGCATTTGCAGGTAGCTCGATTACTTGGCTTCAGCCCGCCCTCTTCCAGATAGCCGAACTTGCACCTGGACAGAGCGTTAATATTACAGGAGAAGCCTATGCTTCGACATCAGCTACTGCTTCAACACAATTCACGATTTCGACTAATTACTATGATTCAAATGGAGTATTAAACCAAATAGTAAGGAATTTCGGTATTCTCGCGCAGGGTTTAGT
The DNA here is from genome assembly GCA_050011875.1 of Nitrososphaeria archaeon. Lineage (GTDB taxonomy): Archaea > Thermoproteota > Nitrososphaeria > JACIWG01 > JACIWG01 > JBEKIG01. Next base: position 21,455 of record JBEKIG010000014.1, read on the forward strand.
CGACATGGAGGTTGTTTCTTCAACTATTTTACCAACTGCTCCAACAGTCGGCTCGATTTTTTCAGCCACTGTCACAATAAATAATGTGGGCACGATCAGCGCGGCTTCAGTCACTGCTACCCCACAGCTTCCTCAAGGCTTAAGAATATTCGGTTCTACATCCGTCTTTATAGGTACCATGCCAACTGACAGCCCAACAACTTTTACGATTAGCGTCGAGACAACAAACACCACAAAGCCCGGAAGGTATGTGTTGCCAGTAACATTAACATATTTTGATAACCTCAGAAATTCTTTATCGACGAAAATAACTCTTAACGTTGACATTGTTAATCAGACTTCTACAGTAACGTTCACGCGTACTCCAGGTACCACAAGCACAGGTATCGGATTATTCTCTATAACACTTCTTATCGTCATTGCAGTCGTAATTCTAGGAGTTGGATACTACTTGGTAAGAAAGAGGAAGAGGAAAGAGGAACCGTAAATGAGAGCAACAGATGTCCTTTCGCTCGCTTTTAAAGGAATTAGGCAAAGAAAATTAAGGACTGCTATAACCATCCTTAGTGTCGTAATAGGAGTTGCAGCCATCATAGCATTAGTTTCGCAGACAAGTGGAATACAGGCGAGTATTACGGGTGAACTGCAATCCCTTGGCCCAACATCGATAATCATTATAGGAGGCAGAACTCAACTTAGTGCAGCTACTGTCGCTGACATAGAAACCTTACAACATGTTCAAACTGTTATTCCAATGATAACTTCCTCGTTTACATTAACCGTATCAGGGACATCGACCACCGTGCCGGTGATAGGCGTAGACTCCCAGAGCATTCAATCCCTTCTAGGCAGTATAAAGCTCGGAGAAGGAAGCGTGTACACTGATACTACAGCTCCTGTAGCTGTAGTGGGGTATAGTGTAACGTTTCCTACTGGAGGTTCGCAGACTGCTTACGTTGGCCAACCGCTATTATTAACACAAACTGTTGGGACATCAACCAGAAGCATAACAATGGTAGTAGTGGGTTTGCTTGATCAGTATGGTTCAAGTTCATTTATTTCTCCTGATACTTCAATATTCATTCCGATAAGCGCCATGGAGAGTATATTGAACAGGAATTATTACAACGAAATATTAGTCAAAGCTGATAATGTGAATGATGTAAGCAGTGTCCAAACACAGCTATCAGATATCTATGGAAGCAGCGTTACGATTATTTCAGTAGCATCGATCTCAAGCTCTGTTTCTTCGATAATATCTCTGCTTAGCCTTTTGCTTGGTGCAATAGCTGCAATATCGTTGATTGTTGCAGGGGTGGGAATAATGAATATTCAGTTGGTATCGGTATATGAACGGATTCACGAAATAGGTATAATGAAGGCCATAGGTTTTAAGGACAGAAATATATTAAGCCTCTTCCTCTCAGAATCTGCTATAATAGGCATTTTAGGCGGAATTTTTGGTATTCTTTTAGGCGCAGGAGTGTCATCACTTATACCCATTATTTTAAGTTCATTAGTGGGCTCTTCAGGTATTGGACAAAGCGCAACAGCTACTACTGCAGCAGCTGCTGGTGGAGGAACTGTGGTTGCTCGTGGAGGAGGTGGAGGATTTGGAGGAGGTGCTTCAGGATTCGGAGGAGGTGGAGGATTTGGAGGAGGTGCTTCAGGATTCGCATCAGGAAGTTTATCGTATACTCCAGTTATAAGCCCTGAAATCGTTTTCATTTCACTCATAATCGCAATCTCCGTCAGCATCATTGCAGGGCTCTATCCAGCATGGCGTGCATCAAGAATGGAGCCAGTAAAGGCTCTAAGATATGAATAATAAATTATTACTATAATAATTTATTTCCATTTCTTTTGCTCCAGCATCTTCAGCCCGCTTAATCAAGAAAGACTGTCCGATGGCCAAACCTATAGGTCTAAAGTTCTGGTAATGGCCTCAGGAACGTATCTAAATACGCAAAAGAAGCATAACCGTTTCATTAGGTGTCAGAGGATTGATATTTATTTTTAAATCCGCTAAAAAGGAAGCAGTTTAATACTAATTTCCAAGGTCATTAGAATCTAAATTCTTTAAATTTACTTGTGCCCCGAAATCTGTTTAGGTTTGTATAGTTCCTCTAAATATTTTACTTCGTCGTTTGAAAGAGTGATGTCTATAGCATCCACTGCTTCTTGGACATGTTCAGGGTTCGATGTCCCAATAATTGGAGCCGTAGCCCCTCTGTTAAACAGCCAAGCAAGAGCTATCTGCGCAGGTTTTACTCCTTTATTTTGTGCCACCTCAATAACCCTTTTTACTATTTCAGCATTTTCGGGAGGTTCGACATACGGTTTATAGTAGTATGAAGAGATCTTGCTGTCAGGTTGCAGTCTTTTCATATCAGTTTTTTCCAACATTATTTTTCCATCCTTAATAAATCGTCCTGCAAGAAGACCGACCGCTATCGGATTATATGGAATTATTCCTACGTTCCGGTCTTTACATAGAGGCACCATCTCCCTTTCCTCCTCCCTGTACAGTAGATTCCATTTGTTCTGCATACTTGTAAATTTCTCATAACCTTCGATTTCACTCGCATACAAAGCCTTAGAAAACTGCCAAGCCCACATACTAGAACCCCCAACATAACGGACTAAACCACCCCTAACAAGATCGTTCAGGGTTGAAAGTGTTTCATCAATAGATGTTTCATAGTCCCACCTATGCGTCTGGTAGAGGTCAATATAATCCGTTTGAAGCCGGTTAAGCGAATCTTTCACCTGGTCTAATATATGCTTACGAGAAAGACCTCCTTGATTAGGCTTATCCCCCATCAAATTAAAGACCTTCGTAGCGACGACAACGTCCTCCCTAACATCTTTAAGCAACTCTCCAACAATCTCCTCGGACCTTCCAAGTGAGTAGACGTTAGCTGTATCAAAAAAATTTATACCAAGATCTAAGGCCCTGTCGACAACCTTCTTCGCTTCGACTTTTTCCACCATCCAAGGTTCAGAGTTACCAAAATGCCAGCAGCCTAATGTAATCTGGGAGACTTTTAGACCCGACCACCCAAGTCTAACATATTTCATTACTAATCATCGAACCCAGATATTTATTCTTTATAAGACTTTATTAGCCTATAAATGGCATACTTTCTCGATCAAAATCGCTTATGATTGATGGCTCTCTGGGAGCACGCTTTGTTGTGATAGGGATGTTCTCGAATAGGCTTAGAGGATTCCGAGCCAAATTATGAGTAGGATGACCTTTCCCAAAAGCGAATTCAACGACATCTATTACGAGATCCCTTACCTTTTGTTCACTAGATATGTTAAAGCTGTGAAGATATTCATGGAGAAGTATGACGAAGATATATGAGTTACGTTCTATCTTGCTGCTTAATCCACTGTTAACTGCATCCAGAATCTTACTGTCCATAACTATGCTATTGGAACCCAACTGGTGCATTCCTAGAACGTTCGGAGGAAGGTCCATTAGAACAAGGGAGAGCCCTGCCCGATGAAGGCCGAGCCTTTCTGCGACAGCCATCTTAACGATATTGAAGATCTCTCCATATTTCACTGCTTTTTCCAATTTCTCAGAATACATACGACACTATAACGGCGTTATAGCTTCCTTTATAAGTTTTATTGTTTTTAAGCAGCGATATACAAAGTAAATGAATCCTGTAATGGGTAAGTCACTGATCATACAAAGACTTCAGAAGAATTGCTAACCTTCTATCTCTCCATTCCATTACCTCGTCCATAGATTTCTCTTTCAATATCTTTGTCTTCTTAATCCCTTCTATGATTTTCTTTTTGGCAGCTGGAGGAATAGATGTCCACTTAGCAAGCGTTCTCCACCTAGAATCCATAGTTGGTCCTATATGGTGGAGATAATATTCTATTCCACCACTTCCACCTCCGAGATGATAACTGAGGTGGGGTCCTATAATCGCCCATCGCATTCCAGGTCCAGCGTTAACAACTTTATCTATGTCCTCAAGTTCTGCAACATCCTTATAGACCAGATCTATAGCCTCTCTCCATAGTGCTGCTGCTAGACGGTTGCCTATTGTACCGTTGACCTCTTTTTTCTGCACAATAGCTACTTTACCAAGTTTGATCATAAACTCCTTAGCGGTCTTAACAGTTTCTTTGGAGGTTTTCTTGCCTCCTACAATCTCCACTAAAGGCATAAGATGTGTGGGATTCCACGGGTGAACTAGAACACATCTCTGCGGATTGTTCAAAGACTTCTGTATGTTAGTCATTTTTAGAGTCGATGAGCTGCTTGCAATTATCGCATCTTTTGGTGCGTAACGATCTATCATTTTGAACACTTCTTTTTTGATTTTATATTTTTCGTAGACCGATTCTTGAATATATTGTGCATCACTTACAGCGACATCTAAACTTTTTGCAACCTTTACTCTTCTATAACATGTTTCCAGCGATTCCTTTCCAAGTTGACCTTCTTTACTTAAGAGGATTAAATTTTGCTTTATTCCATGCAGTGCTTTCCTAGTTGAGGCATCATTGATATCGTAAATTGTTACATCACAACCTTTCCATGCAAAGAATGTGGCCCAACCATGACCTATCAGCCCAACTCCAACGCAGGCTACTCGTTTGGGAATCATGCTTTATCAACCGCTACGACTTAAAATGTGGTTTAATAAGCGATTACATAAAAGAAAGATAAAGTGAAATCTTGGGAGACGCTCCTATTAGCTAAAAGTTTTTTTTAGAAACTCTGTAAGTGTTTACTTTTTAAATGAAAAATGGATATCTTTTTCTTTTACCAATAAGTTAGTCAAAGAGATTCACCGTGCAAGATTTAAACTTTGTAACCCAGTCAACTCGTTTTAAGTGCAAAAGGTGCACAAAATGCTGTCATCTTGATGTGCAACTAAATGATTTAGAGATGGAAACGCTTGGAGAATTTGTAGACAAAAAGTGGCGAACGACAAGAAAAGTTTTTAGAGAAAATGGACTTGTCTGCTGCCTTTTAGACCGTATTTCATGTACAATCTATGAAAAGCGTCCTGAACTCTGTCGCACATACCCTTTTTCGTCGGTGCTTGAATCCGATCTTACAAAATTGGGTATTAAAGCTGACGATTTTGCTATAAGAATTTCTGGCCCAGATGGCCAAAGATATCTGATTATTTACGATGAAGAATGCCCTGGAATAGGAAAAGGCAACTTATTCGATCGCAAACAGATTTTTCAAACTCAGTAGAAATTGAAAAGTAGAAAGAATTACATTTTTTTAGAGAAAAGACAGCGATTTTAAACTAGGATGAAAAAAATGTTTTGCGTGATATCTGCTCCTTGAAAACGTTGATATAATCACGTGCAAAGGCATCAGCCAATTTTTCGTTTCCTAGTTGTTCGCCACCCTCATTTCTTATATGATGGTAAAATTCGTGGAGGATAATAAATGGATCCCACAGGTTTTCACCGTTTGATACCAATATCAACTTCTTAGCGGTTACATATACTCCGGCAGCCTTCTTTTTCCCCTTTACATGACCTACCGCCAAATTTGGAACATCAACTCTATATTTCTTACTCAGAATTTGAACCGCTACCTCTGTTTTTCTTGATAGGATCAATGCGACAACATATGCTTTAAAATCTTTTTCAGGTTCGCTCAACTATTTGTAAGTAACATATGCAGGGATAAAAATATTTTAACAAGTTTATCGTTTAGCCTTCGAAGATTATAAATAACTCTAATTTAAAAAAAAATATATTAGTATACTATGCAGAAGAACTACTTAGTCTTCTTAGCTACTTTCTTAGTTTTCTTTTTTGCTGGCATTTCTTCCTTCAGTCATACTACAAAATCGACATATATAAATTTGAAAACAAAATAATTTTTTTCTTGCCAAAGTTCTATTTTTTAGTCTTAAAATTAAATATATAACGTGGCATAAACTTTTTTCCCTCTTAAAGCAACATTTATAAATTGATGTAAGGTTGTTTAAACGACTAATTTTGGTTCTGAAAATTTCCGGTATAATGCCGCCACACATCACGCCATTCAAAAAGGATGAAGAACTTGACGAACCTGCTCTCCGAAAATTGGTTCAGTATTGGATAGATGCGGGATCCGATGGGTTGGTGTCATGTGGAAGCAACGGTGAAGCGGTGTATATGACTAGAGAAGAGAGAAAGAAAGTACTCGAAATCGTTCTTAACGAAGTGAAGAATCGAATACCTGTTATAGCGGGTACAGGCTCGGCCAGCACTCGTGAGACGATTGCCCTTACAAAAGATGCAAAGGATGCTGGCGCGGATGCCGCTCTGATTGTAGCACCATATTACTTTATACCAAATGAAGATGAACTTTTCAACCACTTTAAGGCAGTGCTCGATGCAGTTGACATGCCAATCATATTGTATAACGTCCCAAAGTTTACGAACTATAATATAAGTGTAAGCGTCATACGGAATCTTGTAAAAGAATATAGTCAGATAATTGGAATAAAAGATTCAAGCGGACTTATCGGACGAATTTCAGAACTCATAGCGTATGTGGGTGATAGAGTATCTATTTTCGCAGGCACAGGAGATATGATACTTCCTGGACTAGAAATGGGTGCATCGGGTGGAATTGTTGCCATCGCCAATGTCGCACCAAAGCTCTGCTCAGATATCTATAGGGCGTTCCTCAGGAAAGACCATGAGGAAGCTAAGAAACTTCAGTTAAAAGCAGTTTTGTTAACAGATTTACTGGTCAAAAAGTACAATCAGATTAGTTCGATAAAAGCAGCTTTAAACATTCTCGGTCAGCCAGCAGGTATCCCACGTAAGCCATCTTTACCACTTAAACCCGAAGCCTACCAAGATCTTAAGAACAAAATATTTGAATATATTTAAAGGATAAATCAACTTTAAATTAAATCTTCATCACACCAGATGATTTTTTCAATAGATTATACATATCTTGAATTTTAAGGTTGTCCCATAAACTCTATGAATTCTTCAAGGGATCTTTTCTTAAGCACATAGTTTGTAATTCTCTCATTACCAATCGTTGAACTCGGAGACCTTCCATAATCATGGCCGGGATATACTTCAATATTATCGTCGAGTTTCAGTAGTTTGTTAAATAGGCTAAAGTACATGTCTTTAGAGCTTCCCCCTGGCAGATCTGTTCTACCGCATTCTCCCACGAAAAGTGTGTCACCTGTAAGTAATTGGGTGTTACATAATAGACATATGCTGTCAGGCGTGTGACCAGGTGTATGAATCACCTTGATAGAGTCTTTACCAACTTTTATGGTATCGTTATCTTCGACCCCGATATCTTTTTCAATAGGTGATATTTTATGTGCGACTATCTTTGTAGTATATATTGTTTTAAATCGATTATTGTCAGCTGTATGGTCGCTATGGTAGTGTGTATTAATCACAAATGTGGGCTTTAAATTGTTTTCCTTAAGCACCTTTTTTATGGTATCAAAGTTAAAGCTTGGATCAACAACCACCGATTCTCTTACTTCCTCGTCTGCGATGACATAAGAAAAGTTGTCGCTGAAGTATTTTATTTGCCTAAAGAACATTTAATCATTTATTATGACGGTAATTAGGCTCTTAAAGGTTTCTCAAAGATGCTCAGCTTTTCTATTTTTTTTAACAATTACTATGCAACTTACATGATATCTTTAAATTCTCTATTCTGCTAACGCCGAAATAATGGTTTCTAAGATGAAGAATGATATCTGTGTAACTAAATTGTTTGAGCTGGATCAGGTTCGATTTAGAAGGTTAAATAAACTGATCGTGGTCGGGGATGTTCATGGCGATATTGAAGTAATTAATTCCCTTCTCAGAATATTCGAGCCTTCAAAAGACGTAATTATTTTCTTGGGTGATTATGCGGATCGGGGCCCAAACGGAATCGAAGTAATAGATACAATCAATTTTCTTAAAGACGATAACCCTCAAAGTGTTATCGCTTTAAAGGGGAATCATGAAGACTACTCATATGATGGTATACCTCTCTTCTATCCATGTGACCTGATTACTGAAGCGGAAAGAAAAAGGGGAAATTGGCAAAAATATTTTCTAACCACGCTTCAGCCTTTCTTAAAAAAATTGTACCTTGCAACAATATTGCCTAGAGAATACCTTTTTGTACACGGTGGCATATCGAGCAAAATCTTAAATACTGAATCTTTAAGGAAAGCTACAAAGCAAATTGAAATCGATATACTTTGGTCGGATCCCTTCGAAGGAAAAGGGGAGCGACCAAATAGTAGAGGCACAGGAATCTTTTTTGGAGAAGATGTTACAGATGACGTCTGCAAGAGACTTGCTGTAAAAAGAATAATAAGGAGCCATGAGCCCACTAAATCACTTTTTGAACCTGCCTTTGAACATAGCGGGAAGGTTGTAACCGTTAGTTCCACTCATTTTTATGGAGGTAAACCGTTCGTTCTTGTTATTTACCCATCAAATCCATCTGATCTCTCCTACCAATTTCTTTAGTTACAAAATTCAAACTAAAATATCAATTATAGTTGTTCAGTACAAATATCCTTATAGTTTAAAATAAAAATTCTTATAACTTATCGCAGCTTAACCGGTTGTATCCAAATTGGAGAGAATCGATTTGACTTCTAAATTTGAAAAAATAGAAAGGCTAAAGAGCGGAGAAGTAATGGATGAAATACCGGTTAGCTTTTGGAGGCACTTTCCGATAGACGACCTTAGAGGGGAAGCCATCTACAACCGCCACAAAGAGTATCTAAGGAGATACGATATCGATTTGGTAAAATTTTCTCTAAGCGGCGGCTACATGCTAATCGCCTTTGGATGTGAAGTTGGATATACAAACTCAATAGAAGGGGCAGCTAAAGTAACCAAGTTCAGTATTACTAAAAGTGAGGACTGGGAATACCTGAGAGAGCCTTCCATTCACGAAGGAATTCTATCCGACATGCTAAGAGGAATTAAAATGTTCGCTAAAGACGTCAAAGGATCAGTCCCATTTATTGTTACAGTTTTTTCACCGCTTACCGTAGCTTATAAGATGTCAGGAAATCGATTCCTGAGGGATCTAAGAACGGAACCAAGAAAATTAGATTATGCCCTCCAAAAAATTGCAAACGTCACAAAAGAATTTTCAAATGCAGCATTAGAGGCCGGTGCTAGTGGTATATTCTTCGCTGAACAGTTAGCTTCCTACGATTTATTAAGCGAAGAGGAGTACAAAAATTTTGGTTCCAAATATGATATCGTTTTATTAAAATCTCTTGAGAATCGATCTTTCTTCAATGTCCTCCACATACACGGATCGAACTTGATGTTCGATATGCTTGTCCAAAGCTACCCAGTTGACGCTGTTAATTGGTATGATAGAGGAACATCTCCATCTCTTGAAGAAGCTTTAGGAAAATTTAAAGGTGTATTGATAGGGGGCTTAAATGAGAAAGAAACGCTTACAATAATGCCGCCTGAAGCAGTAAGAAAAGAAGTCATTGATGCTATAACCCAGACAGGCAGAAGAAGGCTTATACTTGGACCAGGATGTGTTGTACCTATGAACGCCGTTGAAGGCAACTTGGATGAAGTAATTAGAACAGCTCGGGAACATGTCAAATGAAAATTCAACCTTTACTGTCAGATCATTTCATAGGATCCATAAATTTTACTAACAAGTCGAACAACAATCGGATATTGTATCATCAATAATTACAACAAAAGCTAATTATTTCATCGACACTCTTGTAAACTCTTTTTGGAAGATCGATCAACATTTCTGAGACATGAATTCTTTTTTGCTTTGTCAGATCCATTACTTTCCAACCTTGATTTCGGATCAGATCTTCCTTCGATATGGGGAAATCTGTATCTTCAGAAAGAACAGCCTCTAAAGATCTGAGTCCCTGATGTTTGGTCACAGAAGGAAACCTTTTTTCCTTAAGATACATGTTTAATCTTGCCGCGTCTTTATACATTCTTACTCCATGAAAGGTTAATATCACCTTTTCGTACTTTCTTTTCTGAGTTTTATCGTATATATTGAGAAGCTCTTCGTCCGTGAATTGGTACATATTATGTTCACCTTTACCGAAAAGTCTCGAATATATCTGATCAGATTCGTAGAGTGGCATGTCTTTCGAAAGATCGATAATATGAATAATGTTGTGTTCCTTCATCAAATCAATCAATGCGCTAGGCAATTGTTTTTGTCTTCGCCTTACTTCCCATGCGAGTCTTATGCTTCCAGGATTTAGACTACTTAAGAAATCAGCTATTTTCCTTACCTTATGATCAGAATATTCAAGTGTATCCGGCGTCTCAATAACTATTGTTTCGGATTTCAGCACCCTACACATCTTTTTAGTGTACTCAAACAGCTTGAAGGTTATCTCATTTGCTTCCATTTCATATTTGTGTGAGACGATCTTGTTTAAACGAACCGAAAATTCGAAGTTTGGTGGAACCCTCTTCCTCCAAGATTCAACTAATCGAAGAGGAATTGTCCTATAGAACGAAGCATTGACCTCCACAAAATTATAGATTCTTGAATATTCTTCAAGTGAATCTCGGCCTGGTATATTAAAATACGCCCAACCCCCTGTCCCTATCAGGTATTCTGCCAACTTAAACAAGCACATTCAAAACCTTTCTTAAAACCTTTATTAGCCGTTTACGCAAACAACTTTATCAGGAATAAAGCTTGGCAGTTCTATATTTTGGAACCTGCGGGTGGTCATACAAGGAATGGATAGGCCCATTTTATGAAAAGAAAGAGAAGATGCTTACCTACTATTCTAGATTGTTCAGGAGCGTTGAGATAGACTCGACGTTCTATCGCTATCCAACAAAGGAGCAGATTTACGGTTACGATCGCACAGTATCTGGAGATTTTATCTTTACAGCGAAACTACCTAAAGTATTAACTCACGAGAAACTCTTGGATAAAAAACTTGGAATAGAACAAGACCTTACAAGATTCTTGGAATTGATGGAGCCTCTTCAGAGCTCAGGGAAATTGGGCGCTATCCTCGTTCAGCTTCCACCCAGCTTCACTTACGAAAGCAATTTATTTAACTTCAAAGATTTCATTGAGATTTTACCCAAAGGATACGACTTCGCCGTAGAATTTAGAGATCCTTCTTGGCTGAGAGATGACATTTGGAAACTCCTAAAAGACCATAACGTCGCATACACCATAGTAGATGAGCCGCTTGTTCCACCAGAGGTTCACATAACCGCGGATTTCTCGTACATACGCTGGCACGGCCGTGGCAAGAAACCATGGTATAATTTCGTATATACAAATGAAGAATTAGAAAGGTGGATACCTAATATCAAGGACGTGAGCGAAAGGGTTCATACACTTTATGGATATTTTAACAATCATTATCACGGCTATGCCCCTGAGAACTGTATTGATGTACTAGGCATGCTTGAAATGGCTACGCCAGAACAGCTGCGAATCAAAGAAAAGATTGTGAAATACAATGCTGGCAATCATCCTGCAGAATCTGTAGAAACACTTGAAGATTTCAGCATTAATTCAAGTAAATTGACCGTGGAGACTCTTCTGCTCCAATTAACTGATTATGTTCGTGTAGAGCGTGCGCGTACAATGAAAAATGAAGAATTAAGTTTTAAAGAAGAGAAGGATGACACTATTATCGCGAACATTCGTGGATATTCCATCAGTATAAACACGTCAGCAAATGTTATTTTACATGATTGCGAAGATTGGAAGAAAGGCTTAAATGATAAACGTCTATGTAAGCACGTTATTAAATTCTTTCTCATGTTACCGAAGGAACGGTCTATTCAGATCCTTACAAATATAATCAACAATAAGAACCAGTGGGAATTTAAATAACACCAAACTAAGATCCAACTTGATTTGCTCTTTTTTCAAAAAAATGTTCGGTGTTGTCTTTTGCTTTTTATCAAACAACTGCATAAACAACTCCATTTTTAGTAATTTAAAAAGTGGGACTATAAAAAAATTTGTATACATCCTCTAATAAGGTTTATTGAGCGATAACAGATCTTGTGGCTTGACATAGACCCAAATCTTAAAGAAGAGTTTCCAGGATTAAAGGCTTACAAGGTTAGAATAATGAACGTGAGAACAGAAAACAAAGAGCCATCGGTTACACGAGGACTCGATGAATTGTTAAACTACGTTGAAAGAGATGTCAAGCAAAAATACACTCTTGAGAATCTAAAGGACTTTGCAATAATCAGATCTTACAGAGATTTCTTTTGGCGTGTCGGAATAGATCCCACTAAAATTAGACCGGCATCTGAAGCACTTATAAGAAGAATTTTATCCGACAAACCTTTTCCACGCATTAACAACCTAGTCGATTCATATAATCTAGCTTCAGTGGTCAGCAGTGTTCCAATCGCGGCCTTTGATATGGATAAATTAGTGGGAAACCTACAGATGAGAAAGTCTAGAAGTGAAGAAATATTTCTAGGGATTGGAATGGTTGAAGCTCAGAAATTGACTGGCGCAGAAGTTGTAGTTTCAGATTCAGAGAAGTTGATCGCTATTTACCCTTATAGAGATGCCGCTATGTCACGAATTACAGCGACAACAAAAAACGTTCTCTTACTTATTTGCGGTGTCCCAAACGTTGACGACAGAATATTGGATGAATCAAAAAGAATCACAATAGAGCTCGTCACAAGATTTTGTGGCGGTATAGCTATATACGAATAACATTCTTTGAAATCATTTTTTAATTCTAAAACACTAAAGTAAGAAATTGATGATTTGAATATTATTAATAACTTATGGAAAAGATTTCGTCTAATCAACATCTGATAACGTGGTGGAAGTTTTTTAGAAGCGATAACTCTTGAAAGAGGACCTTTTCATCATTCTCTTAAGTAAAGGTCAATCTAAACTTTATTAAAGTCTATGTCACACTAAATAAATGGAGGAAGATAGTATTGTTTAAGAGAAATTGGAGAGATATTGAGCCCATATCTGAATATGATAACAATTGTCATGTGAGGTATTATTTCAGGAGGAAGGATATGTTATCTTCAATAGGTGGTTACAAAATCACCGAATATCTTGAGTGGGTCAGGCACGTCACAATACCTTTTGGTAAAAAACTTCCATATCAAAGAAAGAACATGGAGGAAATCCTTTACGTGCTACAGGGGGAAGGTATCTTACAAGTAGGAAACACAAAGAATGAAATCAAAGCAGAGGATGCAGTCTATATCCCAACGGAAACTCCCTATGCGATTTATCCTACTGTCGAGAGTCAACCGATAATTTACATGAACTATGGTATACGAACACCACCCGATGCCTTAGAGGTTAAGATAAAGTCAATGCAGTACGATGAGAAAGTTGAATCAAACATAAGAATAGAAAGATGGATGTCTAAAAAGCCATCTCAGAGCCATAATGGAACATGCACGACATATTCTCTATTTACGCGTGATATGATGAAGTACCTCCTCTTTGGAACGATGATGTCAGTTCCAGGAGTCCTGGGCTACCACAGACATAACTCTGAAGCAATATATTTTATATCATCAGGTTTAGGATATGCCAAAGTCGGCGGAGAGGAACTTCCAATTAGAGACGGAGATGCTGTATACATTAACCCTTGTTTTGCACATATGTGCAGAACCTCCCTTAAAGGACAACCACTTAATGTATTCTGCCAAGGTGTTGCTGTTCCATTCGATGCAAAACTTTGGACGATAGAGGATTTACCGGACCTGCAAATATAGAATCCCAGTTATATTACGTTTTCTTAACTGGAATGATGTTCAAACTTAATTGGATTTATATTCGTCTAATAGCATGGTATTTGGATAAAAAATATTCGTGTAAGAAAGTACTCTCAACTTTTGATTTGTTTTAAATCCAAATTACTTACTAAATAACGATATAATATATGGTAATATAGAAGGAACCTTATAATAGTATTCCCCATACTCTGAGCAAAGTTTGGAATTTCTTAGCTATATTTCCCCCTTATACATCCATTGAAGTATCTTTAACACATCATCTTTGTTCATGTCTATTGGACTATTTGGTCTAGGGAAGTTGAGGAGAACATCTTCTGCCATTTTAGGTAAATTTTCTTGAGTGATTCCAAAATCCTTAAGCGAAGCGGGGATATTGATGTCATCCGCCAGCGTTTTCACAGCCTTCACCGACTTAAGGGCAGCTTCCCTATTGGCCAGATGCACGGCACCTGAATCATTTTCAAAAGCTATCTGCGCTAGCTTATCACATGCCGCCGGAATATAAAATTTCATAACATAAGGAAGGGTTATCGCATTCGATATGCCATGCGGAACCTTGTATGCTGGTCCAAAGGTTTGTGAAATAGAATGCCCAATAACCATTTTAGCATTACATAAAGGTACGCCAGCAATAGTGGCTGCAAGAGACATGTTATATCTTGCCTCTACATCATTGGGCTTAAAGTAGGCTCGCCTTAGGTATGTTAAAACAAGTTTTATTGCCAGAAAAGCGAAAGCATCCGTTAACGGATTTGCTTCAGTAGATATTAAAGATTCTACCGCGTGCGCAAGGGCGTCCATACCCGAACCTGCTGTAGTATTAGGAGGCATACTAATTGTTAGCATCGGGTCTACAAGTGCTACATCTGGTATGATGTTCGGGCTTCCACAGGTCCTTTTTTTGTTGTCAAATGTAAAGACGGCGAATTGTGATACTTCACTTCCTGTACCCGCCGTTGTTGGAACACATATTGTGGGGATACCGCGTTTTTTAACCAAATTGGGCCCAATATAGTCGCATAGATTACCGGGATTCGTTATGCTTGCAGCTAAGAGTTTCGAAGTATCCATAACACTTCCTCCTCCTATGCCGACAACAATATCGAACCCGCCTTCCCTAGCAAAATGCGACATTTCTTCGAGAACTTCTATTCTTGGTTCAGGCTCGGCACTGTCTAAAAGATATGGGTCAAAGCCTTCGGCTTTTAAGATATTAACCGCTTTTTCCGGTGCACCCGCTGACTTTACAGATTTATCGGTGACAATTAATATCTTCGAGCTGCCTCCTAGATATTTAACTTCTTTACCTAGCCTTTCAAGGGATTTCAGACCGATGATGACCTTTCTTGGCATGTGTACTTCGGTGGATTTAAACAATAAAGGATACAAAAGTGGAAAACTCAAACAAACACCCCAAAAATCAATATTTGAATAATATATTTAAATATTTTGCTTGGGACAAAATCATCTGTTTATGACCTTTAAACCCTTCTACAATTATACAAGGCGCTAACTTCTGTAGCCGCCATATCCCTTAACAGTTTCGAATGCTGCCATAATGTTTTGGGGAGGAACATTTGACATAATATTGTGGACAGCTGCGAAGATGAACCCTCCACCTGGTGCAAATGCTTCAATGTTCATCCTAACATTTTTTGATACTTCCTGTGGCGATCCGAATCCAAGCACCTTTTGGGTATCAACTCCACCCCCCCAAAATGATAATTCATCTCCAAATTCTCTTTTTAATTTCTTGGGTTCCATATCTTTGGCGGATATCTGAACCGGGTTAATTATGTCTACACCAGCATCTATTATATCAGGCAGCAGGGAATACAAGGAACCGCACGAATGTAAGAACAGGTACAAGTCTGATTTACTTTTTACATATCTGTACAGTTCCTTTTGGTAAGGTTTTATCATTTCACGATAAACCTGTGGTGAGATCAAGGGGCCTCCCTGTTGACCTAGATCGTCACCGAAAACAGCGATTTGAATAAAATCCTTTACAGAATCTAGCCAAACTTTCAGGTTCAGCTTGAAATATTCAATTAGCTTATCATTTAAATAGATTATCAGATCTTTCCTACGAATAAGATCGACTAAATAGTTTTTGTATCCCAACAGGTACTCTCCTGTTTCAAGAAAGTTGCCCCCAAATCCGCCAAGTATCGCATACGATGTATTTGCGTTCAAATATTTTGATCTTGTTCTAAGCTCAGAAGCGTCTTCTTCTGTTAGGAGCGGCGGCCAATTTATTTTCGGATCGTATGAGCTTTCAAAAAAAACGTCTACATCCTTCTTAGAATCAGCCTTCTCAAGAGGATGGTAGACGTCATCGAAGTATAAGCTTCCCTGGGGCATAATGAGCCTAATCATATTTCCCTCTTTGAGAGACCAACCTTTTTCGCTATCTTTAATCAATCTAACTTTACCCTTTAACTTCGATGAGCCTGCAACAGTTATAGCTGTTGCTGAAGCAGAAAACGTGGAAGGGACTTTTCCTTGAGACCCATCGGGTAAAACCCATGGCTCCCAATCTATATCTGATGGCGCGGCAGGAGGCAGCGTCCTACTCATATCTACTGCATCAACCTGCAACAGGTTCAGAATGGTTTCTTCGGGTTCAGCGAGTTGTTGAGCGATATCATATATCCTTGTTTCTCCCACTTCAATTCCAAGATAATCTTTAAGTCTATTATAAGCAATACCCATAATACCACTAGAACGCATTCCACCCAAATCAACCGGAACCCTGTCAGGTTCTGCATGTCTAAGTGAAAGAAGTACTCTTTCTCTAGAATTCATTAAATGCACTTTTTCCCTCCCCATTTAATATGTGTTTCTAAATGGATAGCGAGAAAGAAGGAGTATTTTCTCAGACCTATTTTATAGTCAAAGCCTTTCTTAGAACGTTAAGATAATGGAGATAATTACTGAATGAGACATCATACGGAACTTTGTGGTCTACACTGGCTATAAAACCTCCCTCTTCGACAAGTGGAAGAACTCTTTTCTTAACTTCTTTATCTATTGATGCACCACCTTTTATTAGCGCCCTTTTGTCTACGCCTCCTATGATCGATAATTTACGCCCAAATTCTTCCCTAATTTTAACGGGATCCATGAATGAGGCTATCTCCAGAGGGGTCAAACAATTTACGCCCCCTTCGATCATCAATGGTATAAGCTTCCTGCAATCGCCGTCACTGTCAACCATTATGATTTCCACACCATGTTCCCTCAAAAAGTGAATTATTTTTTTGTAGTGTGGTAAGATATATTCTTCAAAAAGTTTGGGGGATATAAGTGGACCGTTTATATAGCACATGTCTTCCCAAATATACGCATAATCAAACTTTATCAAACGAAGTGGTTCGCTTAAGGTTTCAATAACAAAATCTTCCCAGAAGTCGAGTATCTTGTGAACAAAACCCTTTTCAATGTACATGAACTTGACCAGCCTCTCCAGACCGAGGAAACTGCGCGGTTGTCCAAAGAAACCTGGAATGGTTATTGCTAAAAGCGCATCTGAGTTTTTTAAATTTGAAAAAAGCTCCTTACCCCAATTCTTAGGATACCTTACGATATCATGTGGTCTGTACCTTTTCTTTATCTGTTCAAAATCTTCCTTATTTTTTATAGGGAACTCTATCCATCCTGGTATCGAGACGTCTGTCAACAACGTTTTTTTTACAATTCCTGCTTCATCAACCTCGATTCTATACCTCTCGTTTTCTTCTAACGTCTTTCTAGTGAACCTTGGTATCGGACCGAAATCTATATCAAATGCATTGCATGCATGATAACATCTATCGAATTTGAGATATTCTGAAATCCCCTTAAAATATGATGAGACCCCCACCGTAACGTAAAACGGAGCAACTTTACCCTCTCCGTCGTTCCGAACAGTAAAAGGTAAGCCTTGGGAATACCATTTATTAATAGTCTCCGGCCAAAATCCCAAAAATTCTGCAAATACAGGCCTGTCAGTTTTTTGGAACTTTAGGGTACGAATAAAGCGTTCCTTATCAATCATTATTTTGTAAGCTCCTTTTTTAAATAATATAAAGTTTTTTCCAACAATGTACAAATACATTGATCTTTTTCACTTATAAAAAATTTTTTTATTTAGATAAGATGTTACAGATTTGATTAAAAATGTACTAATTCGCTACCAGACGTTATCGTACACGTTTAGAAAAGGTTTTATTGGGGGAATTAAAAATCAAACAAATGGTGTTTTAGTTTGAAATTTCTTTTTAAAATAGCTAAAGAGCGTGGTAAAGATGTTGAAGGAGATTTTATAGCACTTTCAAAGAAGAAAGAGCATGTCGAATTCGATACAAGCTTGCATACCTCAACATTGACCAAAGGTAGAGAAGTTATTTTCCATCTTAAACCAAAAGATGGCCCATTAATGGCAAAGCTAGGCACATTTCTTGAAGAGAATAAACTACATCAGGGATATATAACTTGTGACAACGGAATTCTAAATGACATGAAATGCGCTTTCTTCCTCACAAAGCATAAACCTTCACCAACATTTGGCAAAGCATACTTTGCAGGGGAAAATAAGATTACTAGCATATCAGGATTTTTTCTAATTATACCTAGCTCAAAAGAAGACAAGCGGTTCTTTAAAACAGTACCCCATCTCCATGTTGTTTTCCAGAATACAAGAACAAGAAAGACCTTTAGTGGACACCTAGATGATGCAGAATCAGGCAACATTGAGCTTAAAATTATGCCACTATCAGGTAAGACGATGAGGAGAGAAACTGATCCAAATACAGGAGGCATGTACCTTAGAGCAGAAAAAAGAGAAGATTTTAAGCCAAAGGTTGGAGACACTATCCTTTTTGCATTTGGCCCCGAAGAAGACTTCCCAAATACACTTTTCAAAAGGATGTCATCTTATCAGATCAGAAAAGCAAAGTATTCTTTCGCCATTGGTACTCTTTGGTCCATACGTCTTGAAGGCTATGAAAAAAAGAGCAACATAACGCCAAAAGACGGACTGGAACTGTCACTCACAAGTGGTGAAGTATCATTCGAAAAAGGGAAATATTCCCACAACACTAACGTTCAATTAACAGACAGATTTGGCAGACAATATGAAGGCCAACTCGTTAGTGGCAAGGTTAAAGATATTCTAGAAGGTGCGATTGAAGTCATCTCTTAGAATGCGGAATCCAATGATAGAAAGTACGTATAACCGCTATAATTAAAATTATTCTCGTTAATTACAAAATCTTACAATACATTTTAAAGATATAAGAGTACGATACTAGATCATTTTAATGTATACATCTATATAGTAAAAGGCTGTTGACACTTATCATTACGATCAAAGTGTAGTAGACTTTCTTCTCGGCCACCACCACATATGCATGACTGATAAAAATCCAGCAACAACAAAAAATATGGATACTCCATATTGCTGCACATTAACAGTGGACTGTCCGATTGCGTTAAGGAGCATAAATATTGCTATTATGAACATCCCAAGGAACATCAACGATCCGAGCGCTTTGGTTATAATGGTAGATATACGCATCAATTACCACTATAAAAGAATAGAATTATTATGATTTAAATGTTTCGTTGACTTGAAACCATTTTATTAGACACAGATAAAACATTCTCGACCTTTTATTTATATTTTCTAATCAAAGAAACGGACTTTTATATCACAAAGGATGCTCTAGAACTGATTTTAATTTTCCCAGTGAGGCTACAGCATCTTCAAATTTCATCTCAAGGATTATTGGGCCATCAAATTTCGTATATTCTATTAAACCTATGATTTCGCGAAGGTTTAAACGACCTAAGCCTAGAGGAATATGGTCTCTGAAAACAATTCTGCTACCTTCGACAAGACGTTTAACATCATGCATGTGAATTTCACCTATCCTTCCTGATGACGCCTTCATTGCCTCCTCAATATTCATGTCACCTGGAAAACCTTCAAGTATATGACCTATATCTACACAGACGGATGTATCAAATTCATTTGCTAATTCAATAGAATGACGGAATGGGAATTTAATTGATTCTAAGGCCAGTTTTTTGGTGGGAACACCCATCGATATCATATTATTAACGAGTTCTTCAACAGTTTTCCGAGAATTATCTGAAAAAATTTTCATACAGGTTTTTTTCAGAGATTCTTCAATTCTTTGGCCATATATATCTGCAGCAAGTGAGCTAGTTGCATGCATCACGTATGCAATTGGATCAAGTTCTACTACCGCTCTCATAGATTCAACAAGAACGTCGACTGCCTTTTTTCTTACTTCTTCTATGTATGAAGAAGGATCTATCGACCAAAACGGAAGATGCACCGAATATGTGATCCCCTTCTCTTTTTTAAGTAAGTTAAGTTTCTCCAAGTTCTCATTTGTTAATTTTCCTCTCGAATTTGGAAGAAAAAAATACATGTTCATGACAAGTTCAACGTGATTAAAGCCGTTATCGATAGCTTTCCTTGTCTGAATGGAATAGTCATAGTGACCATTATCTTTTACATCATTTCTAGCTAACTCCCTTAGGACGGCATCAAACCAGAGCACCGGTAAACCTATTATCAACTTAAGATCTCCTCATACTTTAATAATATGGTTATCACATGCTTCCAACAATTTAGCCAGTCCGATTGCTTTTAAAAAGTTTACAGAGGAACGTATATTGAACACTACATTTATATTTCAAAGAGAGACAGCAACTGTCAGTGTGATTTAGGTGCCTTACTGTCCTAAGTGTGGAGCTGAAATCTCATCTGACGCAGCCTTTTGTCCTAAATGCGGAAATCAAATATTAGTGTCCGCGATTCCATCAGCTTCTACTACATCACCTGCAGAACGTAGACAGTATGGTGAAAAGAGAGAGAAACAAGAAAAAAGGGAGAAAGGAGAAAAAACTGAGAAAGGTGGAGGGAGTGGTGACAGATCTGGTCCAATAGTTGGCGGTTTAATTCTTATCTGGCTCGGAATCGTATTCTATGTGATACAGGTTGGTTACGTAACAGGAAGTTACTGGTGGTCATACTTCCTAATAGGGATAGGTGTAATACTACTGGTTCAAGCAGTCATAAGATACGCAACCCATAACAGGAGATCAGCGACAGGAACAATGATTGCTGGTTTTATACTATTAATTATTGGATTAGCCGGAGCTTCAGGTATTAGCAATTGGTGGTTTCTTATATTAATTGCAATAGGTATTTGGGTGATTGCTTCTGGAGTAACTGCTGCTAGAAGAAATCCGAAGCCTTAGTCAAACCATCTCGTGTACGATCGATAGATAATATGTTCTATAATTGTCAGCTTTCGTACTCGACCGAAAACTCTGAAGTATTGTCCACCCATGCACTCGACCATATCGCTCATATCGTACCTTGGGAACATGACTGATGAAACAATAAGTCGACCCCACTCCCCTCTTTTCATTTCGTATAACATTTTTATACAGCGCCCCATTTTAACCTCGAATAGATAGCTGTCGTAATTTGGGACTACATATGGTAGACTGTCTAACTGTTGAGCGAACACCCCTTCAGTCGCAGTATACATTTCCACTACATCTGTATTACCGAAATAATATTTTAGAATAGGCTCATACTTCCAGTGTATTTTTGGGACACTCGTGCAAAATATTGCTTTAACTTTCCAGAAATCTTTCGGAATTACATGATGTTTTGCTTTAAGATATTTGGCAAAAGATGCTATTACCGGAGCCACTCCCATACAGACTTCAATATCTTCGTTTCTTGTCAGCTGATAGGTGAGCTCGAACCTTCTTTCCCAATCTTTTATCGTTAAACCTCCGCCTAAAGCATCTATTTCCTCTTGATGCGGTACAAGATCTAATCCTGCAAAGCTCGGATTATATCTTGCATACGTTCCAGAACTATGTCCATAAGATGCGACATTTGCCCCGTTTCTGATTGTCCCAATGCGTGAAGGAAAGTTCAGATTAAGCACTTTACCCTGTAAGATGTCAAACCGCTTACTTCTAATGACATAATTGGATATGGCTCTAGCCCCACAAGTTAGTATTTGAAATAAAAATTTTTGAGTAGTAGGCAGAATCTTCGCAGGACCCGTTGTTCCACGTGTCATAACCCAGGCTTCTGCAGGCTCAGGCAATAGAGCTTGATAGTGTCCCTTAGAAACTTGTTCAATCTCTGGCTTTAATGAGACATAGTTTGTAATAGGAAATTGTGTCTGATATTCTTCCAAATTCATAGAAGTTGAAGCATCATAACGCTTACCGTAATCGGTTACGCAATACCCTTCAAGAAGGGATTTCAGAAGAATTTTTTGTGCTAAGGCAGGATCAGACAGAGCCGAATACCATGACTTAAGCACTGCATTCAACGGTTCAGGGGACAAACCAATCGATGACATAGACGTTCAATTAGGATGAAATCGTTTAATATAATAGCTTAATCCAGTAAGATCATGTGGCAAAATAATATATTTTACGAACCATCTTTAATTAGGATCCAAAAAAGCTCTAAGATGTCGTTAGTAAAATGGAATGGACTTTCGGATAGACTTTTTTCAAACATCAGTTCTGAAAATGAGAACTGTCTCTATCACCTTTTTTAAATTTAGGGTTGTTCAAAGACTTGTAAAAACTTCAGAAGTTAAGATATACTTTTATTTTTTAGGATAGAAAAACAAATTGAAGAGTTTCTTTAACATCCGTTCTAGGTTTAGTGTTTTAAACGATATTTGAGCTGCCAACTTACGTTTGAGAAGCGAATTCACAAAAATTGTTGCCTTGTAAACTATTAATTTTTTCTGGTGCCGAGTTTTATAAGATAACTGGATAAATCGTACATCGACGTTCCTTAAAGGGCAGTTCGTAGATCACTACTTCTAGTCGACGAATTTGGGGAAGAATTCCCTAGGCAAGGAGCAGCAGGCTTTAACGGTGTTGATGTTGTACGTCTTGATTATTTTATTTCTGGGAACAGCTACTCTATCAACAAGACATCTTTCTATTAACACTTGGTCTATTTCATCTTTAAATCGGGACGGTCTCATACAACCTAAGGCAATTTCACTTTTAAACTTTCTGGCATATTTGAAGAGATCAACTAAATCCTCTTTTTTTGGGAGAACACAGTCCTCTATAAAATAATCTGCTGTAGGAATTAAAGAAAGAAATGTAACAAGATAGGGGTCATAGTCCCTTAATGAGTCTATGGCTTCTTTCTCCTTTAATATCCCGTTGTCACCAAAACCTATTAATAAATGGGGAGCCAAATATGTAGGCCCATATTTTTTTAAAATCTCCAAACTTTTTAAGTAATCAGAAGGTTTCTTTTTTAGACCTTTTACTTTTTCTATGACAAAGGAATCGACTATAAGCTCGAAATCGATAACATCAACATTATTCATTCTAATCTCCTTAGCTAATGCTTCATCTACTAGTCCCGGATGTAAGCTAATTACAATATCTAAGTCCTTCTTAATCTTTTTTATAGTTGGTAAAAATGGTCTTACCGGTAAAAACCCATTCTGAGTGAAACCACCGCTTATAAGAATTCCTTTTGCGCCTTTAGAGACCAGATTCCTAGCAGTATTGTATAGAGAGGATGGGGTTGTAGCCGGGTACATGTCTTCCAAATAACGACCTTTGCAGTGTCGACAGTTTAAAGCGCATTCTGCACCTGTTATACTTATTGTAGGATAAGTCTTCCCTGGAACAAATGCTGTTACCTTCAACCTGTCCCCTCGCATATTTCTTGGACTTGTTTTGTCACCAATTCACTTTCACGGAATAAAAACTCTCTAGAGGGATAATTGTAAATTTTTATTGGCCTTTCGTTATAGAATGGTCTATTGCATCCAGGACAACCACTTGTAATGAATGCTTTCTCAAATAAATTTTTTTCAAGATTTTTTCTTAACTTAACCTTATCATTGTCGAATTCTACAATTTTTTTTAGATCGTAGCCTCTACTTAAGTGGAAACGTATTATTTGCATTAAACGATAGCTTTCTAGCTTAGGTTGAGAGAGAGCCCCTATTCTTGTTCCACGTATTGGTGTGAAAGCGAAGAGTGCAACAGCAGCTCCTTTCTTAAAGATCGCTTCCATGGCTTTAACAAATTCTACATCTTTTTCACCTAAACCGTATATCAGATGAACGTAGACGCGTCCGGATCCGAAGACTTTAACTGATCTGTCTATAAACCTGAAAAAACTGTCGAAGCTGAACGGCTTTTTAAGTGAATCAAATCTATCTGCAACCGCAACATCTAATCCAATACCCAGATGATCTACACCTAAGCATTTGAGCTTCTCTAAAGAAGGAACATCTATAGGTGTTGTTCCAACAGATATGGGAATCTCAAGTCCGGAGTCTCTAATCGATTTCACTATTTCGATTAGTTCGAATTGAAAGTCCCTCTTAAGGACTGTCTGAATGCAAATTCTTAGGAAGGGATTTTGGTTTTCTAGAGGCTCAATCACCTTCTCCAATTCTATAAGTGGCCAAGGAACACGGGAGACAAGGTCTTTACTACAGCGGTTTGAAACGCTTTGGGGACAGAACAGACAATTAGCATTGCATCCCTTTTGTGAGTACTGCAATAAGTAAGCTGTTGTTGGCTCTGCAAGCGTCTTCATCTTTATTAATTTTAACGCGGCTAAAGTCCCTATTGAAGCTCTGACCTGCGTGACCATCACTTTTCTTAGGGACAACTCCTCATCCTTCTGTATTTAAAATTATGTGAAATGAAAACTTTTTATAACAATGATATAATAGATAAAATTCCAAACTTATGATAAAACAGATCAGGATAAAATTAAGTGTTATAGATAGCATTTTGACGTATGCCTTTAGCAGCCATCCAAATGAGAGTATACTACTATTAAGAGGGAAAGTTAGTAAAGAGATAATCAATGTCGAAAATGTAATGATACCTCCACTATCTATCCACGGCGAATCCTACTCAAGTTTTCCGATGCATATGCTCCCCCTCGACTCCTCAATAATTGGAACAGCTCATTCACATCCTTCAGGCTTAGTAAAACCCTCTTTAGAGGACCTTTTACACTATTATGGAAAGATTATGGCTATAGCTGGATACCCATACAGAACTGAACGAGACATAAAAATATTCGATAGGGAGGGCCGCGAATTACCCTTTACAGTTGAAGGATAATTCTTTTACAAAAGATAGCTAATTTAATCAATAATTTTTAATCACATTAGCACAACATTTAAAAGGAGCAATTTTTAATCAGAAGTTAGAGGTGAACGATGTTTTGAGACCTAACTATAGTAGCGGGCCACGCGAAATGCACAAAATTACCTGCTCTGACTGTGGAAAAGAAGACGAAGTACCATTTAAACCGACCGAAGGAAAGCCCGTATATTGTAGAGAATGCTATAGAAAGCATAAGCAGTATTAAAGAGAATTATGATCTGTGACTGCCATCAGTTAGCAGTACTGTTTGATCTGTTCTCACCATTATAATTTTATATTTTTTTTATTAAATTATTTTCTAATCATACGTTAATTCATTACACATTTAACATTACGAATTGTGACTTTTTTAGTGTTCTAAATTATGTGCAGAATTAACATTGTAAAAGACTTAAATTTTATAGGTTTAAAGATTAATACCATGAGTGGTCCACTGAAAAGAACACACCTATTTAGTTTCCATGAAAAGTATGGAAACATCGTAGAGTTTGCTGGATTTGAACACGCACTATTTTACGAAGGAATAGAATCTGAACACATGAGTGTCAGGAATGCTGTAGGAATATTTGATGTAACTCACATGGGAAGAACACTTATTGAAGGGAAGGAGGCAGTTTATTTACTCGAAAAACTTCTTCCTAGGAAAATTTCAAACATGAGTCTCAAGCAGGGGAGATATTCATTCTTTCTTAATAAATTGGGTGGTATTATAGATGACTTGACAGTTTTTAGGCTGGATGATAATAAATTTCTTATAGTTTACAACGCTGGTAACCGTGAGAAGGATTTTAAATGGATAAGTGAAAACGCATCACCCTATGAAGTTAGAGTGATGGATGTCTCAGATAATGTCGTCATGCTTGCTATCCAAGGTCCAAAAGCGATAAGTACGCTCCAGAAGCTATCTAATATCGAACTGTCTTCAATAAAGAGATACTGGAGTGATTGGATCAAACTTGGTTCGTTTGATAGTGTCCTTGTTACAAGAACAGGGTATACTGGTGAAGACGGATTTGAGGTTTACCTGTGGGATACTCCTTTAAGTATGAATGAAAAAGCTGAAAAGTTTCTTCTGTCAATTCTTGAAGCAGGAAAGGAATTTGGAATAAAACCCTGTGGATTAGGCGCGAGGGACACTTTGAGACTTGAGGCAGGCATGTGCCTTTATGGTCACGATATAGACGACACCACTTCCCCCTTAGAGGCACGGTTAGATACACTAGTTGACTTTGAAAAAAATGATTTTGTAGGAAGAGAAGCTTTATTGGAACAGAAGGAAAAAGGCGTGAAACGTTCGAGAGTGTGTATTAAGCTACAAGAAAAGGGAATCCCCCGGCGAGACTGTGAATTATTTTATGATGGTATAAAAGTAGGAAGATTAACAAGTGGAACATTCTCACCTCTACTTAAGACAGGAATAGGAATGGGTTACGTGGGTATCAGTGCAGCCTCCATCGGGAATCAATTACAGGTAAAGATAAGAGAAAATAAGGTCAAATCTGTAGTGGTTGAACCTCCATTCTACGATACAACCAAGTACGGTTTAAAGAGAATCGCATAGTGCAATATCGTCACTTAGCTTTCAAAATCCGTCAGGAACGAATGTTTTATACTTTCCACCTACTGATTTTAGTAGTTTTGGAACAGTTTTGGCATCTATAACTATTATATCTCCATTTTTTATTCGGTAATAACTGCCTTTATCAAGCACTTTACCTTTATCGAGATCTACTTTCATAACGTACTTTTTCTTTAGCTTACCGGATAGCAAAAGCGAGACGATATTTGCAACTGTTTCAGATTCGATTATTCCGTATTTTAGCACTTCCATCTTTTCTCGGTTATCATACGACTCCCATGTCGATGGGTTGAAGACATCGCCGGGAGCAATGACATAGAATTCCACCCCCCATTTTTCTCTAATGGATCTTAAAGCGGAAGATATGACTAAACCTTCGTTAGCTCTCTTATATGGAACATAGTCAACGTCTTCAGAATAGCCGTAAACAGAAGCTGTCGATGAAATTAGAATTATTCTCCCAAACCTTTGCTTTATCATGTATGGAAGCACGTATTTTAAGACTCTTACTGATCCGAAATGATCAACTTCAGCAATTTCTTTAAGTTGCTTAATATCCTGTTCATAAATCGGTTTCCTCCTATCACGTGTTGCATAGCCAACAGGATTTCCAGCAAAGCTAACGGCAAAATCAATTCGACCATATTTCTTAGCTACAACATCCACCAAATGTTCAACGTCATAATCGCTGGTAACATCGACTCGGATGGATAAGGGGTCTGTACCAAATTTGTTCTTCAAAGTTTTCTCATATTCTTTTATTAAATCCAATCGGCGAGCTGCAAGCACCGTATTCACTCCGAGATTGGAAAGATAAAATACGGTGGCTTTACCCATTCCCTCACTTGCCCCTGTTATTATGGCAACTCTTCCTTTCAGAACGACTTCTCGCACAGTGATACTAAGGAATTTCTTGTTAATATATTTCATAGTGTGCGATAATCGTATAGTTACTCTTGATATTTGATCTTGTCTTTTACACCAAGTTGTTCAAAGGCTTCCAGCCTGCTAACGCACCCTCGACATTTACCGCATGCAACTGATTCGTTCTTGTGACAACTCCAAGACAGTTCGATCGGTACATCCATCTCTATTGCGAGCTCCACTATCCTTTTTTTATCAAACTTAGCCAGGGGCATATATATTTCTGTTTTGAAATCTTTCCCTAACCAACTACCAAATTTTAAAGCTGTGTTCATGGCTTTAATATATCTTGGTTTGGAGTCAGGGAATGGGTCGCTTAACTGATGTCCTGTAATAATATATCTTGCTCCGATAATCTCAGAAAAATATGATGCGATCCCAAAAAAAACGGTATTTCTACTTGGAATATAAATTGAAGGAATATTGGAGTGTTTCAAAATGTAATTCTCTTTTAGTTCCCTTAGTTCGGAGACTTCTCTAAGGAATCCGACATCAATTATCATATGCTCCTCAACATCCGCTTTTTTGAAAATTTTTCTTGCGGCCTCTATTTCCATACTGTTCCGTTCGTTCAACTTGAAAGATAAAGCATAGACGTCGAACCTTTTCTTAATGAGCCATAGCGCTACAGCTGAATCTATTCCCCCTGATAGAAGAACAAGCGCTTTAGAACTCTCCAAAACCTTCATTCACCTAATATAATGGATTTCATGACATAACCATGTTCCATTTGACTTCCCAAAGTCTCTAAAACGTTATTCTTAAAAAGGTGTTTGTGAACAATTTGAGATATTTTAGAATATATAGGGGATCTAGTAGACTCTTAAATCGTAGCTCTAAATAATACCATTTTTTATATCATATCTTCTACGTAATCTTTTTACAGGCAATGTTGCTTCATTCTGTCCCTTATATAAGAAACTTAGATTGAAAACAGAATGCAGACGGCAGATTCTAAGGTTTACAATTTTTTTCTGATGACTGCAAGATATATGCCTAACATTATTTCTTGGTATAGTAACTTTATATAATTGTGGTAATAAAATTGAAATCTTCAAGAAAGGTGATCTGTGAGTGTGTATTTTCTCAATAGAGCTGAGTAAAGATGAGTAGAAATTGGTCATATCAGCAATCATTGAACGAGCCTGTGTGGATCGCGAGGGACCTATCGAAGTGCAGCGGATGCAGGAAATGCGAAATTGCCTGTTCACTCCATCATGAGAATAGGATATGGCCCGAAGCGTCAAGAGTGAGGGTCTTCATGTTGGTTCCAGGGGCAGATTTTCCGCATCTATGCGCGCAATGTGAGAACTATCCGTGCGTTAAGGCTTGCCCTTTTCAGGCTTTGTCAGTTAACAGTAAAACCAGTGCTGTCGCCGTGAACAAGGAAAAGTGTACCGGGTGCGGCAAATGCGTTGAGGCTTGCCCTGGAAGGGTGCCGCATTTACATCCTGCCGAGAAGAAAATCGTGATCTGTGACTTGTGCGATGGGGATCCACAGTGCGTTAAGGTTTGCCAGGAAGGCGGTTGGGGGGTCTTGAAATCGGTTCCAAGAAGAGAACAGCCTACTGGTCTTTACGCACGCACCCCTGAGGAGACGACAAGAAACCTCGCGACAAAAATGTATGGTGAGAAAGCGGAGGAGTTTCTCTAATGTTGGGGTATGCAGGAAAATTCCTAGAAGTGAATCTTTCAAAGGGGAATTTCAAAAACGTCACGATTGGAGAGGAATGGCTTAAGGATTACATCGGGGGCAGAGGGCTCGCAGCTAAAATCCTGTGCGACAGACTGATCCACAAATGGGAAGAAATAGATCCTCTTGGGTCCGACAATATTTTACTTTTTCTGCCTGGACCGTTTACTGGATTTTACCCTGGAGGACGAGTCTGCGTTTCAGGGAAGTCTCCTCAGAGCAGCGGCGTTGTTGGTTCAACGGTTGGTGGCGAGTTCGGAGTTGAACTGCGCTGCGCAGGTTACGATGGCATTATCGTTACTGGTCAGGCTCAGAAACCAGTTTATTTGTTCATTAAAGACGAGGATGTTGAAATCAGGGATGCAAGCAGTCTTTTGGGCAAAGACACCAAGGAAACAAATACGTTACTCAATAAGGAATGCAGGGCTCTGTTGAAGGAGCGTTATCCCGGGTACGGTGAGTGGAAAGAGCCGGCAACTCTATGCATTGGTCCCGCCGGCGAGAACAGGGTTCGAACAGCAGTTGTCACGGCTAAATGGACGCACGCGGCGGGCTATGGCGGTTACGGAGCGGTAATGGGCTCGAAAAAGCTTAAGGCGGTCGCCGTCAAAGGTACGGGTCCCTTGCCCGAGGTCGCTGACCTTGAAAAAATCAAGCAAATAATTAGCTTGGTAAACAAGATTGCCTACGGTAACGTTATGTGGCGAAGATGGGGAACCGGCGGAGGTGGCTACAACTTTGGAGCGCAAACAAGTTCTGAACCCATCAGGAATTGGCAGGAAGAATGGCATGACGAGAGAAGCTACGGCGTGGACGAGTTTGAGAACAGGTTCTGGGTGAAGCAGTCTTGGAGCGATTTCGGCTGCCCAACGAACTGCATGAAAATCGCCGTCGTAAGGTCAGGAAAATTTAAGGGGGCTATAACCGATAACCCAGACTACGAATTGCAGGCTTATCTGGGTCCTAACCTCGGAATATTTAATCCGGAAGAGAATGTGTACTTGTCTGCCTTGATTGATGACTTGGGTTTGTGCGGCATTCAGACAGGCAACGTAATGGGGTTTGCCGCTGAACTGTTCCAAAGAGACATTCTCTCCAAAGACGACTTAGATGGAATTGAATTGAGGTGGGGAAACGCTGAAGCCTTTGCTGCATTGGCTAAGAAAATTGCTGCGAGGGAAGGTGTTGGCGATTTATTGGCCGAAGGCACTTACAGGGTAGCACTGAAAATAGGAAAAATGAAACACAAAGACTTGCTGAAATACGCTGTGCAGAGCAAAGGTATCGGAATCGGCGCCCACGGAATTCGTAGTGGCATGGACTTCTCTAATGAAATAGGATTTGCTTGTTCGGTTCAGGGTGGTGATCACTCGTCAATGACTAGTTTGCCCTTGGAGGGTTATGGAAGCGAGATATGGGAAATTTTCTACGATTCAGCTATCATGTGCAAATTCACTTGTTTTGGTTTTCCCGAAAATTCCAGATTTGAACTTTACGGCGCCATTACCGGATTAAACTTGACCCGTGACGAATGGGCAAGAAACGGTGGATTAAAGACCCTGCAGATTCAAAGGGCACTACTGCTTTTAGGAGGACCAGATTTGCATTGGAACCCTAAAGTTGATGATGATAATCCGAGCAGATTCTATGAACCGTTGCCTTCAGGCCCGTGCAAGGGTAAAGCTGCCGACAAGACGAGCGTGAGCATGGGTGTGCAAAAGTACTATGAAGAAGCTGGCTGGGATGCGAATGGAATACCCAAATCAGAAACTCTTCTCAGGCTAGGGTTGGGCGAAGTTGATAAAGCTCTCAAGAAGTTGCGTGAGACGTCGATGAAATATGTTTAATTGAGAGTGCACTAAATCAGAGAGACAAAAGCTAAAGACGTAATCCTTAAATTCAAGGAAGGGTAAATTTCTCTGAAAGATCTGGATAACATAAAGCTTCTACATGAGCACATAATGACCATAACGCAACTGGGACTATCGCATAAGCATATACATCATTAATATGAATGCCCTTTCTTCTCCGGGATCTATTAAGATAAATGTCAATTATGGACAAATAGGCTGTCAAGTCCGTTAAGTCAGCGTTAAGTTTGCTGTTAAATTTTTTGTAAAGTTGTGCGTTAAATTCGCCGTTAAATTTAGGTTTTTTAACGCCGAAAACTGTGTCCGGTTTTTATCTCATCATTTTCCAGCTGATTTGTCCGGGGCATCTGTTAATTGTTAAGATATTTTCCTTGACGCATATGGCCCCATCGTTATCTCATCTAAACATTCAATTATCAGTCTTACTGGGTCGCTCCAACTGAGCATTTCATCAGAAATCAGATCGAACCCCATTTTTGTTTGAAGATTTATCAACTTTTTCGTGTTCCTTTTTCAAAGCTTCGCGTACAGTTGATCAAATCTTCTGACCTAGCATGTATTCTTGGGAGAAATAGCCTCGCACGTACAGAACCCTTCCACTTAAAGGCTATAGAAAAGATTTTCCTTAAATGGATGTAAGAAATGCATTTATCGTCAAATACCTATTTACCATTGAACATTATTGGGTTAGCTACGAATAACGGCTTCTTTCCTTGGAAGAATCTTTTAAGATCTTCGGCGTTCATCATGTCCATCCTTATTAGGGCTTCTGATGTGAAGTTAGCCATGTGAGGAGACAATACTACATTATCTAGCATTAGTAAGGGGTTGTCCTTGGTTATCGGTTCCTGTTCGAAGACGTCTAAGGCGGCTCCCGAGATTTCTCCGTTCTTTAAAGAATCGTATAATGCGCTCTCATCTATTATAGAACCCCTTGAAGTGTTTATTAAAAAAGCGCTTTTCTTCATTAGTCTTAGCCTGTCTCTATTTATTAGGTGGTGAGTTTCAGCTGAAAGAGCAACATGAATTGTAACAAAGTCTGATGTTCTTAAAAGTTCATCTAGACCCACCGGAAGAGCCCCTTCTTTTTCAATTTCATTCCCTTTTACAAAAGGGTCATATGCCAGTATTTTGACATCAAATCCCGACAGCTTTTTGGCAACGCGTCGGCCTACTGCTCCAAATCCAACTATTCCTACAGTCTTACATAACAATTCTGAACCAAGTAAACGAACCCATTTGCCATTTGATATTTCATAACTGGCTTTTGGAAAATTTTTTGCTATCCCCAGCATCAACATAATCGCGTATTCGGCCACTGAATCAGAGTTTGATTGAGGAGTGTATGTAACTATAATTCCCTTCTGAGTCGCTGCATCTAGGTCTATATTGTCAACTCCGACACCGTGTCTTGCAATAATCCTAAGTTTATCTGAAGATATTAAAATATCTCTGTCCATTTTCTCATTACCAACTATTACTCCATCATAATCCATGGCAATTGATCTCATTTCATCCTCGCTCGAGACGTTCTTTCTATCAACAGCCGCGAATTCTTCAAGAAGCTCTACCGCTTTTTTACAGTGGACACCATACGATTTTGATGTTATTGCGATACACGGTCTACTCATATAATACTCTCTCATTAAATCAATTTTTAAACATTATTCCTTTTCGCGCCTAATCATTAGAGAGCTTTAGATTTCGATGATTTTAGTTTCCTTTTTCCTTAAATCGGTTATAGCCAACGTTCTTCTACCTGTTAAATATCCACACAACTCGCCTGGATTCACTAAAGCACATTTGCCGATTACTTTGTTTACAACCTTATGCCAGTGTCCGTAAGCGACAAGGTCATACCTATTGCTTAAAGCTACAGCCTCAACAACCTCTTCATCTTCGCCGTGCATCAATGCAATCTTGAACCCGTTTAAGCTTATTGTGGCCTTGGGCCAAACAAGTTTACATTTCTGGGACTGAGATATTACATCTTTAAGCATAACTTTTTCACCATCGTTATTTCCAAAAGTGAAGTATGTCACGAAATTCTCACCAAAAAAAAGTTTGGCAGAAAAGGGACTCACTATGTCACCGGCGTGAAGCAGGTAACCCACTTGCTCTGAATTCAATATTTCTATAGCTTTCTTGATTGCTTGAATATTGTCATGCGAATCACTTATGATCCCAATCCTCAACGAGGGCACCGTCATAACTTTGGCTCATAGGAAATATAACTTTTCTTAAAACAATTGCTTCCCTGTACGGTTTCTATTTTAAAAGCTTGAGAATAGTCTCGATGAGCAGGATTCCACCCTGCAGTTCTTTCCTCCCCTTTTCGGTCACTTCATAGTATTTTCTATAGTTACCGCTTCTTTTGATATACCCTTCCCTTTCCAGTCTATAAAGCACAGAGTATACGGTAATTAAATTCACCTTTATCTTATATTTTTCCCTTATCTCCTTGTAGAGTTCTCTACTGAACATCGGCCTATCAGAAATGAGTTTGATTGAATATAACCAGAGGTTGTTAATTGTTAAAGATGATTCCAATCTTCCTAAAGGTTTTTGCACATCTTCGTATAGTCTAATGGAATAATATTTAAATTCTCTCAGTAACATTTATATCGATAAATATTTATAGTCATAAACATGTCAAAGTTGAAGGTAGCCCTAGCCGGCATCGGAAATACTGCTTCAGCCTTGGTACAATCACCATTCTACTATAAAGGAAGGAAAGATAACGACCCTTTAGGAGGGTATAAGATATCCGATATAGAATTCGTCGCAGCTTTCGATGTAAACAAAGAAAAAGTGGGAAAAGATCTTTCAGAAGCCATCTTCGCAAAGCCGAACATCACGCCACATTTTGCTGAAGTTAAGAATGTTGGAGTAAAGGTCAGCACAGGCCCCGTCTTAGACGGAGTAGCAGAACATATGCGACACATCATGAATCCAGTAAGAAAAACATGCACCGTGGAAGATGCAGCGGATCAAATAAGTGGCGCAGATGTTTTCCTTAGCCTACTGCCGGTTGGAAGCGATCAGGCAACAAAGTTCTATGCGGAAGTTGCTCTGAAGGCTGGTGTCGCGTTCGTGAATACGATCCCAGTGTTTGTAGCAAGTGATCAGGTCTGGAGCAGCAGATTCAAGGAGAAAAACCTTCCAATTTTGGGAGACGACATAAAGGGACAGATAGGTGCGACAATACTACATCGGACACTTGTCCGCCTTTTTAGGCTGAGGAATGTACAAGTCATAGAAACCTATCAGCTCAATGTTGGAGGTAACACCGACTTTCAGAACATGTTGGACGAGAACAGGTTAATTAGTAAGAGAAGAAGCAAAACAGATGCTGTTACATCCGTATTGCCATACGGAATCGACGTAAGAATAGGTCCGAGCGACTACGTTCCATTTCTAAAGAACACAAAAGTTGCCTACATATACATTAAGGGTGAGAGCTACGCAGGATTCCCTGTCACTATTGACGCTAAGCTTTCGGTCGATGATAAATCTATGTTCGCGTTTAGCGCGATGGATGCGACAAGACTTGCTAAAGTCGCAGTAGACAGAGGAGAAAGCGGACCTATTAAAGAGATTTCAGCATACTATTTCAAACATCCACCGGTTCAGGCCGAAAGCGATGAACAGGCTGCAGCCTGGGTCAAATCTTGGCTGAATAAAAAGAGAAAGTAAACCTTAATAAAAGGACCAAGTGCTAAAAATTTATTAACATACATCTTTTTTCTTTCTATCGTGAAATTAACCAAAACGGTAGTAGGCAGTTTTCCAGTGCAGAACGCTCCTATCGCAGAGGCTATAAAAAATACTGTTAACTTTCAGTTAGGAAATGACATAGACATAGTCTCCGATGGCGAACAGAGGTCAGACATGCTTGGATACTTTGAATGTCTTCCTGGACTAGGTAGAAATCTAAGGGGAGTTTGCGTAAACTCAAAAATTTCTTCAATGGATAATCCAAACGAGTTCATCAAATTAAAGGACCTTCAACTTGTTACTGAATATTTGGAAGAAAAGGGTAAGGATAATATCCCTGTGAAAGTTGCGATAACAGGACCTGTAACTCTTGGATTCTTCTGTGGCATTAACGGTCTGAAATATTATAGTAACCTGAGAGATCCCCGACTTTAC
Source organism: Nitrososphaeria archaeon (assembly GCA_050011875.1). Classification (GTDB taxonomy): domain Archaea; phylum Thermoproteota; class Nitrososphaeria; order JACIWG01; family JACIWG01; genus JBEKIG01. The sequence goes on from JBEKIG010000014.1 coordinate 56,673, forward strand.
TCCGATATAGCTGAAGCTCTAAATCCCATCATACGCCAAGTTGCAAAAAAGAACTGCTACATTCAGATTGATGAACCGAGCTTTTCAGCAAAAGCAATAGACTATAAAGATGCTCTGAAATTCGTAGAACAATCAATAAGTGGTCTACCAAATTCAATATATAAAGAAAAAAGGATCATATTACATGCATGTGGTCCTTTAAACGAAAATCTTCTTAAAGGTCTTATCGAATCCGATGTACCCGTACTGAGTTTAGCATTCAGCGCACCTAATGTTCAGAAGAATATTGATCTTATTTCAAAAAAACTCTTACAATCCGGCAACAAAAGACTAGGAGTTGGCTGCATATCAGTTGAAGCCGCGAAAAAATCAGATGTAGAAGGAGAGGAGGTTTTAATAAAAAGACTGGGGCGAATCGTTAAAAAGGTAGGTGAAGAAACCATAGAATTTGTCCATCCTGATTGCGGATTGAGGAGTTGCAGCCCAGAAGCTGCGGAACTTATACTCAGACACATGAGACAGGCAGTCGAACATCTAAGAACATAACAAAATCGTCAAGTGGAGGTCATAAAAGGGTTATTTAACATCTTTTTTGGTAGTATATTTATGCACGAATGGGCTTTAGCTGAAGCGGTTATTGCAGCGGTTACTGAAATAGCTGAAAGAGAGAAATTTGTTAAGGTATTAGAAGTTGAACTTAGGGTCGGAGAGCTGCAACAAATAGACGAAGAAATTATTAAATTTGCTCTAGCCCAGTTGAAGACAGGTAAACTAAAGAAGACTCGATTCGTTATAATCATTATAAAAGCTCAACTAAAGTGTAAGGTATGTGGCAATCAATGGGTTTTCAACAAAAAAGAAGTTAACCAAGAGATTGCAGAAGCAATACACTTTATCCCAGAAATAGCTCATTCCTATATAAAATGTCCTAATTGTGCAAGCCCCGACTTTGAAATTGTTGAAGGGCGTGGAATGTACATAGGGAACGTGCGAGGTGTCAGATGAAATGACAGATCCAAGAATGAGTATCATAGACAGGAGATTCTCAGGGATAACAAAAATAATTGCAGTTTCAAGCGCCAAAGGAGGTGTTGGAAAGAGCCTGACATCGTCTGTTCTTGCGCTACTTCTCTCAAAAAATGGGAAGAAAGTTGGGCTTTTAGACCTCGACTTTACAAGTCCATCAACACATATAATATTAGGAATAAAGGATGGACGCCTTAAAGAGAAAAATGGAATACTACCACCCAAAATAAGCGGTATAAAATATATGTCAATAATCTTTTTTTCAAAAGATAACCCTACACCGCTTCGTGGGATAGATTACACGAACTCGTTCCTAGAGATGTTGGCGATAACGAAATGGGGAAAACTAGATTACCTGTTGATCGATATGCCACCGGGAATAGGCGATATAACTTTGGATATTATAAGATTCATTAAAAACATTAAATTCTTAGTAATTGCGACGCCTTCTCCTCTGGCTATATCTTCCGTTAAAAAATTATTAGATTTATTGAAAAGCGTTGAAGTTCCCGTCATCGGAGTCGTTGAAAATATGAAAAAAGATGACATGATGACAATTAAGAAAGAAATCGAACAAAAAAATATTCCATTCCTTGGAAGCATAGAATACGATGACGAAATAGAAAAAGCGATCGGTGAAACAAAAAAGATCCTTAGCACTCGTTTCGCAGCAAGCCTCGATAAATTCATTAAAAGAACGGACTTTTAATTTGAATGTTCAATCTTCTGTAGTAGTAAAGAAGCTCACAAACGTTTATAAAATTAAATGAAGGTGGTTACTACTATGAAACCAAAAATTTTGATAACAGGCCCAATGCAAGAGAAAGGGTATAACTTAATATCGCGCTACTTTACACTTGAAGGCGATATTCAAAAGATTATGGGTAGAGATGATGTCCTGAAGGCACTTAGGGACAAGGATGGACTTATGCTAGTAAGTCACGTCGTAGTAAATTCAGAACTTTTAGATGCGGCTCCAAATTTGAAGGTTGTCAGCTCAGTAAGCGTGGGGTTTGATCATATCGACATAAATGAAACGACAAAACGTGGCGTCTACGTCTGTAATACTGCAGGCGCTTTAACCGATTGCGTTGCCGAAGTAGCTCTGGAGCTAATCCTTTCAACATATAAGAGAATGTCGGAGGCAGAGCGTTTCATGCGTGATCGTAAATGGACCAGAATTTTCTTGGGAGACGAATTCTTGGGAAGGGATGTCAAGGGAAAGGTCTTAGGAATTGTCGGGTTGGGGAGAATAGGATCTAGAGTGGCTGAAATTGCAAAGGTCTTTGGAATGAAAGTGATCTACTATGACATTATTAGACCGAAGTATGCAGAAGAGATGGGTCTCGAATTCTATGATCTTAATGCATTAATGAAAGCATCTGATATTATAAGCATTCATATCCCATTGTCAAATGAAACCAGACACCTAATAGATGAATCGAAATTGAAACTAATGAAGAAAGATGCAATAATAGTTAACACTTCAAGAGGTCCCATTATCGAGGAAAAGGCTCTGATTAAAGCGCTTAAAGAAAAAACAATATTGGGTGCAGGACTTGACGTATTCGAAGAAGAGCCTCTTCCCCTGGACAGCGAACTCCTTCGATTTGAAAACGTTGTGCTTTCACCTCACAGAGGGTCAGCATCTTATGAGACAAGGGCAGCTATGTCAGAGTTAGCCGCAAGAAACCTTATAGCCGCTCTGAGTGGAGAGATGCCGCCAGCTCTCGTTAATCGCGATGTACTTAAAGTAAGACCCCTTAGTGAGATCAAGATGATATAGTAATGGTTCAACGTAAATATTAGTTATGAAGGAAAATATTTAGTAGGATGTTCTTTATATGTTTTAGACGAGCCAATCTTAAAGTTTATCTAAGCTTTTATTGAAATACCTTATGAACGAACATGAACGGTCCTATTTTAGTAGTATGTGGTGCAATTAATTGGGACATAAACCTTTACGTTAAGAGATTTGGAAGCCCAGGAGAAGAAGTTCCTGTACCTAAAATAGAAAGAGTTCCAGGTGGAAAGGGAGCTAATGTCGCTGTCGCTGTTGCTAGAATATTAGGAAAAGGTAAATGCGAAATTCTTGGGGGAATAGGTAATGATGAAATTGGAAAAAAACATTTAGAAGAGTTTGAAAGAGAAGGCGTTGGAAGTAGATGGCTGACCACCTTTAAGGATGTCGAATCGGGTCAGGCGTACATTCTAATAGATGAGAAAGGAGAGAATCAGATAAACACACACTTCGGCGCAAACATAGCTTTGAATGTTAAGGATGTGGAAAGGATCCGAAACCTTTTAGATAAAATTGAATTCCTAGCAATTATGGATCCACCTATAGCTTTTACAGAAGGGATCCTAAAGTTGGCTAAAAATGCTATAAAGGTTTGGTCCCCTGGGGTAAGAGTCCGCAACGATAGGAAATCCGTTACCTCATTTCTAAAGTATATAGACTATCTTGTGCTTAATGAACATGAATTATTGGATTTATCAGGAGTTACAGACATGTCTAAGGTCTATCGGGAATTAGAAGAAAATAACCCTAAACTTCGAGTCATAGTTACACAGGGTTCAAAAGGGGTTACATTGCTTACCCCTAGTGAGGTTAAATTCGTTAAAGGAATTGAGTTAAAAAAAATCGGGTTAAAGGTTGTTAATACAACTGGATGTGGTGATACGTTTGTCGGAGCTTTCATAGCCTATCTCGTTTTAGGAGCACCTCAAGAATCTGCTCTTGAGATGGCTAACCTTGCGGCAGCAATAAAGGCATCAAAATATGAGACAAGAGGCAGTCCAACGAAATCGGAGCTAGAATGTTATCGAAAGAAGCTATTTTCAATAAAACCTTAACTTTTTTTTACTATAGATTATTAGGAAATTTCGTTAAAATCTTAACATTTGATCACGCAGAATCAGCGATAAAATTGTGAGTAGCACCAAAATCAATTCCTTATTCTTCCAAATATAAATTTGTTATACAACAAAATTGTTTTTGATTTAAGTTAGAATAATAAAAATCAGGGGCTTTTTAAACAAACTAGCCCCTAAACGTGCTTTGATATTACCTACGATTTTTTATTGAATGTTAAAGATTTAAGGTGAGAGATTAGTAGACCAGTTCTTCGGTCTTCCTGTCGAATAGATGCATTTTTGTCTCATCAAATGTTAGGAACAACTTTTGTCCGATAGTATATCTCATTCCAACTTCCTGTTTGACAACGGCTTTGAACATCTTGCTATCCATCTTTAAGTCAAGCACCATTTCATCACCTAAAGGCTCTCCGATGTATAGTTCTGTGGGCATATAGAATTCGGTAAAATTGTCAGGTTTTGTCGTCGTCACACCCATATCCCTTGGTCTTGAACCAAATATAACTTCTGTCACACCTTTGGCCTTGCATGCTTCTGCCGCAGCGTCTGGTATTCTGAATTTTAAACTGTCCCCTTCAAAATATGATCTTCCACCCTCTTCCATTATGCTGCCTTCGACGATGTTTGTCGGCGGACTTCCGACGAATCCTGCTACAAACGCGTTCTTAGGACTGTTAAAGATATTGTCGGGAGAACTGTATTGTTGAAGTAGACCCCTGTTCATGATTGCGATACGGTCGCCCATAGTCATAGCTTCTGCCTGATCGTGGGTAACATACACAGTTGTTATCTTGAGCTCTTTCTGCAGACGCTTAAGTTCTGCTCTCATGTATAGCCTCAGCTTTGCGTCAAGGTTGCTTAAGGGTTCGTCCATCAACCAGACTTTAGGCTCCCTAACAATCGATCGTCCCAAGGCAACACGTTGAGCTTGACCACCACTGAGCTGTTTAGGCTTTCTTGCCAATAGTTCGCCTATCTGCAAGAGATCTGCAACCTGTTTCACTTTACTATCAATATCCGGCTTGCTCATCTTCCTAATTTTCAGCGGGAAAGCCATGTTATCATAAACAGTCATGTGAGGATAGAGAGCGTAGCTCTGGAAAACCATCGCGATATCCCTATCTTTTGGAGGTAGATCATTGACCATCCTATCTCCTATGTATATTTCTCCTGCATCAGGTGCTTCCAAACCAGCTATACAACGCAGTGTTGTAGTTTTACCACAGCCGCTTGGTCCTAAAAGAACAACGAATTCTTGATCTTCTATTTCCAAGTCCAACGCATCGACAGCCATGGTGGTACCAAACTTCTTTACTAGTTTCGTAATTTTCACTTTAGACATGTTGTACCTGCCGAATGCTATTATGGTGTGCTAAATAAGGTTTACTATTAAAATAATAATTGTGTATAGTGTCCCAAAAGCATTTGTTTAACTCCTTACAAAGTTCAAATAGGTGACTTGAAGATGGAAAGTGATAGAGCGGCAACGCATTTGGCTCTTGATACTAGGGATAAGCTAGAAGCAGAATTTGGTAGAGATTATTTTATTCCTGATAAAGGTCGTCATGGAATATATACGGACACTCCTAAGAACATTAAGCTGGTTGAATACATCAAATCATTAACACCTGAGAGCGTCGTAGATATAGGTTGCGCCTACGGATTCCTTGTAAAGCGACTTAACAGTGAAGGGATAAAAGCTGTGGGTGTTGACGTCTCTAAGTTCGCATATATGATGCGGGTTACAGATGACATTCAAGTCGCGTCCGTTCTAGACCTCAGCTGCTTTAAGGATAAGCAGTTTGACTTGGCTGTAACAGTTGAACTGCTTGAGCATATACTTGAGAGGGACACTGACAGGGCGCTTTCTGAGATAGCTAGAGTCTCTAAGAGAGGTGTCCATTTCATAGATTACAAGGAAGTTGTTAATATATCAAGAAGAAAGGATGTAACGTACGTCAACATTAAACCTTACGAATGGTGGGTTACAAAAGTTAGAGATGTATGCGGGCTTGAGCATATAGTGGTTCACAAGGAAATTGACTGGTATCCTAATCCTGTAACAATACCTGTAACAGGACAGAAAGTAGGACTCAATGTGGGCTCATTTTTAAATATGTTATTAAATACTTCTACAACAAGGTGGATAAATTTAGATATACTTCCGCTTGAGCAGTACGCTCGAAACTTTGGATACAACTTTATGAGGGTTGACGCAAGAATTCTACCTTTTCCTAACCAGAATATAGACTATCTTGTTGCGAGCCACTTCTTGGAACACCTTGATAAAAACGAGGCTCAGAACTTCCTCAAAGAATGTCATAGAGTGCTAAAGAAAGACGCGGTTATGAGAATAGCTGTGCCTGACGCTAAACTTTTGATGGAGCTCTATTTTAAGAAAAAGCTATCCTACTTCGACGATATCCTGTGGGGGGGAGAAGCAACTGAGATTGATAAACTGAACGCTCTACTATTATCAGACCACAAGTACATGTATGACGAGGATTCCTTATCCATTTTACTTGAAAGAAGTGGATTCAAGGCTATTCCTGCTGGCTTTAACAGGTCAACCAGAATGGACCTAATGAGTCAAATGTTCGATTATTATCCAGACCAGTCTCTTTATATGGACGCTATTCCGCTCTACGATTAAGGTTAGATGCGGCTTCGCTTGATCTTGGGACACTTAATGAACTTGCACCATAATATTTTTATGCATTCGAAGAACTTCACAGTACTATGGCCAATGCGAACAGGAAAAAATTTCTACTTGTCAGTGGATATTCTAACGTAAATGGTTGGACGAGCAAGATTATGTTAATAAATAAAGTGCACACACAAAATCAGGTTTTCATCAAATTTTATGCCGATACCGATGGAAAGCAGTTAATCATGAGATATAATGTTACACTTGAACCTACGGAAATTAGAACGATCGAATTGAACTTCGATGAATTGAAAGATCACGTTGGAAAGATGGTGTTGAGGAGTGATGGCATGTTAGAGGGTCAAGCTATTTCATTTAAGGGCGACGCGAGATTCGACTTGAAACTTCTTAACCCCGATGTCAAATGCTGCTGAAAAAGTCTCGAGATTAAATGTTATCTTCCAAAGAATATGGAAAATCTTCTAACCTTTTACAGAACCCATCGTCAGACCGGAGACTAGGTACTTCTGCAAAAGTAGGCAAATAATTATTGGTGGCAAAACAGACATCAATACCTGTGCTGGGTTAAAACCTTCATATAGACGAATTGATATTGTTATAACCTTCTGTTCTGTTAAAACGAAAGCGAGTAGAAACTCGTTCCATGAAAAAGTGAAGGTCAGCAGGAAGGCCGCGAACAAGGCAGGGGTTACAAGCGGTAGCGTTATATCGACCATCATCCTTATCGTTGAAGCCCCATCTATCATAGCCGATTCTTCAATCCCAGATGGCAAGGACTTGAATGCATCCCTAGTTATTATAACGACATATGGCATGAACAAAGTCGAGTATGCAAGTATAAGCGCTTCCGGTGTATCGTATAACTTAGTAAGAATCACTAAAATAAAGAAGGGTATAGACAGCACTACAGGAGGTATCAGTCTAAAAAGGATAAACCCCGTCACTATCGTCACATTGTCTATTCTCTTAAATTTATGCCTAGCCAAAGAATAACCGGCAAGCGACCCGATTAACGTAGCGATAGTGGCGCTTGGGATACATACAATTAGACTATCCTTCAGAGAGAGAAGGGTCCGTGCATTTATCATTCCGGAAATCAGTCCCCTAAAATTTGGTTTAAATTGGACGTACGGTATAAAGCTCAAACCGAATTCGCTTCCAGGCCTTATGGATAGAATGAACGTCCAGAAAATAGGAAAAATGAAGAATAAAGCTATAATTATAATTAGAAAATAAATAAAAAGAGATTTAATTCCTTTAATAAGCTTCGACATACCTCAGATACTCAAACGTCCACTGTTCCCATAAAGAAATGTGGGCTGCAGGCTTTGCTCTGTTCCTAACCCTTTATAGCACCTAATGTCAATCCACTTACAATATATTTCTGCACAGCTAATCCGAGTATTATTGGCGGTATAACAGCTAATATCTGCCTAATGCTTAATTGATAGAATAAAACCCCCAATGAAGTCGCTGTTGCAGCCAGACGGATTGGCATAGTATATGCGTGCGCGGCAGTTAAAACATAAGCAAACAAGAAGTCGTTCCATGCGAAGGCAAACGTCAAGATGAAGATCGCAGCTAAAGCAGGAGCTACAAGTGGCAGGGCTATACTCCTAAGTACCTTTAGAGTGGAGGCTCCATCGACGAAAGCAGACTCCTCCATAGCAGGCGGCATAGATTTGAAAGCATCCCTGAGCACGAGAACTGCATAAGGAAGAAGCGCTGTCGCATCGATCAACATTACGGCTACCTGTGAATCTAGCAGACCTTCTTTACTGCCTGGAATTGGTATGCTCAACATGAAGATATAGAAAGGAATAGCCAACGCTATCGGAGGAAGGAATCTAAGCGACAGGAAATAGCTCAAATAGCCCATATTACTTATTCCTCTCTTAAATTCGTGCCTTGCTAGAGCATATGCGGCCAGTACACCTAAACCAGTCGCTATTAAAGCAGCCCCAGCGGATATCACTGTACTGTTAAACAGAGCCGTCTCGTCTTCTAAAGACTGCGTCGAAAATTCAGTCACCCAATTTATTAAAGTTGGCTGGAACTGAAGCCAAGGTATGAAACCTAGAGTAAAATCTTGGGTCGGCCATTTAAAGGCGATTACCCACATCCAGAACAGGGGGAAGAAGTAGAAAGCCGCAAACAATAGTATGAACACGTATACTGCAATAGACTTTAATACGTCCGTTATACTACGCATAGTATTTTCTCATCCTCCCCAAGAATATGGATGCGATGATGATGACCATCAGCATAAAAATAAGGCTCAAAGCTCCAGCATAACCTAAAGTAAAGCTCCTAAAAGCCGCTTTATAGATGTAGACCGATACCGTCTCAGTCGATATCCCTGGGCCTCCTTGGCCCATAAGTACGAAGGGTATATCTAACATCCTCAGCGTATCAATAACTCTGAACATGCTAATCGTTATCAGAGGGCTGACGATCATCGGGAGATTAATACTCCTAAATATCTGGAAGCTTGATGCGCCATCTACGACAGACGCTTCCGTCAACTCTCTTGGTATCCCTTCCAGCGCGGCAAGAGTGATCAAGAAGCAGAACGGCGTCCATAACCAAATATCACAGATCGCCACAGTAAAAGGAGCCTGGACAATAGAAGTCCTCCACGGTACAGCTGGTATTTTAATAATATTTAAGACTGCATTGACCACGCCGCCGGGTTGGTAGAACAATACATCCCCCATTAGCGCCACTGCCACAGGTGCAACGAAAAGGGGTATAAGAAACAGCGTCCTAAAGATCGCTTTGAACCTAATATTGGCCCTCATCAGCTGGGCTAAAACTATACCCAACACAATTTCAGAAGGAACACATATTATCAAAATCTCAGCGGTAACAGTCAGAGAGTTATATAACCTATAATCACCAACCGCCTTTACGTACGCTGCTGTGCCGATAAAGGGCATGGCTTTTACGCCGAGCACCCAGTTTGTAAAGGTACCATAGACCATATAAAGCATCGGAAATATCGATATAACGAGAATATATCCAATCGCGACAAAAACAAAAACGTGATATATTGTCAGTTTAACCATATCACATCACAAAAAAAGGGAGGGGGAGTTTTCTAGAAGATTACGTCGGTGGGAACTAGCTTTGGATCGAAGAGCCACGTTCCTGCGCCTGGGTACGGGTTTTGTTTTCCGTAGCCGATCATGCCCTGATACTCCTTTTGAAGTGCGGCCGTGCCGTACGTTGGAACGATAGTGTTCACCCAGTCAGATTGAATCCTGTCAAGCGCTGTTGCTAGAGTTGACTCGTTAGTCATCAGTTCTCCTGCGATGTGCGTGTCCACGGATGCAAATAATGCAGAAGCACCATCCATCTTTAAGTAGTCTTGAATAGCGTCACAGCCACCCAAGTTGTTGCCGATGTTTTGTTCACCCCTTCTAAGGTCATATTCGTTGTACTTCGCTTGTTTTTCGAAGGGCAGGGTTGTATCAAGTCCAGGATCTGGCGGGAATGTTTCGTTAGGATCGGCAGGCAGATTCCACTTGGTCAAATCGGTCTGCGTTCCACCGTATTGTGTCAGAAGGTCTGTAGTAAACGCACCTGGATCTAATCCTGTCCAAAAGTATGTACTCGTTGCCTGTTCGAAGTGTTGATCAGGTGAACTGACGTACGAGCTGAACCAGTACGCGAGGTTCTTAGATGCAGCGTTTGGATCTGGGTGACTGAAGATGAACGGATGCCACGAACAGCCATCCCAGTTTGCGCACTGGTTGTACTTGGTTACCATGCTTGCACTAGTCAGACTGTAGTAGGTTGAGGTTCCTGGTGATGGGGTTGACATGAGGTTTCCCCTGATCGGGTAACTTCCTGCAAGTGACATCGGATCTGGTGCTTGGAACATCATTATTGATAGTTGCTTGTTCAGGAATGCGTCCCAGTCTTCCGCGAACGCGTGGGAGAAATCTGCTGGATTCATGAACGGTACCAAAGACTGATACATTTGTGTCGCTGCAACTATACCTGGCTGCTTTGAATTCATGTAAATATTGTTTATATTCTCTGGTTCGAAGAAGGAAAGGTTATGAGTGTCATCCCTAGTTGGACCATATTCAGTTATGTATGGTGCCATAATCGCGTACATCCAGAACGGTGACTGCTGTCCGGTCTCTAGACTCCATTCCAGACCGAAATCAGGGCTTCCATCATTGTTCCAATCCCAGCCTGTGAAGAATTCAGCTACATCTTTTATTTTTTGCCATGACAGCGTTCGATCCCTGATCCAACCATAATAGTTCATTTGGTATCCGTATTTGCTCTGGAACTCTGCAAACTTTGTGCTGTCCCTTATAACAGCATTCATGTATTTCATATTGGAGTAGAAGTACCAAGCGTCGTTGTCCCATGGACAGCCATAGTATACACCACCCCACGTAGAGCACTGCGCGTTGCCAGGTCGGTTCTGATTCTGATACCATATAGGGTATCCGGGTTTAATAGTCGAGCCATCATTAGCCGTACCATACCAATTAGATATCGGCGTCAAGTAGCCGGGTATAACCAAGTCGCCCATTAGATTGCTGCAGCAAATGGTCAAGTCGTACGTATACGCTCCTGTGGATTGGTCTGCAAGTACCTTTACTGGAAGGTCCGCGTAAGCGAGCTCTACCGTGCTCAAGGTTCCACCAACTAGCGCTTTTACTATTGGCGTGTAGAGGTAACATATTCCTGAGAAAGCTGAACTACCGCCCGCTTCCACAGCCATATTACATGTTGTATTTGGGAATTGGGCCCATGTCTGCGCTGTAGATGTCACAGTTGTACCAGTTGTCACAGTTGTACCAGTTGTCACAGTTGTACCAGTTGTCGATGTTACAGTAGACGTTCCACCTGTTACGGTCTTTGTAACAGTAGTTGGAACTGTTACAGTCGTTGCTGGCGCAGTTACTGTTGTTCCAGGCGCGGTTGATGTCGTCGTAGTTGTACCATGAGGTACAACAAGATATGTACCAACGCCAACCACTACACCTGTCGCGACAATTGCGACTGCGTACCCAAGAAAACTCCTTCTTTCTACTTTTTTAGGTTCTTGACTCATAAGTGCACTGTAATTCGTTGACGTATTTAAATGTTTTATATTAAGATAGGGTAACCCCTCTGAATCAATTTTTTACAAAAAAGGGGAGATTAAAAGAAAAAATTAACTATTTTTTTATGAAGAAATAAGAATAGATATAGGGTCTAGAAAGGCTTTCAGGACTCTTGTTTGCATATTTACTAAAATATAAGATGTGACATTTAAATCATGCCTCGATAGTTATAACTGGTATTGGGCTTAGAAAATATCCCGATGTGTTAACAGAATCCAAAAGACAATTATTAAATAACTGAATTGTATGTCAAAAATTGATTAAACGTGAGAGGATTTAGGGATATAATCCTGAAAGCTATCGAAATGAGAGGAACTGGCTGGGTTCCCTGTGAAGTTGTGTTTCTTCCTGCAACATGGCAAAAGTATAGGGAGCAGATTGTGAAAATCATATTAAGACACCGTAGACTATTTCCTGAATTTAAGCCCGGAACTGTGAACTATGATGATTTAGGAATGATGAGGAAGGGAAACACTTTCACTGACGAATGGGGATGTGTCTGGAGTTACAATTTCGATGGATTAGGAGGTATTGTTGCTAAACATCCACTTGAAGATTGGAACAGTTTTAAAGATTTCAGTCCACCACATCCTGAGCTCGGACTACCAGGAGGAAAGACTATTTTAGGGCAAGAACTAGGATATCTACAAGGTATAGGTTCTATAGTTGATTGGGATACAATCGGGCAAGATCTAAAGAAAACTAGAGAAGATGGTTTTCTTGTTGTAGGTGGATTACCTCACGGCTTTATGTTCCAACGCCTGACATATATTAGGGGGTTCACCAACCTAATGAAAGATTTCATAAAGAAACCGCCTCAACTTTATGAACTAATCGGAATAGTTACAGAATATAATGAGGCTTTGGTGGACAGAATCTTAAAGTTAGGCGTAGACGCGATCAACTTTGGCGACGATCTTGGCTGCCAAGACAGGATGCCCATAAGTAAAAAAACATTCAGGGAATTTATATTTCCCGCCTACAATAAAATCTTTAAAAAGGTAAGAGAGGCTGGAGTGCATCCATACTTCCATACCGACGGACATGTTATGGAGGTAGCTGATGATCTCATAGAGTCTGGAGCTTCTGTACTAAACATACAAGATGTCGTCAACGGAATAGATAACATTAAAGATAAATGTAAAGGCAGAGTCTGCGTAGGTTTAGATATAGATCGCCAACGTTTAATGCCATTTGGCACTCCTCCACAGGTTAAGGATCACATAAAGTGGGCCATAATAAAGTTAGGGTCTAACATAGGGGGACTAATGCTCCTTGCGGGCATTTACCCTGACGCAAAATTAAAAAATATAGAAGCACTCTGTCAAGCGATGGAACAGTACATGGGCTATTACAAAGAGGAAGATGAAGGTGGTCTTCAATGAATTCGAGAGAAAGAGTCATCACAGCATTAAACATTGAGGAACCAGATATTGTTCCATCGTATGAGATGGGCATCTCTCCACCAAGTGTCATAAAGGAACTTTTAGGTAGAGAACCGATATATGGCAATTTAAGATACTTGTACGAACTATGGTCACAAGGAAAAATTATGGATAAAGAATCTATAAAGCAGCTAAACAAGCACTTCGTTGAGGATTGTTATGAAGCCTATGACAAACTTGGACTTGACATGATAAGGTTCTTTGCTGTGGGTTTGGATCCCACAGAGTTCTGGAGGGCCGATATAAGACCTCCCTTGTCTATTAAGAAGGTATCTGATAGAGAATGGATCGTAAATGGAAAAAGGGTTCTTTACAATAGCTTCAGTTTTTGGAACTGGGAGCCCAATAGCTCCATAATTCTCAAAGGGCCAGAATATGTTCGTGAGTATGTTAGAAATGAAGGAAAAAAGATGATAGAGGAAATCAAGAGTACGCCATTAGACAATTTAAGATACCTTACAAAACTAAACAAAGGAAGGAAGTTTATACTGACTGACGTAGGGGGCACAAATGGTTTAATTGTTTCAGATAGATTCGGTATGACAGAAGGCTTAAAGTGGTTTCATATTCATCCAGATACTATAAAAGATCTCCTCAAATTATATACTGAACTTACTATAGAGGTAGGTAAAGTGGCTATAGATTGTGGCACCGATGGAGTACAGATCTGTGAGGATTACGGATATAAGAACGGACCATGGTTATCTCCTCTTCAGTTCAAAGAATTTGTACTTCCAAATCTAGTTAAGATGAGTAAGATCTTTAGACGAAAAGGAGCTTACTTTATACTCCATTCAGACGGGAACGTAAAGCCTCTTTTGAATATGTTTGTTGAAGCAGGTTTTCATGCATACCAATCCATAGACAAGATAGCGGGAATGGATTTGGCTTACGTTAAGAAAGAAATAGGAGATAAAATGTGTCTAATAGGAAATGTAGACCCTGACATCCTTAAAAGGAAAATGAGTGATGTAGAAGCTGAGGTAAAAAGATGCATAAAAAGCGCGGCTGTAGGAGGTGGGTATATTATTAGCTGTGGAGGTGCAATGACAGATTCCAGACTATCAAACATAAAAGCATTAATAAAGTACTCAAGAAAATATGGAAAATACCCTCTAAATCGCATAAGCTAGTTTGTTGCGCTTTAAAATATAACAATAATCCCATTTTTGCATTTTTCTTCTTCAAAAATTTGAAAAAAGCTTTATATAACACAATTTTTATGTTAACTTCATGAATACCAATACAAATTTAAGTAAAAAAGTTCTTGCTATTGAAGCGCACCCAGATGATGCTGAATTTTTAATGGCTGGAACCCTTACTTTACTTCATCAAAAAGGCTACAATGTACACATAGCATCAGTTTGCACAGGCTCAGGAGGTTCGAAGACCCTTAATCCTCGAGAGATAGCATCAATAAGATTTAATGAAGCGACTCAGTCTGCACAAATACTTGATGGCAGCTTCGAAACTTTGGGTGTGCCAGATGGGGAATTAGTATTTGAGAACAAAATAAGGGCAAAAGTTAGAGAACTAGTAAGAAGAGTCAACCCAGATATTGTAATAACCATGTCCCCCAATGATTATATGCCAGATCATGAGATAACATCTTACCTAACATTTGACGCCTGTTTTGCAAAAGCATTGCAAATACACCTTTATTATGCAGATCCTATTGAGTTAACTGACAAGTTTGGCCAGAAGGTTTTTCCAGAATTTTGTGTTGATATAAGTTCTGTAATCGACATAAAAGAAAAGATGCTTTCTCAGCATGCAAGTCAGAGTTAGACAACACAAGGGCCATCCTTATCCGAAAGATAATATTCTCTTGTTGAGTCTGCCAGGGTCAACAATTGTGTAGATGGCATTAACGTATAAAAAAATCTATTTACAGGCACATTAGGCATCCTGGTCACAATATAAATTATTCTAACATGTGTATTGATGATAGGAATACTTGTCACTAAAGAAGTATAATTACATGGAGAAAGGGGTAAAAAATGTAGTCGGTATTTGTGGAAAGGTCTTTTCGAAATGGCTATTTTTGAAAGTTGGTGAACCTATGGCTAACGATGTCTTTAGGGTGATTGATTACTTAAAAACCCGACAAGATGTTGTATCAGATAAAATTGGTATGATTGGCCCTTCAATGGAAGGATTAACTTTCCTATCTGCTGCTTACGACAAAAGAATAAAGGTTGCTATTCTATAGCACTCGGTAACTTTGAAAAATTCTTTCAAATGACAAGAGTATTAGAACTCAACCCATTTTTTATGGGCGGGAGCATAATACCCTCTGACCAGAGAGAGTTAATAATAAAGAAACTTGATCCAATGCTCCTAGCAAAAAAATGCCCGTCTACAGCAATTCTTTAAATGGCTGATAAACAAAATCAGCTTGCACCTTTTGAATGTGCAATAGATACCTGCAACGCCCTTAAAGAAGCTTATGAGGAAGCTGGATGCCCAGAGAGGCTAAAGTTCGTGGCATATGAAAAATCTACAGATATATATAGCCATGCTCCACAAGGAAGCATTCTATTAGATGGAACCGCTGAAGGTTTCTTCATGGAAGCCCTCGACTGGATCGGGAGGTGGGTTGGGTCTTCTAAGAACAAGGTGTAATGGCATTCTCTTAATACATTACGCCTTTTTAAGAAACAAAGAATTATTAAATACAATTATTTTAATACAAAAAAGTTGAATCTAACTGATCTGCATAAGACTCTCTTGAATCCTGCCAAAATATCTATGCTAAACCTGTTATGGTGTTCCATAACATAGTTTGTCATGTCTTGTTTGGATTATAGCTGAGAGTCAAAAACGCCTGTAAAAGCTTCAGTTAGATTCAGGTGAGCTTTAATGTAAAAAGTAACCCAATGCGTCTATATTCTTTAGCATTAACAATAAAAGATCTATGAAGATGTTCTCTTTGTGCTAAATCTGAAATAATACTAACATTATTAATTTCATGCAAAGTTCTCTCATTTCACAAATAAGGACGTCAGAATAAATGTAAATGATAGGTTATAAAGGCTAGGGTTTAACTAAACTTATTAGATGAGCCTTACTTTTGATTATTTATCTTAATCTTATAATTGTCTGAACTGCTCCCTAGTCAAGCCTCTATATCTTTTTGTTTGTCCCGACAAGTTGACAGAATCCTATAAACTATAAAATTACGGGCGCTTATGAGTTTAGCTGGGAACAGAGGGTAAATAGGGGTAAGGATAGGAAACTGTTA
Source organism: Nitrososphaeria archaeon (assembly GCA_050011875.1). GTDB lineage: Archaea > Thermoproteota > Nitrososphaeria > JACIWG01 > JACIWG01 > JBEKIG01. The sequence goes on from JBEKIG010000014.1 coordinate 73,065, forward strand.
AGATCGCTTCATGCAGTTAAGGGAATAAAGGGGTATAGCAAAGATTTATAGGAAACAGGCTTTTTAGAGCATTTGAACATGGAAAACAAGAAGAACGACCTGAACAATGTGGTTGAACAAGGTGAATCTAAGAAAAACAGCTTGAACAGCTTGAACAGTGCGGTTGAACAAGGTGGAACAGGTGAACAGGGGGAGGTGGGCACGGAGACGACCTTAGAATAGGTTAAAGCAGCAGTCCTGAAGCTTGTAGATGAATGGGTAAACTACAGGGAAATAGCGAAGATCAAATGGAATGTCCACGGTGCGAAGAGGAATTTTTCAATAAGCACGTTAAGTAATTGGGTGAAGGAAAGGGATAACCCTCAGAGTTACCTTCTGAAGTTGGGTGATGAAGAGCTGACGCAGAAAGCGTTTAAGATGTTCGATGCAGGCAATGGGCCCATAGCTGTCGTAGAGCAGTCAGGTGTGCCACCTGAAAAAGCGAAGTCACTGTACTATGAATATGTGGAGTTGAAAGCCCTTGACCTCTCTAAACCGTCTATTCCCCTATGTTTAAGGAAGATCGAAGAGAAGCTTAGAAGGCTAGATGACGGCTGGTACATTATTCAGTCCTTGGTTGACGCAGTTAACAAGAATACATCTAAGAATCTGCAAATAAATGGAATTGATCTCCGCTTTCTATTATTAAGCGCAAAAGAGGTGTTCCAACACGTTAATGTATCAAGTTATCCTGCAACGCCTTGATCTTGAGATTAATCCTTTCAATGAATGAATAATAGATTAATGTCCCACATAGATCATAGATCTATCGGGTGTAGTTAGAGGGACTTTATCGAAACAAAATTTAAAGGATTTTTTCACGGCGTAATACTATCGGAAAGTTTCGTTCCTTCTACGATTTTGAACACCAAAAACAGTTAGATCATAAGAAGATAAGAAGCTTAAGCGGTTTAGCTGGGAACAGCCGGTAAACAAGGGTAAAGATAAGTCTTAGGAACGTTTCATGCGGATTGTGGGAGTTGTAATAGTCTGGATACTATTCTTACCACTTTATATGATAAAGAGGAGAGCACTATTCATAGAAAATGGTAGGAAACTAAAGTTCTGGGAATAAGTCCAATAGTGTGGTCAACGGCAAGAAATAAGAATGGTATATAAAAGTTAAATCCTTAAATCAAAACATTCCATTTTTTATATTTGATGGCAGAAGATATTGTTGATAAAGTTCTGAGAATATTTATTACAGAAAACTAACATATATAATTATGACGAAAATTATAATGAACAAGATGAATTTGAGGATTTTTTATTTTAGATAGCTTGAATTATCAATAAATACTTGGCATTAATATTATTGTGTAATCACTTTTATTTTTATCCTTTAAGAGAGCCTGCTAGTACCCCTCTGACTATTTGCTTTTGGAATAGTATGTAAAAGATTATTATTGGTATTACAGCTATGTCTAGTCCTGCGAAAAAATAGTTATATTCCGTAACATATTGCCCCCCAAAGCTCATTAGACCAGGGCTCAAGGTCTTCATAGAATTACTTTGCATGATAACAAGTGCATACAATAGTTCATTCCAGATTCCTGGAAAGTTTACAATAGCTAGCATTGCAAGTAGGCCTCGTG
>JBEKIG010000015.1:0-120083 GCA_050011875.1 Nitrososphaeria archaeon
AAAATGAATACAAAGGAGTTGATATCAAATTTCATTAACCTAGGCTTTAAAGCAGTTACAGTCTGTATAGATCCAAGGTTTCTTGATGCCTCCTTCTGCGGCAGAATCCTGGATAAAGAATTCCTAGACGCCTTGCCTTCTAACGTAGATAAATGTGGAGAGAATGGAGAGTTTCACACATTTGTGTACGACGGCCCCATCTTCAGTTATCCTATAAAATGGGCTAAGGGTGATGTTGTTAAAAGGGACTCCTTCTATTTCTGCGATCTTATCCCATCTTGACACTATTTTACCTCATATCAACCACCTTACCCGTTCTATGCATCAAATCTGAGAACTTAGGAAAGGCATGTCGCAGTTGATAGACGATACCTTGGATAAGACCTTACCCCAAGACCTAAACTATATTGGCATTAATCTTTTCAGCCTACCATATCTTCAAGTTCCGGCAATTCCTTTCCTTCTTTGACTTTTTCTATTATTTCCGGGTTCTGTTAAGTTGTCGGGTGCTCGATGTTGTTTTTAACCGTCGGGGTGATATAAGATGAGGCCAACATCTCCAAGATCTCTAGGAAGCGCTATGGGTTATTCTACACGGAAAGGATGTTAGATCGCAAAGGGAAATAGATTATGCAATGAAAGTTGCTCTTTGCACCAGAAAAGAAGACATAAGGCTTAACATCTAGCCCTGAATCGCCAGAGCTCAAGAATGGGTCAAAAATTCTTTTATATCGACCCGTGGCTGTTTTTAATAATATGTGATAAAAATGCAACTGGATTAGTTAAAGGAAAAAGTCTGCGAAGCAATTGACAATAGAAGAGAGGAGCTAAAATCATTTGCAGCGGATATTCGCAGGAATCCAGAACTTGGATTCAAGGAATGCATAACTGCAAAGCAAGTGAAGAAAAAGTTCGAAGAGCTGAAACTCGAATACGTTGAAGGCCGAGCAATTACAGGATTAAAAGCAAAATTCGGCAAGGGACCTGTTAACATAGCTGTCATCGGAGAGCTTGATGCAGTAATATGTGCTTCCCATCCTATGGCAGTTGGGAATGCCGCACATGCATGTGGGCATGATGCCCAACTTGCAGGAATGCTAGGAGTTGGATTTGGCCTAGTAGATTCTAGATTAATAAAATCATTGGACGGGACAGTCACACTTTTCGCTGTTCCAGCTGAAGAAGGCATAGAGTACGACTTTAGGCGGAAACTGGTTGAAGAAGGAAAACTGGAATTCATGTCAGGAAAACAGGAACTCATCAAGTTGGGCGATTTCGATGACGTGAGCATGGCAATGATGTGCCACTCCGAAGGAACAATTGCGGGTAAGAGAATATGGCCGAGATCTTCTTCAAACGCTTCACTCTCCAAGATGGTAAGATATATTGGGAAGCCAGCACATTACACAGCAGCGCCATGGAATGGAGTTAATGCATTGAATGCTGCTTTGCTGGGAATTCAAGCTGTCAATGCATTGAGAGAAACATTTAGAGATGAAGACTTTGTGAGGTTTACACCTATAATCACAAAGGGAGGAGAAAGTGAAAACGCAGTACCGTCGGATGTGTATGTTAACGCGTACGTCAAGGCACGTACAATGAAAGCTGTTGTAGATGCGAATAGGAAGGTCAACAGGGCATTGATTTCGGGGTCATACGCCATAGGCACTCAAATCGAAATTAGCGAATTCTGTAACTTTATGCCCATAATACATAGTGAGCCTTTGGCACAAACATTTTCAAATAACGCTTCACAATTTATGGATGTCAAGGAGGAATTGTACAAGACCGCAGGATCGACTGATATGGGTGACGTCAGTATGATTATGCCAGCAATTCACCCATTTGTTGGAGGCTCTGTTGGTGGCGTACATAGGAATACTTTCAAGCATGTAAACGAAGAGACCGCATTCATAATTCCTGCCAAGGTTATGGCTATGACGATCGTGGACCTCTTATACGATAATGCAAGATTAGGCAAGAAGATTGCTTTGGAGAAAAAAAGCAAAATGTCAAAGGAAGAATATCTGAAAAAACTTAGAGGCTTGAAAAGGACCATCAAGAAATAGAATATGGAGAAAATGGCACGATTTAACCATCTGCGCAAGGTGCTCCCTTCCGATGATAGACGTCTAAATGTAAATGTCTCTCGTTTCCTGCTAGAATGTCATACTTATTAAATAGGAATTCTTTTGAAGTCTGTGTAATTTAGTCAGTCATCAAAGACATTAACAGAATTGGAAAGGACCCGATGTCGAGATTGGGATGTTGATTATGGTCGGCTGCAGACTTGAAAATACTTTAAGAATCGCCCCTGCAACTCAGCTGGATCTTCGATTAGGAACCCCGCCTGACTCTGAAGTCAAAAAAATATCAAAACACTTTTACTTAATTTATTGACATCTGTTGACCTTCTTAAGATTGGGGTATATCTACTTAATTAGGTTCAGTTATGACTTTTCAATACACCAAATTTAGGGTTTATTAAACCGTCTGGAAGAGAAGTCTATTAAAGATTCTTAGGATATCTTCTTTGGGCGCCACCATATTCTGAAGCCTAGTAACTATCTGGAGACCGTGGGGACATCTTTCCTCACACCTTCCGCAGCCGTCGCAGGACCTTATTTGAGATATCTCTTCTTCGATTGTAGCTATAGAGTTGCTCATTCTTTCCCTGGACCATGGGAACTGCTCAAATGCCTGTGGCCCCATCGTTCGATAGTGATCGAATATTACATCTGAACCTAAGAGGTTGGCTAATGGAATCTTCTTGGGGCACGGTTCACATTCAGAGCACATTCGGCACCGCACGTGATCTAAACTCTCAGCCAGCTGATCCACTTGCCTCTTCTCTTCAGTAGTAAGGGAAATGTCTTGCATGCGATTTAACATAAAATCCTCCTCCGCCTCTTCCAACGTCGTTACACCAGGTACTACAGTGGATACCGGTTGGTTAATAAGCCACTTCAGCGACAAACTCGCAGGAAGTATACCTGTTGCCAGCGGTTTCATGATAGTCACCGCTATGCCTCTGCTGTTGCAGAGTGGGATAAGCTCCTTCAGAGGTTCCCTCTCTACTACGTTCATGGGTACAAGAATTATGTCGAAATCGAAACGTTTGATCGCTTCTATGAGCACATCGCTCCTGTGACTCGTGCACCCTATGTACCTTATCAGACCCTTATCGCGAGCTTCTACAAGAGCTTCCAAAGCTCCACCTGGGCCAAGACGTTTCCCAAGATCTTCGATATTCCTTACACCGTGGAGGTGGCAGTTATCTAGGTAGCCCGTCTTCAGACGTTCGAGCGACTCCCTGATCTCCCTCCCAGCATCCTCCTTCGTCTTTGCTGTGGTCTTTGTTGAAAGGAACACTTTGTCACGGTTCCCTGCGAGGGCGATGCCTAACTTTATTTCACTATCCCAATATGATCTCGCTACGTCGATGTAGTTTACGCCCAGTTCAAGAGCTCTAAGGATTACCCTGACCCCGTAGCCTGTTTCAGACGAGCCTACAGGAACACATCCAAGGCCTAAAGCTGAGACCTCAAACCCTGTTCTGCCCAACCTCCGATATTGCATTATGGTCCTTATGACAGCGTTGCAGAAATATAAACACTTTGAATACCAAGCATAAATTTGATACAAATGACTTCTTAAGAAGACGCCTACAATAGGTCAGTTTCTACAACATCTTTTCTCAGTTTTCGATCGACTGCAGTTATAGAAATACCTATATCCACACCCCCTCTTCGGACACCATTTGAGGTTACTTTTGTGGAACCTGCGATAGAAACTATCGGCCTCTCGAAAAGTTACGGTTCTCTCACAGCCGTGAACAAGCTGAATTTGAAAGTCGAGAGAAACACGATACATGGTTTCTTGGGCCCTAATGGTGCAGGGAAAACTACCACGATAAAGATGCTCGTTGGCCTCTTGAAGCCTGACGGAGGTACCGCCAGGGTGTTAGGACAGGAGGTCCGCGGCGATAACCCTGCTGCAAGGATGAAGGTGGGCTACATGCCAGAGCTACCCAGGTTACCCAAACACCTGAAAGGATTTGAGCTCCTCGACATCTATGGTAGGATGTGCGGAATGCCCGAGCATGAACGCAGGGAGCAGATACCAAAGCTTCTGGATATGGCGGGCCTCAGGGGGAGAGAGAAAGACCTCATCGGAAAATACAGCAAGGGGATGCAGCAGCGCATAGGGATCGCGCAGGCGCTCCTTGGCCATCCTGAACTCGTGATTTTGGATGAGCCCAGCCTAGGTCTAGATCCTGTTGGCATGATCGAGGTAAGGGAGCTGATGAAGGAGATCGCAAGAGAGGGGAGGACAGTGTTCGTGTCATCGCATCTTTTATTTGAGGTCGAACAGATCTGTGATTATGTCACAATAATTCATCATGGGAACCTTCTTGTTTCAGATTCTCTTCAAAACGTCTTGGGCATGCTTCACGGACGCACGGCATTGCAAATAGAGGTGGTCAACCTCACAAATGCTATGATCGAGGGTGTGAGGAGCCTACCATTTGTCTCCAACGTCACGAAGACAGAAAATGCTCTTACAATTGAGTTGAGTACTGGTGATGATGTGCGGCCCCAAATTTCGCAGGAGGTCACCAAGCGCGGAGGAGTCATCGTCTCCATGAGCATGAAAGGGCACAACTTGGAAGATGTCTTTGTTCAGTTGGTTGCGAAATCTGATAGCAAAGCGGAAGGAGGGGTTGTAAAGTAATTGAGCGCAGAAACTGAAACAAGAAAAATGAAGGCCAACAGTTCTTTGCGTTTCTGGGCAATCGTAAGGTACGAAATACTCTGGAACATACGAAAGAAAAAAGTACTTGGTATGGTCTTGTTCGCGCTGGTTTTCTCGATTATTCCGCTCGCACTCGCTCCAGCTTTGATCAGCATCGTTGGCCAAACTCTGACGAAGAACCCTGACTACGTTGCGACCTCCGGTGGAATCAGCGGGCTCATCATGTTCCTCTTTGGTCTGGTTGCTGTAATGAACAGCATTTCCGGGGAATTTGAGAGCGGGACGATAGTGCCTCTGCTGACCAAGCCTGTGTCGAGGACTATGGTGTTTCTGGGAAAGGTCTCGGCGGCGATCCTGACACTGATTCCTGTGTACATCCTGCTCTACGTCATACAAATCGTTGGAGGAATCATTGTTTATGGACCGCAGAACAATCTCTACCTCGCTTCTCTTTCCTTCCTCGGCAACATCATCAGCACGCTAGTCTGGATAGCGGTTGTGCTCGCGATAGGATCTGTTACAAAGAGTTCTCTTTTTGCTGCGCTCGGCCCTTTTGTGATCTACATTGCCTTATCCATCAGCGCGGGAATCATCGCTGTTTACTCGGGGCAGGCATGGATTCTAACCTACATACCTGGAGGCGGGAATACAGGATATGTTGTCAGCACTGCGAACGCTTACGTAAGTCTGTCAACGACATCGGTGTCAACTGGGACAGATGGGATTGCCGCTGCTCTGGTGAGTTACGTGCTTCATCCTTCGTATTACGTGCTATTTGCAAAGATTAGTGGTATTAGCAGTTCAGTGACGTCTTCCACTTTAACTGTCATTTCAACCGAGCCGCTCTTGGAGGTGTTACTCACAGCCATAGGCGTCGCATTTGCTTACATCATTGCCTTTCTCCTCATCGCTTAGTTTGCATTCAGACGGGCTCAAGTCTCTGAGTGAAGTCGATAACTGCGATATCCGACTCCGAGGTCAGGCAGAAAATCACGAAGGAACATGAATCTTAAGAATTGATAGAAGCGGTTGCATTCTAACTTTGATTTGGACTATCGTGGGCGTCAAAGTTTTAGGAGATAGAATTATTCAACAAATAGTATGTGTAAGTTGCTATTTAAAATATCGGCTTAAACATGTCATCTTTTCCGATTTCTAGTGTAAAGTATGCAAGACACGGTACGACTATCCCCGTAATCTGTGTAAGAGTGGTGTTTGGAAGGTAGTCTACTGTAAAACCTAACCCATCAGATGCTAGAGGAGAAATGTTTGTGAGGTTGTTATTTTGACTATCGTGCATTATAGTCACGTAGTACGGGAAACTTCCTATCGCTCCAACTTTGTTGCCAACTATGGCGGTGGCGTTCGAAAACGATGCGCTCCCAAAGTTGGCCAGATTACTCAGCTGACGGCCGAATGTAGGTCTCTCAACAATCCATTCAGCTGAAAGCATACTTGATCTGTAGACGACGTTCTGATGAAACGCCTGTTTTGTGGTTGTATCATTCAGGTTTATTAGCCACAGATCCGTTGTTGGATCAACTAAGGTTATTGAAGCGATAATCTTATCCCTTGGCGAGACATTGAAACTCATTAGGGTCCTTGAATACATTGGTAACACTTCGAACCAAGCGGAATATTGAGCTTGTCCGTTTACAGAGTCCTGTTCAGTACCACATTGAATCAACGTTCTATCCGTGAAACCACCGATACCTATCCATAATGCACTGTAGAAAGAAAGAGTATTATTCTGTGAAATGGACACGCTTGGAACTATCCATGAACTGTTCACACCTGTTATAACGGATTGAGGGTTTTGATAATCTGAGATGACAACATAGCCCGCCCAATCTAAGCTTAAAATTTCATTTCCAGTAATGTTTGGGGATATTGTAGTTGTCGGCATTACTGTAGTTGTTATTGTAGTTGTTACCAAAGACGTTGTAGTAGTTACTGAAGTGGTTGTAACAGTTGAGGTAGCTGCAGCAGTGGACGTTGTCGGCGTTATAGTAGTTGTTGAAGTAACTGTCGCAGTAGTTGTAGTGAGAGATGGTACCGTAGTTGTCTCAGTTGAGGTTGTAGTAGAAGTTGTAGTTACAGTTTTGGCCCCAACTAATCCAATAAACACGACAGTGCTAACCCCCGTTATGACAATAATAACAGCTACAGCTATTGCGACAAGCTTTAACGAAATTGCTCTCAATTTATTTTCCGTCGATAATTTCAAAAGCCTGCTAATAAATATTTTAAGAAGCAGATTAAAAATATTGAAAAGCATAGAGAAAAGGTTCCCACAAGCTAAGACGTCTGCTTCCTAAGCTTCTGAGCGATTAAACCCGACATATCAAGTCCACCAGCATAAACCTGAACAATGAATATATATCGTGAGTATATGACAATTAAGGAAGGCGCATCATGATGAACCAAAGAGAAAGAGTACTCACGTTATTGAATGGGGGTATGCCCGATAGGATACCGTTTGCGCATTGTGACAGGCATCTTCCTCGAGGGGAAAAAGAAAGAAAAGCAAGAAACATGGGCATGGCACTTCTCATCTACAGACCATGCTACAACGAATCTATATCAGATGTTGAGGTTACAACAAAAAACGAACCCGGCTCAATCGTTACAACATATAGGACACCAATAGGCAGTCTAACGGAAGTGATGAGAGTAGGTGCCGGCTACGGCCAAGCACTGTTTGGCAGGGATTGGAAGGGAATGCAGCCTATAAGGACACAGTATCTTGTGAAGAAACCTGAGGATTATAAAATTCTCAAGTTCATAATAGAACACACCAAATACGAGCCCTACTATTATCCCGTAGAGGATCAGCTTCAAAGGATAGGAGACGACGGCATAGTTATAACGACGATACCCTATGAGCCGATGCAGAGACTTCTCATAACATGGGTTGGATCAAGATTGTACCTTGACCTCTTAAAAAATAGGGAGGAAGTCGAAGAAGTATACAACGCTCTTGAACAGAAATATGAAGATGAGCTCTTTCCAATATCCGCGGACTCACCCTCCGAAGTAATAGCTTACGGGGGAAACATAGACAGTGTGCTAGTGAATCCTCAGATGTTTGAGAGATACTATCTGCCAACCTACGAGAAGTGTTGGAGAACACTTCATTCTAAGGGTAAACTTTTGAACGTCCACATGGACGGAAAACTTAAAGCGCTCACAGGACTTGTCACAAAATCCAAAGTGGATATTGTGGAGGCTGTTACTCCACCGCCGATGGGAGACCTGCCTCTTGACACCGCGTTATCGCTCTGGAAGGATAAGATCATTTGGATAAATTTCCCTTCAGCGATTTCGACAGCTCTTGGACCAAGACCTTCCAAAGTAAAGGAGTACCTTTTGGAACAGTTAGAAAAGACCATTCCGTCTGACAGGACAATGCTTATCGCTTCAACAGAAAATTTTGTCCCCGAGGACAATATTATAGCAATGGCTGAAGTAATGGAGCAGGCTACGCTACCGTTGACTATGGAAACCATAGAAAGAATACGAGGTAATAGAACGTAAAGAGGAAATAATTTAGTCAGAACTATATCAATATGGTAAAGCTACGCCGATTTTATTCTTCAGTGCTTTATCGTAGACTGCTTTAGAAACCGCCAGGTCAACAAGCGCTAGACCCAAGTTCACCGCAGTTATTCGCTCATTTTCATTCTTGCGCCCCTTCTTTACGCCAGCAACAAGCTCACAGAGTTCACCATCAACCCTTTCAACAGACTGGAAGTGCCCTATTGTCTTGTAGTATTCGAACTGTTTTAAGTCATCGGTGTAAAGCCTATCAGGTTTGCGGAAGGTGTCTGAATCCCAGTAGCTATCAAATTCGATAGGGCACATGAGCGCACCTCTCTTCACCCAGCTGAGCTTGGCCACAGGATTAGGCTTCTTCGATATAGGTGTTGCAGTTACTATAATGTCCGAATCTTCCACAACCTCTCTGGGACCTGCTGCCTTTATGATTTCGACGTTAAAATTTCTCTTAGCATATTCTACATACTGCTCTAGCTTCTCCTTCGATACGTCGAATGCTTTAACATTTTTTATACTATTGAACTCAGAGCACAACGCTTCCAGATGACTTTTTCCCTGAACGCCACACCCGACTATGCCTATTACTTCTGGGTTCTCTCGTGCAAGATACTTCGCAGAAAGCACGGTTACGGCACCTGTTCTCTTTGCAGTCACCCATGAGGCGTCCATTATACAGACAGGCAGACCGGTACTTGGGTCATTTAATATAATCAACCCTGATATGTACGGGAGATTCTTTGAAGGATTTTGTGGGTATCCGGCTATCCACTTTATGCCTGCGGCATCGATCTTCGGTATGTAGGCTGGCATAGCGTGAATGAAGGCGTCTTCTATTGGATGAATGCCCGGTTTTGGCGGCATTTCAACCCTTTCGTGGTACTTTTCCTCGAACACATCCTTGACAGTTGATACGATCTCTTTGAAACCCAACCCAGCAGCTTGAACATCCTTTTTAGATAGATAGAGTATTTCCTTTCCGAGCATTGCAGAAACTTTCAGTCGAGTTGACTTAAGCTTTTCTAAAGCAATTTACTATAGAATTAAGACTACGTGAAAAATGTAATACGATGGCAGGTTGATTCAGGCGCACAGCTTAAACTTTTTCGTAGCAAGTTCTACAGCCAACTTTATTGCCTCTAGAGTTGCTGTTTCATTGCCTGTGCCCTTTCCAGCCTTACCCCAAACCGTACCGTGGTCTGGTGAAGTTCTTATTATAGGCAGACCAAGGCTAAGGTTAACCCCTTCCATGAAACCGACCATCTTCATCGCTATATGCCCTTGGTCATGGTACATCGCTATGACAACATCAAATTGCTTGACGAAATATGCACGATAGAAGATCGTGTCAGGAGGATATGGTCCTGTAACGTTTACGCCTTTGGCGGCTGCTTCTTTGATTGCGGGAGAGATCTCGTTTATTTCTTCGTCGCCGAAAAGACCGTTTTCCCCTGCGTGAGGATTTAAACCGGCGACAGCTATCCTTGCTTGGGGGGTCCCAAATAATTCAACTAAACTTCGTTGCGTCAACTCTAGAGTTTTCAGCACCCTCTCCTTCTTTATAAGATCTATGGCTTCGCGCATAGAAACATGTGTGGTTACATGAACTACTTTGAACGGCCCCGCAACCAGCATCATCTTAACATCTTTAGCATCCGTCAGGTCTGCCAAGAGTTCGGTGTGTCCAGGATAACTGTACCCAGCCGAGTTCAAGCTATCCTTGCTTATTGGAGCGGTAACAATCGCATGTACGTCATTCGAGAGTGCATAGCGTACTGCCTGAACTATAGCATCGTAGGCCGACTTTCCTCCCAGTGAGGAGGATTTTCCGTAGATAAGTGCTGCCATGTCAACGTCATTAAGGTCGATGACGTTAACGGTCAGAGGTGCGTCTAAAGCTTCCGAGGGAGAAGATATCTTGACGAATTTCAGTTCCTTTGCTCCGATGGTCTCCGAAGCCTTTCTGAACACCTGGAAATCGCCTACTAGAACGTATCTGGCGTTTTGGGGAAGACTTTTGTTTTTCAAAGCCTTTAAGGTTATTTCAGGTCCGGATCCTGCTGGGTCACCCATAGTTATTGCTATTAAGGGCTTGCTCGAATCCAACTACATTCGCCTCATAACCTTCAACCTCGCCGCTATTTTAATAAGGGTTCCCTTGTTCCCGAAGCCGCCTGCTTTAGTTACAATATATTTTCCATTGTAGTTGAGAACCGGAAGACCCGGCTCAATTTCTCCTTTCAATTCCAACGCGTCAATGTTCAAGCTGCGTATTACTGATACCGCGACGTCGCCTCCTGTGATAAAAAGACCGCAAAATTGGCTCCATCCGAAACCTGTAATGATAGCTGAAACAAGATTGCCGAATTTTTCAGCCAAAACAAGCCCGAACTCAGACATGCTAACGCCCAATTTTTTTGCCATAGCTTCACCCTCAGAAATCTGAGAGGGACTGTAGGATATTGTTACAACTACATCAGATGAGGAAGCTAATGCATCCGCTACTTCCTTCTTAACCCTCCTGCATTCGGATTCAAAATCGTTAACCAAGACGTCTATCTTTACAAGTACAAGCTTTGATGGAAACTCTTGAGTAAAGGTCTTGACCTGATCTTTGGCCAGATCATTAGGGGAGCCGACTGCCATCAGCACAGGCTTTCCCTTACGATTTCCTATGATAACGTTGTAGGCGATACTTTCAGCTAATCCAGCTGAACCCACCCATATTATGTTCTCTTTATCTGATCCATATACCTCTTGAACTATGATCTTCAAGTCTTCATCGTTTTCAGCGTCGGAAGAAATCACTCTACTGCTAGATATGAATTCTCTGATTCTTCCGCTTCTCAATTCCTTTAACGATATATGGTGGTAGACTTCTTTGAATGCAACATTAAAGTAATCAGGGATACTAGAAGATTTGACAGGTGTCCTAATGTCTTTACCAAAATAGGTTTGGTTAACAGGAACGCCTTTAACCATGAGAATACCATTTCTAATGATACGTTCCTGTTTAGGAAAGGCAGGCACAAAAACTACCAGATCAGGTTCAAGGGCATCGTATAACCCTCTAATTTCTGGAACTATGTTTCCCCTAATAGTTGAATCGATCTTCTTGTAAATGAGTGTGTTGCCGAAACCTTTTCTTATTCTAATTCCCAATGATTGCAGCTTATCTTTAGCTTTTTGGACGTCGAGAGCTCTACTTTCGGTATCCACTGCAACGACATCATATTTCTTCATCAGCATCGGAACGGTATCAATGTCCAACGTTGTTATTGTCGAAAAGCCGAGCTTGGCAAACTGAGCGGTTGTATCATTAGCGCCAGTAAAGTCATCAGCGATTATTAGGACTGATCTGAATATCTTTAAAGTCATATGTTATACCATTATTACAGCTTTCCATGCTCTAAACAGGAATAAATAAATTTAACGTGAACAGTTATCAAACCTATCAAGACCAATTATAATTAACGGCCCACGAACTACCCTAAAAAGAATAGAAACTAAAAACTCTAAGCAAACTATGTTACATCTTATTCGATTCTTCTCCACGTATAATGTATTTTCATCTAAAGGCATAACGATATCTGTTTACAGTGATGTAAAAGTAATTTACAAGGATTACGAAATCTGACTTAAAATATGTAACACAAACAATATTGATTTGATAATCTGAGTTACAATGATTAAATTTATGATTTAACTCGAAAAAACTTTGGCCAATATTTTTAAAAGGGTTATGGTCGGAAGGCTAAAGATGTATTTACTAATTAGTCTTTAACTTAACTGTTTGAGCGAGTTCCATTTGAATTGTCAGTTGATGAAGACATCCAAGGAGTCCTCTTTTTGAATAAGTTTCTTTTGTAGAAGATAATTTTAACAATACTATAGGAAGGAATCACTGACAACAAAGTTTGAATAATGTTGAATACAGCAGTAAAGACCATAATCACTATCAAAGCGTCCACGTTGCTTTGGAACTGTAACCCTAGTGTAGCGCCTAAGCTTTTGACTGCCAAAATAAAGAAACTTGGCATTAATATCCAGATTATAACGTAATTCAATACTGACATAAGAATTATGCGAATCAAAGCGCCAAAAGTCAGTATTAAGCCAATTCCAAAGATTCCAGAAGATTTCAAGCCGATTTTTTTTGCCATATTTATCCCGATCCATGCACCTATAATGAGACCCATTACGGCCAAAAATGCCATTAAAGGACCTAATGGTTGAAATGTTCCAACAAAATTGAGTATTAACCAATAAGCAAAAGCCGATATCACACCAGCTATGGGACCATAAATAAGTGCCCCTATCATAATTGGCAGCTCAGCAATTTGAAATTGTAGATAAGGAAGAAACACAAAGTTAAGAGTTGGAAGAAAGGTCAGTATAGCCGATAAAGCAGCAAAAATGGCTGAAGCAGATAAAGTCTGGACATCAATCCTGGTTACACGGTTAGGGTGTTCTTTCACGTATCATATCATTATTTTAGAGTTTATATAATTTTTGTAATTACTAAATTTATGGTATAATTCTAATCACATTTTAACGAATAGTCTAGCCCCAAGAAGCAAATGTTCTTCAACTCTTAATTAAGTTGAAGCAAAAATATGTTAAGGAGCTGCCCATTATACTTGATTAACAGAGGTTGTAAAGTGTGGGGAAGAATTTGTTAGGATTTCTCTTGAATAAGAAGGGTCTGTTAGTCTTTCTCCATCGTTTTTGATACAAGCTTTTGAATACCGGAGCTGTATTGCATAGCTTTCTTAGGGTAGAGGTAGATTTCTTCGGACAGCCCCAGTTCCTTTGCCACAGATCTTAGAACCACTTTCCTTTCTCCACTTAAACTATTTATCTTAAAATCCACTGGCAACGAAAACGCGGTTTCAGCTACCTTCTTGTTTATGAAAGGCATTATCGGTTCTGCGAACATCGAGACAGAAGCCTCGTCCCTAGATATTTTATGACAGTGTAGTTCTTCAAAATCGGTTTTTAAAGTGTCTTCCAGCGATGTTGCACCACAAGTTCTAAGTATGTTCGTGTACTTCTGATATCCACCAAGAAGTTCGTCTGCTCCCTGCCCGATTACAACCTGCTCTAATCCGACACGAGCTGCCTCCTCTGCAACAAGGTTCAACACTAAGGATATAGAAAAATCCATTGCACTCATTTTGCCGAATGTCCTAGAAATAGCCATTATTCTCTTTTCTACCGATTCACTATTTACATAAAGTATATTGTTATCTAAGGAAAGAAGATCGGCAACCTTCTTGGCACGAACTGAGTCATGGGAGTCTTTGGCACATACAGTAAACAGAATGGGTGTAACACCAAATGATTCAATAAGTTTGGCTAGTACGGTGGAGTCAAGGCCTCCTGAAAAGGCGACTCCGACTCGTTTGATTCCCCTCAAATTTTCATGAACGGAGTACTCAAGCGATGATTTCAAGGTTCTTGCAGAATCTTCTAGCCCCTCATCCTTTTTGTTCGATGTCTCCATATGATAGTATCTTATTGTGTGAATGTCAATTCTCTCGCCAAATCTTGCATGCAATATCGAGCCTGAGGGAAGACAATCGCACTGTAACCCCAATAGGTGTAAAGAGTAGGGATCGCTTGTTAGTACAAAAAGTTCGTCCCCCTTAAAGAAGTAAAGGGGTTTGGAGGAAATTGGAGAACGTAAAGCAAGAAGCTGGCCTCCATCGACAATTGCGATTGAGAAATCTCCATCGATATCAAGAGAGAAACTTTGCTCGGCACAATTTTTTATGCCATTTTTTGTAATAAGGTGATGCATTTCTCTTATTCTTCTTTGGTTCCTCTCCTGATCAAATATCCTGCCGTGAATCAAAGCACTCGATAAATTTGATTCGTTTGATGGAAAAAAACATGAGATAACTCCATTTGGTCTTAAATCTTCCAGAGCTTCCTTGAAGCTCAAGCCATCGTAAAAGACAATTTTTTCTTTTTTTCTATACTCCATCAGGTTTATTATTGGTCTAATAAAGCTGGCTAAAATTTTCCTTCCAAAGAATATGCAGTAGCCATTTGTTTTAGAGAAAACGTCACTTTCCAAGTTTCTCCTTTATCCTTTTCAGGGTACCTTTGATTATCGCTTGAGAGCCTTCGATGTGGGCTTCCGGAATAAATATCCTATTAAGCTCATCTTCACTTATTAGCCTGTTTATCCTTTCATCCTCCATAATCGCGCTTTTGAATTGTATCCCCTTAGATCTAGATTTGGATGAAACTTCTCTCAGTATCTTGTGCGCTTCTGAACGTGATATTTCCTTTTTCAACAATACATCAAGGACGAATTCGGAATAAACTTGGCCCATCGTAATCTCTATATTTGCTTTAACCATGTCTTCTCTTATAACCATCTTTGCAAGTACCTTAAGTAAGGTGTCTAAAACATCATCGAGCAAAATAGCTGACATAGGTATTATGAAACGTTCGTTTGCAGAATTAGTCAAGTCCCGTTCATGCCACAGTGGGATGTTTTCTAGAGCAACAGTGGGTAGAGAGCGCAGAAGCCTAGCTAGGCTAGAGATTTTCTCACAGGAAATTGGGTTCCGCTTTGAAGGCACAGCAGAACTCCCTATCTGGTCTTTGGAGAACTCTTCTTCAAATTCGCTAATTTCGGTTCTCGAAAGATTTCTGAATTCAGTGGCTATTTTGTCACATGTAGAAGCGACTAGAGCGCACCACCAGACGAATTCGGCATAGTTCTCCCTCGAAACGACCTGTGTTGCTGAGCTGACAGGGTACAATCCAAGTTTAGATGCGGTAATCTCCATGACTTCTAATGCCTTAGAGCCGATAACTGAACCATTACCCACGACACCCAGGGTTTTGCACATCATTACTCTTGGTCTAATTTCAGAGAGCCTATTCATATGGAGCATGCAATCATCTGCCCAAACGGCAAATTTCTGACCGAAAGAGATTATTGAAGCGTGTTGCCCGTGCGTTCTTCCAACAGAAGTAAGTGACAAATACTTTTCAGCGTTTTTTCCAAGTAAAAGGATTAGATTCTTAAGTTTCCCTTCAATTAGTTCGATGTAATCCTTTAGTTGCAGAGAAAGAGAGGTGTCAAGGATATCTTGGCTCGTTAGACCGTAGTGAACCCAAGGTTTACTTTCGTCAGATACAACGGAAACAAGTGCTTCCACTAGGGAAGCTGTCTCATGCTTTGTAGTCTTTTCAATCTCTTTCCACTTCTCATAGGAAACCAATTTTACATTAGATTTTAAAGCAATCTCTTTGGCAGCTTTCAATGGTATTAATCTCAAAGATGCCTCAGCGTTCGCGACAGCGGCTTCCACTTCGAGCATGTACTTGAGGCGAGATTCTTCAGTGAAAATTGCTTTAGACTCAACTGAACCGTATCTTCCGGAGTCTATCGGCAACACTGGAACGCTTGACATATGTTACACGTTTGAGATTGAAAGGTTTTAAGTGTTTTGGAAGATTCTAGCGGGGCCTTAAAATCTGCTCCTTTATCCGTTTAGCGATGACGGGACCAAGTTTTGGAATTCTTGCGATATCTAATTCCTTAGCCTTACGGAGATCGTTTAAATTCCTAAAACCTCTTGAGTACAGCAGTCGTGCCCTGATGCGGCCTACACCTTCGAGCTGTGTAAGTTCTAAAAGTTCCTTCTTGACGCCATATTTTATACGTTCTTCAAGCTCTGACGCCACCATCTGAAGTTCCCTCAGCTCCAGAAGCGAAGCGATTCTAGAGAAGGCGTGAACCAACCATTCTATTGATTCGACTTGGCGATAAAGGTCACCTGGTTCGATGGAGAACTTGTCATATATTTCGTTTTCAGTCTTTTCGTTTAACCATTCTCTGAGGGACATGAAGCTTCTCCCTACCTCATTAAATTGATAAACAGAGAACAAATTTCCGAAGATCGAGCCGAATGAGGATTCTATTTCGTCTTTGGGAGTGTCATAAGATTCCATATCAACCCTTCTTAATGAAAATTTTGGCTGGAAATCATTCGATAATATAGCAGAAAGGAGAACCAGATCTTCATCGGACGATATGTCATCTTTATGCCTAGCGTAGTACTCCATTATCGTCTTATAGTGTATTCCAGTTGATGTCGATATATAGAGGAAAGATATGTTCTTACCGAATTCTGTAGCGATATATCTTCCGTTTTCCTCTTCAATAAGGTCGTTGATCTTTAAATATGACAAATTAACTCTAATTTTAGAGGAAATAAACTGAGGACGCCTTTGATATCCTAGGAATGTTTTAGAAAAGAATGCGCAAAGCTCTTTTTCTGATGCTCCTGGGTAGCTTACGATGGTGGCGAGCAGATGATCCCTTAATATCTCGTTGTCTATCAGCTTTGAATACAAAGGCTCAGGAGTGCCGTTAACGTAATGTTCAAAGAATGATTCAACATCGTCAAATCTAAGTATTGTTATCGCATACCCTATTTTATCGTATTGTGGTCTACCAGCTCTACCACAAAATTGTTTATACTCTAGAACACCTATATCCTCGTTCTGTCCCCATTCACTGTTATATCTTGAAAGGCTGTTGATTATGACTGTTCTTGCAGGTAAGTTAACGCCTGCTGCCAAGGTTGGCGTCGAACAGAGCACCTTGATAAGCCCCTCCTTAAACGCCCTTTCGATAATTCTTCTGCAAGATGAAGGCAACCCAGCATGATGGAATGATGAGCCCTTGATGACGATACCAGCCAGTTTCCTTCCCACTTCTGTGATTTCATCTGAAGTCATGATTTCTTCGTAGACATCCCTAAGCTTCTTGCTTTCTTCCTCCGACAGAAGATTCGAAGTTATTGATGTGGCCTTCTCTGCTAAAGACACAGCGTTTCGTCTATTTTCTGCAAATATCAACACCTGTCCTCCATCCTTTAACATTACATACGCAGAATCTATAGCTGGACCGTATTTGCTTTGTAGGGTATTATAGCTCTGGCCATCATAGAAGACGATCTTACCCGAAGAATAAGCCCCTTCAAGTAGTTTCACCGGCCTCCACTTGTTGTTGACAACTTCAGCCTTAAGCCAGGAAGCGATATCTCTAAAGTTCGAAACTGTCGCACTTAAAGCGATGATCTGAGTTTTAGTTGGAGATGAAAGAAAACGAGAAACCAGCATTTCGACGACCGGGCCCCGGTCGTCTTGGTTTAAAAGATGGATTTCATCAAACACTATCAGCCCTATCTTCTCTATCCAGCCTGGATCAAGCCTGAGCATTGAATCAAACTTCTCGTTCGTTAAAACGAGAAGATCTTTGTTCTTCAAATAGTCGCTCTTCTTATCGTAATCGCCGGTCGAAATCGCTATGGCAGGTTTGGATCCATCCGGCTTAACTAGAGAAGAGAGGGGGGAGAATTCTTCATATTTTTCACTTGCCAAAGCTCTTAGTGGTGTAAGGTATACAACTCTCCTATCTTCTAATATGGCTTTAGCGGCACACATCATTGCAACTAGGGTCTTGCCACTGGCCGTCGGAGACGTTATCAGAACGTTCGCACCTTCCAAAACCCCCTTGTTTACAGCCTCTTCTTGGGGAGGATAAAGTGTCTGATAGCCTAGATTCTTCAGAAGCTCTTTAACCTGATCCGGCAGTTGCAGTTCTTCAACATGCATACCTAAGCCCTTCTATAAAAGCCAGGTTTAACCATATAGAAGACCCCTTTCTGCTCAAGTTGTGAAAAGTACATTTTAGCGTCTACTTCATTAAATTTGCCGGTTTCGACGACGGATCTTATTAAACCGTTCAGTTCTACAGCTTCATTTGTCGGCCCAGAAAGTTCCTTATACTTCTGGAAGATTATTTCAAGCTTACTTCTTTCACTTGCAGGTGTGCCCGTGATCGTGCCCATGTCCATCTTTCCAGTCTTCTGGTCTATAGCTACGGTATAGAGCATGTTCTTAGTCAGCGTTATTGCTTCAGCCACGTCATCCTTGGTGACCTCGTTTCTGAGTAGAAGTCTTGCTCTTGCCATAGAAAGTCTAATCAGGGATTCTAACTGTCGGGGTGTGACCGGTATAGCTTGACTTTCTGTCTGAGTACGCATTTCAAGGTAAAAGTCGATCATCATCTTCTCCGCTTCAGGCGTTATAGTAGGGCTGGTATTTTTACAGTACATCAGATACTTCCTGAGAAACGCGATATCTAATGGAGGTTTCTGAACAAATGAACGAGAACTACGAATTGCCATTATGTGAGAAGCTATCTGCTCGTCAACAACCCTTTCAGGCACATCTCTTATTACAAATATCAGATCAAACCTCGTCAGAAGAGGGGATGGAAGGTTTATGTTCTCAGCCAAGTTCTTGTAAGGATCATATTTCCCTAATAATGGGTTAGCCGCAGATAGAATAGATGTTCGAGCATTCAATGTCACAACAATGCCACCTTTCGCTACAGAAACCGTCTGCTGTTCCATAGCTTCATGTAGAGCCTGACGATCAATATTAGTCATCTTATCAAATTCGTCTATTGCACAAATTCCCTGGTCAGCCAGAACTATGGCCCCAGCTTCAAGCATCAGCATTCCACTCTTTTCACGAACAACAGCAGCCGTCAGACCAGCAGCAGTTGTACCTTTTCCAGAAGTATACAAACCCCTTGGAGCAAGCCTTACTGAATACTTAAGAAGCTCACTCTTGGCCGTTCCAGGGTCGCCAATTAACAAAATATTAATGTCACCCCTTAATGTAGTTCCGTCTGGAAGAATTATCTGAGGCGCACCAACGATCAGAAACAGGATAGCTTCCTTCAGAAGATCATGCCCATATATAGATGGCGAAAAAGAGCTGATGATCGTCTTCACCCAGTCAGGACGCCTAGCAAGCTCCCTGAACTTGAGTTCATCGGCTTTTTCTATCATTACATCCTCAGGTGCCTTCCCTAAGACCTCAACATGATTGCCCTCAAGTAGGGCGTTGAAAGTTCTTAATCGTCCACCTCTTACACTGAATTCTTCCTCCGCCTTAAGAATGCCAGTTATAATTACTCTATCACCGGGTCTTGCAATGTCAACAATATCACTGTACAGTCTTATGTCAAGTTGCCTTGGAAGTTGTCCCGGCGGAAGCTCTTCAGGAAGTTCTTGTACACGAAGAACCTGATAATTGATGTAAGTGCCTTTGAAGTCGTCAAGCTTTAAATTTTCTTCATTACATTCCATACATCTTTCCGGTTTCCTTACAATTCGCTCTTTTTGTGGGATAAAGGTAACATGGCCGCATTTTTGACAGACCCACGCTGCTTCTATTAGGTAAGGCTTCACTTCTGAAACCCTCACTACGATCCCTGTTATAGCTACAAGGGTACTAAGGGTGCTGACGTCAAGCTTTCTTAGGGGATACCTTTCTGGAAGATTCCTGAAACGTACGATAAAATATTTTTCGACCCTCTTTGCGTAATCAGGATCTGTCTCCTTGAGAAATTCTAACGCTGACCTAGAGAACATGTCTAAATACTTGTTCGGATCCTTGGTGGAGGTGGCTGCAAGATCACTATCATACTTTGAGAGATCTGCATAATCTACAACTAGCGAATTAGAATTCTTTTGTATAATATTGTTCAATTGAACCCTATACTTCGGCTGATTAGATTCGTCGAGCTGGCCTCGTATGAAGTTTGAAAAGTTATCCTTCAGACGGGAATCAGAAGAAACTTCCATGCTTACTCACCTTTCTCAAATATGGAGGAAGTGAGCTCATTTACATCCTTTTGGAGTGTCTGAAGCAGAATACGCTCCTCTAACGTGAGTTTAGGAAGAACATCACTAGTTTCAGAGTAGGTTCGAGCATAGTGCAGAATTTTTCTTATCCTTATGCTGACCAGATCTGATGCGTCGTTATGGATTTTAAGGAAATCATTCCTTAAAGGAACGTCAGAGGAGTTTTCCGTACGTTTCCTTTTAATGAAATCAATCAGATTTATGTAAAAGCCATCATCCAGCTGTGAAAGGTTTACTGAATCCTTTAGAAGTTTCTCCTTTGCAACACTCCTAAAGAAATCATCGCTAAAATTTTCCTCTTGAATGTCTACAAATCCGTTTTTAGCAAGCACATCTGCAGCCCAAAGGGGCAGAGACATGCTTGAACCCTCCATAACAGCTTCTATTTGGAGACTTCCAAGCCTTATGTTCGATACCGATGATTTAAAAACTACTTTAACTGGGCTTATAAGAAAACCCATTCTTCTTATTTCAAACAACTCTTTGATCGACATGGACACCTTTAATCGCAACATAATGATGTTCCGACAATTAAAAGCTTTAAGAAAGAAAATGAGACAAGACATGATTCATAGAGCTTACTGTTTGCCTAATAATCGATAAAAATGTCTGTAATTTACGCTTATATCCACAATGTTTTATTGGTAAAGTGAGAAAAACAATGAGCCAAGAAGAACTGATGTGGGTTGAAAAATACAGACCGAAAGAACTGGAAGACGTTGTAAACCAAAAAGAAGTTATCGAAAGAATCATACCACTTATTGATAAGCCCCTTGAGATGCCTCATTTCCTTTTTGCAGGACCACCTGGCACAGGAAAGACTACGGTAGCTTTAATCTTGGCACATAAGCTTCTGGGAAATGTCTGGAGAGATTATACCCTAGAACTTAACGCCTCAGATGAGAGGGGAATAAAGATCGTGAGGGAAAGAATCAAGACTTTTGCTGGGTACGTAGATAGAAGTGTCAACATTCCTTTCAGACTTATAATCTTGGACGAAGCTGACGAAATGACACATGACGCTCAGACCGCATTAAGGAGGATAATGGAAGAGAGTTCCAAATATACAAGGTTCATAATGATATGTAACTATTCTTCTCAGATCATTGAGCCTTTACAGAGTCGATGCGCAATCTTCAGATTCCAAAGACTCGATAGGGAGGGGGTTGTTCAACAGATGATTAAAATATGCAAAAATGAGCACATTAAACCAGAAGAAGGAGCGCTAGACCTTCTATACGATATTACAGAAGGTGATTTAAGGCAGACAATAAATCTTCTCCAATCTGCTATTATAGACGAAAAGGTTACAAAAGAAAGTGTCAAGAAACAGGCTGGAATGATGGGTGAAGAGACTATTAAAAGAATGGTCGAACATGCGCTGAAAGGAAGGTTCAATGATTCAAGAAAGATTTTGGTAGAACTTTTAAAAATAAACGGTGTATCAGAAACTGAAATCTTGAAGATTGTAGGCAATGTTTTGATGGAGGATGATAGGATCGACCACGGAAAGGCAGCAGAAATTCTTGCCGAATGTGATTATCGGATTATAATGGGTGCAAATCCTGAGATACAACTTACAGCCCTGCTCTCAGAAATAGAGGACACTCTAAAGTGATAGAATTTGAAGCTTGAACTTCCCCGTGGGCTAAGGGATATCGAACCCCAGGAATTCGTTAAGATGGAATGGCTAAGAGAAAAGTTCGTAGAAACATTAGGACTTTTTGGCTTCAACAAAATGGAACCGTCTCCCCTAGAAAATCTGAGCACATTGGAGACGAAAAGTGGTTCTTCAATAATCGATGAAATCTATTGCTTCAAGGATAAAGCTCAGAGAGATTTAGGCTTAAGATTTGATCTAACTGTCGGAATTAGCAGGTATGTTGCTTCAAGAAGGGATTTGGAGTTCCCGACAAAAATTGGAGCATTTTCAGGTGTTTGGAGATACGATGAGCCTCAGCACGGACGATATCGATGGTTTTATCAATGGGATTCAGAGATATATGGGAAGCCCCGAATAGAATCAGACGCCGAAATCGTTGAACTGTCAACAACCTATTTTGACAAAGTTGGACTAAAAGGCGTGCAAGTAGAGCTGAATGATAGAAAGATCGTAGAAGAATACATAATTGAGATTTTAGGAGTGAAAGAGGAAGAAGCAGTCAATGAGCTCCTAAGACTGCTAGATAAGACCACAAAGAAGGGTGAGGAAGAAATTTTGAAAGAATACACGTCTAAGGGATTTACCGAGGAAAAAGTAAGAAAGGTTTTATCAATAGGAAAAATCTCAGGTGAGCCTAGTAGCGCGCTGTCGCAGTTGGATGAACTTCATCTGAAAAAAACAAACGATTTAAGATACATTGTTGAAGAATTAGATAGCAGAGGAATAAAGAACTTCCACATAAATCTAGGAATCGTCAGAGGAATAGACTATTATAGTGGAATCGTCTACGAATTCTATGAAGGCTCTTTAAGCAAACTTGCTATCGCAGGAGGAGGCAGATACGATAAACTTATGCAAGTCTTTGGAAGGGATGATATTTCAGCTACAGGTGTTGCAGGAGGAGTTGAAAGGTTGATGATGGTGCTTGAACAAAAAGAAAACCTTTCAAACGCCAAGAAAAAAATGATTTTTGTAGCAAATGCAACTGAAGACCTAAAACACAAGGCTCAAAAAATAGCTGCAGAACTTAGAAGGGAAGGATACCCTGCAATAACTGATCTGTACTCTAGAGATCTAAGGAAACAATTTGCATACGCTTCAAAGCATTGCAGTTATGCTATAATCGTGGCTCCAAAAGAAGATAAGGAAAATTGTTGTATCACAAAGAATTTAGAAAGCGGAAGAGAGAAGATAATCGAATATGAAAGACTTGCTAACAGGCTAAAAGAACAATTCTTTGACTCGTAAAGTCGACTCATGGAAGATCTTTAAAAGTCAAGTATCTCTCCATTTTTATGTAAACCGAGGATTCAGGAAGCATATCGATAGATATTATTTTAAACCTGCCTGAAGAACGGAAGAATCTTAAAGGAGTCTATTCTGAACTTTGGAAACTGTTTATGAGATAGCCCGGACCAGATTCGAACTGGTGTCAACGGGTCCAAAGCCCGCTATGTTTGACCACTGCACCACCGGGCTATATGCTCACCTTTTGAAGAGATAGGTTTAAACCTTTTTCCCGATCGTCTCGATCTTTGAAATAATTTTTTCGCGAGGGTCTTCCAGAGAATCCCAAAATTCATGGGAACGCTTCCTGTACTTAATCCTCCAATCATCATCGCAACATACAAGGGAAAGAAACTTCATAAAAGCATTAACATTATCATGTTTAAAAATCAGTTTCTTTTTTATTAGAAACTCTTCAATCAACGTTGCTTTGCCTGGATAAGCAGATATTGCTGGCACACCTAGAAGAGCAGCTTCATGAGTCATGGTGCCACCCATTCCAACAAAGACGTCAGAGCTCTTGATCAAACTAGGCCCGTCTACGGCTGAATCTAGCAGGGTGATATCATCTCCAAATTCTGTCTTCAGATTGCTATTCCCGTTCTGATATCTGGATAGTATGATGATATTGGCTTTATCGGCATATTGGTTGACGATCTCCCTCACAAAACCAAGTACATTACCACCTTTTCCAAGGAGATAGGACGCGTACTCTTCGTGCATTCTTATTGTGATGGTTAACCTCTTCTCCAGACCTAGCTCCTTCTTCATGTCTCTAAAGTGCCAGTTCCTCAACCATATATATGCATCAATTGCTCTGTAATGAATAACGTTTTTCGCTTCAATACCGTACTTGGTCCAAACGTTCGTAGGAATAATCCAAGGTGTAAATAGAAGTCTAGAAAGGGGAACGGTTAATTTTGATGCGTGAACGGCATGCGGGCTATCGCTAAAGTTTAGGTGTGGAATTCCAAGGCCGAAGGATACTCTCGCACATTCTGGAGATGAAAAGGACAAAGCTAAGTCGAAGCACCCATCGTAAATGATTTTTGAAAGAGCTTGAATTCTTCTTGAACTTTCGACAAGTTTCTCGAAAGGTGTAAGCCCATGTTTTCCAACAACTTCTAAATAATAGTTAACGATCGACCCTAATTCATAACCTCCGTAACCAGCCCGAGTCGTCGAAAAGACCTCATGCCCACCACTCTTCAACCAGTCTTTAACTACATTAAAGAAAAGGGCCTGTTTTGGCGTTAATGCGTCAATCCAAACTTTCATATTTTTAGCACAAAACTATATAATAGTTGAGGTTTTAAATTTGTTGATGACGTGGAGCAAAAAACACCTCACGGTATACGGTCTGAGTAAAGAAGGATATGATATGGCTTCAAAATTCTCTGAAAAGGGGTTTGAGACCTTAATAATAGATGAAAGACTCAATTCACCCATGAAGGTGAGCAGAAAAGACTTCTCCAAAAGTCAAACTGTTGACGAGTTTTTTGAAGAAGAAACTTTAGCTGAAATCACATCCCTCCAAGACACTATATCGAATTCAGACGTTCTCGTCTACTGTCCAAAGATAAGATGTGAAGTCACTGAAATCTATCACCAATACGAGCGTTCATTAAAGGAGATAATCCCAATTATATCTAAAGGATCAGTCCTCATATTTTCGGTGCCACTGGGTTTCGATGGGCAAAAGGAAATAGTAAAAATGGTTAGAAAATATACAAATCTCGATGGAAGTGAATACGGCGTAATCTTTTTACCACCCTTCTTTGACGGAAAAACAACCGTCGTAGGAACATTCGGAAACGTGGAAGGTGCCCAAAAGATGTTGTGCGAAGCACTAGGACAAAACATCCAAGAGTCAACGCTTGAAGAAGCCGAGAAGATCTTCTTCAGCAAAATACTGGAAAGGTTCTCATACTACACAGCTCAGATGATCACCTCGACCGCCGCTACCAACCCTGAAGAAGAACATCCCTATTACAGCAATCTCTTCTCTTACTATACGGATCTGAAAATGATCTATATAACAACAGGGAGAGGAACGCAGTTGAAGAGTTTTTCAAGTTCCTTGATCAGAATAGTGGAAAGCTACCCAAAAAACCTATTAAACTACCTAAAAGGATTAACTAAAGAAAATAACGTAAAACCTAGCAGGGCAAGAATAATTGCATTATGGAGCAAGAGCAGCTATCACATAAGACCGGACATAGAAAAGGCATCGCAGGATCTGATTTTATTGCTGCAGGACATCTTTGTTGACGTACAAGTCCTTTCATACCGAGAGTTAGTGCAGAAAAAAATTCTTTCTTCAGCCCTGAACAGGAACCCTACATTTTTAATAGCCTGCTCAGATTTAGATTACCAGAGTGTTTCAAACCAGATAAAAGGGAAAAACCAGATGATTACGGTTATTAAGGCTACGTTGCCTCCGTCAAGGTGGCCATGAAATGACAGACGTCAAGATAGGTGTTATAGGCACAGGTGGCTGGGGTAAGAACCATCTGAGGGTGTTAAACGAGCTAAAAGTATTGGGGGCGATCTGCGACCTAAACGAAGACAGGGCTAGAGAGAATTCCAAGAAATATGGGGTTGAGGCTTATACAGATGTTGACAGCTTTCTTAAACACGACCTTGATGGCGTCATCGTTAGCACACCTACAAAAACACATTTCCAAATAGCTTCAAAGGTTATAGAAAGCGGAAGAAACCTTCTGGTAGAAAAACCTTTCACATATGATGTTGAGGAAGGAGAACACCTTGTTAAGAAGGCTAAAGAAAAAAAGACGATTATGACTGTTGGATTTATAGAACGATTTAATCCAGCCATGATAGAAGCTAAAAATCTCGTCTCAAAGGGAAAAATAGGAGACCCCCTTTATTTGATGTTCATCAGAGAAAACAGATGGCCCGCTCATATTCTCGACGTAGGAGTTATTTTGGACACAACAATACATGATATCGATCTTTCAAGATGGTTCTTCGGTAAAGAGCCAACATTGGTATTTGCAAGAACAGGAAATTTCGGATTAGACAGAGAAAGGGTTTCAGCCTTAACTTTAGGATTTCCAGAAGAACGTTCATCGTTGATAATATCAAACTGGATAACACCAAGAAAACTCAGGCAACTTGAAATTGTCGGAGAAAACGGGATAATATCCTTAGACTTTATTACACAGGAAATCAAGATCGACCTAGAGGATAGAATAGACATACCTAGAATCAAATATGAAGAACCGCTCACATTAGAACTAAGGCATTTTGTGGAGTCTATCAAAGAAAAGAAGCAGCCAGAAGTTACGGGAGAGGATGGTGTGAAGGCAACCAAGATAGCCCAAGCCGCATTAACTTCAAACAGGCTTGGATCAGCAATATTTATAGAGCTCTGAACAAAAACGTAAAAATAGTAGGATAACAGAAATATGAATTTAAGATAGGGATGAAGAAAGTAATTAACTATGTCAGCAAAAAAGCCAAGCTGGGAAAAAATGTGAAAGTTTGGCATTTCACCTATGTAGGAGATAACACGATTATAGGAGATGATGTCATGATAGGATCTTTATGCCACATAGACTATAACGTCAAGATAGGTAGCCATGTTCGAATAGAAGGATTGACGTATATACCTCCGCAAACGGTTATAGGTGACAATGTTTTCATAGGTCCAGCTACGGTCTTTACCAACGACCCTTATCCACCAAGCAAGAAGATGGCAGGTGTAATCGTAGAAAATGATGTTTCAATAGGTGCGAGGTCGGTAATAAAGGCAGGAGTAAGGCTCGGAAGAGGCTGTGTGATAGCGATGGGATCTGTTGTAACAAAAGATGTCCCCTCTGAAACTCTTGTCATAGGCTCCCCCGCAAAACCAGCCTACGACAGGAAAACATACGATGAAAAAAGGAAGACGTGGGAAAAAAGTTCTACCTAAAAACACTTATCCTCGCTATATAATTCCTTATCAAAAGCAGCGAGGCAAGCCATGCCAAGGAGAGGACCAATGAGAAAAAGGCTTGAAGAACACTTGTAATTACCCTTCCGCTAAAACCGTTTGATATTTGAGGGAAAGGAACAATCAACAGGAACACGGCGAAAGTTAAAAGCAACAAGCTTATCCAAGAAAAAGTTACGAGCAGAATAAGGTAGACAAAGTTCTTCAACGGCTTCACCTCTTTATCAGTAACGAAGTAAGAATCGCCAAAATAGTGCTGAAGACAAACAAAAGTAGAATCCTCGTCGAAGCCTTCTTTTCGGACATGGGTCCGTCGGCAACAATCAGACGCGCTAGAGTCATCGGGGCCTTCTTATCTCTCGATGCCACCAAGAGCCCATCTTCATTCATGTAAACAGGTCGCGCTTTTATTGATCGATGCTCAACCACACCCTTGATGCTTGCAAGAATGAAGAATCCATTCAATATCGCAGGAACAAAGGCGATAAGTGAAGGAATCTCTGTCCTAGTAACTATTGCGCTTGCACAAAACAAAGCACCTAACATCAGGCTTCCTGAATCACCAGCAAATATCTTCGAAGGATATTTGTTGAATAGAAAAAGTGCAAACGATGCGGCAAATATTAGTAGCGGGAAGATCACGTTTTCATAGTTCCCATATAACAGTATAGGAATTATTTGAGAAAAACATAGTATAGCACTCGAACCACTTATTGTTCCGTTATAGACATCTATCATGTTAAACGCGTTCGCAACTACAGGGATAGCAAAAAGAACAAGTAGTGGATAAATTATGGTTATCCTAACCGAACCAAATATGGGAAAAAGAAGATGTGAATCATAGACTCCAAAGAAAAGCAGTGGAAATGATCCAATTATTGTTAAAGACGTCTTCAATTTACCGCTTAGAACCTTCAGGTCGTCGACTAGACCGATCAAGAATATTATTGATATAGACAAAAAAACAGCAAAATATTTTATTTCAAATGTGTAAGCAAAAAGAAGGATAAGCGGTAGACTTATACCGGCAAAAATGGCTGGGCCAGCGGGTTTGGGAACAAGTCTTTTATCTTTCTTATGGAAATCTTCAACAACGAAACCCTTCTTCCTAAGAAAAATTGTTGAATAATATATTAGTAAGAATGATATGGTAAAACAGATTAGAGACAGAACGATTATAAGATATGATGGCTCCAAGTCAAGTCTGGGCTCTAGGTTTAAATTCACAGACTTATTAAGATACGCTCAGATGAAGGATGAACCATATACAGTGGACAAAAAACAGATTAAAGATAATCGATCAAAGTAAACTCCCAGGACAGGTAAAATATCTTTACTTAGACGACTTAGAAGATTGTTATAGATCTATAATATCAATGCAAGTTAGAGGGGCGCCTCTAATTGGTGTAGTGGGTGCGTTTGGTCTGGCACTACTTGCAATAAGCATCAAAACAGATTCGATTAAAGAGTTTTTAGAAAAAATTGAGAAAGGAGCAGCGTATCTGTCTGATGCAAGGCCAACAGCATACAATCTTAGATATTGTGTGGGGCTTGTTCTTAAAGCAATAAAGGCTCAGAAGAGTATCATCACAATGAAGGAGCAGGCAATAAATGAAGCTTTAACAATTATGATGACGGAGGAAGAGAACAGCAAGAAAATAGGAGAATTTGGGGAATCCTTGCTAGAGGACGGAGATACTGTTCTAACTCATTGTAATGCAGGAGCACTCGCCACAATCAAATATGGAACAGCTCTAGCCCCAATACGAATAGCTGTCGAGAGAGGAAAATGTCTATATGTCATTGCAACCGAAACCAGGCCAGGACAGCAGGGTGCCAGGCTTACAGCCTGGGAGCTTTTTGCAGACGGTATACCTGTAACCGTGATTGCGGATACTGCTGTAGGATATTTGATGAGTAAGGAGATGATTAGGAAGGTGATCGTTGGAGCTGATAGGATTACATCTGATGGATATGTTTTCAACAAAATTGGAACGTATCAGATCGCAGTCCTGGCAGCAGAGCATCGTATACCATTTTATGTTGCGGCACCCTCTTCAACCTTTGACCTGAAGACAGCCCACAATGAAGTCGTTATAGAGGAAAGGGAAGCCAAAGAGATTGCAATTGTAGGCAGAAAGAGAATAGTTCCGAAGGGTGTAAGAGTGTTCAATCCTGTATTTGATGGGACACCGCCAACATTTGTTGAAGCAATAATAACAGAAAAAGGTATAATCCTGCCACCATATGTTGAAAGCATAAGGAAAACGATTCCTGATAGAATTTAATAGAGTGGAAGTTACTAAAGATGGTTACACGATTTATATCTCATAGAGCTCACATATTAGTAGAATAAAAATGGCTGTAACTGTTTTCTATGTGAGGATAATTAATGAATTGATATTAATTAACATATCTCAAAAACAGGGTGAAAGGGAATAATTCACTTCGAAGGATAAAAAGGACGATGAAAAAGTATTATTTAGGCTATAATCAGGATTTTAACCCTGAAAATTAGTGTAGAAGATGTTACTAGCAAAATTAATAATGCACATAACATAAACAATGATGAGATAGGGCCCGTGGCCCAGTAAGGATAAGGCATTGGCCTTCGGAGCCAAGGATCGTGGGTTCAAATCCCACCGGGCCCGCTTTAACGCTTTGAGAGAAATTCATTTCCCCTCCATCTATACTCTCCTCTTTCATCCATGTAGTCAACTTAAAAACACCTCTTTCTTTAGAAGTTTGACCTTAGCATAACAGTTTGGACAACTTACATAGACCGTGTGTAAACCTCTATACTTCCACATCCAACCGCATCTCCCACACTTTAGAATAACTCCATCCTCAGCTTCTACCCCCGAGGAGTTAGCGGAGGTTTTTACAGGTGCTGAGAACCTCTTAATGATATTATTAATCAACGTTACTACCTCCAACACTATATAAGAGGCGGAGGGGTACCCCCTTTTCGGTAATAGCTAAATTTGCAGTTAGTCCTTAAAGCTAAATTCAAATCTAGACAAGAGATAGAAAATATACTAACTAAGCTTAAGGATAAGTA
The DNA here is from genome assembly GCA_050011875.1 of Nitrososphaeria archaeon. Classification (GTDB taxonomy): domain Archaea; phylum Thermoproteota; class Nitrososphaeria; order JACIWG01; family JACIWG01; genus JBEKIG01. Next base: position 30,033 of record JBEKIG010000015.1, read on the forward strand.
TAACCCCCAAAAATATAAAGAGAATCCATCACAATATGTAAAAGAGATTATATCGAGGTCGTTTGACAAGCAACCTTTCCTAGTAGAAGAATTCATAACAGTAGATTATAATTTAGAAGATACTGGAGCTCATAGAACAACTACAGATATTCATATCCAACCTATATTATCAGATATTGGCAAGGACACGGTGCAATTGATTCCCTCAACTGGGAAGATAAATCTTTTTTACGATGACCCTATTGGCAAACAATTAGGATTAGAGGTAATCTCAATGTTATGCGAAGAATACAGTCCTGAAAAAGCAGTAGAGAATATAGAGAAAGGAACTATCGAAAGACTTGGATGGCTAGTCAGATATCTTACTGTCCAAAGACAAAAGGCCCTGAAGGTAATCGCAGATTTATTAATTGAAAGAGACAAAATAGGACAGGAAGAAGCATTTAAGCAAGCTATGAAGCTCGTAGGCATACCAATCTGGCCCATAAAAGAAGATGAAGCATTTAAGCAAGCAAGAAAGGAATTTGAAGATGCTTATAGGAAATAAAGCATGATGCAGACTAAAAAGGCTATTAGTCTCTCTATTACGTTTGACATTATATAATCCAGTCACGTTCCTACCGAATGCAATGCTATTATGCTGCCTGCACATGCAAGTACTGATGACTATTGATTAATTGGAATACTTAAGAGAGGGTCTAGGAGAGGAATAACATAGAGCTGATACATGTCATATTGGGATACTTGCAAAAGAGGATAGGAGAAGAATAAAGCTCAATTTGACCTTAATAGACAGAAAGGGCTTCAAAAAAGGAGGAAATTAGCTTTAGGACAGCAGATTAACATTGTCGCAGATTTAGTTAGAATAGCACAGTAGCATCCTTAATGAATTATTATGTCTTTTAGCTCGTGAAGTAAAGACCTTATCTTTGTACAGTATGAGTTGAAGTCTGGGCGATAGTAATGCATAGCGAAAATGCTTGAACTAACTCTACCCTGTAAAAGGTCTATGACTTCAGTAGGTATGCCTTTGTCTCTGAGATATGTAGCGAAAATCTTTCGGCAGTAGGCCAAGTTCATTTCTTTGTTCTGTCACCTTAGTGTGCTACGTATTTTCTGATATGCTGGACATGCTGACTTTGCGATTTCAACTATGTCTTTGTCTACTACTGAGATGTAGGCGTTCTTGCTGTTGCGGAGAAATAAATCTTTAAACTTGTAATGCTGTAAGAGACCGAGTTCACTGTTGTAGTAGCCTTCTGCGTCTAATTGTAGCAGCTTTATGGCATGGCAGGATTCGGTTGCTCTGAGGCCTGTTAAAGTATCGAATACAAACGTGTGCCATACATCCTGAGCTGTTGACGGTCTTATGTCTTTAAGATAGCAGAGCATAGTAGTTAGGTTAATCCTTTCCATAAATGGAACGACTTGGATTTTACTCCACTTTAAATCGTAGCATTGGACTATTTCCCTCCATTGCCGATAACGCCCTAAGAACTTGGCCAAGTGAGTTAATGATATCATAGCTTTTAATCGCTTTGACTGAGTCAAAGTCAGTAACGCAGTAGCATCGCCAGTGAGTAGAACATTGCAATACTTCTTAGCTACATAGCGCCAGTATGTGTGGTCTTTCCTGTATGAATTACTGTCGAGATATTGGTCGAAGCTATGCCAGTCTATATTGGAGCCAAGGATCGTGGGTTCAAATCCCTCCGGGCCCGCCACTTTCGTCTATTGACAGTTGCAGTTGGATTTTTCAACCTTCAGAATATCGTTAAGTATAGAGTAGGCAGTTTGCATAGTACTTGTAAACTGAGCGGAAACAAACACTTCTTGGCATGTCTTGAAAGTGAACTTAACCCCCATGTTACCATGATTTACTGTAGCTAAAGGATCGTCCATTGGTATAATCTTGGGTGACACATTCATCTGGATCTTGTCGTTATCCTTTCTTATTTCACATATCAACTTAGCTTTCTTATTCGATTTTGTAGCCTCCCTTATCATTGGCTCAATTTTCCTTATTCCCTCTACGTTGACGTCTTCTAGATTAAAGTTTTTGTGGTACAGGAAATTGGCTAGTATTACTACCTTTCTCGCTGCATCGACGCCGTCGACATCATCGGCGTAGTTTACTTCAGCCCATCCCGCTTTAATGGCGGCGTCGAGAGCTCCGTTGAAGCTTTTACCTGATTCTATTTCACCTATTATAAAGTTTGTTGTAGCGTTTAATATGCCTTCAACCTTTAAAACTTCGTCGGCTATAAAACAAGAGCTTAGAAGACAAAACACCGGAACATGGACGGCGACTGTCGCCTCGTAAAGAAGTTTAACATCTTTATCTTTGGCCTTTTGAACAAGTTCATTAAAAGCGACTACTAGAGGACCCTTATTTGCTGTAACAACATTCTTTCTAGAAGATAAGGCGGCTTTGATGTGCGAGAGACCTGGTTCACCGGTAGGAGTTGAAGCAGTCAATTCGACTACAACATCACTTTCGATACCTTTTATGGCATCGAGAGCGGTCGACCCTTTTTCATATTTCTTAAAACCAGCCCATCCTACCTTCTTGTACTTCAAAACTTCATTTAGATCAAGACCACGTTCATCTACTGCAGAGCCCCCTGAGTCAGAAATCGAAACAAATTGCAAATTAAAACCAAGTGACTTCAGATGTTCATCTTCTTTTGCAATCAACTGAATCAGGCTTCTTCCGACATTGCCTAAACCTATAACCTGCACTTTCATGTATTTAGCATCATCATCTCCAATATTTTAAATTTGATAAAACGAGTTCAGACCCATGTGACATAGGCGTTGAAGAAGGAATTGGTGCAGGGAGTGGGATTTGAACCCACGAACCCCTACGGGATGAGGTCCTAAGCCTCACGCCATTGACCAGGCTAGGCGACCCCTGCTTCCTTTCTTAGTTTTGAAGAATGGTTTTTTTAAACCTATTCCTTACTTAGCATGGGAAACGTTTACTATCTGTCTCAACCATATATCACTATACGAAAACTCTTTTTATCTCAGTTGAGATGCATTTCGTCACAGGGCGTGTCCTACCCTCAGTGCAGATTAGTCTCATCACGCTCTGCCTTTAGCTTGAGACCACTATTTTTCCTTTTCCTATGGGAAACCTACGTTAAGAATCGAAGCCAAAAGTGCCGCACGCAAAATTTTTCCGTTAAGCATCTGTTTAAAGTATTTTGCATGCGGAGAGCCGTCGACTTCGGGAGATATTTCATCCACTCTAGGTAATGGATGTAACAGTATTAGATCCTCCTTTGCTTTCTGGAGCATTTTAAGATCTACAAAATAGGAACTTCTTAGGCGTTCGTACTCCGCAAGATCAGGGAAACGTTCTTTCTGAATTCTAGTTACATAGAGGACGTCAAGGTCGGGCAAGACTTCTTCCACATTCTCGTGTTCAGAGATCTTCATTTTTCTTTCAAGATCGAAGAGTATCTCTCTTCTAACCCTCAGAATAGGATGAGATATCAGCTTAACTTCTACATCGAACATAGAGAGGCCGTATAGAAGCGAGTGGACCGTCCTACCATATTTTAGGTCACCAAACAACCCAATCTTCAAACCGTCAATGGAACCCTTCTCCTTGATTATTGTATAGAGGTCTAGCATAGCCTGAGTTGGATGCTCTTCCGTACCACTGCCACCATTAATTACAGGTTTTTTGGCAACTTCAGCAGCGAAACTGGCAGCACCATCCTTAGAATGCCGCATTACTATGACATCAACGTAATTTTCTACCGTCCTGATCGTGTCAGCGAGGTTTTCACCCTTTTCTACAGAAGAGATTTTGGGTTCTGCAAAGCCTAATGCGCCACCGCCAAGCCATAGCATAGCTGCTTCAAAACTTAACCTAGTCCGAGTGCTTGGCTCAAAAAAAAGATATCCGAGGATTTTACCGTCAAGAAGATGCATTCTAACATCGTTAGGCATCTTCTCTATCTGGTCAGCCTTCTTGAAAAGATATAGCAAATCTTTTCTAGAAAAGTCCTTAATCGATATCACGTCTTTGCCTTTAAATGGATTAATTTTAGCCATCTCCAACAAGATACGACAAGTTAAAATAAAAGTATATGGGCTGATTACGAGTACATAAGGGAGCGGAATGTCCGAAAAGGAACTTATCGTGCAGAAGATATTAGAGGGGACAGTGATAGACCATATAGAAGCTGGAAAAGCATTACACGTGCTATCTATACTTGGAATCAGTGGTTCTGAGGGAAAAGTCATAACGATAGCTATTAATGTGCCCAGCAAGAAACTTGGTAAGAAAGATATTATAAAAATCGAGAATATTTATTTGTCGCCAGAGACTACAAACAAAATTTCGCTGGTAACTCCTCATGCAACGGTTAATATTATTAAAAATTATAGGGTTGTCGAAAAAAGGGCGCTTGAGTTGCCTGAAGAATTTATTGGAATGTTCAAGTGCCCTAACCTAAATTGCATCACAAATTCAGGTGAAAATATTGAAACCAAATTTTATTTGCCTTCAAAGGATCCACCATTACTAAGATGTAAATACTGTGGCAGAATATATTCGCCAAACGAGATGATATAACAAATTGAAAAAGCTACTAGATGACAAACGTATCGAAAAATAAAAATGTGATGAAATATGGAGATAAATATTTTAGACGTATATAGGTCAAGTAATATTGGAGTGTTCCTTAAATGTAACGAAAAAGCTATTTTGGTACCAAAAGGGTTAGCTCCGACTAAAGAGGATAAACTTTCTTCATCCGTTAAAGTCCCTTGTGTTCACACGTCGATAGATGGTTTGAGGATCATTGGCCCTCTAACTGCTATGAACAGCAGCGGTATACTTGTATCCCGGTTTATAGAAGAAGACGAACTCAAGAGTTTAAAGACTGAGACAGGCATGAATGTCGAACGTTTTCCTTCAAACTACAACGCAGTAGGAAACCTAGTCGCTGTAAACGACTTCGGTGGAGTAGCGTCAAACCTCCTTTCTACGACCCACGTTAAGCTGATCCAAGATGTGCTAGGCGTGCCTGTTGAACGCATGAATATAGCTGGGTATTTAACAGTAGGATCCCTTATTTTTTGTACAAACGCTGGAACACTAGTACACCCTCTTACCTCGGAGAAGGAAATTCAAGAGATAAAATCGATTCTCAAAACGGACGTGATCCCTTGCACTATAAATAACGGCGTGCCCTTTGTTTCCTCAGGAATACTTGGAAACTCAAAAGGAATAATTGTTGGAAGCTTAACAAATGGGACGGAATTACTGAACCTATCAGCGACATTCAAATAGGGATAATTGAAAACACTTTTAACCTACATTTTTGAACTACATTTGCACAGGATATGAGTATTAAAGACGAAGACCAAGACCTTCAGACAAAAGTAATGCAGATAAGATATCTTGAAGAATATTTAGAGGATCTGTCAAACAGGGAGAATGTCGCCATGTCTACTTTGAATGATGTTCAGAACGCGGAAGACACGATCGAGGAATTAACGAAAGGGAAAAATCTTGAATCGATGGTGTATATAGGTGGAGGAATGTATGCACCAAGCACTATGGATGTTACAGAAAAAGTGCTTGTGAATGTAGGCCAAAACATAGTGATAGAGAAAAAACTTGAAAATGCTCAAATATTTTTACAGGAAAAAAAGAGCGAAATTAAGAATGCTTTAAATGAATTAGGCCAGCAGAAACAACAGGCAGCCTACACACTTCAAAGATTAAGGGAAAACGTAGAAGGCACAATAAGGAAAAGACAAAGTGGATAGACTTTGTTCGAGAAGCTAAAGAACACTTTTTCGGCAATAGTTTCAACTCTTTCTACAAAAGAACTTAACGCTAAAGACCTTGATCCTATACTGAATGAACTAGTATTATCTCTCCTCGAATGCGATGTCGCATACGAAGTAGCAGAAGAAATAGTCAAGAACCTTAAAAGCAAGATTGTCGGGAAAAAGGTTCCGTCTTCTGAAGTAAAGAGATTCGTTCAAGATAGCCTAAAACAGTCGATTCTAGAAATTTTTAAAGAAATCCCCAAAATAGATTTAGTTAAAAAGGCAGAAGCCATGAAGGAAGGTGGAACCCCATTTGTAATACTTTTCCTAGGCATAAATGGGACAGGTAAGACAACCACACTTTCTAAAGTCGCTAATCTTTTAAAGAAAAAAGGATTTTCTTTAGTTATAGTCTGTGGGGACACCCACCGAGCCGGTTCAATAGAACAATTGAAGGAACATGCTAGCAGGTTGGGTGTTAGAACAATAGAACAAAGATACGGTGCTGACCCGGCTGCTGTGTCAAGGGATGGTGTGATATATGCCAAGACACATAAAATAGATGTCGTGTTGATAGATTCCGCTGGAAGAATACAGACAGATAAAAACCTAATGGAAGAAATCTTGAAGATCGTTAGAGTGGTCAACCCAGATCTAAAGATTTTTGTCGGGGATTCTTTAGCAGGGAACGACGCTGTCTCTCAAAGCAAAGAGTTTCTCAAATACACAAATTTCGATGGCGTAATTCTAACTAAAACAGATGCAGATACTAAAGGGGGAAGTGCGATTTCAATAGTTTATGCCACAAAGAAACCAATTCTTTATATTGGGACAGGGCAGGGCTACGATGATCTCAAAGAATTCGTTCCTGAAAAGATTGTAGATTTACTTTTTACATCCAGTTAAAGGCTTTTAAATTTCTAGAAAGAGGTATATGTGAATAAAATGATTAAAGGTAAATCTCTACTTTCTCTAATGGAGCTTGACGCTAAAGAAGTTTTTGAAATTATAGAACTTTCAGAAAAGTTGAAGGAAAAGAGAAAAAATGGGGTTTATCCGCCTTTGCTGAACAATATAACTTTAGCTTCGATATTCATGAAACCAAGCACAAGGACAAGGATAAGCTTCAATGAGGCAATGTACGAACTTGGAGGACACTGCATCGACCTGACATCAAATGAGCTCCAGCTGGGAAGGGGAGAAACGATCGAAGATACCGCAAGAGTCCTTTCTCGCTACGTTGAAGTTATTGCAGCGAGAGTCTTCGAACATGATGACGTTATGAAATTATCTCAAGCGGCGACGGTTCCGGTAATAAATAGCCTCTCTGACCTCTATCATCCCTGTCAGATATTAGCTGATCTGCAGACAATAAAAGAAAAAAAAGGAAGACTGCAGGGTCTAAAATTATCGTACGTAGGCGACGGCAACAATGTCTGTAACACCCTATTCATAGGGGGAGCGCTTGCAGGGATGAATGTTTACGCTGCATGCCCACCTAACTTCAAGCCATGTAAGGATGCTGTTGAATTCGCTCAAAAAACTGCTGAAAAATCTAAGAATAAGATAGCGGTATTAGATGACCCTAAGGAGGTGGTAAAGGATGCAGACATCGTTTATACAGACACGTTCGTCTCTATGGGCTCGGAAAAAGAGATGGAAGAAAGACTTAAGGTATTTCTACCTAAGTATCAGGTTAACAGAAAGCTTGTCAGGAATGCCAAGGACGATTTTATATTCATGCACTGTCTTCCTGCGCACAGGAACCAAGAGGTAACGGACGAGGTAATAGACGGTGAAAATTCGGTCGTCCTCGATGAAGCGGAGAATAGGCTTCACGTACAAAAGGCAATAATATGCCTTCTACTCTTACAAGAAAGTGCAATCAAGTTTTGAAGATAAACTTCATAGCATCGACCACAGATCCCGCAGGAGTAAATATAGCCCAAAAGGTTTCAGAAGAATTCCAGCTTGAGGAAACAGGAGAAGAATTTTGTGGAAAAGCAGTTTTAGAAAAAGGAGATTTTAGGCTACTGCAAATTAACGTTGAAAGCATCTTCTTAGATCAAATCGCTCTACCTTACGAATCAGATCTTATAATCATGTTGACAAAACATCAGAGCGAAAAAAAAGTGAATTCTTTGACCGTGCATCCTACAGGAAACCTACAAAATGAGGCAATACTAGGAGGGAAACCTAAACACGTATCATATACAAATCCATGGTATATGTCAGAATATTATCGCAATCTGACAGAGCTATATCAGACACCAGAAAAGGACAGCATAATGTTATCGATGGAAGTAACACATCATGGTCCCACAGAAAATAATAGACCGCTCTTCTTCGTTGAAATAGGAAGCGACGAAGAAAGATGGAATAACAAGTTTTTAGGAGAGATGGTCGCAAGAGCTCTATTCAAAACTCTAACAGAAGAGCCTAAGAAAGTTGACGCCTTTGTTGGATTCGGAGGTGGACATTATGCGACGGCCTTCTCGAACTATTTGAAGAAAGAGCGCATAGCAATAGGTCATATTGTTCCAAAGTACGCCTTACTCGAAAACCTTGATGAGCAGCTATTACTTTCGTTATTTGAGAGAAGCTTACTAAATAAACCTAAGGCACTCGTCGACAAAAAGGGACTCTCATCAAAACAGTACAGGAGTCTACAAGACTTCTTTGACAGATATTCAATAGAAGCTTTAAAGATATAATAATATGTAAAAGAAGGGTTTTATGAGCTATGATTTAAATGGGCTTAAGAAGCACCCTAAAGTCGTATGCCAGCACATTAAGGCTGACCAAGAAGACTACCTATGCAGAGTTTAAACTCTACCTTAAATTGGTTTTATTGGGCATGGGAGTAGTTGGTGGAATCGGTTTTATAATTAAGGTCATAGCGAGTTTTATCACACTAGGAAAGGTGTAGAGCTGATATATGCAAAATCAATTTTTTGCTATAAGAACGACCGGAGGACAAGAAGAGAATACGGCAAACTTCATCTACAGGAATTCTATTTTAAACAAGATCCAAACCTATAGCATAGTATACCTTACCTCTCAGAAAGGGTATTTAATAATCGAATCCAAAAGTGGGCAGGATGCTAGAGAAGCTATTTCGGGTATTAAACATGTTAAGGAACTAGTTCCAGGGCTTCTCAAAATAGAAGATTTTGAGAAACTACTGATAAAGAAGCCTGCTATAACAGAATATACCATTGGAGAAGTTATAGACATCGTTATGGGGCCATTCAAAGGGATGAAAGCTAAAATCACAAAAATTGACTTATCAAAAATGGAGGTAACCGTTATGCTTTTAGACGCCCCTTACCCACTGTCTTTGACGGTAGATTCAAGCTACTTAAAGTCTTCAAAAAGATAGGTGAGAGAAATGAGTGAAAAGAAAGTCGTTAATGTGTTGATAACAGGAGGGGAAGCTAATGCAGGCCCTCCATTAGGGCCCGCGCTTGGCCCTCTGGGCGTAAACGTTGTTGCTATAGTCAAGGAAATCAATGATATTACAAAGGAGTATGCTGGTATGCGGGTACCTGTATTTGTTGAAGTAGATACTGAAACTAAAGCTTTCAGCATAAGAGTGGGTATACCAACCCTATCAGCTTTATTGGTGAAGGAAGCGGGAATACCTAAGGGTGCGGGCACGTCAGGAAAGGACTACGTCGGAAACATTTCATTTGAACAGCTTATCAAAGTTGCTAAAATCTGTATACAGAAATCCTATTCGGCAACAACGAGGTCGGCTGTTTGTGAAGTTTTAGGATCATGTGTAAGTATGGGCCTAAAAGTTGATGATAAACCACCAAAGCAAGTTTTAGATGAGGTAAAGAAGGGACTCTACGACGAAAAACTGAAGGAAGAGAACGGGAAAACAAAATCTTAAAAAGACGCATTTTTAGATTAGATGTCCGTGAGTTGCATTGCTTACCAAAAATCAAATTATATCATTGGTTAAGACTGTAAGAAGTAATACGGTTAAACGAAATTTTCTACAGTCTTTTGAAACAGTAATTACACTTAAAGATATCGACTTCAAGAAGCAGAACATAACAATAAATGAAGTAGTACAACTTCCTTATTATTCCGGCAACCAAGCCAAGATCTGCTTTATCTGCGGAGGAGATTTAGCGCTTAGAGCAAGAAGAGCTGGAGTAGATCTTGTCGTAGAACCAGAGCAGTTGGATAGACTTCAAGGTAATAAGAAGGAGGCTAAACGTCTGTCCAAAGAATATGATTTCTTCTTCGCTGATCCAGCTATGATGGCTAGAATCGGTAAAGCCCTTGGCCAGTATTTGGGCCCAGGTGGCAAGATGCCCACACCGGTGCCCTCTACAGCACCTATAGAGAACCTTATAGCAAGATTCAGATCTTCGGTGAGAGCAAGAACTAGAGGCCAGCTTTCTGTAGCATCAAAGGTAGGCGTTGAAGAACTTCCTGATGATCAAGTTGCGGAAAATATACTTGCAGTCTACAGCGCCATTGAAAAAAAATTGCCACAAGGTGAGAAGAACACTAAGAAGATTTTCGTAAAGCTCACAATGTCTAAACCTCAAAACATGTTGGTGGGTGTTAGGGAATGAGTAAGAGGACAAAATATCCAGCTAAGAAGGAGCAACTGTTCACCAAGATCTCTTCACTTTCAAAACAGTACAGGTATTTATGCTTGGCAAAACTTGAGAAAGTCCGATCAGTACAGCTTATGATGCTTAGGAAGATACTTAGAGAAGAGGCAAAGTTCATAGTCATAAAGAACAGGGTTACTCTAAAAGCCTTAGAGAACACGAAACTCACCGGAATTAAAAAGATCAGCAGCAAATTTTCTGGACAAATATTATTAATATTCACTGACCAGAACCCATTCAATTTATCTATTTTTTTGGCTAAGAATAAAATATCCTTACCTGCAAAGGCAGGTGATGTAGCAACTGAAGAGATTCTTGTTCCGGCTGGTAATACAGGATTAGCTCCTGGTCCAGTTCTAAGCGAATTTAAAGAAGCAAGTGTTGCAACTAAGATTGACGGCGGCAGTATCTGGATTGCAAATGATACAGTAGTTGCAAGGAGGGGAGATATAATATCACCTAAGTTGGCAGGATTACTAAACAGATTGAATATAAAGCCGATAAAGGCTGGTCTTTCGATCTCCTACGCCCTCATAGATGATATCGTTGTTAGCGATAATGAACTAGCATTAGACGTGGACAAGTTTAGGAATGATATAGTATCAGCTTATGCTTCTGCAAAGAACATATCAGTAAATTCAAACTACTACACTAGAGAAACTATTGGAGAAAGTTTAGCTAAGGCCTATTTAGAAGCACAGAATCTTGCAATAAATTCGGATTACATATCAGAAGATGATGTAAAACAGTTGTTATCGAAGTATCAACTAAAGGCGATAACAATATATGATATTCTAAAGGAAAAAGGATTCAATTAGAGGGATTAACCAAATAACGAAGCTAAGCCTTCTACTGCTTCTTCTTGTTTTACTTCCTTCTTCTCTTCTTTCTTTTCTTCCTTCTTTTCCTCTTTCCTTTCTGCAGGTGCAGCTACTACAGGAGCGACAACCGTAGCGGCTTTAAGCGCTTCATCTATGTTAACTTCCCCTAGTGCAGCAATAAGTGCCTTCACCTTTACAGGATTTGGTTCGACGCCTGCAGCCGAAATCACTTTAGAAACATTCTCCTCATTTACTTCTTTATCCAACTTGTGCAATATTAATGCAGCATAAATGTACTCCATCTTTATTCAGCTCTGCATAACTGCTAATTTATCCACTATTTAAAATATTTCCTTTTTATCTATTTCACCACCATAAATCAAAAGAGAAAAGACTATATTCGCTCCTTTAGGTGGGTATTATTATAATGTCTATGGACGTTAAAGAATTCGATTTAACATACTTTAAAGAGAACCATTTTCTTAGACAACAATGCAAGAAGTGTGGTTCCTACTTTTGGTCACAGCAGATTAGTGACGTCTGCGGAGAAAGCCCCTGTGTCGAAAACAGTTTCATATATAATCCGCCGACGAAAATACACCTCGATCTAAATAAGACTAGAAGTACATTTCTTAATTTTTTTAAGTCAAAAGGACACAAAATCATCAACCCATATCCTGTAGTTGCTAGATGGCGAGACGACCTCTTCTTTACAATAGCGAGCATTATCGACTTTCAACCATATGTTACAAACGGGGAGATTCCGCCACCAGCAAACCCCCTTGTCGTAAGTCAACCTTGCTTGAGGTTTGAAGATATTGATAATGTTGGAATTACGTCGGGAAGACATCTGACGATATTTGAAATGGGAGGAGCTCACGCCTTCAATTACCCTGACCATCAAGTATATTGGAAGGATCAAACGGTCTCGTATCATCATGAACTTTTAACAGAAGTTTTTGGAGTTAAAAGCGAAAAAGTCTCCTACAAGGAACACCTTTGGTCCGGTGGAGGAAACGCCGGACCAGCGGTAGAGGCTGTAATCGATGGGCTCGAAATCTCAACCTTAGTCTTCATGTGTTATAAGATGGAAAACGGGAATTGGATCCCAACATCTGTAAGAACAGTTGACACTGGATACGGGATGGAAAGATGGGCATGGTTGAGCACTGGTCAATCAACAGCGTTCCATGCGATATTTGGCCCTCTTCTACCCAAGTTCTCAGAAATAATCGGGATAAATGTAGATGAAAAAGTGCTATATGAGACAGGAAGGCTTTCTGGCGCATTTAAAGTAGAATTCCCCCAACTGTTGTTTAACAGTAGAAAATTAGTCGCAGAAAGACTTGGGATGAGTCTTGAAGAATATCGAAAAACTATTGAGCCATTCGAAAAACTTTGCGCAGTTCTGGACCATACAAAATCGCTTTCATTCCTTCTTTCCGAAGGGGTTGTGCCCTCTAATGTTAAAACAGGATACCTCGCAAGAATGCTGCTTAGAAGGGTCTATAGAACATTAAGTGAGTTCTCAAAAGAAGATAAACTATTAGATTTAATGGAGCTTCAAATAAGATATTGGTCACCGCATTTTAAGCAATTGAAAGAGGCTAGAGGAGAAATAATTGAACTCACAGATGTGGAAACAAAGAAGTACCAAAGGACGCTAGAGAGAGAAATAGAATATGTTTCCAAGACCCTACGTTCGTTAAAAAAGGGTAATACGGAGACGGTTCCAAACAGCACACTTGTAGAATTCTATGAATCGCACGGTATACACCCCTTGCAGGTCAAAGAAAAGGCAAATGAGATCGGCCTAGAAGTTGAAATCCCATCTGACTTCTTCTCGTCGATCATTAAGATGCATGCGCCCAAGATTCAAAGGGAAGAGACAAACGAGTTAGAAGAAGTAATAATAAAAGAAAAAATTCCTTTCACCGAAAGGCTGTTCTACAAGAGCACAAAACTGTTCGATTTTGAGGCTAAAGTAATATTTACATGGAAAAATAACGTAATCTTGGATAGAACTGCTTTCTACGCGGAAAGCGGAGGTCAACTCTCAGACCTAGGAAAGATTGTCTGGAAAGAAGGGGAAGCAAATGTCACCCAAGTAATGAAGATAGGAGGAGTAATCGCTCATACTGTAGACAACGTGCCATCTATTGGCGCAACAATTACTGGGCACGTAGATAAAGATAGGAGAATAGCACTCTCTATACACCATACTTCTACACATATTATAAACGGCGCAGCCAGAAAGGTGCTAGGAGAGCACGTATGGCAGGCGGGAGCACAAAAGGACGTTAAAGAATCTAGACTCGACATAACGCATTACTCTAACATTTCAGATGAAGAAGTCAAGAAAATAGAAAAAATAGCTAATGAAATCGTAAGAGAAAACATACCTGTTAAAGTATACGAGCTTCCTAGGCTGGAGGCTGAAAAGAAGTACGGTTATAGGCTATATCAAGGAGGTGCAGTACCAGGAAAAGAGCTCAGAGTAATAAAGATCGGAAATCATGATGTCGAAGCATGTGGAGGAACCCACATGGAGCGAACAGGAGACATTGGATTCATAAAGATAGTCAAAGTAGAGCACATCCAGGATGGCGTAGAAAGGATTATTTTTGCTTCAGGAGAAGCAGCCTTGGAGAAGGTGCAGGCGACGACCGATATAGTAAAAGATGTATCAAATAAGCTGCTTGTTCCGCCGGAGAAGATTCCTGAAACGTTACAAAAAAACCTTCTTGAAGTGGAGGAACTGCACAAGAAGATCAAAAAATATGGTAAAAGAATATCTGAAATGAGTCTATCCTATATAAAAGAAAAGGCTGAACCGATTACAGATATAAAAGTCTACTTCACAATAGACCCGGACCTTGAAGAAAGCACACAGATCGAGGTTGGTAGTCAGGCTATAAAAGTGATGGCAGATCTTCTATACATAGCTTTAATTCCATCCAACAATGTTGTTCAACTTATAGTCTTCTCAGGGGAATCGGTTCAACGTAAAGGTATTTACGCAAACGACATCGTAAAGAAAATCGCAGGCGTAATAGGCGGATCAGGAGGCGGCGATAAGAGATTTGGTAGTGGCGGAGGAAACGAAGTTGGAAAGGTTAAAGAAGCACATGAAGCTCTTATGAGATATGTAGGGAGCACGGTCTAGAATGGATAATGCCTATGAAAAAAAATGGATAGATGAATGGGCAAGAAATGGAATATTTAATGCAGAAGTTAAAGTTGACCAGCCTAAAATATTCGTCAACGCGCCATTTCCGTATATGAATGGACCGCTTCACATTGGACACGCTTTTACCTACACTCGGCTTGATACCTTTGCAAGGTTCAAGAGGATGAGAGGGTACAATGTCCTTTTTCCTTTTGCTTGGCACTGGACAGGCGAGGCCGTAGCAGGACAGTCTGTAAGATTAATGAAGGGAGATCCAGCGGTTATTAGGGCTTTCGTAGAGATAGATGGCATACCAAAAGATGAACTTTATAAATTCTCGTCTCCTTACAATCTTGCAGAATATTACACGGGAGTAAGCAGAATAGCACTGCAAAGACTTGGCCTCTCTATAGACTGGCGCAGGGAATTTTTTACAACAAGCTATAACAAAGGCTTCAGCAAGTTTGTTGAATGGCAGTATCTTAAACTAAGATCTATGGGATTCGTTGTTAAGGGGTCACACCCTGTAGTTTGGTGCCCATTAGATCAGAGCCCTACGGGAGACCATGACCGACTTGAAGGCGAAGGTGTATCTCCTGAAGAGTTCTATGTGGTTTTTTTTAAAATCGATGATGCTTTCTTAGCAGCAGCTACATTCAGACCTGAAACGATATATGGCACCACCAACGTCTGGGTCCTACCCGATGGTGAATACGTAAAAGCCCGAATCAACGGGAACATGCTGATAGTCAGCAAAGAATTCGCTCAGAAGATAGTCGATCAGGACAGGAAGGTGGAGGTCCTTGACACGTTTAGGGGAAAGGATCTTGTCGGTAGGAAATGTGTTGTCCCACTGTCAGAACAGAGTGTCCCAATACTGCCTGCCACATTTGTAGACGTAAATTATGGAACGGGAATTGTATACAGTGTTCCAGCGCACGCGCCTTATGACTGGTTGGCATTAAGAGACATACAGGAATCGCCCCCTGAAGGATTAAAGGAAATAGTTAGTAAGATAAAACCGATTTCTATCATCAGGGTAGAAGGATTCGGAGAATATCCCGCGTTAGAAATAGTGGATCAATTGAGTGTTAAGGACCAGCATGACGAACGAGCTGCAAAGGCCACAGAGACAATCTACAGTAAGGAATTTCATACTGGAATTATGAAGGGGAACTGTGGACAGCTCAGTGGAATGACCGTCAAAGACGCTAAAACGAAGGTAATAGAGGAACTGGCTTCCAAGGGCCTTGGAGACAAAATATTTGATCTCCCTGAACTGGTTAGATGCCGATGTGGAACAAGGTGCATAGTCAAAATATTGCGTGACCAATGGTTCTTGAACTATAGCAACGAGGAATGGAAGGTGGAGGTAAGGAAACACGTCAAGGCTATGATAGTTTTACCTGAGGAAGCAAGAGCATGGATACTTGCAACAGTTGACTGGCTTAACAATTGGCCTTGTGCAAGGAAGACAGGGATGGGGACCCCAATGCCATGGGATAAGGATTGGATAGTGGAGACGCTTAGCGACTCAACAATATACATGGCATATTATATTATAAGTAAATATGTGAACGAGAGAAAAATTCTGCCAGAACAGTTGAATCAAGAATTCTTTGATTATGTTTTATTGGAAGAAGTCAACGTCGACGTAGCATCGTCTAAGACAGGGATAAGGCCCGAATTAATCCAAAAAATACACGAAGACTTTCTCTACTGGTATCCCGTCGATCTCAGGAATTCTGCTAAAGAGCTGATTCCTAATCATCTAACATTCTTTCTCTTCCAGCACCTCGCAATCTTTCCAAAGAAACTCTGGCCAAGAGGAATAAGTGTCAACGGAATGATAACTATAGATGGAAAGAAGATGTCTAAGTCTAGAGGGATATTTACGACAATAGCAAAAGAAATCGACAAATATGGTGCTGACGTTGTCAGAGCGTCGTTGATCTATGGAGCGGAGCAGATGGACGACCCTGATTGGAACGAGAACATCCCGAAACTCATGCTTCAGAAGATAAATTCTATTTCCGAGCTTGTTTTAGAACTCAGATCAAAAGCCGTAAAAAGAGAAAGGGGTTTCTTCGAAGAACTACTGGTAGCCGAAGTAAAGGAAATGGTGCTTGCTACGGCTGAAAATTTGGAGCTTATGAAGACCAAGACTGCGTTCCAGATCGCTTTCTTCGACATACAAAACGCCATAAGGAGATACGTAAAGCAGGTTGGAGCACCGGAAGCAAGCACAGTAGAATTGGTAACAGATTATTGGTTAAAGACGTTGTCACCTTTCATTCCCTTCATCTGTGAGGAACTGTGGCATAAAATCGGAGGACAAACCTTTATTTCTAGAGAAGAGTGGCCGCTGATCATCCTAGATGAGAAGGAAAGGATACTGAAGACAGAAAATAAACTTGTAGAGTCATTAATATCTGATTTAAAGGAGATACAAAAGATTGCAAAAACTGATATGAAAAAAGCTCACATATACGTTGCTCCAAAGGAGCTTGCCAATATGGTGTTTGATTACGCTGATGAACAGAGCAAGGGGGTTTCCCCAAAAGATGCCATAAAAAAGATAAGTGGAAACATAAAAGATAAGAAACTGATGGCGTATGTTCCTCAGATAATAAAGTTCTCCAATATATTGGACAAAGACGTAGTTAATGAAATAAGAAAGATTAAAGACTTCGAAGAAATTGAGATATACAAAGAGAACATGTCTTATATTGAAAAGGAAACAGGAACCAGACTTGAAATCGTCCATTCGAACCAGCAAGGAATATACGATCCCAAGGGTAAGGCAAAAAATGCACTACCATTCAGACCTGCGATATTTATAGAATAACGTGAACACCATTATTTTTAAAAATTTCAACTTTTGAGGTGAATTGACAACAACACTTCTAGAATGCTATTTACGAATTCGCCTATACTAATGCGCACAGATTTAAGAGAAAGATTTAAATTTTTCACTGGCAAACTAGCCACTGACTAGATATGACTGTTGTAGCAGATATAGCGATTATGCCAGTTGGCGAGGGTACAAGCCTAAGCAAGTATGTTAAAAGAGCAGTTGGAGAATTGAAGAAGTCAGGGCTTAAGGTTGAGGTTGGAGCCATGTCTACAAGTATCGAAGCCCAATCAACTGAACAAATCTTTAAAGCTTTTGAAAGGACTAAGGAGGCACTGTTCGAAATGGGCGCAAAGCGAGTGTATACCACAATCAGAATAGATGAAAGAAGGGATAAGAAGATAGACATAGAAAGTAAAAAGTCGGCTGTACTATAAGTAGGCATAATTTGCACGTAATAGAAGAAGGGAGATAGTGCAAAGTCTTTTTTTTAGAGCGCAAAAAATATAATCAACAATCACTGTTATGTTGAAGGAGATGAAAAATCTTTAAAGCATTTCTTGCCGGTTTTAATTTCAACGGTCTTCAGCAAAGACCTAATTGTTCGGTTGGATGGTGAAGAAGGAATGAAGACGTCTAGAGAAAAGGGGGAAGTTGATGTAATAATTCGCGCGGATGACGTAACCATAGAAGGCAGCCTTGTGGCACCTGAAGGTGCAAAGGGGGTCGTACTATTTGCCCACGGAAGCGGGAGCAGTAGATTTAGCCCAAGGAACAGGTACGTTGCCAGCGTGCTCCAAAGGGAACGATTTGCTACCTTGTTAATGGACCTTCTGACAAAGGATGAAGAGCGAATCGATATGCTGACTGCGGAGTTCAGATTTGACACGGAAATGCTCTCAAATCGACTTCTACATGCGACAGAATGGGTCAGAGGAAACGTGGAAACCAGAAATCTTGCTATAGGTTACTTTGGAGCGAGCACTGGTGCGGCTGCAGCAATTATTGCGGCAGCAAAGAATCCGAATAACGTCCAAGCGATTGTTTCCCGAGGAGGCCGTCCTGATCTTGCAATAAATTACATTTCAAAGGTTGAGGCACCCACCCTCTTAATCGTGGGAGGAAATGATGTTCCGGTGATCAAGATGAACGAGCAGGCTTTAAAATACCTTCATGCGGTGAAGAAGATTGAGGTTGTTCCCGGCGCTTCACACTTATTTGAAGAGCCTAGAGCTCTTGAAGAAGTAGCTAAACTCGCAACTGCCTGGTTCAACAGATATCTGATGCGTACAACAGGTAAAGGGTAACCGTTGCACCCTAAGCTAATGTAGATGTTAAGAGATGAATTTTTCACAAAAAACAAAGTTAAAAGCATCTAGTGAAGACTTTATAGTCTAGGAAATCGGATACCATATTTAACCATGAAGGAGGTATGGTAGAGAATCATGAACGGAATTGTAAAACTGCCTTTCCAAGACAGAGAGGAAGCGGGAAAAATGCTAGCGTTAAAATTAACTGAGTACTCAAATAAAGACACGATAGTTCTCGCTATACCGAGAGGCGGTGTTGTAATAGGCTACCAGATTGCTCGCAAATTAAAAGCCCCCTTAGACATAATAGTCCCGAGGAAAATTGGAGCCCCCGACAACTCAGAGTTGGCTATAGGAGCCGTTGCAGAAGATGGAAGTTTAAGCTTGGATGAATCAGCTGTCATGTACATGAACATTTCTAAATCATATATAGAGGAGGAGAGCAGAAGACAGATTACTGAGATTAGACGCAGGCTAAAACTTTACAGAGGGGAAACGCCTTATCCCATGTTGCAAGATCATGTTATCATAATCGTAGACGATGGTATAGCCACTGGTTCAACAATAAAGGCGGCTATTGCTTCGATCCGCAAGAAAAAACCTAAATCGGTTGTTGTAGCTGTTCCCGTAGCCCCACGATCAACGGTGAAGGAGCTGGAAAAGGAGGCTGATAGAGTTATCTGCCTCTCCACCCCGGAATTCTTTTACGCTATAGGACAATTCTACGTGGACTTCTCACAAACCACAGATGGAGAAGTCATAAGACTGTTAAAAAAAAGTAGGGAAGAGACAGAAACATACGTTTAAACTCAGGTCGAATACCTGCTATTTTGAATAAACTTCTATTAGTTCCTGAACAGTAAATGAAGCGAAAAACAAGAGTGTAAAATAAGATGCCTTAACCCTCCTCTACCTTAGCCTTCTTTAAAATTTGTCTCGCTTGCTGCTCTCCTAAAAGCCTTATGAGCTTACTTTCAGATTCCTTACCTTTCCAAGACTCCAGTATCTGTTTTACCGGCTCTCCGATCTCTGGAACTAAGTCCCGAACAGCCTGTTCGATTACCTTTTTCCGCTTAACTACATCCTCTGGTTTAAACACTTTCCCCATAAAGTAGAACCCCGGCATACTGTTATCTACGTTAACTACCTTTAACTTTTGCGATTAATTTTACAAATAATTTTTTAGATTAAAGGTAACCGTCTGAAAATGAACCATAGATAAAAATAGTTAAAAAATAAGGACTAAAGAGAAAAGTTTAATGCTTTCCGAACCCATTTTTATCAGATGTTTTCTTGCGTGTGTTAAAGAATTCTGCACTAATCGTTACAGACATCCAAAACGACTTTTGCCCAGGCGGAGCCCTTCCAGTGTCAGAAGGTGACAAAATAATTCCGACAGTAAACCGGTATATCGAAAGGTTCGAAAAAGCGAACTCCCTTGTAATTGCCTCTAGAGATTGGCACCCTAAAAATCACATTTCTTTCAAGTCGCGAGGCGGGATTTGGCCTGAACATTGCGTACAGAACACCAAGGGTGCGGAATTTCATCCCAATCTAAGGCTTCCGAAGAAGGTTCAAGTTATTTCTAAAGCTGACAATCCAGACAAGGAAGCGTACTCGGTCTTCCAAGGTACCGGCTTGGATGCTTTGTTACGGAAGAATGCTATTAAAGAACTATTTGTAGCTGGATTGACAACCGATTACTGCGTCAAGAATACAGTAATTGATGGCCTAGCTATGGGATATAAAGTCTATCTCTTAGTTGACGCGATCAAAGGCGTAGAAGTTAACCCAGGAGACAGTCAAAGGGCGATTGAGGAAATGATCTCAAAAGGCGCCATTAAAATAGATGAGCTAGAGCAATAAAAATGAGTTTTAAAGATAATCGGATTATTCCCACTCCATTTCTTTAAAAAATCAGGGAACATAATAAGGGAAAGTTATGTAAATTATTGTCATTCATAAAGGTATGAAGATGTTCACAAGTTTCCACATATCTGGTGTGATGACATAAAGTTTTAGAAAAATTCTCACGTATCTCTAAATGTTCCTTTTCAAAGAAGTTGAATTACTCGAAAAGAGTCTTAGAAAGGAGGGCCTAATGTCATAATCTTTAGTTAACCATTACAGAATTTTTTGAAAAAGTTTATTTCCGAAAAAAATATTTTAAAATTTGTTAAGGTTACGCGATGTAGCATGACACCCACTCACATTCTAGGCATCTTGCACACTTTTCACCGTAGGCTAAGTTTCTACTGCCACATTCTGGGCATTTCTCGAACTTTTCTGTTCCCATAACCTTCTGGAACCTTTCTGGTAACTTCAAGAAGAACTGCTGCTCCTCCTGTTTTTTTCCAGTTGCGACTTCGATCTTTGGAAGAAATATCTCCATAGATTTCATCATATCAAGCGTCATGTTTTCAACACCTGCTACGTACCCCCCTGCCTTCTGCGTTGGAGTCATTAGAACCTGCTCGTTCTTGGAACTGTCCCTATATATGGTCACACCTTTTACACCAAGTTTGTAGGCAAAGAGGTATGCCTTCTCAACGTCTTCTGCAGAAACCCAATTCGGCATATTTATCGTCTTGCTTACAGCAGCACAGACCCACTTCGAGATTTCAGCCTGCGCTCTTAGATGATCCCACCAAGGAACATCATACGCTACTAGGAAGACTTTCCTAATATCCTCTGTGACATCCCTTACACCCTGCAGGCTCCCACCATTATCGGATATCTTCCTGAGAATTTCGTCTTCTAAGACATTAATTTCCTTTAACCGCCTTTCCAGTTCTTGGTCAACATAAAAGAACTGCCCAACGCTAACTTTCTTTTGGTAAACTAGTGCATACTGAGGTTCTACCCCAGATGATATGTCGAAGAGCATCGAAATCGAGCCTGTGGGAGCTATAGTCGTAACTTCGGAGTTTCTCATTCCGTTTTCTTTAATAAATTTGGCCAGTTTTTCCCAATCCTGTGTCCACCATTCCCTGTGATAGAATCCTTCAAAGGGCATATCGCCTTTTGGGTATGCAGATCGGCTGTACAGTAGGAAAGAATCTCTTTCAGAAGCCTGCGCCGCTGAAGCTTCCATAGCGTAATATGTGATGTATTCCATGACGTTACGCATAAACGCGAAGCCTTCCTCGCTGTTGTAAACTATTTTTAGAGCGTAGAGTGCGTCGGCAAGACCCATCACACCTAACCCTATCTTCCTAGAAGCTTTTGTGGCGGCCTCTATGCTTGCTAATGGAAAATTATTGACGTCTATGATGTTATCGAGAAAATTTACGGCTAATTGAACAGTTTTTCTCAGACCTTCCCAGTCGAACAGTGTTTTTTCGTTCTTCGCTCCAAATCTTACGAATTCGTAAAGGTTTATCGAACCCAGATTGCACGATTCATAAGGATAGAGCGGTTCTTCACCACAAGGGTTTGTGGAATTTATTTCTCCAAGCGCGCTTTTCAGAATGTTCCTTTTATTAATGTGGTCTTTGAAGAGTGCACCTGGATCACCTGTTTTCCAAGCGTTTGCAGCTATTTGTTTAAAAATACTTTTAGATTCCACCTCTTTCCACACATTTTTATCCCTTGGGTTGACAAGAGGATAAGGCCTTCCTTGGTTGTAAGACTTCCAGAAATCTTCTGTAATCATGACGGATATGTTGAAGTTTGAGAACATGCCCTCAGAATTCTTTGCATTAACGAACTTTTCTACATCAGGATGCCATGATTCTAGGATGCCCATGTTCGCTCCCCTTCTTTTGCCACCCTGTTTGATTACATCTGTGATCACGTCTATTATTTTCATAAATGATACGGGTCCACTTGCTATCCCACCTGTTGAGAGGACAACATCCCCCTCTGGTCTTAAGCTGCTGTAATTAATACCAATACCACCTCCTCCTTGAAATATGATGGCGGCTTCCTTCGCAACGTCCATAATGGATATCATACTGTCTTCGATGTCTAAGACGAAACAGGCAGAAAGTTGGGAGAGCCTCGCCCCTGCGTTAAACAATGTCGGTGAGTTCGGTAAAAACTTCTTTTCAACCATAAGGTTATAGTAAGAGTCAGCTTTTTCACCATATTTATTAAATAAACCCTTGGACACCTTGTTCCATAGCTCGCTCCAGCTTATTTTCATCTTACCCTGAAGATTAAGCTCGTCATAGAGCAGTTTCATCCTCTTAAGGTGGTGCTCATTTAATTTGAAATCCCCTATCGAAACCTTACCAGCCCACGTAACTACGTCAAAATCTTCTATTGTGCGCTTAGGTTGGCCACCCTCCTTGTCGAAGACTTCTCGATCGTAGAGAATGTCGGGTATTGCGACAAGAACTGCGATCCTTTGGAAGACCTGCTTTGGTCCTTCGACGGGCTTTCCCTTTTCGTTTTTAAGGAGATATCTTGAGGCCATAAGCCTGATCGCGTTCAAGGAAAAAGCCTTGTCGACTTCGTCGACATAGTCTTTCTCGAGAATTATCATCTTCTCCTCCCTAATTCTCTCCCTCTCTTTCCTGTAGAGGATGTAGGCTTTGGCGACTTCGTAGAGGTCATATTTGACGAGCGCGAATTCTACTATGTCCTGCACATCTTCAACATGAGGCAGGACTTCGCCAGAATATTTTCTATTAATAGCGCCAATAACATAGTCCATCACCTTCGAAAGGGTATCAGGGTCATAACGGTTCACGCTCAACATAGCTTTTCGTATTGCATCCTCAATCCTCCTCTTATCAAAGTCTACTACTCTACCGTCCCTTTTCACGATCTTTTTGGGCACAGTTTCCAAATAGGATCCAAACTATTATTTTGTCGAGCTTCTTATAACATTTATTGTTTTTTAACACATATTTTGTCTAATGCTATATTCTTCATACGCCTTCACGCTAAGGGAATCAGCTTCTTCGTTCTTCTCCCTTGGAATCCAACTAAAAAGTATATCCCTAAACAGTTTAACTATTTCCTTTGCTTCATTATATTGGGAAGTGTAGTAACCCTTATTGTGTTTCCATAGCCCATTCATCTGATTAACTAAGAGCTTTGAATCCGATTTGACCAGTATCTTTTCTCTGTTCAAATTCAATGCAATAAGAATTTTTAACGCATTACATAGAGCTGCATATTCAGCCACATTATTGGACATGCCTTCACCCTCCCCCACTACATCATACTTCTGCGATATCTTCTTGCCATCTTCATATACAACAAATCCATAAGTCGCAACACCATTAGGATTAACTGGTTTACATAAGCCATTGATATAGACTGATATCATAGAAAGGGCCCGCAGATAGAAGACGCTATGACAGCTTTATATAATTACATTAAGTTTTAAAGAAAAAAAATTCAACATAAGGTTGATGTCTTATGGGAAAGTGGACGCCCGGTTGGATTCATGCCTAAATGGGTTCGAGTCCCTCTATGAAGAGTTCGTCTCAGTTAAATGTCTCAAACAAATTTCTTATGATGCCTGACCTAGTCGGACACAATTAGTCCTTGAACTATTTGAAGGATTATCTTTCCCTTTCCGAAAAGGAGAGTGTATGTCTTCGGATCTTTCTGAATAAACAGCATTTTTACTTTGACAATTATGGACTAGTGGAGGTTAGAAGTTTGTTGAAAATTCTTAGGATATCTTCTTCAGGTTCTAGCATGTTTTGTAGCATACTCATCACTGGAAGACTATGGGGACACCTTTCCTCACATATTTTGCAGTCTGTACATGATCTGATCTGAGATATCGTCTGTTTGAGTGGTCCGATGTGGTTTCTAATTCTCTCTTGGGACCACTGGAACTGTTTGAACGCTTCTGCCCCCATAGTTCGATAGTGGTCATAAATCACATCTGTACCTAGGAGGGTTGAGATTGGGATACCTTGCGGGCACGGCTGGCATTCTGCGCAAATCCGGCAGCGTAGATGCTCTAAACGTTCAGTTATTTGTTCTATCTGTTGCTTCTCCTCAGAGGTAAGCGAGATATCTTCCATAGGATTGACCATTAAGTCTTCTTCTGCCTCTTCTAATGTTGTTATTCCAGGAACTGCTGTAGAAATAGGTTGGTTGATAAGCCACTTTAAAGCCAAGTTTGCAGGCAACAGTCCAGTGGCTAACGGCTTCATAATGGTCACTCCTACACCTCTGCTAGCACAGAGGGGAATAAGTTCCTTCAAAGGCTCCCTTTCCACTATATTCATTGGAACCAAGATTATGTCGAAGTCAAAGCGTTTGAGCGCTTCAACTAATACATCACTCCTGTGACTTGTACATCCGATATAACGTATCAAGCCCTTTTTACGAGCTTCTATCAGCGCTTCTAGTGCGCCTCCTGGGCCAAGACGCTTCTCCATGTCCTCTCCCTTCTTTAAACCATGAACGTGACAATTGTCTAAGTGGTCTGTCTGCAGGAGTTCAAGTGATTTCTTGAGTTCTCTGAGAGCAGCATCTTTAGTCATTGCCTCTACCTTGCTGGAAAGGAATATCGTGTCGCGTTTGCCTTTGAGGGCGATGCCAAGCTTTTTTTCGGTATCCCAGTACGATCGCGCTGTGTCGATATAGTTTACGCCTAGTTCAATAGCCTTGTGAACTACTTTAATGGCGTATTCGGTATTTGAAGAACCTATTCCATTAGATCCAAAACCTATAGCTGAAACTTTAACTCCTGTTCTACCCAACTTACGATACTGCATTATATTCTGGAATGGGTATTTGACACAATATAAGAACTTTTTGAGGGGTAAACTTATTTAACAGATGGAATATTTCCCTTTAGCCTTTCTACCTTAAACTGGTTAGTAACAACAAAATCATTATTTTCAATATTATCAAGATTAAACAGTTTTTAATGATAACATTATAAACTTTCTTATGAAAAATGTAATGGATTCTAAAAAAGTGAGATAAAAATGAGTAGTGGAAAAATAATAGACAAAATAGATAGACAGACATGGCTCAACAACTGCTTCCCAGAGTGAGGAACATATCTCAACGAGGAGATAGAGGACACTGTCGTAGAGCAAGGCAAACTGGCACTATGGTGGATTGGTGCATGCGGGAAATGGATAAAGACGCCGGGAGACGCAAACATAACCATCGACTTCTGGGTCCAACGCGGCACTTCATCAAAACGAACCCCTCAGAAACGAGATCCTGATCATGGATTCATTAGACAAAGTGGTCAAAGAGGTGACACGGTATTCGCAAACCTGCGCTGTTCTCCTATAGTCATCGATCCTTTTGTGGTTAAGAAGATGGATGTTGTTCTATGCACCCACTTTCACGGAGACCACATCTGCCAATATGTGGCGGCCGCCGCAATTAAGAACACGAAAGCCATCTTCATAGGCCCAGATGAATGCTGCAATGAATGGGCGAGATGGGGCGTTCCCGAGAATAGGATTCATCGCATAAAGCTAAACGGAACATACAAGATTAAAGATGCTGAGATAACGGCAGTGGAATCCTTCGACAGGACAGTACTGCTCGGGGCACACCCGGAACCTAAAGGGGACATCAGGGGGAAGCCTGAACTTATACCTGATATGAATCAGAGGGCATTCAACTACGTGATCAAAACACCCTCCGGAACAGTCTACGATTCTGGTGACTCACACTTCGCAAACTTATACCTCAAACATGGAAGGGATCACAAGATAGACATAGCGTTCTGCAGCTATGGAGACCCTCAGATCGGACTGACCGACAAAATGACGGCCGAAGACGCCTTGAGATTCGCCTGGAGCCTGAACACGAAGGTCCTGATTCCCGTCCACTGGGATCTGTGGTCAACCCAGATACCTGACCCTCACATAATCTATGATATGCACAAGTCCTACAAGAGCAAACTCAAGAGTGAGGGATACGGTTTCAACCTATTCATCTGGAGGCCAGGCGGGAGGTACATGTGGCCAGACGACAAGAATCTGGAATGGTACACATATCCAAAAGGGACCGAGAAACTCGATCCGAACAGGGCAGTAATGTTCTACCCATCCTTCCTATAGAACAAAATTCCCTTTTTATATTCCAAAGATATTGCGATCCTGAGCCAAAATCTAAGGTAATGTAACGGTTAGTGACCTGAATATATTGGAAGTATCCTTCATCTTTTTATCGGCTGCCATATTATACTTCTTTTTCAACAAGACCTATGCAATCGAATGTACGATCAATAATCTTAGCTTTCAAGCTTATTTGCAGGGCGAGTGTAAAGGCTTATGTCGATTGTTTGATGTTTGAGTCCATAACAACTTTAGCCTTTTATTAATTTATTACCTAAATGGGTATGGGTCCATATTACATCTTTTGCTGATAAAAAATTTGGTAAGGCCTCCCTTAAGAGACCTATTCCTTTACTTTTTGAGAGACTTCAAGGCCGCTTGTACAATATTGCCGAATTCATCAGCTGAAAGTACAGCATGAACTTCGAACAGAATGTAGGGCTGGTATTCCATTAGGGCTGCGTAAAGCTCCTTTTCACCTAATTCGGTGATAGCATACCCCATCGACCCGTCAACGGACACCCCCCATTCCTTGATTCTTCCCTTGCTTAAGTCCCCTTTAATCGCCTGTGTCATGCCAAGAACCATTTTTAACATCGCTTCTTGCTCTGTAGGTAGCAGGTTTATATTCGGCTTCCAAATTATCAGATGGTATCTCTCTTGTTCAAATACTTCTCCCTTTAAAGTGCCTTTATTAAGCCAATTTCTGACTGTGCTTTCTGAAACACCTAATTCCTTACTTGCTTGGGAAACGGATACGTAGTAGAAATTTTTTCTTCAATAAAGTGAAAACAGCCCCAGCAACCTTTGTAAATATATTCGTTTTCCCATATTATTTGTTTGTCTATGTCGCTTTGGCAGCTCAGCTTACGGTATATTTTTGCCGAACATTTTTGCCTAATTGTGAACTTTTTGGGAGAGTTCTTTCGCCCAGATTCTGATGACGTTCCAGTCTCTCGTATCATAAACTCCAGGCTGTATTGCTTTATAGACAGCTTCTATCTTCGGCCTTCCTCCCTCCAGCGCCCTTTTGGCCCACCATGGCACTTTATTGTAGTCGTAGATACCGCTAAATAAGCCCAAAGCGATGGGTTGCAGATTATACTTGGCGGCTTTTTCTTCAAGAAACTCCCCTCTGGCTCTAGCAATCATGTCAGGTTTTCCTTCATTTAGTGCTTGGCAGCCAGTGCCGCAGGAGACGAACAGTGCCACTTTCTTTCCTGCCAGCTCCTTCTGAAACCTTTTCAGGAACTCTTCAGGCTCACTGGTCCACCTCCTCATCTGGATTCCACTGCCAACAATGACAACATCATACTCAGCTATGTCTTTGATTTTTTCTTGTTTTGCGTTAACTACTCGGACTTCTAAACCTTCTTGTTGGAGTATGTTTGCAATCTCTTCTGATGTGCTTGCTGTTGCTCCATATCGGGTTCCATAAACAATCAATACTTTAGTCATGCGTTAATAGCTCCATGACTTGTCGCATTGCGGTTTAATAGTACGCCTACTATTCATGCTGTCATGCCTAATAATGGTGGGACGATGTTTAAGCACCTTAATTTCTTTTGCCAACATGACAAAACACCCGATAATTAATAGCCTATGTCTATTATATATGATTTTAGCGTGTGCTACTGACAAGTCATTACTCACTAGATAGCTCTAGCTTTAACAAAAATTAGCTTTAAACTAATCTGAGATCCACTCAACCTTAAGACTTAATTCAACCCCTTGGAAATCAGGCAAGCGCAGATGTTGCGACGGAATTAAAACCTAAAATAAATGACCTGTTGCGGAATATAAGAGGTTTGACGCTTTATAAAGAATATCAATAACAATTAAAGCAGAGAGTTCTTAGAAATGCTGAGGAAGAGCTTCGAAAATTGACTTTAATTGATGAAAAAGTATGTGATAGAGAAGAGTTGAATTTCATAGACATAGGTACGAGAGGTAAAAGGCTTTAAATAAATGTAAAAAGTTAAGATAACTGTAATGAGTAAAGGCACTAAAAAAATGCTTTCATGTAAAAGCGGAGACATGGAATAATTATTTTGAAAATAACAGAAAAGGCTAGGAATAAACTAACTCAAATATCCTATGCGTTATAATATAAAAAAATGTTGTGAAGGTGTTTCTTGATTATTCGATGAGTTTTCTAGCTTCTTCTGCGGGTACTGCGACGAGTGTCTCAGTTGTGATGTGTTCTCCCCTTCTCATCGCGACTTTCATAGCTGTTTTTTCATCAGGCGCTTCAATTATGACGACATTGTCGTATCTGCCTAGTGTATAATAAAATCCAAGAAATTTCACTCCTTCTTTATTTTCTTTTTCCATGAGCTTCTTGTTTTCAGCAATCATTTCCTTTGTTTGCTTGTGCCTTGACTTACATAACATGATAAAGATCATTTTATCACTTATGTGTTAGAAAGAACCTTCTCCCTTATAAGAGTATTTAACCTTCACAAATAGCCACAATCTATTTTTATTTTAAATGAGACCAACCTTTTATTTGTCCGAAAGAGTTTTTTTCATCGTTAGGTCTCCTAATGCGAATTTATCGGTTTGATGAGTGTATGAACCGGTTGATGGCGTCGGCTATCTGGGTAGGTTGATCGAAGTTGTCGAAGTGGCTGGCGTTCCTGACCCATTCCATCTGGACATTGGGGCATTTAGTCGCAACATCCGCAAAGATGGATGGAGGTTGGGCCGGGTCGCTGTCGGCCTGCAGTTGCAGCACCGGGAAGGGGAAATTGTTTTTGCAGATTTTGCCAATGGCGGTGTCGAGGTCCCAGTTGCTGCTCAGGAAATATTTTGGGTTCATATTAGCCACTCCGGGGCGTGAAAACTCATAGACCAAGTAATCGCGGTCCTCCAGGTTGAAGGGGGTGGTCATGCGCCTTTTGTAGACAAAGTCAATGAACCAGCCGGAGTTCTGCATCATGTAAGTTGCTATCCAGTTGTTTTGGAATAGGAGCCATTGGGGTTTTTGAATGTAACCCGCTATCTTTCCCCTATTGTCTTTCCATTTTTGAATCAGATCCGCTTCCATGCGGACATACCCCCGGATGCGTTCCGGATGATCGCTGACCAGCACGCTACCGATGATTGTCCCCCAATCATGAGAGACTAGGTAGAACTTTTTGATGCCCAGGCTGTCCATCAATTTGACAGTTTGCTCGGCTACAACGTGCCAGTTGTAGTTTCTGTCTTTCAAGTCCGAACGGCCATAGCCCTTCATGTCAATGGCAATCAGTCGGTAGCTGTGGTCCACCTGCGGCAGCACATAGCGCCAAGAGTACCAGCCCTCGGGTAGGCCGTGCAGGAACAAGATCACCTCGCCATCGGGGTTGCCTTCGTCCACGTAGTGCCATTGTATGCCATTCACCACCCGATCTTGGTGATTGAACTGGGCGTCAATTTTGTCATGTGTGGCCTGGAAGTCCGCCCGAAATTTCTCATATTTCTTGGATAGGTTCTTTGCGCGGAATGGGGCATAGATCCAGATGAATGCTGTCACTAGAAGTCCAAGGCCTACTAGAGTCAGAACGAACACTTCCAAAATAGCCCACATCGTAATTGTTCTCCTCGTAGTATTATATGTTGTAAATTATACTTAGTATAAATGCTTTAGCGCGCGCTACAGGTTAAGGAAAATTTAATTTCATACACCCCTTATTTCTTCTTGGATTCTGTCTTTTTTTTTACCAACATGCCTTAGATCTCATTGAAGGAGTAAAAGCCTCTACTTCAGAGGCTCTAATCGCAGTTTTTGAAAGTCTAAAAAGCATGTACAGAAAAGACGAAGACTCAGACACCCATCCACCTCTACAAGATAGAATCAACCGATTAATGCACCTTTTAAACTCAGATAATCGAAGCTAACATAATTATGTAACAATGAGATCACCAATTAATTAAGGTGGAAATCCTGTTAAAATAACTCCAAGCTCAGGCAGACAAGGTGGTTTAAACCCTCTTTAAACCCTTAACCTGCACTATTTTGTAGTTAACACCCTGGTGCCGAGGCCTTAAACTGGTTCAGGTAACACCGACAATCAAGCTGGCTCAGCTATTTGGATCTGTTATTTTTTAATTTCTTGCCCATACATCATTAAAGCCATGTCAATCTGTCTTGCTGTTTTTCCATGCTTCTTTGCCAAATTGGTAAAAATCATAGCTGAACAAAATAATGATTTGAGCCGGAATTTTTTAAGGATATTTATTTTGGCTCAATCAAAAAAAAATCGGAAACGCTATCGATAAACATTCTGCATGTTGGCTCTGCAAGATCCCCCTGTGCAATATCGTGCATCATATCGCTCTCATGCAGAACGCATTTAAGTTGAGCCAACAGGAAATAGTTATCGATAGCATTTTGTTTTAAAACGTGTTGAGCCAAACCAAATTTAGATGTTTGTCTTTAACATATCAGAAGCTCAGTTTAAGGTCATGTGCGGAAACCAAGAGGCCATGCAAAAGAACATTCAGGCCTCACTGAATGAGATAAAGAACCTGAAGCAGGACCTATATAGAAAGGGCAATATTTAGGATATAACCAAACTGGTTATATAACCAAACTGGTTATGTGCCCCTTACGTTTACCATATTAGTAAATGGCTCCCGAGCCAGGAGCCAGACTCGTTTCATAGCAAAAAAATCGCATGTTTTATCACTATTTTTTTTAGGTAAATTTGGACTTGAAACGACCTTAAAAACTGTTTACCAATCTGGGAAATAACCAAATTGGTTATGACTTATTCCTTACCGATAATATGAAGTATGCTATCTCACAGATAAGTACGACTACGGAACCAACCCCAATAATCCAGATGAATAATGTGATGGAATCATCATTCTTTTTAAAATACCTCATACATCTGCTCTATGACCTTGCGTAATGTGCCCTTATCGGGGTACATCTAACTTAGGAAAAATCGTAGCCGAGATTTTGGCTAAATGAGTTGGGAATCTAATAATAGCCTCGATCGATCGGGTGCACCAAATTCCAATGTTTCACGACAAGTCTTGATTCATTCGAAATAGTTAACCTTTTAAATGCAAACAAAGTATTGATAAATGGGTAAGCACTATGGATTTATTCGAAGTCATTGATAAAAGAAGGAGCATACGCAATTTCAAGAATGAACCTGTAGCTACAGAGCATTTGAGAAAGATTTTGGAGGCTGGACGTTTAGCACCATCAGGTGGCAACCGTCAACCATGGTATTTCATAGTAGTCAGAGATTTAGAGACAAAGAAGGCGGTATCCGCTTCAAGCAAGATGGAGAGGAATCAAAAGCTCCTTTCCAGTGCAGATACGATAATTGTATTGGTAAGTAACCCAGAATTGGAGAAAGAACATAGGTCTCCGTTTGTTTGCTCAGAAAGATCTTGGTACAAACAGGATCCGATGTTAGCTGGAGAACATATGGTTCTAGCTGCGACTGCACTTGGGTATGGGACGTGTTGGATCGCAGGTTTTAATGATTTTGAAGTTAAGAAGATTTTAAAGATTCCTGAAAATCTAGCAGTTATCGCGCTAATTGCCATTGGTATCTCAAATGAGAGCCCACCCCCAAGAGCTTTAAAAGCATTCAAGGAAACTTTCTTTAAAGACTCCTTTGGAATTCCATTAGAACTATAATTGGATAATTATCATTGGTTCTTTATTCTTAATGTGTTGGCAGCCTTATTATGGCTTCATCCGTTGGCAGTTCTCTCACGTATTCCCACCCCTGCAGTATCCAGTTCCTAACCTCATTAGTAGGAACAATTTTTTGACGGGAATTGCCATTTAGTCCAAGTGACTGCATTGATTTCTTGTTGAATAGTTCCTATAGCTGCTTCGGTGAAAACTTCGACAAGTCCCCAAGCTCCTTAATTTCTTCTTCAGTATAGCCAGCTATCTTCAAAAATTGACGATTAAATGTTGCAATAACTTCGTCTTGGCTCAATGCTCCTTTATTGGTTGTAACAAGATACTTCTCAGCCGCCTTTGCATAGGCCTCCCGCATCTTCTCCTAACAAATTTCTAATTAGTGGACCAGGCGGGATTCGAACCCGCGACCTCACGGATGCAGTCCGGAAAACTTCTTTGGAAGTCTTTAACCGTGCATTCTACCCCTGAACTACCGGCCCACATTTTAGGTAATCTGTTTACCATATTTATACATAAATCTTTGTTCTTAAAAAGTTTGAAACTATATGTTAAGACACTAAATTCGATAATAATTCAATATTATTAATACTAGCACTTTTGAGAACGTCTTTTAAGGTAAAAATTTTGGAAGGGAATCCGACTGTCATGTTAGGTTCGAGAGCTAAAATATGGAGAGCCTTGAGGATAATAGTGGAACAATTATTTCTTCTGCGGTCATTCCTCCATGAGCGCCCAGAAGCGGTCTACTTCTGTCTTCATCAAAGTAAGGATACTGCAGAGCATTGTTACTTCGACTAAGCGCAATCACATCCCCTACCGTTGTTTCAAGTGATTTCGAATTATCTACTTTTCCAAAAGCTCCCCGCATGATCAATTCTCTAGAATTGTGCAGGCTAAATCCATCCATTTTCTTTTCAAAAGCGTCTTTGAGGAGTTCTATTTGTCCGTTTTTTGAAAATAAGAAAGTAGCTCTGCTATCTCCGACAGGGGGCAGTAAAAGGTTTTCAAGGATTTCAGGATAGTCTTTAAAGAAGTAAATACCTGATACTTCTGAAACTCCATGGTCTGCTGTTAAAAGGATCAGCGTTTTTTTCTTTGTATCTTTGGATAATTTATTGAAAAGCGTGTTTTTTAAGTTGTATTCCAGTGATTGAAGCACAGAAGTAGCCTCCTCGGAGTATGGTCCATACCTATGTGCTAAAGCGTCGAAGCCGCTGTAATACATGACAACAAGAGCACGACTTGAATTTTCCAGTTCGTTCCTGCAACGTGTGAGCATATCCGACTCCAAAATGTAAGGAGCCACTTCTAGGTCTCTATGTATCACTCTGGACAAGCCACTTTCTACTATGGAACCCCTTGTCACAACCACGGCTTTAATGTTATAGTTTTTAAATGAGGACATCCATGGTTTGACTTTCTTTGAGTACTCTTCAGCGATGTCGATCCTATTGCTGACACCGTAGACCGGCTGCATACTTAAAGTGTTAAAGATTAAGCCATACTCTTTTGAAAACATCTGGTACCCTATTATGTTATGCTCCGACGGAGACATACCGGTAAAGATGCTTGTTAAAGAAGTTGACGTTGTCGCGGGAAATGTGCTCGTTAAAGGCTTTGAAGTGCCTTTCTCAGCTAAATACGATAATACTCCCCTATTGCTAGCAATGTACATCAGAAAGCGGCTGTAACCTAAACCGTCAATTATCAGAAGGAGGACTTTATCAACACCTTGGAGATCATCTAGGTAATCCTCAGGAAACTTGAATGAGACGAGAGAGTCGATGCCGTAAATTCCACCAATGATTGAAGAAATGTTTCTTACATTGAAGTTTTGGTAGTCCGGTAAAACGAAATCATCAAGAAAGGAATGGTGGCCTACAAAATCGGTCATTTCATCTTTAAGTTTTGTGTCCATATGCTCTTCAATCCTCTGTCAGTGTCAATATTCTTTTAAAGGTTCCAATCTGTGCTATTAGCACTGATGTAGTCCTGCCTCTCTTATCTCCCGAAAGAAAGATTTTCCTCAGTTCATCCTTCGTAGGCACTCTTTCATCTTTGAGAGATGGCGTTTCTTGGACTCCTCTAATCTTCGGTCTAGTCTTTAAATCTCTATCGTTGAAAGAAAGACACGAGCGTACAGCCTTCACATTTTAGTTAACATATCCACTTGCAAAACCCTTTTTCTCCAAATCACTCACAAAATCCATCAAAACAGCCTTAATCTTGGAATTCTCCGTTTTAGAATGGGTCCAGCCTGATTTGAACTGGCGACCTTTCGGTTATCAGCCGAACGCTCTAACCAAACTGAGCTATGGACCCATCATAGGTGCAAGGCAAATCTGACTAATATAAAATTTTTGTACGCTCTTGCCAATCATTGGAGCAATTTAAGAAAGCACATCATGCTCAGAAGAACTCCCTGATATCATTCGACTTATGCATCCTTCTTAAGAGTACCCATCTTCCAAGTGCATCAGCCGGAAGTCGCATTTTTTAATTTGTTCGTTTAATGGAAATACTTTAAAATATTTACTGAAATCATTATTTTTGACTACTCAAGATTGATATCTAAAACGTCTAGATACCCTTAATTACTGCCCTAACGCGGATGATGGAGAATATCATGGATGATGATATTAAGATAGATAAGAAGGTTAATCCTCGACAAGCTAACATGGTCATAGGTTTGAGCGGATGGGGGAATGCAGGGGAGACTTCAACTTTTACTGTTAGGTATTTAGTGGATAAGCTGGGCGCCAAGAAATTTGGTGAGATTGCACACGATAAGTTTAATGATTACTGGATTCAGAGACCGATTGTTTTGACACAGAAGGGCCTGATAAAGTCATACGTTCAACCCAGAAATGACCTCTTCTATTGGAGAAATAAGGAAAGAGGAGGAGATTTGGTACTGCTAATTGGATTTGAACCGCACCTAAATTGGTCGAAGTACACGGAAAACGTTCTCAAGCTAGCTGAGGAAATGAATGTAAAGAGGATCTATACAATAGGAGGATATCTTGCAGACATCCCACAGGGCGTTGAAACTCCGATAACATCTTCAACAAATAATAAGGGGCTCCTTCCTGAACTTGAAAAGGCTGGATTTGAACTTACAGACTATGAGGGCCCCACAAGTGTGTACAGTGAGTTGCTCTGGAAGGGTGGGGAGAAGAAAATCGATGTGGTGAGTCTCTGGTGTGTGGTCCCAGTTTACGTTAAGGGACTGTATCCTAAAGCTGCTTACGTTATACTTAACAAGATTTCAAAGCTTATCGGTTTAAAACTTGACCTAGAGGACCTAAAGGAAAAGGCTGAGTCCTTCAAAGTTGAGCTTGAAACCGATTCGACAGATCAATCTCAATCCGGCGACATCATGGAGAGCCAAAGTCAAAGTCGTCAAGAAAGAGAACCTACATATTTCGGCTAAAATTCTAGCCTTCAAAGCATAGATTTTAATGATTGTAGCCAGTAAAACTTAAAACCAAGATCTGATCCAAAAATGGCAGCAATAACTTCGAGTTTTTTGGCTAATAACACAATAGGTAGCCGTGGTCGTTTTATAGTCACTTCTTTCATATTCTAAAAGAAGTGGGCCGGCCAGGATTCGAACCTGGGATTTACGCCGTGTAAGGGCGTCGTCTTAAGCCGAGCTAGACCACTGGCCCACGCTGAAATATGCCTTATCCAAATTTAAAGCCTTTTGCATCAAATTTAAAGAGATTCAATTTAAGGTAACAACTTAAATGGGGTTTCCAGGGAACAAAGGCCTGCAGCCTTCTTTTCTTGCGTACTCTACGACCTTCTTCTGATCATTTTCACCCAGTTTCTCGAATTTTTTCCCTGCCTCTAGGATCATAGGCCACAGTTTTATGTCACTGGCCAAGGAATATGTTGTCACGCCTTCTTGAGAGAGTGTGAAGTTTACAAACATTTCAATTTCTTCTTTAGTGTTGGATGGCAGGTACCATGTTTTGAATGTCCTTTCCCCGGGGTATCTTCTACGGCTTACAGCCTTTATCGCAGTTATCCCAATATTATGGTCTCGAGCAGCCTTTAACACCGGTCTGAAATCGTTCTCCGGTGCAGGATGAGCCATAGCAGCCGCGTTTATCGGAAGCAGCAATCCATCGAAATCGAACATCTGTAAAGCCTTAAGATGAACTCTAACGTCGGCGTGGCCGGTTAAACCGATGTACTTTATCAATCCGGTTTCCTTTGCTTCCTTGAAAGCTTCAAGTGCACCATCTTTGCCCATTATCTTTTCAAGCTCTTCCATTGTGCTAACCGCGTGCATTTGGTACAGGTCAAAATCCTTCACACCCAACCTTTCCAAGG
Organism: Nitrososphaeria archaeon; assembly: GCA_050011875.1. GTDB lineage: Archaea > Thermoproteota > Nitrososphaeria > JACIWG01 > JACIWG01 > JBEKIG01. The sequence continues at coordinate 66,626 of JBEKIG010000015.1, forward strand.
AGCGTTCAAGCTCTTTGCGAGCGCCTTCCTTCGTTCTTTCTAGCGTTTTCTCTGCCAAGAAGAACTCGTTCCTATGCTTTTGAAGCATCTTCTTTAGCCTCAGCTCTGCGTCATGGTAGCTGGGAGCTACATCGATCATGTTTATACCATAATTTAATGCCAAGGCTATAGCTTCATCAGCCTCTTCTTGCGATATTTTTCCTAAGCCAGCTCCACCCAAGGTTAAAACTGTAACGGGACATCCAGTTCTTCCATATACTCTCTTTTGCAACATTTAACCTAATACTTGGCATGTAGATATAAATTTTTGCTTGGACATTCCACCTATCTGGGATATCAAATCCTTCTTCTAAGACATCAATGTTTAAAACTATGACAGTACTATTTGAAGGGGAGAAGGTCTTTAGGGTTCTTTGAAATTGCCTTCGTCAATACGTCTTCTATTACCCCCCTATTTCCTTCAGGATCGTACATCGCCCTAAGTAGCCTTTCATTGTCCAAGTTGTCAACGATTTCGCAGAGCGTTCTAACACTGTTCATATTCAAAATCAAAGCCGTCTTAACTGGCATTCTCTCTGGATTGATGTCGATACCAAACCTTCCATCATACCCCTGTAGCTTTAATACGAAAAGCGTCGAAAGCTCTTCACTTAAAGAGAGCACCCCAACATTCAGGTCTTGATCATAATTCCCCAATGGTTGACTGTTCCAGTGCATATGGGCAAGTCTGCCTTCACGTAAAACAGAAGCAACTGCATACGCAAGATCTTCGTGACCCATAAGAACATGCCCTATTTCAGGGTTAAGTGCTACAAGAGCATGACCTTTCTCTAGTATTTTTCTGTTTTCAGGGTCCTTTAACCGTTTTTCCACATTCCTAGCCATAAGTAAGCCGTTTGCAGTGTTTCTGTAAATATTGTTTCCTCTAGGCTCATATGGTTTAGGTTCAACGGCAACCCTAACCCCTGGAACTTGATCCATTGCATTAGCTAATCCCGATTCAAACTTCTCCCACATACCAAAGAAATCCTGTCCAAACGGGTTTTCATAGCCGTCTGCACCTGGCCAGATCACCATGAATTCTGTATCTAACTCTTTGTTTAGCTTCAAGGTTTGTATAGTCCTATCTACTGCCTCTTTTCTCTTTTCAGTATTAGGATTTGATAAAGAACCTAGTTCGAACCTTTTTTCATAGAATAGGTTGGGTACAACCGTAACAACCTTGATTCCAGTTTCCTTCTGAAGTTTTTTATAGAGGTCTATGTTCTTTGGATTTATCTCATTCGGGTAATGAGCTTCCAATCCGAAATCGTTACCGATCAATTTTTCATCGTACATTTGAGATATTATATGCAGTGCGTCCTCTATCCCGCCCTTTTCGATGAATGCTTCATGGAATCTTATTGCGCCTGGAAAAAAGAACCATACACCAGCGGAGAAGTGTGGCGACAGTCTTCCCCCTTTAAGGCGTTCCGATGCTTCCTTCTGATCTAGAATTTTAGTTTGGTTTCTGATATCCCTTATCATGGCCGTAATCACTTAGTGCAGAAATTTAAGTTTTAGTTCTTTATACATTTTGCACGTTCAAGAGAATTACACAGACTGTCAATTGTTAATAAAGAATTTCTTCTACACATTTATGGCAACTTAGCCTTTTTACACCAGTGTCTTATCATGACTTTTCCCACAGGGTCATACTTCACGTTTTTGCCACATTTTTCACAGATCTTCTTTTCAGTGAATCTTTTGTCGTTATCCTCTTTCCAGTAAGTGAATTGTTCACTACAGCTACGCCATTCTTTTGTATTACATATCTTTTGAACGTACTCATCTGTGAGATAGTAGAAGCCGTCTGGCCGTTCCCCCCTCTTCCCTTCTACGAACCAACTCATCAATCGACACCTAGACTGGTAGGGACACTGCTGTGGAACCGATGATGGCATATTCTCCCCCTTTTCCAATGCTATTCTATATTTAAGGTTACGCCTTTTTTCTAAAAAAATAATGTTGTAATTGTGCAACTTTAAACGCTTCTTTAAGCCTTTCTTAAACACCCCATCGAAGGCTAGACAACCTGAAGTAGCCTCTTTATTCTACCAATCGTGAAATTGAAGGTTTATCGTCCCAGTTATGCGGCCACAATGAAGTGTTCTAACCCGATTATTATGTACTGGACTGCTATCGCGGCTATAAACAATGACATGACACTTGCTATAACCAACGATCCTGTTTTGCCTAGGAATCGGTAGATTGAACCGGTGAATCTAAGAATAGCCCATGTGAGAATCAGTACAATAAACACCGCCATGGCTGTTACGATCACACCGTAGGCTTGAAGGTTGAGTATAGTCGTGGTAATCGCACCTGGGCCAACTAGAAGAGGTATAGCTATTGGAACAGCACCGACGCTTGCGGGTGATTCTAAGTTTTCATGGAAACCACCAGAGAACAAAATTCTAATCGATATTATCAAGAGAAGAATGCCTCCTGCAATTTCAAAGCTATATATGGATATACCGAAGATAAGGAAGATTTCTTGTCCAGTAAAAGCGAAGACGAGCAGAAGAATGAAGCCTACAAGGGTAGCTACGTCAAACACTTTCCTCCTTTGGAGCTCCGTCATCTTCTCAGTCAACCCCATGAAAACGGGAATGTTTCCAAGAGGGTCAACTATGATAAAGAGCACTATTGCAGCCTTAGCGAGATTAAAGATGATGTCAAACAGAGATGAAAACATAAATTCATCTTCCTCTCCAAATCTCTATTTAAGAGCCACTTAAAATATTAACCGCCACAACTTTATTTTATTATAATATTTCCATAGATTTTTTATTTAACACATCATGTCAATGCTCTTGTTAGACGGAAACTATCAATGATTAAATGTAGAGTGTGATGAATATTCTCGAAGATCAAGAAAAATCACGTATAAGAACAAATAGCGCTGTAATAAATAAAGTCGACATGACCAGTAAAATGGCGCCGGGAGTGGGACTTGAACCCACGAGTCCCGTGAGAGACGCAGGGTTAGCAACCCTGTGCCCTACCTAGCTGGGCGATCCCGGCAAGATTCAAAGATGCCCGCTGACAAAGATTTGCTTTAAACCCTCTTTATATATTTTAATGGCGATAGACCCATTTGAGTTCGCGCCTAAACAGGGCCTATTAATCCTATCCAATCCCCCACGTAGACGTGGCAGCGTGAATGCCCCACCTTAGGACTGCTCCCTCCCGGACCTCGTCCAGTTCGATGGCTCAAAGTCAAAACCCCCCCTTCGGAGAGCTTGCTTTTTACACCCACCCACCACGGCGCGGGTTCGTCTTGGAGTTGGACTAACGGTTTCCTTGTTCAAGCGTTTTACCAAATGGTTGCTGACCTCCGTTGTAGCCGGCTACGGAATGAATAGGAGGCGGCTATTCTCCCGATCCTACCTATCGCCATTAAAAAATCTAACAAGTGCTATTTAACTTGTTTTGTCTGCTTTTTCTTCAGCTTATCCAACGTTGTGCATACAGAACACTTCTTTGAGAAGGTCGGATAGCCGCATCCTTCGCATCTATGCCCCTCCATTTTAGGCATTTCCATAAAGCTTGGGACGTTGACTGCGGAGTTGAAGAAGGAATATTTTATGCCAGGGTGGTTCTTTTCAAGAATGTTCATGATGTCTCTTATTTCGGAACGAATCCCCTCATGCATGTATGGACATGAAACCTTCTGAAAGCGCTCCTTATTCAAGAAGGAATAGACTGCCACCTCTTCTTCATAAAGTTCTGCAAGAGGCTTTATCCTCCTCTGACTAAAGAGTTCGGTTTCATTATGTAAGGGCAGATTCCAAGGCAAACGTTTCACGTCGTTGTTGAGCAGATTGATCAAAAACGTTTGGGCGATATCATCCAAGTTATGTGCTGTAGCTACTACGTGGACGTCCAACTTCTGAGCTATAAGGTCCATTGCCCTACGTCTAAGTATACCACATATGCTGCAGGAGGATTCGTCGTCCTTTAGCAGTTCTATTTCATCCATCGAATAACCAAACAGATCCTTGAAACTGAAGATGTAATGAGGGATACCTAGAGCGGAGCAAGCGTCTTCAGCTATTTCGACAGCATCCTCCCTATAACCTCTGATACCTTCGTCAATAGTCGCAGCTATAATCTCGGACGCATGCGACCTCGCAATGTTATTCATTATTCTCAACATTGCAATACTGTCTTTACCTCCAGAAACCATGAGCAGAATCTTTTCCCCATAGTTCAGCATTTTAAACTTTGAGATTGTCCGGACAACCTTCTCCTCTAACGACATTTTAAAGCATCTGCTGCAGAGATATTCTCCCGAATAGAGTCGATTATACACCGCTAGGTCACCGCATTTGGAACATCTGTTACCCAAACGTCTCCGCCTCAGCCGCCTACATATTTGCGACCGTAGCCATGTTTATAACAGTTATAGGAGTTAAGTCCCAATTAGCCTAATTGAAATTGAGGCTTAAAGCAAGCGTCTTACAAACTTATGCAATGCGATATTTGTGGTTAAATATATTGTTGGAGTAATTACAGGACGTCAATGAAGAAATGGAATGGACTTTTTTCGTAATAATATTGGATAGAACGATATTAAGTAATGTCTTTGAGACGTCTAATAGCACTTCAATAGAAGGACCATTTTAGGAGCTTGCGAACAGGTTTGAAGCTTGTAGAAAGTATGATCATGATGCTTAGAGTGGTTTTCGCTCAAATCACCGAGCATAACATATACACTCGTTGGGATGATAGGAGCGCTTCTCTTCTTTAGCAGGTTGAATAAAAGAATAGTAATAGATCTCATAAAAGGGGCCATAATAATGGCAGTAATAACTGAAGTTATATTTCCATTTCTAGTATAATTGCGTAGGATCACCTTATCCTGTATCTAAAGAGTGCTGCAACACCACCTATGGACTCCAGTTGGATGCCCACATTCGTGTTGCTGTCTAAAAAATAGAGGGAGCTTTTATACCCCGTTAAAGTAGAAAAGATTTGAACAAGTTTCTCTTCGTCAACTGAAGATTTTGAGAGGTAGCCTTTTGAAATTAATAGCGAATCAACGGCCCCGTTAGCACACATATATTCGATTTCTTCTAAGGAAACGCTTGCCAACCCGTCACCTTTATAAAGCGAGCTTAACACCTTCGCCATAGCCTCTTTTGTTTTAGAGAAGAAGTTATATTGTAACACCTTAGAAAATCCTTCTGAATTCAACGCCATCCTTATACCATCAAATCCGGATGTGTCAACACCTTCCAGTAGCACGACCTGCAGCTTATCTAGACCAAACGAAGATTCGACATAACCCTTAAAATTCGACTTTAGCGGGCCAGGACCAGTTACGATAAGCTTCTTAATATTTTCAAAAAAGGGGGAAACAACCTTCAAAATTTTATCGAAAAACACCGAATCCTTCTCCCTCTTTGTTTCATAAAGCTTCCCCTGATAGTTTGACTGGACTTCAGCAACGTATTCAACTTTACTGCCCTTAACTTTACCGATACCGGCTGCCAAGGAATCGATGGAAACTATGACGAACGCATCTTGTTTAACGCTCAATCCAAGAAGATTGAAATCGATTTGGCCCTCACATTTGATCAGCAGAAATTTGATTCCAGGTGTAACTTCAATGGAGTGTCGTGACCCTTGAGAAATATTTTCGTCCGAGGCACCCTGTATCTCCCCCGTAATTCTCAGTAATTCGAAAGATTTTTCAAAAGACACTTTCTCAACTTTGACCGTTATAACAACGCTCTTCCTGTCCTTTTCAACATGCCTTGAAAAAACCTTCTCTATCTTTATTGTCCTTACAGTTTTAGTAGAAACTAAATCCCCTTTTCTTACGTATAATCTAATGAAGAGTATGTCTTCTATGGTTTCTGGAATAATTTCTGCGCTACTTTTTGTGAGCCTCTTAAACCACACATAACTCACATTAAAGGAACTTTTCTAGAAATCATCTAGAGTCAAAATTGCTACGGAAGCAGGCTTTTTGGATACCTCGCCTATTCTATGGCCAACAACTGTTACAATACCCCTTCTTTCTGCGAGGTCGACTATCCTCTGCGATATAATACCGTCAAATATCAGGTATCTGGCGTTGTTTAGCTCTTCCGACTCAAGATGCTTAGCTAATTCGCTGACAGGAATCTTCTCAATTTCCTTTAGATTTACGTCCAAAAGCATGGCTTCCAGAGTATTATCTAAAGAGGGTTTCAACTGTTTGACCTTTTCTGCTACTTCTGGTTGAATGCTGACAGGCTCTTTCTTGGGAGGGGAGGGAGGCTGACTTACTCCACTAATCGATTCCACCACCTCTACCGGTGACAATTCTTCAACTTCTCTGCCTGACGGAGCTCTGATTACCTTCTCAATCTTTGCGACCTGAGAAAGTTCCTTTAGAATAAGGTCTCCACCCCTATCGCCGTCGAGGAACGCAATTATCTTCTTGTTTTTACTTAACTCTATTACCGACTGCGGGATACCTGTGCCATCGATTCCGACAGCATTTTCTATGCCTGCACGCAAAAGGTTCAGAACGTCTGCACGTCCTTCAACCAGTATTACGGTATCCGATTTCTCGACAGCAGGACCTGCGGGAAGCTTTTCCTTACCAAAAGCGACGATCTTGGATTTGCCCATCGATTCACTGATATCCTTCAGTATTTTGTCGCCTTCGGTCATCACTCTCTTGGACCAGTCCCTAGCTATTTCTTTAGCTCTCTCTTTTATCTGTTTAACCTTTTCAACACGTATATCCTCCATCGAAATCAGCTTGAACCTCCCAGTGCATGGACCTACGCGGTCAACGCTTTCAACCGTTGCAGCGATCAAGCTCGTGGTCTCGAAATCTGTTGATGTAGGTATCATTACTTCACCGAATGTTCTATCGTTCTTTGATTCTAGGTTTATCTCTATTCGGCCGATCTTCCACGTCTTCTGTAATTCGTTTAGATCAAATTCTGGGCCGAAAAGGCCTTCAGTCTGACCAAAAATCGCGCCTACAACGTCGGCGCGTTCGACGACGCCTTCAATTTCAAATTTTAAACGTATTAAATATTTAGTTGGAGTTGACAATTTTATCAATCGACTGTGTTTTAAAAAACTATTATTTAAGCTATTTTAGATGTACCGTTTAATTAGAGAAGGAAACTCTTCTAAGTGAAGGACAGAGCCGCCGCCGATTTTATATACCTCCTTTCTATACCATAAATCATATTTTATACCTCTTACACTGAACTTCGATACCAACCTCTTACAGATAGACCAACCTTCCCTATCATTATCAACCAATATTATGACCTTTGAGTAGGAACGAGCCAACTGAAAAAGGTCGACGTGATTTGATTTATGGCTGTATAAATATGGCTCCCCAACCACCCCTAACTCATCTAAGGCTTTCGCATCGTTTGGTCCTTCAACTACGATCAACGCATTGCTCTTGATTTCATCATTAAGGGCCTTTATGAGGTCAATAAGCCTTTCTAGTTCAACCAACTTTTTTCTGCTGAACTTTGGTCGATTAGAATGTACCCCGCCTCTGAACGGTTTTGGACCATCTGAGCCTTGTAAAGGCATTTCACCAAACCTCTTTATGCGGGGCTTTGACATCCGTCTGTTGCGTCGCTGGGTTAACCCTATGCATCATTAGATCAGCTAGGGCCGTCGCCACGCTTTTACGACGGATGTCAACCCTCTGAAACGACCTGATAGGATAAAAAGTTTTCTTAATCATTTCATCATTTCGAAAGTAACTTTGTCAGGTTGATTTCTAGTGCGGTTACAGGATTTCTTAAGGAAGACTGAGAAATGTATAGAGGGGACACCTCTCCGAGTACGCCGATATATGCGCCATCCTCGTAGATCGAGGCGCAGCGGCCGCTGATAAAGTAATCGTGTGATGAAGCATTCATCTTACAGTTCTTTACTCCCAAGTAATCAAGGATTGAAAAGGCGGTCGATTTAATTTCCGTAAACGTTGTCTCAGAATGAGATATCATAGAGGATACCTTAACGTTTTCTACTATTTCCTGACCTCCTTCCCTAAGTTCGAAGGAACGCCCTATCTCAAAAATTTTCTGAGGATACTGTTCATGAACGTTCGATGATAGTGTCTGCAAAAGTTGGGGGATAACGGAACATCTGAGTACATTGTATTCTTGTGTCTTAGAGTACTCTACCTCTATCAGCGAAGACGAAAAAGGCTGCTGTAGTTCTTTATTTGAAAGATAAAAGTTCATGACTTCTATGAATCCTAAACCGATCAGACAAAGACGGACATCTTCAACCTTTTCTTTGGCTTTCAATGGCTTACCCTGCTGTGGCAGACGAAGTTCAAGCGGAGTGATTTTATCGTATCCGTAGCCGTAGCCAACCTCCTCTATAAGGTCAACTTCATGTAAGATATCGATTCTATACCTTGGAACGGACACCTCTATCAGGTTTCCTTTCTTTAAAGAGCGCATGTTGACCTTTTTCAGCAAATTTATCGTTTCATCAAAATCTGTCGTAACGCCTAAGATTCGTCTTATTTCGTCAATTTTAAGGTACATTTTTTTCGGAGCCAACACTGGGCTCTCGAATGATCTTTCAGGTCTGACTATCTTTATCTTATAGACAGAAGCACCGTAGTCTATTAAGGTTGTAGCCAGCAAGGCCAGCGCATCCTCAACCGGAGAAAGCTCGGTTCCCGTTACGTCGACAAAGAGGTTATTGGTTCTTTCGGTCAGAACTGTTACATTTCCATTGATTATCGGCGGGAGTGAGAGAACCTGATCCAAGGAGTCCTTCAATATCGGAAAAATGTTTTTTAAAGAAAGAAGGTTTCCATAATGAACACCCTGTTCCGTCTGTTTTAAGATTTCTTCGACTGACAAAGGGGAAGTGCCATTTAAGGGTGTAAACTTGAAACCTGCATTTTCAGTTGTGTAATAGATTGGTGGAACTATTCTTGACGCATCATGTAAACCTATGGCAAATTTTCTCCTTTTTCTCCCAATACCGTTGTGAAGGTCTTCCTGGAAGGATATGAGCTCCTTCAGGATAGATTCGGAGAAATCTAGCTTAGCAAACAGTCCAAGTATATACGGTCTAATCGCTTCTACACTCTTATCTACATTTACTCGGATATCGTAAGCTGGTAAATCGTATTCCACCTTCGTCTCTTCTCCAAAGTTAAGATAATTCAATGCCTTAGCGATACCGGCAGGAGACCCATAATCGGGACGATTTGGGCTGTATTCGACCTTGACTTCGTCATTATTCGAGTCTTCGATATCTAATCCGATATAAGGTAAAAGCTCTAAGATTTGGCCGCTCGAAAGAGACTTCTTTAGGAATGAATTAAACCTGTCGTATCTAATAGTTAGTACGGGCATATTTTACACCTCTCAACCAGTCCAAGTTATTTTTATACAGAAACCTGATTTCTTCCACATCGTAAGCTAACATTATCAATCTTTCAAGCCCGCCTCCCCAAGCTAGAACAGGGTTCTTTACGCCAGATGGTAGAGTTACTTCTGGCCTAAAAACACCCATACCACACAATTCTATCCACTTCCCTAATCTATCGACGTAAGCGACAGCTTCAAGTGAAGGTTCAGTGTACGGAAAGAACGTAGGCCAAAACTTGACCTTCTCAAAACCGAGCTCTTTGTAGAAGGAACTTAAAACCCCGATCAGATTTCTCAGCGTGACGTTGCGACCTGTAACTATCCCTTCATATTGATAGAACTCAAATAGGTGCTTATTGTCCAAGTTTTCATTCCTGAACACTCTGTCGATGGAGAAAACCTTTGCTGATGAGGGCTTGTGATCGTAAAGATATTGTACAGTAATCGGTGTAGTATGGGTTCTTAGCACCATCTTTTTGGCTTCTTTCAGAGACCACTTATAACCCCAGCCAGTTGAACCTGTGTCACCACCATTCTCGTGTACGTCTTTTATGGCGTCCACTGGAGCCTCCTTTTCAAGATCCTTTGCCAATACATCCCTTAAATAGAAGGTGTCCTGCATTTCTCTTGCAGAGTGATCTTGAGGTATGAAAAGTGCATCAAAATTCCAAAATGAAGGAAGAGCAATGGGTCCTTCGATTTCTTCAAACCCAAGACACAAGAAAATTTCTCTGGCCCTGTCAATAAAATCCTGAACCGGATGCTTTTTTCCAGGATACAGTGTTGGGACAGGACTCCCTATATCATATGGTCTAAAGACGACTTCCCTCCACCTTCCCGTTAAAAGTAGTTCAGGAGTAAGTTTGTCTTCATACGACTTCGTCTCATATTCATCCAATATCGCCAAAGCCGGGGAGGAAACCTTTATCGTAGTTTGACTTACTTCTTTTGATAAGATATAATCAGGTCTCTTCTCCAGTTCCTCAAGCGCTTCCTTTTCATCCTCGCTCAGTGCTCTAACATCAACTTCTTTAAGAGAAAAAATTTTCTTGATAAGGGACTCCGTCGACAGCGTTCGATCACTTTCAGCTTCAAGAAGTGTTTTGCCGTCCTTTGTCAGTTTAACTAAACCCTTCCTTGTTGAGATACCTAGGGCTGCTGAAAACTCCTTTTCACCCATCTTCAGTTCCCTTCTTACATCCTCCAATGGGGTTTTCCCCCCTTTATTCATCAAAAGCAATTGAATACGTTTCTCCGGAAGCCCGTCTTTAACGCTTCTCTCACCGGCTGAACCCAACCCTATAAGAACCTTCGAATCCTTTTGCACTTCGATAAGATTCTTTTCCTTTAGCCACTCTATACCGCGTCGAACCTGATCTAGAGAAAGACCGGTAATTGAAGGGAGAAGTTCAAGGTTTACACTTTCTTTCGTCCTTAGCACGCTGAGGATCTTGACTTCGATCGGATGTAGTACGATGCCCATTAAATCTACTTGCCGCATATGTTTCTCATAATGTTTTTAAATCTTTTCAAAGAACCTTTCTCGAGAATGGAAAAGACAGAAAACAACGGCAACGAAGTTACGCCATGGACAGTTGAAGGAGAAGTGGACTACGATAGGTTAGTGGAAGAGTTTGGCACAAGGTACATAGACGATGGTATACTGGAGAACTTCAAGAAGTTTACTGGGGAAGTTAACTTTTTTATAAGAAGAGGCTTCTTCTTCAGCCACCGCGATCTTGACTGGATATTTAAAAAATACGAGGAGGGTGAAAAGTTTTATCTTTACACGGGAAGAGGCCCGTCTGGAAGGGTTCATCTCGGCCACCTCCTACCATGGTTCTTTACAAAGTATCTTCAGGAAAAATTCGACGTCCAGCTATTGTTCCAGGTTACGGATGACGAAAAGTTTCTCTATAGAGATCAGCTCTCTCTCGAGCAAGTCAACGAAATGACCGCAGACAACCTGTTGGACATTATTGCCGTCGGTTTTAATTCAAAAAAGACGCAGATTCTAGTAGACACCGAGGGTATAAGAGAACTTTACCCTCTATCCATTAAAATAGCTAAGGCAATAACCCTCTCAACCGTTAAGGCGGTCTTCGGGTTCCAAGACTCAACCAACATTGGAATGGCCTTCTTCCCATCGATTCAGGCAACCCCTTCCTTTCTATATTCCTACAAGCTAAGGAAGAAAGTGCCTTGCCTGATACCGGCTGCGATAGACCAGGACAACTTTTGGAGAATGACACGGGACGTGGCAGAGAAACTGGATTACTATAAACCGGCGCAGGTACACTCTAAGTTCCTCCCAGCGCTAAACAAGGAAGGGAAGATGTCATCGTCTTCACCTGAGAGCGCGATCTACACAACCGATAAACCTAAGGAGATAGAAAGGAAGATTAAAAACGCGTTCACCGGAGGGCAGCCTACGATAAAGGAGCAGAGGGAAAAGGGAGCAAACCCCAATATTTGTCCCGTTTTCTGGTACGAACAATACTTTTTTGAGCCCGACGACAGAAAATTGGAGGAAATAAGACACGATTGTATATGCGGAAAACTCTTATGTGGCGAACACAAGTTGTCCCTTATAGGAAAGATCAAGAAGTTCCTAGAAGATTTCCAAGCTAAACGTGATGAGGCAAAGGCAGAAGTTAAGGAGTTCCTTTACGACCCGAGCAGAGAAGTTGTCCTTTAGAATCAATTTCCCTGTTTCTTATCTTCGTAGAGGAGATTCTCTCACCATCTTCGGCGTAAACAAGAGGGACAACAACCTTCACTAATGGAGTTAATCCCATAGAAAATCTTATCAAGTTACATTCGTCTGCAAAGATCTGCGTTTCTTCGCTGACAACAATAGTAACTGACTTCGGAAACAATGCAGGACCATAACGATCTTTGAGTTCAAATATCGAGCACCTTCCTAAAGCACCCTTTGTTTTCAAGTAAGATCGCAGTAGCTCAAATCTCTGTTTGTAGTTATGGTCCACACATTTACCAATTTCCTCTAAGAAGGAGTCTGAAGACAACCCAATTATCACTTTGTTACCCAAGCTAAGAACACAATCCAATAGAAGAACGTGTCCCTTGTGTATATAATCAAAGGTACCACCAACAACTACTTGTTTAAAAAGACGCTTTGACATTCGTATTCGCCTTTTTTTGATACATCTTCTGCCCTCTTACTAAATAAAGATTTAACTAGAGAAAGTTGTGTAGAAATAAGACAAGAAAATATAGTTGAGATGAAAAACTTGAGTGTAGAAGAGCAGGAATCCTATTTCAAAGCCGGGAAGATAGCTTCTCAGATCATAAAGGAAGCTAGGAGTAGAATAAGACCAGGAACCAGCTTCCAAGAGATCTGTAGAATAGTGGAGGATAGAAGCGCTGAACTGGGAGGAGAACAGGCTTTCCCAGCAAACATATGTATTAACGAGGTAACAGCACACGATACTGCTGGAATAGACGACATAAGAATAATAGGTGAAAGAGACCTTGTCAAATTGGACATCGGAATCCATGTGAACGGCTTTATAGCCGACACGGCTATAACAATCAATTTTAATGAGGAATATGCTGACATGACCAGAGCTAATCTTGAAGTGCTTAATACGGCTCTCAAGAAGGTGAAGGCAGGGGAAAGTATTAATGAAGTAGGCAGAACGATATATAATGCGACAACTCAAATGGGGTACAAGACAATCTTCAATCTTTCAGGACATTCTCTTGGACAGTTTCAGATTCATTCAGGCCAGTCGATACCCAATACCCCTGTCAAAGGATTACTGGGGAGATTCGGTGAAGGGAAAGGTTATGCGATAGAGCCTTTTCTTACAACAAAGAGCGCAGCGGCCTTCGTTGATGAGACAGATAGTGTTCACATTTTCAGCGTAATCAGAAGAAAGCGACTTAAGGACAAGGTGGCAGATTCCCTTTTAGAAAAAATCTGGGAGAGAAGAAAGACGTTACCCTTTACCATCCGATGGTTTACTGACTTATATGAAAAAAAGGAACTGCAAAATGCAATAGTATACCTTGTCAAGAACAAGATGATAAGGGAGTATCCTGTTTTGAAGGAGGCGACCAATCAAATCGTCAGCCAATACGAGCATACGGTGCTAGTCATGAAAAACAATACGATTATTACGACAGCGTAAATGGAAGTTATTTTTTGATAAGCTCTTCTTTGTAGATCGCGTCCATCATCGTCTTTGAGCCGCACTTTTGGCACTTACTGCCCTCTTTAAAGATGAAATCACCAAACTGGAACGGTCTTTTCATCTTTAGACCGCAGGATGAACACCCCTCCACGGTAACGATCCTGAAAGGCTTTTTGTCCTGACCTTTAAACAGTAGGTTCGCCATTACTGCCCAACCCCCAAAGTATTTCCAACACCTACAATTATAACTGTGTCTCCTTCCTTCGTCCTATCTTCAAGCAGGTTGTCAAGTCTTGCCTGAACCTTGGCTGCCGCGTCAATAATATCCTTGGTCATAGCAGTTATTGCTTCAGCAAGAGTTTCCTTGATGATTATCGCGTACAGCGGGGTACCGGTTTTCGAAGACACTTCTTCTATCTTGAACTTATCCACACCTATGCCGCCAATAGCTGCACCTACACCTTCGGAAATTTCCCCCGAAGGCTCACCCTCTAACTTCAAGGCGGCATCGATCATTACTATTAAAGAAGGCTTCAACCCGTAATCGTTGATTAAACGCTCTACCGCATTACCTACTGCTCCAACATTTCCTGCAGGCCCTTCAGCCTTCATTGCGTAAATGTCCCTATTTTTGTAACTGACTTCCGCGAACACCGTATCACGGGCTATTGTTTTCTTCTCATTATTTAGCATCAGCTTTGCAGCCACCATCGCACCTATCCCATCTCCAAGAGGCTGGACATTACTTACCGGTTCGATCGATGCCAACAGAGCCTCAATTTCTTTTAAGACTTCGGGCAAAATCATCTGTAACTGCATAAGGAGGTAGATGTTTGATGTCTTCTTACCTAAAAGATAGTAGTGGCGGAGAACTTTATAATAATAATTTAATGCAGAGGACGTATCCAATAGATTCTCAACTACAGATGTTGTTATGACATCTTTGTTAGGTAGAAGCCTCTTGACCTCCTCCCTTACCCTTTCATCTCTTACACTTAGAAGGTGCTCTATCTTCCTCACCAGACCCGCTGGGTCTATGCTTACAGGAGCTATTGTAAAAAATTCTAGAAGGTCATCGACCTGTTTAGATGGGTCACCTTTGTATCCATTCTTCTGTAAGTAGTCTAAGAGTTCTTTCTTGGATTTATCATTAGCATTTTTAACCTTATTCAATGCCCCCGACAGGGACATAAGAATCCTCTGGGTTTGAATATAATTTCCGAAGAACAGGTAAAGGAAGAAGAACGCATAGAAGGCAAGCGACAATATTGTTTGGAGCGTAGTGCTGGTTACGGGAAAGAGTTGCAGTATCTGAGTTTGCATCACTTTTTTTCACTTTTTTACTGTAAGGCGCCAGCACCACTGCTTCGCGACGGCTTCTGCACATCACTAACGCAATGGCGTGATATGGTTTGACTTCTGGGATCTGACGAGACCAGGTCGAGCCCATAACACTATGGCCGGCTAAACAATACCGCCCAAATAACTACTAATTAAGCTTTCGTTTTTAATATAAAAAACGTTTATTTTCCTTTCCTATGGTAGCATGACTTGTCGGAGGGGCTGTCGTCCAGCTAGGGAGGACAACGGGCTCCAGAACATATATGGTATATTGACTACAAGGATGATGTAGTTTTGGAGCTGGGTGAAGAAACCCGTAAGCCGTGGGTTCAAGTCCCACCAGCCCCACCTCATTTTGAATTAAAGTCTATGTTAAAAGTGACAGTGACCCTTTTATTTGTTCGAAAGAAATGGAAACTTAGCAACATGATTGCCAGTCAAAGAACAACAATAAATACTATAAATGGAAAGTTAGCTCTCTAAAACTTCCTTTAACACTACAGCATTGTTGTGTTCAGTATCCTTAGCAGCATAGACCAGAGTCAGAGTTCCCTTCATCGAAATCTGCTTAAGTTTGTCCAACATATCACCCTTTGCCTCCAACTGCTTTTTGTACTTCTGCTTAAACTCTAACCATTTAGCAGGATCGTGACCAAACCATTTAATCAGCTCAACAGTTGGAGCAATATCCTTCATCCATTCCTCTACTCTTAGGGCTTCCGATGTCTTACCTCTAGGCCAAAACCTATCAATAAGAACCCTTATACCGTCCCTTGTCTCAGGCTCTCCGTAAGCTCTCTTAATCTTAACCACCGTAAAAGTCAATTAAATATAATGATAAAACATCTATAAATAGATTAGCATAACTATTCATATTTTTAATGATCTCATCAGAATAATTATTTTTTCATTAAAATCAATATCAATATAGATAAAGTGAAGGTTGTCGTGACTCAGTTCTATTGGAACGTTAGCTATGAATTACCAGTGGGGGTCCCAATCGAGTTCGATGTTACTTCTATGTTGTTTTCAGGCCCATTAATCTACGGTTTGGCCGCCGTTCTATCCCATAAAGAAGGATGATTGTTAAGAAAAACCTCTAAAAATGTCAATCAAGTCCATTACATAATGAAAAAAGAGATGCCAACAATTAACTTATGGTCATCAATAGAGAAAATGGAGTCTACTAAATCAAGATGTACAAAAGTAACTAAGCTCAATACAAGCAGGTGTGAAACAGAAGATCATCTAAATTTTTAGAACCGCTGACCCCGTTATTGAACCCTGTTTCAAGTCTTGAAGTGCTCTATTGGCTTCCTCTAAGCTGTAAACATGTACGTCCGGTTTTATGTTAGCTTTGACCGCTTCCTTAAGATATTCTTTTACATCATCCCTGGTAACGTTTGCCACCGACTTTATTTCCCTTTCAAGCCAAATGAGATTGTAGTCGAGTCTCTCAATTGGACTCATGTGAATCTCTCCGATCACCACCCTCCCAGCCTTGTCCAACTTTTTCAGAGCTTCGATAACTATCCATCCTGCTGGTGCGAAGACTACTGCAGCATCCAATTTGACACCCGGATCATCTGTAGGCTGACCTATCCACTTAGCTCCAAGTTCCCTAGCGAGCTCCTGCCGAGAAGAGCCTCTGGTGAAAACGTATGTTTCTAAACCCTTCCCTATTGCAACAGGAGTTATTAGGTGGGCTGCCGAGCCAAATCCGAATACGCCTAGTTTTCCTGACCCTCTATCGAGGAGCCCTGTGAGCTTTAGTGCCCTATATCCTATGGCTCCTCCGCAGAGAAGAGGAGCGACGTGAGCGTCGTCGAACTCATTTGGAAGCTTGTGGACAAAACCGTCCCTAGCCAGCATGTATTCTGCGTATCCGCCGTTAACGCTGTACCCTGTAAAAAGTGCACGATCGCAGAGGTTTTCAAGCGAAGACCTACAGTACTTGCATGTTCCGCAGGACCAGTAAAGCCAGGGTACGCCAACTCTCTCCCCTATATGTACGTCCGTCACCTTGGGTCCTGTATCTTCCACTGTTCCAACAGCCTGATGTCCGAGTATCAAGGGCATCTTTATCACCTGCAGGTCTCCTTCCAATATATGTAGGTCTGTCCTACACACCGCACACGTGCTCACCTTTATGAGAACGTCATCGCCCTTTGGATCGGGTTTATCAACATCCTCCATCTTCAAAGGCGACGTTTCAGCCGATGCCTGTTTGTAAAGAATAGCCGCATTCATCGCATCAATAACCGATTATCTTACCCCTATTTTTGTTATTAACCAGTCTGTAATTATTTAATTTTTTTGTGTATATAATTTCTCTTTAATAATATTTAAATCAAACTTTTTAAAATAAGTTAATAGTTTTTATTAAGAATAATATCATATATTGTTAATTGGACTAGATTTAAAGAAAAACTTATTAGACAGAATTTTTTGTCTTTAATCAGTCATGTCTAAGTACGTGCTCATAAGAAAAGAAGGTGGGGTTTTAATATCTAACCATAGACTGTCAGCACTTAATCCTGAGTCTAAAATATCAGATAGAATACTTCTAAAACCCAACACGACACCTTGTAAAGACGATTTAATTAGTCTGGCTATATTCGGATGCGGTATAAAAAATAATGGGCAAAAGTACCCGGAAGGTTATAGGTGTCCTGTTTCCACTAGGTCCTATAACTACCCGATGTCTATACAAGAAGCTAGATATAGAATACTACCCTATTGCAGAAGCTGCCCCCTCTGCCCTGTGAACTTGAGCGACTCCATGGACAACAATTGCTAGAGTTAAATATTCACCCTAATTGTAAGCCAAATACGCTCTAATGTAGAATGCTTTATTTATAGTTGTTCGGTCTGCACGTGCATGGAATCTTCTTCTCAAAGACCGGATAATTCTAATTTTGTTTACCAAGGAAAGAGAATCTCATTTAAAGTTACGAATATTAGCCTTCCAAATGGGAAAATTATTAGAAAGGAAATCGTTGAACACCCCGGTGCGGTTGTTATTTTACCGTTTTTAGATGACAAAATTGTTTTTTTAAAACAGTTCCGTGCATCTATTAATAATTGGATCTACGAGCTTCCCGCAGGAACCTTAGACAAAAAAGGGGAAAGCTTAGAAGAGTGTGCTTTAAGGGAACTCAAAGAAGAAACAGGTTATGTCGCTGATAAAGCTACGGAGATGTTTAGAATGTACCCTTCACCGGGATTCAGCACCGAAATAATATACTCTTTTTTCACCGACAAGCTGAAGAAGGGTACTGCTTCTCCAGAAGAAACAGAAATTATACAGACAATCGTTCTACCATTCGAAGATGCATTAGAATTAATTAGAAAAGAAGCTGTAGTAGACGCTAAGACGATTGCAAGCTTATTTTATTACGATAGGTATCTCAGAACTTTAAAAGAAGTGTAAACAAAGGAATTGATGAACCTATTCTGTTATAATAAAATTATTTAACCCTCAAAGCTTTAAACAAGAGAACTGCTTACTCGCCTCATCTGCGCGAACTCTAATACATTGAAGAAACTTGAAACTTTACGTTACACTAACTGTATTGAAGCCCCTCTTCGTTTTTTATCTCCACAATTTTTCCTTTTTTTCCAAGGGTAGAATCTTCAGTTTTTGAACGTAATATTTCTGCAATTTGTTAATCTTTGGGGTTATGATTATCCTGCAATAGGGTTGCTCAGGATGACGTTTGAAGTAGTCTCTGTGGTATTCCTCTGCTGCATAAAATGCCTTAAACGATTCAACCTGCGTTACTATCGGTGCACTGTAAGTTTTTTCTGAATCAAGCTCTTGTATGACCTGCCCTGCGATCGATTTCTGTTCATCGTTGTGGTAAAGTATGATTGAACGATACTGGGTTCCTACGTCGTTTCCTTGGCGGTTCGGTGTAGTAGGGTCATGTGTGGCAAAAAAAATATCTAAAATTTCTTTAAAGGATATTACGTCAGGATCAAACCTAACCTGTACAACTTCTGCGTGCCCCGTAGTACCAGACGATACCTGCTCGTAAGATGGATACTCCAGATTTCCACCAGAGTAACCCGATTCCACCTTTACCACACCCTTTATCTCGTTGAAAACTGCCTCCATGCACCAGAAGCAGCCTCCGCCGAGTGTAACAACCTCTTCCCTTTGGGGTCCACTAATTTTTAGTTGTTCCGGGTTCATAATCACACCTCTTTTTTTTACAAGGGTAAGGTAGTCTAATCTTCTTTATCTAGTTTTAGGTTTTTCCAGCTGAATTATGTTCTCCCCTATCCTGCCAACATACTATAGTAAACTGGCAATTTCATGAAAACTTCCGATCATTTTGGCCTTGACCGGCATCCCTTTCTGACACTACTTCGTCTTCTGCTTTTGAGGGCGAACTTAATTTTTTGTGTCCCTAACACTTAGAGTATTGAACCCTACATAATATTTTTCATAGCATTATATGTTCATGGCTGGGAAATATATTGAAAGCATTATTCCACATTCGGCTTAGGACCAGTGTTTTTGACCTGAGCGACTAAAACGATTATTCCTGTTGCACCAAGAACTCCCATAAGAATAAAGGCAGGCAGAAAAGAAGAATAGATATCAATCATGTAGCCCATAATGGCTACCCATAAGGAATAAGCTGAAAAGAGGCAAGTAAAATAGATTCCTACAGCCAAATCTCTTGAAGATTTTGCTGTTATCTGAATCAGATGAGATTGGGCAAGGGTTGTGAAAGAGAAACAGAAGAAGCCCAATAAGAAGAGATGGACTGCTAAAACCAAATTAGCTGAGGAATAAAAGGAGAGAAGTACGACACTAGTGACTGCAGCGGTCGTAGAAAATACAGCGGTCTTAATGTATCCACGTTTAGCTCCAATCCTTCCGAGGATAAGGGGCCCAAATATTCCTCCTGAAAGTTCGATCGTATAAAAGATGCCGCTTCCAACGGTATTTAATTTTAGGACGCTAGTGAGAAATATGGGGGTGTAAGTTGTTAGGAGGTTTATGTCTATCGCTCCTGCGAAAAGAATCTGCGCTAAGAGTAGCGATAAGACTCCCTTCGTTTTCAAAATCCCGACAACGTCGGACTTTAAGGAAGTAGTGTTACTTTCCTTGCCGTAAGTCATCTTTTTGCCTTCACTCAGGTACCAGATCATCGTTATGCCTACAATCAAGCAGGGAACAGAGAAAACAAATAATGAAACCCTCCAGTTAAATGCAACAGCCAGAAAGGTCATAAGTAGTGGTCCTATGATGTTACCGATGTAAGCTAGCCCGTAGTGAATGCCTATCGCCCAACCAATTTTTTCGTCTTCAAACTTGCCAGAAATAATAGCAGTTCCCATTGGATGTGTTGGCGAGGTTCCAACATTCGATAACGTCCTAGCACCTAGGAAATCCAAAATACCATGTGAAATCCCTGTTAGGAAAGTTCCAACAGACAAGAGAATGTTTCCAACTCCAAGAATGACATGTCTAGCCACCCTTCTACTGATAATGCTTGGAACCAGCTGGAAAAGGCCACCGATAAATGTAGACAGGGCTACAGCAAGCCCGAATTCGGCGTAACTGAGTTTCAGTTCAGAAATTATTAGAGGGAAAAGGACGGATGTGCCCAAGAAAATATGCTGCATCATATGTGACACCGTTACGATGGCCAGCGTGCTGTTTGCAGATCTAGTCTTCTGCTTATTACCAGCCTTCAATCTTCGTCATAAACCACCCAGAAAATACACAGATAAAGATTATTGATTAAAAAGGTCAAGCAGGCCTTTACACCAGAACAAAAAATGCAGAGGTGCCTGTCCAGTTAGCGTGATAACCGTCACAGAAATTTAACGATTTTAAAACTCCAACTAGTCTTCCCAGTCCAGAAGCCTTTTTTGCCCCTCTAACTTTTTAATGTCCGTCAAATCCTGCGTCACTTCTAAGGTCCCCAAGTATTTCCCATTCTTATCCCTTATAGCGAAGTACCTGATATGAACTAGTCGATCGTTCATTTGGATCCAAAATTCAGCAACATCCTTCTTGCCAGTCTTAAAAGATTCTAGGATCCGATTCACTATGTGAACACTTTTCTGAGGATGACATAACTGTACTTTTCTTCCGATAACGGCCTTAGTTCGCAGGAAGATCCTCTTCTCTGCCTTGTTGAAGTATCTTACCGTGTCGTTTTTGTCAATGAATGTGAGGTCTATTGGAAGAGAGTCCAAGACGGCCCCTATCTCCTTCTCTGATAGGCTACCGTTTTCAAACCGCAGAATGCCCTCGATTGCGGGTGTAATTTTAGTTTCTTCAATATGAGGCTTTCCTATTAACTGCTGCGGAGTAAAACAGCAGTAACCGATGTCATCAAACTCCCTTCTAGCTTCTTCCCATTCTGCCTCTGTAACCATTTTTACCGTCGTTGGAAAAAGCACACTATTCTCCTTGAAAAAGTGGCTTGAGACGATTTCGCAGAGGGGTTTAACTATTTGGATTATTTGTTTCTTGAAGTACTGAAAGTCCATGGTCTCCACCGTATATTTGTAGTAGAGTGTACTCCATTTTTCGAGAAAATTAAAGAACTGCTTCTCCTTCTCCCTTATTTTCACGTGTTCCATCCACATTATCGCAGGCGGCTCCGTAATCCCATGCTTTTCCAGAAGAGGGAAAAGCACGTTTTCCTCTCTCAAAAAGTGTTTGTCTGAGTCCCGAAAATCCTTTGCTATGTCCTGCATCTCCTTTAACGCTTCACCAACATGGATCATGTCGCATCTTTCACATGCCTGCTCGGTTTCACTCACTAAACCTTGCAGCCTTTTTAGCCGTTCCAATAAAATTTTATGTTCTTCCATCAAGATGTTAATCGGATGGCCGGAAGGAACCTGAAGCTGATTTTTTTCCAGGCGTTCGGCAAAAACGGTCATATGAACATCGCAAAGGCTTTGGAGCTGTTCCCTCGGAATTCCCTCTTGGACAAGCTCCTGTTCGATCTTCGCGATATCTTCAGGGTTCACGTCCTCCAAAGCCTGTTTGAACTTTTCTTTGACTTCCTGCGGCGATGCCCCGCTGTGTAGCTGCCTGATCACTTCTTTCAATATTTTCTTCTTGGTTTCAAGAGAGTCTTTTGGCATCTTTCCTCTTCCATCACTAAAATAAGAATTACACTTAGATAAATGATTTTATTGTCTTCCTTACAATTCTGAACTTTAATCTAAAACGAAGTGGACCGAGCGGGATTTGAACCCGCGATCTCTCGCGTGCGAGGCGAGCGTAGCTACCGAACTGTACTATCGGCCCACGTTTTCTCGGCATACGGTAATGTTATCTTCATCCCTTGTAGGTCGGTTTGCCCGTCAAACTACCGTATCCCTTTAAGCCACTCTAGCAATGAATAGGTACTTTAAATTAACTTTTCTAAAATCTACGATAAAATAAGAGGGCCATGAATATGATTACTTCCGATTTTTTCTTGAACGGCATAAACTAAGGAATCTACAAGAGAATAGGTATTCTATTTGACTACGAACTCAGGAGAATCGTTCATAGCGCGCTCAAAGTTCAATGCACAACCACCGGAAGGCTGTTAACCTAAGAACATAAACTTATGTTTACAATATTACTATGTACTTAATGGCTTTTAGGAAAGTTAATTGAGCCCAAAAATAAGTGCCGAGGGCCGGGTTTGAACCGGCGACGGCTCGGTCTTCAGCCGAGTGCTCTCCCAGGCTGAGCTACCTCGGCAGCTCTAGCCAAGTCATGTTCCTTAACAAGATGTTATAACTTTTATGGCCTTGAATGGCTCTTAGAAGTAGAACTAAAACATGACCGCTGATTTTAAATTTCTTTACAGTACTGCCCTTAATGTGTCAAGCTCAAATTTGGTGTTTGCACAACCGTTCTTCGTTAAAGGTATCCCTTGCCCAGAAATTTTTAACGCATCTAAGGGGGACGTGGACATCTTCAGTTCTTGGCTGCAGGCCACTCCTATCATACCATCATATCCTCTTTCCTTCAGTATTTTTGGTATGCATGATCCACCCGGAACAACAAATACATCATACATTTTACTTCTCGCAATCTTTGTAGCCTGATTTACAAGACAGTCCTCCGAACAGGAGTTACACATGTAGGCTGGTATTGCTGGATCAAAGGTAGCCTTACATCTTCCATCCATATACTTCCTTGAACAATGGGGCAAAAAGACGGCCCTCCTGTTGGTAGACTGGAATGAAGGCTGGTATTCAACGTTCTTAGCGTACACCGTTATAAGGTCTTCAACAAGTGTTATCGCATCCCCGAAATCTACGCCGGTAAGTTCATTTATCTTGAATTTTTTAACCAGCGTTTTAGCCCGTGTGCCAAGCTTTGCATGAACATTACCCTTGTAAGCGACGAGCACCAATTCCTTGAAGAAAGTTTTTGGAATTCTGTTTAGATCAAAGTTGAATTCGTATGGCATTACGTTATTGCCACTTAAGGATGGTATATATAATTTTAAACACTCGATTAAGCCCAAAACGTGAAGTTCTTATGAATTTTTACTATGAGTTAAGGATACTAATTTTTGCAGATGATTTAGGATGCGACCGCCGGGATTTGAACCCGGGTCAGAAGCGTGGCAGGCTCCCGTCCTAGACCAGACTAGACTACAGTCGCATTTGTCCCTAGTTTCTTATTTTTCCTCGCTTTAGACAACATTGTTGGCCTATGACTCACTTTAAATATTTTTCTGCAAAATTTTTTACATTAGTTATTCTGTTACGTGGTATTGAAATAGTTAAGCTCTATTAATTAAAGTTGTGAAGGCAATAGATTTATTAACAATAATATAGCTGCTGTTATGCTTTTATCGAATGAGTCGCTGAATATTTATTCGATTCCTATCCGAGACTTAAGTGCGAGCAATTTATCTGCACCGAGGACTTCCTTTGCTAGTTTACTTATAGCTCGGAAAGCTTCTGGAGGTTTAGCGTTTTTTATATCGTTAGTAACTTGATCTGATCATTCAAATTCATGGCGGGAAACTTGTTGAGGTACAACTATATTGTTGAAATAGTTATTTATATAAATACTCGTACGGGGAATAAAGGAATAGTATTTTAGACTCAATCGTGTTTAATTTGGTAAAGTAAATGATTAAAAATAGTAAAATCTATTAAGTATTTTAGACCGCCTATAAGTTATAAAGCGCTATGGGCCGGTAGTACAGGTTGGTAGTTATGCTCCCTTGGCATGGGAGAGGTCGTGGGTTCGAGTCCCACCCGGTCCACTTCCGTTTAGTTTTATATTAGATTGACAAGTGAGAAACTAATATTATTCAGGTATACTCTTATCAAATATTCGATAACAACAGCGCGGAATACCTTACATTGGGATAAAGTAATTGCTTTAGGGTTCATAGTTAAAACGGCTTGGTAACTAATTGAACTATATCTATCCCGATTCTACGACATCTATAAATGTTCAAAAAGTACATTTAACGACTTTTATGATTAAAGAAACTTTATTGAATCATTATTATTGCTATGCCTAATGTCTGTATTAACCCTTGGAGGAATACTTAATGTCATTAATAATCTATTATTATTTTGCTTATTTACCAAATTATTTGAAATAAAATCATAATACTCAGAAAATTAATTTGGCTCGAATTTATAAGTTGAGAAATGAAAAAATTTGCCGAGTAACGGATAATTACAGCGATATTAGGGTAAGTTGATTATCTTAACAATGGGAATGAGATAAATTTCGCTAGACGGCTTCAATTTACATAGTAAAAAAATGTTTCTCAGAAAAAGATTTGAACACATTCAGTAAAATCGTACGTTCATGTATTTAGATTCGAACAGAACCAAATAGATTGGACAATGCTATCATCCGATAAACGATGGAGATTTCTATTAAATGGCCTTTTATCAATTTTTTAAATTAGCATTAATCGAGGAACACTTATCTAAACTGATTCACATCTTGCTTCATAAAAAGATAAATTTTACCGTTAGTTTAAGTCCAAGCGGAGTAAAATGACCTGAATATGTCAGCAATAGAAATTTTAGAGAACATCTTCTGGGTTGGTGTTGTAGACTGGAACGCCAGAAACTTCCATGGTTTTACTTATTCAACCCATAGGGGAACTACCTACAACGCCTACTTAATAGTCGATGAAAAGGTTACATTGGTCGATAGCGTCTATGGACCATTCTCAGAGGAAATGATAGAAAGGATAAAGGATGTTATTGAACCTTCCAAGATAGATTACATCATAGCAAACCATGTTGAGACAGACCACTCCGGAGCCATAGGCGAGGTGCTAAAATTAGCTCCAAATGCCAAGGTTATAGGAACAGCGAAATGTAAGACTGGTCTGGAAAAACATTATTTTGGTAACTGGAACTTTCAAGTTGTAAAGACGGGCGATCAGTTAAACCTTGGAAAACGGACACTAACGTTTCTTGAAGCCCCGATGCTTCACTGGCCTGATAGTATGTTCACCTACGTGGAGAAGGACGAGTTATTGCTTCCGAATGATGCCTTTGGCCAACATCTTGCGACTTCAAAACGTTTTGATGATGAAGTTGACGAAAGAATACTGATGGAAGAAGCTGCCAAATATTATGCTAACATACTATGGCCCCTTAGCCAACTGGTAAAGAGGAAGATCGAAGAAGTACAAAGGATAGGGTTGAAGATTAAGATGATAGCCCCGAGTCATGGCATTATCTGGCGTAGCAACCCAATGAAGATAATTGAAGCATATCTTAGATGGGCGAACGGAGAATCGAACAAGAAGGTAATTGTTGTATATGATACGATGTGGGGTAGCACGGAGAAGATGGCTAAAGCCATAGTAGAAGGTTTAGAGCATGAAGGCGTGGTAACCTCTCTATTCAGGCTTCCGTATTCTGACAGAAGCGACATCTTCATGGAGCTTCTTGAATCAAAGGGAATAATTATCGGTTCATCGACGATCAATAACGGTATATTACCAACGTTGGCCCCATTCCTTGAAGAATTGGAAGGGTTTAAGCCCCTCAAGAAGGTCGCAGCAACCTTTGGCTCCTATGGATGGGGAGGACAGGCGACTAAGATAATAGAAGAAAGACTCGGAAAGGCAGGAATAGAAGTTGTTGCTCCACCACTAAAAGTTAATTGGGCGCCTAACAAAGAAGAGATTAAAAGGTGCTTTGAATTAGGTCAAGAGTTCTCTAAAAAACTCTAATCGTTGAAATCCTTCCCATATTCTCTTCTAAACGTTCAATGCGAAGTTGACTCAGCTGATGTAGACTCGTCTTAGGATAAAATCTAATTCGATACGTTACAACAGAAAGAAAGTCGTATTGTCAGCTTCTTTTTTCAAAGGATGATTCCTTTAGTATGTAGATACAGGATGGCTTTTTAGTGAAGAGACCAACTTCAATTACTCCTGGTTGGGCTTTTATCCTATGTTCCAAATCGATGGCATCAGATATTCCATTAAAGGAGACATCTATAATCATGTTACCACCTTCAGTGAACATGGGAAAGCCCCTCTGATCTTTCCTCAGTTCTGAACTTGCACCTAATTCCTTCATATAATTTGTTACGAAAGATGAAGCGAAAGGCGACACTTCAACTGGAACTGGACATCCTGTTCCCAATCTCTCTGCTACCTTTTTTTCCTGAAGGATAAAAACTGTCTTCTCAGAGTTATTCATCAATATCTTCTCCTTTTGAAGTGCTCCACCGCCACCTTTTATTGCAAAATGACTCTTCTCTTCGATCTGATCCACACCATCGATGTATAATTCAATTTTTTTAATGTGAGGGAACATTTCGACTTCGAAATTCTTTTCCTTTAGTTTAAGAGCGATCTGGTAAGAAGTAGGGACAAATTTTTGTTCATTCTTTATCTTAAAGCTGGCTAGGGCGTCGACAAAATCGGACATAGTACGGCCACTTCCCATACCTATGTATCTAATCTTGTTTATCTGTTCAACCAGATCCCCGGCAATCTTTTTAATTGGGGAATCCAAGCTACTGTCCCTCTTCTAAATCTATTTGCTCTAGCTTATCAAGTGCCTCCATTATTTCTTCCCTGTACTGCTTGAGTTCTTTGTCAACTGATGATTCGAGTATTCGTTGTTGTCTCTTCTCAACCTTTGGGACCGTAGCTTCCTTCGCTTGCTGACCCTTACTTTGTGCAGTTAAAGGAGGGCTTCTGATTTTCTGAGCGTCCAAGCGAATCAATGCTTTTTCAAGTTTCTTATCAACATCGTCTAGCTTTCTTGTGATCAAAGTGACTAATTCATTTCTAAGATGCTCCAGCTCACCTACTTCGATTATAAGCTCAATATCGTCTAGTTTGCTGTCAACTTCTTGGAGTCGATCCTTGTATCTTTTAACAAGAATATCGCGTTCTTCCTTAGAAACCTGTCCTTGGGCTTCTAACTCAAAAACCCGGGTTATGGCATTGCCTAACAAGTCCTTCTCTAAAAGTAAAGTCTTCAATTCCTGTCTTGCATTCTTCGCTTCTTCGGGAGGAATGGTTGATGGCTTAACTTCAAGCTGCTTTGGAGGAGTAGCCTTAGTCAGAGGCTTAATCATATACTTTGAGACAAGAAAACCGAAGATGGCGCCTAATGAAAGGCCGAAGGCAACGCCAATCAGGATATCAATGAGGGACATCTTTTAATAATCCTTTCTCAGCCTATAATTAAACGTATTGGTACAGGAAAACTACTTCCTAAGCTTCTTTGACGCACCAAAACCACAGAATGAACATCTTTTCTTACTCACATGAAAAGAAGGTTTACCGCATCTTCGACATATCATATGAGTTCTTGGCCTCTTTCCCTTTGGCCCACTAGAAGTAGTACCTTTCATTTATGTCACCTATGGAGAAGGTGATATGAGTATAACGTTGTCACCGCGTACAACAATAGTACCAAGCGGGGAGGCTTTACCATCGTCTATGATTTCTTCTGACTGTTCAAGCAAAAAGTTCATATGCTGATCATAACCTTTCAAAACGCCTCGGATCGCACGTCCACCCTTTAGCTTAACGAGCACAATCTTACCTAAGCTTGTTTCCAACATCTTTACAGCTAAATCGAGTGACAAACGAGTCGCCTACTGATACCAACTCTAAAACACCTCTTTATTTACCTTACCTTTTTGACAAAGTTTAAGAAATAAGATGTAGGAGAAAAATGGTGTGCGCGAATTTTACCTTTCCAAGACGGATACAAAAAACGTGCTAGAAGAAATCAAAAAACAGCTGAAGGTAGATCTCCCAGATGTAAAGGAAAAAGGTAATAGGGTAATAGAAATAGAAAAAGACGTGCAGGTTTTATTACTTGACAAAATTGTACTAATAAAAGAAAAGGAAGAGATCTTCCCCTCGCTTGTTTGCGAAGAAGGTTTTCTTGGAAAACTTCCTTACATAAAAGTGGATAAAGGCGCAATACCTTATATATGTAAAGGTGCGAAAATCATGAGACCTGGAATAGTCGCCTTTGAAGGAGAATTTTCTAAGGGCGATGTCGTATGCGTAAAGGATGCGATTCATGGTAAGTTTATCTCTATAGCACGAGCACTTGTGGAAAAAAGTGAGGCTGAGAAGACAGTAAAGGGAGTAGTACTGGACAACCTGCACTATGTTGGAGACAAGTATTGGGACACCATGAAGGATATAAAACTGTCCTGAGCTACCTTTGCAAATAGGAAAGCCTTTGAAGAACAATCCGAGCACATTCTTCAGGTGAATGCAGGTCGGTATCTATCATAATACCGTTCATAGGATATTGAAATCTGATCCAGAAGCCGGTAACCGTTCTATCAGGCACATGTTCCTCGGATGAGCGACTCTTGTTCCTTTCTATCAAGGTAGCCAGATTCGCTTTTAATCCAACTATCAGATAACGCTTTCTGAAGTATCTTGCAATCTGAATAGCCCTTAGCCTATAACTATTATTAAGGAAAGTGCCATCCAATATAACGTTATAGTTTTGCGGCAAGAGCTTTCTTGTGATTCCGTATAGTAGAGAGTACACAAAGTGGCTTTCACTCCTGCTATACGATGGTTTAACGAACATCTTCCTTATCGAATCAGTTTGTACATGAATTGTTGGAGTGCTCCCCGCCAGGTCTTCTGAGACCATTCTCGCAACCGTAGTCTTACCAGCGCCTGATGGACCACAAAAAACTATCAGAACATTCTTAGAAACTTCTTCCATCGACTAGGACTTCACATACGCTAATAAGAGTTTTATCGCAATTTTTATATTAAAATTTTTTATCAAAATGATTAACTTATGCTAACGTTTAAAAACAAGGATGTAAAGGTTCTACAATAGGGCGTTAGACCTTGGCAAGCGAGTTGATCAATAATGAGAAGCGTCAAAGTGTACGGATGCTGCTAAAGGCATATGCGCTTAGGTCGGCGACCGAAGTTGAAAAAGTAAAGGAAGATATAGAAAACAATACGATAGTCATACTAAGGATAACCCCGCTAGCTCAAAAAAATATTGAAGAACTTAGAGAGGCCGTAAGCAGACTTTACGAAATCGCAACAGCAAATGGTGGTGATATTGCTAGACTCGGAGAAGACAGGATAATAATTACACCGCCCACCGTCGGCATATGGAGAAGTTAGACAAACCTAAGCGTTTCCAGGCTAGCAGGCGCTGTGACTGGCAAACGGAAAAGTCTACTTATGTTATTGCTTATACTAAGAGTCTTTGCCTTCTCACCATGATTAACCACGACATTCCTGAGTTTTGGTCTAAGTTTCGCAATAAACTTCATGATCTGATTGTAGTCACTGTGGCCGCTGAATCCTACAACCTTGTCTATTTCGCACCTTAAATCCATTATCTTTATTTTACCATCGTCGTCAATTATACTTATCTGTTTAGCTCCATCTAGAACACGGCGGCCGAGTGTGCCATTAATTTGATAGGATACAAAAAGCACCTTGTTTCGTTCATCTCCGGAGATCTCTTCTAAGTATCTTATTGCCGGACCTCCTTCAAGCATGCCAGATGTAGCCATTATGATCGCCGGACCTTGTTGCAGCGCCTCTTCTCTCTCATCAGGTTTATTTATCACAGTAAAGTACTCAGATTCGAACGGGTTAATTCCTCTCTCAACAATAGACGACCTTAGTTCAGAAGCAAGATAGTCTGGAAATGCTATATGAATGGCTGTCGCATCAGTGATCATACCTTCAATAAACACAGGACATTCGATAATTTCCTTTGACTTCAAATAAGAGTCTAAGACTAACATGATTTCCTGTGCGCGCCCTACAGCTGGAACAGGAATCAACACCTTACCCCCCTTAGAAAGAGAACTGTTTATCGAATTTACAAAGTACCGTTCTACATCCAGTCTAGAGGGCATAATATCCTCTTTAGAGCCGTAAGTGCTTTCTATAATAACGGTCTCTACGCGTGGAAAACCGTATTGAGCAGCATCTAGTAACTGGGTCTTTTCGAACTTGAAATCGCCTGTATACACGAGATTATATACGCCTTCTCCAAAATGCAAGTGAGCCGATGCTGAGCCCAATATGTGGCCCGCGTTGTTAAGTATAAGTTTGGTGTCAGGAGAAATATCAGTGACAGAACCATAAGGTAAGGGTATGCAATGCTGTATTGTTTCCCTCAAATCTCTCATATCAAATAAAGATATCGCATTTTCAGAAGAAGAAATTTTTATGAAGTCGGTCAATAACAGAGCCATAAGGTTGAGGGTTGGTTCAGAACAATAAACTGGCCCATCATATCCATATTTGAAAAGCACAGGAAGAAAACCACAGTGATCAAGGTGAGCGTGACTTATTATTACAGCATCAAGCTCGTCTATATTCTTTGAATACATGTCCAGTCTTGGGTACATATCCAAAGGGTCATTTGCACCAGGGTTTATACCACAATCCATCAGAATATTGCTCTCGTTAGTTCTTACTTGTACACATGAACGTCCGACCTGTTGGGATCCGCCCAAGAAAGAGGCGAGCACTTCTATTTTCTCAGTAAGCTTTTGCCTAAAAATATATTCTCCGACATCTTTTAGTATACGCTCTCTATCATTCGAGTCGGTTTGTAGTACATGATAGACCTGTTCTAAACCTTCAGATCTCAATGAGGAAGTCTTTCTGAACTTAGGTCTCCATCCTGTCTCAGAAAAGATATTCTGGTTAAGTTCTGCTATCTTAGAATAAATTTTGTACAGATCTTTCAGTTCGACAAAAACTTCTCCCAGTACCTTATCGAAAACAAAACGTTCTATAACAAGATCCGAAGGAAGCCTTTTAGAGATAATTTCTTTTGTCTGCTCCTCTGTTTTTCTTATTGATTTATCAGCTCTAATAACCACTCTCTTTTTAAGACTCGAGACAATATCAGATATTACGAAGTTATTCTCTACGAAGAACTTCGGATTCTTTGTGTAAATGGCAAATCTTGGACCTTCATATTCTATATTCGTGACCTCTGCTTGGGGAGGAATGCTCTGCAGAAAGACCGTGCCAGAGGCTTTGTCAGAGTTGTTTTTATGTTGCAAGTTACTGTCTACCATAAATCTTTTATCAGTTCATTTTTTGCCTCTGAATCAAGTTCACGATAACCATTCGAATCAATTATGCCCACATCAAGACTTTCTCCAGTAGCAGTATCCCTTTTCATCGCAGCGAGAACTGATTTAGCTGCTATCTTCGCCCCTTCTTTTGTATTTAGACTAGGAGAATATGACGATTCTAGGATAGAATACGCTATAGGCGAACCACTCCCAGTTGAGAAAACCTTCTCTTCTGTTAGAGATCCAAAGAAGTCTATCTGAAATAATGAAGGCACACCACCGTTGACGCCGCCCATAATTACTTGAGTTATCAGCGGAAACATACGATTTGCAGAAAAAATATTTGACGTCAAACTGGCTGCCGCCTTTATTGGAATCTGTATTTGATGTTCAAGTTCATATTTTTTTACATAGAAACGTATTATGTCTATCACATTTTGCGCGTCAGCAACCGTTCCAGCGATCGTCATGGCAAGGTTGTCTGCTATCTTGTACAGTTTCTTCCCTTTCTTGTGGGCTACATAACCATCTGCCGTAACCCTAGTATCAGTAGCGAATACTACACCATCGACACACACTAAGCCGACGGTTGTTGTCCCATGATATATCTTAGGGACTTTGCCATTAGAATTTGTAATCAAATTTATTCATCGCTCCTTTAAGAGGCTTCTGCTTTATCGCAGGTATTTAATTAGGGTTTAAATAAATGTTTCCTAAACCTATAATTAATGAACTCACATTTTATGGAGTTCCCCAGAGCAATTCTTGTTGGAGATAGGATAATAGTCAATATTGGAGAATTCATAGCCAAGCTCTGTGGCACAAGGAAGGTTCTTATTGTAAGCGATGAATTCATAAGAAGCCAGTACGGGGGAAGGGTTGAGAACTCCCTAAAAACTTGTAACATAAAATATTATTGGAATATTATTAAGACGGCTGATTTTTCAAATGTAAAAGAAACCATCGAAGAGATAGTTAAAGAAAATGTAGACGGTGTTATTGGCATGGGAGGGGGAACCTGTATAGATGTCGCGAAATTGAGTTCATATAAAAGTAGTAAGCCTTTCATTAGTCTGCCGACAAATGCCGCACACGATGGTATAGCAAGTCCGTTTGCTTCGATAAAGGATAGCGGAAAGCCCTACTCTATCGTTTCTTCCTCACCTCTGGGATTACTTGCTGACATTCAAATAATCTCTTCAGCCCCTCAAAAATACATTCGAAGTGGATGTGGTGATCTGATAGCAAAGGTCACTGCGGTCAAGGACTGGCAATTGAGTAAAGAAGAGACGGACGAATATTATGGGGAATATGCCGCCAATTTAGCCCTTCTAAGCGCTGAAGTTATTCTAAAGAATTCTAAGAAGATAGGTTCTAATTTAGTTACGAGCACTAGGGACGTTGTTGAAGCACTTATTAGTGCTGGTGTTGCGGCAGGTATAGCGGGCAGTAGTAGACCTTGTAGTGGTTCCGAACACCTTTTCAGTCACGCGCTAGACATCCTCGCCCCAGGAAAGGGCTTGCATGGAGAGAAGTGTGGGATTGGGACAATCCTCATGGCAAAGTTACATAATTTGGACTGGGAGGAAATAAAGTCTGCCTTAGAAAACATAGGCGCGCCAACATATCTTCCAAGTTTAGGAATTACCAAAGAACAGGCAGTTGAAGCCCTGTTATTAGCACCTAAACTACGAGATCGATTTACAATCTTGAATAAAGTCAAGCTATCAGAAGAAGATGCTATTCAACTTATTGAGAGCACTAGTATTGCTTAGGCGTACATTCTCCAAGTATGACCGCACTTTGTACACCTATAGAACTGAGTGGGAGGCTCGTCTCCGCTTCTTGTCTGCAAAAGCCACCAGTAAGACTTATCATTTCCACATTTAGGGCATTCGATTTCAATGGTCGGCATGGTTTCTAGCTTGGATTCTGCGTCACTTAATATCTTTATTGGACGACTCTCCTCTTTTTTAACTTCAGAGGAACCAAAATTGGTAGGATCGTAAACCTTGTTGCATTTAGGGCAATAATATCGAAGCACGGTCTTCCCTTCCTCTTTAAACTGTTTAACCTTCAAGCGCGAGCCACATGTATCACAGAATTTCATACTAACTTACTCCAGAAGATTTTTGTAATGAGGATGAAACTTCATCAAAAATTGCACTTATTGCAGCCTTAACTTCTCTTGCAGCATTCATCAAACACAATTCAGGGGATTTCTTCTTGGTTAAAATTTTTATGGAAACTTTGCCAAAGAGGGGATGTGGAGGCATAACACCTGTAAAGACAACTTCAGTATTTTTTAATAGCATAGAACACAGAGCGTCTGCGATACTTACATCTATCGTTCCGAGATCCAATTCCTTTGCAGATTCAATATGACTAGATGACATTTCTAATTCTGCCCCTTTGTTTCTACATTTTTAAACCTTCCGAAATCTACTGCCAACTTTCTTTCATCTACTATCTTACATTGGGTGCATAAGATTCTACGCCCGATCTGTTGAACTTGGCCACCACAAAAACTACATACTGTACGAAGGACTCCATAAGGTTCTCCATCAATAGAAAGATGTATTACGTTATTCAACAAGCTGATGACCTTTGCGCGAACAATATCACTAGACTTTATGACTATTCTTCTTTCCCTATCGGACTGTTGCTCGCGAAGTATGATTAATCCCATGAAATCAGATTGCACCGGCTTTTCATTGATTTCCTTTATTCTTATCATGACAAGCCCACTCTGTGACTGCTCTACGACTCCCACAACCGCATCCCCAACTTTGGGGATGCCCTTAAGTGGAGCCTTTGGAATAATTGAAACAGCTCTCGTCTTTTGGTCAACCTTTATTTCTCCCAATACCTTTGACCTTATGTTATAGTTCTCTTGGTAGACGTTAGAAGATGGGGTGAATTCTTCTATCACGCCAACCAGGTCTCCTGGAATGTAGTAGGTTTTCTTCTTAAGTATATTCATATCCTACTTAGGCTCCTAACTGAGTGCATATAATTCTATCGTTTATGTCTTAGAACTTGTTCCAAAGTATTCTAAGAGTTTATGACCGTATTCTAATGGAATCACTGGTTTATCAAAGTGATCATCTCCAATTCGTGGACAAGCAGTCTCTATGAAAGCTTCAACATTCTGAAATTCATTTAGCTTATCATTCGTAATCTCTCTCATGACTATCATGAAGATATTCTTTCCGATCTTGCTTAATTCTCTGTTCAGAAGGAAGGCTTCTCTCTTTTTCAACTGACCTTCTTTTAAACCGATTATTATTCCGATATTTTTTGCTTCAACTGCTTTGTAGAAATTAAAGATCAATCGCTTTTTTACAACCAAAGCTTCCTTTTCTATCGGGATAACTTCCATCATATAAGGATCAAGCATTATAACTGGTTTTTGCAAACAATTGTAAAGACCGATCGCATGAAATCGACTTGATCCTATAAAGATGAAAGCATCTACATTAGATAGAATTTTTGAACATGTAGTGAAGATGCATCCATAAATTTGTCCACTCTTTAAAGGCGGGCTTTCTTCTCCAATAGAAACGTCGAAATTCTTGGATTCTAAATAGAGTTTAGCGTCATTTAGCTTAGAAAGGTGTGGGCCAATAGTGCAAAGACCCACGTTCTTATAGTTCAAAAGGCCTGAAGTTATAGCTTTTTCTATGACAGGAACAACGTCTACATCATCGTTGGCTTCGATTAAGTATGTAAAGTGCCCAATCTTGTTCGATGATGATGTATGACCTATATGAATTGACAGATCCACGCCCAGAATGGAAACGTCATTCTCAGTTAAATCACATATGCCATAACACGGTTCCCCTGAGAATATGACCTCAAAATCGTACTTCGAAGCCAAAGAGGAGACAAAGTCTATACATCTAACTATGACGCCGGATGGACAGCTCACCAGAACCCGTTTAGGCTTCTTCTCTTCTATCAATTTTGTTAGTGAAAGCTTATCTATTTCAAGCATCTAACTTACCACCTTCTGCTCTTAAAAAGGTAAAATTTAATATGTTTGTTTAACAGCGGTGAGTTGGTCATGTACAAACAAATAAGACAGACTTGGAGAAAGGTGTACAAGGATAACAGATCAGTAATTAAGGTTAGAGCCGAAAAGTGGAGGAAAGAACATTCAATAGTTAGAATAGAAAGACCAACTCGATTGGATAGGGCCAGGTCTTTAGGGTACAAAGCAAAGCAGGGTTATATAATTGTTAGAACAAAGTTGAGCAGAAGTGGAAAGAGAATAAAGAGGCCCACATCGGGTAGAAGACCAAAGCATCTTGGTGTTCTCAAAATTAAAACTAAGGTAAATTATAGGAAAACAGCGATTAACAGGGCTAAAGAGAAGTATCCAAATATGGAGGCTCTGAATGCATATTATGTTTATAAAAATGGAAAGAGCATCTGGTACGAAGTTATATTAAAAGAAAGCAAAAATTAGACTTTTGTTGAAGCAATAGCTTCTAATTCTCCTACATTTTTTATTCCTTTTATTACCGATTCAATGACATCTACGTTTGCTTTGTCATCCATTCGAACGTCTAAGATCATAGCATTTAATCCAAAAGCAATAGGTTCACTCTTGAACTGTCCAATTTCGGCTTTCCCTTCTAGTTTTTGTTTGATTTCGTTGTAAAGACTTTGCAGGTCTATGCTAATGTCGTCGGGAAAAATCTTGTACCTGATAACCATTTTACCCATTAAAAAAACACCTATGGACCTTCAAAGCCGCAGTTTACGCATTTATAAAATCGTGCAAATGCCCTACATTTTTCACAACGCCATATTTGAACTATGCCGCAGTTTGGGCAATTAAACTTTACAACATTTTCTCCAAAGGCTATAGGCCTATTACAGGAAGTACACTTAGGGTATTTTACGGAGGACACACCACGCAGTCCCTTCTTATAATAAATAAAGTTTACCTTTTAAAACGTTATAGGTTAGCGACTTTCTTTAAGGAATTCTTTACTGAAGCACCAAATATGTTTATAGCAATAGAAAGAAAGGATTTAACACCAAGACTCTTAATCAGAGAGGAAATATGAAAATCATAGTCCATTTCGAAGTTAATTTGATCCGAATATGTTCTTTTAACCGTTGTAAAAAGTTTTTCCATATCATGATTTTCCATTTTCTCAAAGTATATTCGGGCAAGCTTCATATATTCGATTTCCCTGTTAAATTTAGAGAACCATTTCTTTTCATAGTCTTTGATAAGGGAACTATCTTGATTTTGTAACGTATTTTCGAAAGCCTCAGAAGCTAATGAAGACGCCACTCCACCAAAATAGATTCCACCACCAGTAGTTGGTTTCGTTTGACCAGCAGAATCTCCAACATAAAGTATACGACCCCTAACAAAATGTTCAATTGGACCACCTACAATTATTGGGGCAATATTGCGACTAAACAAAGTTCTTACGTTTATTTTGCTCAGAAAGCGATCAAATGATTCTATTGGCTGTAATCTTGTTCCTAAACCAACTTTTGCCACGTATTCGTCTATTGGAATCAGCCACGCAAAGAAGCCCGGAGCGATACTTGTGTCAAAGAATACATGCATGCAGTCTGGCTCGAAATTCTTGTAGAGGGCGTTAGACTGAATACCATTATAGGTTCCTTCCTTATTCTCATATGAGGCTATGCCCCTTGTGTCAACCAAGTATTTAGAAGAAAACATATTTTCATCTACTAACTTGACCTTTACTAATGAGACATCTTGGTAAACGTTTGTTATTTTAGAAGAAATGCAAAGCTCTGCGCCATTTTTAGCAGCTTCCTCAGCAAGGAAGTTATCCATTTCATAACGATTCAATACCAAAATATCTGGGGAACTGAAGCTTAGTAGGATTTTACCATTGCTCGGTGAATGAAACATGATTTTGGAGAAATGATTTTGAATATACCTTTCTGTTGGTAAGATGCCCAACTCCTTCAATGAATTTATTGATACTACCCCACTGCATCTGTTCGGATAGCCTATTTCGTTGTGTTCTTCAAAAACCTTAACAGTAAACCCCTTTTTGGACAGCTCCTTAGCAGAAAATAGTCCTGAGAAACTACCACCTGCAACAATAACGTCGCAATCCATAGACATTACGTAATGCTTTTACAGACTGTTTAATAAGAATTAAAGTAGTTTTAACTTCCCTGTTATCTTCTCTATCTTCTCTTCTTCATCGGGCCCGATCCCAACGCAGGTTATAGTTCCAGGAGGGATTTGCGTCAATCCTTTGTCCTCAATGATAGAATAAATGATATCATTCCTTTCAGCTATTTGTGTTATTCCAAATATCTTATCTAAACTATCGACTTTTAAAACAACCTTCTTTTGTCCGCTCTCCCACCATTTTCTGAATAGCTCAGGTTTATCCTTCTGGGTCTGTTCTGCACTCGTCAAAGAGGCGTGAGCAACTTGGGCTGCAATCTTTCCTTTTTGCATCTTTAAATCGCTTCTCACGACAATCGCCTGTTTGTACTCCTTTTGTAGCATTTTCCCAATTAAGAGTCAATCAAAGTAAGAATATTAATCTTTGGTCGAAAGAAGGGCCATTTATTTTTTTCAATAAGTTAAAGATTAAGGTAATCCGCTAACCGTATACACCTGTAGTTATATTAACTTCGGCAAAGATCTCCCTCTTCGCCTTACATACTGGGCAAATGTAAGGGGGTTCTTCCCTAAAGCACATGAATCCGCACTGTCTGCAATACCACACCTTCTTTTTCCCCTTCTGTGTCTCTGTAAGGGTATTAATAGGCAGAAATGGTTCGCTTTGATTTATGTTTTTTAGATTCTCTCCGGGTGTAGAAATCTGCTTATCTACTGGTCTCCGCTCTGGAATAGAAGATATCTCCTTCCTCCCCTCGTAAACATCTTTACTTACAAAAAGCGCACAATAGCAGCACCCATATTCTTCCACATCCGGGTCTCTATAATCACAGGGACATATTATGTCCCTATCCAAATCAAACTTTCCTGTAGCCAGTCTACATGGACAAGAGGGATAACCGTAGCGTTCTTCATTTTGTCTGAGTCCTTCAAGAAGATCTTTTAAAAAACTGCTGTTGTGATTTAAGAAGTAGCCGTGTGTCTTGGCATCACTTTCTGCCCTCCGTTGCACTTTTTCTAAAGTTATCAAATCTCTAAGGCCTCTTTTATTTTGTCGGCAACAAAGCCAGTTATCAAAATTTTGTTGTCCACGATCATGGTTGGAAATGCTACAGCTCCACCTCTATCACGGATATCTTTCCTTATCTTTTCGCGATCTTCTTCTTTACATAAATCCATGTCAATATATTCATACCCGATATCATTATCGGACAGAAACTTCTTCGTTCTCTTGCACCATGCACATGTGCTTAGCGTATACATCAGAACTTTATGCTTTAAATTTTTCCCTTGGACTTTAATGGCTTCCATTTCCTCCTACCTATTTTTCTGGAAAGGAAAGTTTTAATATAAACGTTCCCTATTCCTAGCAACCCAATATTAGAAAACAAAATAATAATATGATAATTAAGAAGCATTTAATCAAACAAATTAATTCAAATTAATTCTGGCTGCAAAAAGATAAAAAGAGAATTACTTTGATATAAGTGGAGCAGATTGAAGACAAATCTTAAGCATATCATCATTAATAAATTGAACGCTAAAGGGGCTTTAACGGATAAGGAGCTAGTAGATAGTCTGAAGAAAGAGAATTTGGAGTTCTCGTTAAGAGAAATAAATGATGTATTACTTGACCTTGAAATAAACGGATTAATTATAACAAAATGGATAGGAAAAGATAAAAAGAGAATAGAGAAAGTAAATTTGCGCGAAAAGGAAGAAAGGTAAATGGGAGTTGATATAAAGGATATTATTAGCCCTAAGAAGATATCGCTAAACGAATTAGGAGGAAAAATATTAGCAATTGACGCATACAATGCGTTATATCAATTTTTATCCATAATTAGAGGCAGAACTGGGGAGCCTTTAAGAGACTCTAAGGAAAATGTGACAAGTCATCTAAGCGGATTATTTTACCGTACTATGAACTTGTTAACTTTAGGAATAAAACCTGTCTACATTTTTGATGGTGCACCACCCCAGATGAAGAGCTTAGAAATCAGTAGAAGAAGAGTGGTTAAGGAAGAAGCGAAGATCAAGTACACGACAGCATTAGAAAGAGGCGAAATTGAGACAGCGAAAAAATACTCAAAAATGACATCTTATCTGACAGATGTAATGGTCAATGACGCAAAAAAACTTCTAGACCTTATAGGAATTCCTTGGGCTCAAGCACCATCAGAAGGAGAAGCAACTGCTTCATATTTTTCAACTATAGGCAAGGCTTACGCCGCAGTCTCGCAAGATTATGACGCCCTCCTTTTTGGAGGAAAGAGATTATGCCGAAACGTAACTATTTCAGGAAAAAGAAAGTTGCCGGGTAAAAACATATATCAAGAAATAGAGCCGGAAGAGATATTGTTGGACGGGGTTTTAGGCAGTCTAAACATAACTCGAGAGCAGTTGGTTGATATAGGAATTCTTGTCGGAACCGACTTTGATCCGGATGGATTCAGAGGCTATGGACCTGTGAAAGCTCTAAAGGCTATTAAGCAATATGGAAGCTTAGATAAGATACCGGATATAGAAAAAAACTTGAAGACAATCGATTATAATACTATCCGAGAGATATTCTTGAAACCGAAGGTTCTAGAAGACTTTGATATATCTTTTAGGAGCTTAGACGAAGAAGGATTACTAAGCTTTTTATGTGACGTGCACGAATTTTCTGAAGAACGTATCTTGAATACGATAAAAAAATTAAAGGAGACTGAAGCTGAAAAGAAAGAGAAGGACTTCTCTTTAGATCGGTGGTTTCAATGATCAGAACCCTTGAGGAACAGAGAAAGATACTGGTTAAAGGATTAAAAGATGATAATATTATTAAAAGTAAGGAAGTTGAATCCGCCTTTCTAAATGTGCCCAGAGAAACTTTTGTCTGGCCAAACATGATTGATAAGGCCTACTTTGATGTACCTTTACCTTTAGGCAATACCGGTCAAACCATATCTGCACCGCACATGATCGCTATTATGTTAGAGGAACTCGATCTAATGAAAGGGAAAAGCGTACTTGAAATTGGGACCGGAAGTGGTTTTAACGCAACCTTGATGGCATATATTGTAAGTGATGGAAAAAAAGATTTAACAGGTAAAGTGATTACCGTAGAAAGAATTCCTAGTCTTGTCAGCTTCGCTAAAAGTAACATCGATAAGGCCGGCTACTCAGACTATGTTCAGGTTGCGAGAGGAGATGGTAGTTTAGGATACCCACCTAAAGACGAGGGAGAACTCTACGATAAGATAACGATTACAGCGGCTTCACCAAGATTTCCAAAAGCTCTTGTTAAACAACTAAAAGTCGGAGGAGTCATCCTAGCGCCGATTGGTGGAGTATTATTTCAAACACTGATCAAAGGAAGAAAGTTGGTAGATGGTGGACTAAAGATAGAAAAAAAGACTGAATGCGTCTTTGTTCCCCTAATAGGAGAGGACGGATACCCAATTAACGGGGTATCATAGCTTCCAAAATAATAACCCCGCTCCTATCCCTTCTTTTCAACTCATTAATCATGGATCTTGGAAGATCGTAGGCCGATGACGATGCTCTTATGGCAAGAGTGCGTGGGCAGATAAAATTACTGGTTCTAATGACCATACTTTTATTGTCCAATAAAGTCAACTGTTTAGAGCCACGTGCAGAAATCTTGAAAAAACGTTCTTTAATCATTAAAGTCAATGTGAATTTAGCGTCATCGTTTTTCAACATCTTCTTGAGTAAAGGATCCAAGTCGTAACACGATTTAGAAGCGTTAATTCCAATAATACAATCTCCTTTAGGTCCAAGGAAATCCTCTGTAGTTATTTCAAAGGTAGACCTATGCGTCCCTTTTATCAACTCATGCCCGTAGAAGACAACAACATCTCTAGCGACTAACACGTAAAGGATTACTCTTGACTCGATATAAGAGTAGTTCCAGTAAAGCAAGCGGGCCTGGTGGGAGTTGAACCCACGACTTAC
Organism: Nitrososphaeria archaeon; assembly: GCA_050011875.1. Classification (GTDB taxonomy): domain Archaea; phylum Thermoproteota; class Nitrososphaeria; order JACIWG01; family JACIWG01; genus JBEKIG01. The sequence goes on from JBEKIG010000015.1 coordinate 108,203, forward strand.
TGGTTAAGAGCCAGCCGCTCTGCCTGGCTGAGCCACAGGCCCAATCCATCTAAACCATTTTTGGTGCCTTTTGGACGTTTTTAACTTTTTACTCAGAACCAACTTTTTTATAAAGATTAAAAGAAGTGTCGACGACGATAAAGGGGTTAATGACATGTTCGCGCTTGTTGGACTTGGAGTCAACGGAATTAATTCAATAAATTTGCACGGAATGGATGTCCTTAAAAAAAGCGATTTAATATATCTTGATGGATACACTACACCAATTCCCGCTAACTTTGTCAAGGCTTTAAGTTTGCAGATTGGTAAAGAAGTTACTGTTCTCAAGAGAGCTGAGCTCGAGGATAAAATAGATAGTATTTTGAACAGAGCCAAAACAATGAACATCAGCCTAGCGGTCCTTGGGGACCCACTCCTAGCGACAACTCATATGAATTTCGTTGTTGAATCAAAGAAAAGTGGCGTTCTTTACACAGTTGTTCATAACACTTCTATAGTTTCACTTTTAACTAGCTGCTGTGGCCTCCATCCATACAAATTTGGGCGGGTTGCGACTATCATACGGGAAAGCGGTACGCCTGCGACTTCCGTATACTTTACGTTATATGATAACTTAATAAAAGGAATGCATAGTATCTTCTTGCTAGAATTTAACACAGAAAGTGGGGAGGGTGTTTCACCCACGTCTGCATTCAAAATATTAGAAAATGCCGAAAAAGTTTACAAGCTTGGCGCATTCTCGGAGGACACATTTTTGATTGTGGCGTGCAGGATTGAAAGAGATGACCAGAAATTTTATGCAGGAGTAGTATCAGAATTAGAAGGAATCGATTTTGGAGATCCACCTTACTCTATCGTAATTCCATCAAAGTTACATTTCACTGAAGAAGAAACCATACAGGTTCTTTACAATATAGAGAAGGACAAAGTTAAAGATAATACCAAGAATATGAAAAAAAGGGTGGAATACTTAGTAAATAAGTACGTTAACAAGACAAGAGACACATTGAAAGAGGCTAAAGATAAGATATCACACGGAAAAAGTAAAGATCTTGACGAGCTTTTTGAAAATGTTGAATGCTACTTAGACGACTCGATCAGATTTTTAAATTCAGGAGAGGAACATCTTGCTATGCTAAGTGTTGGCTATGCTGAAGGACTTTTAGACTCTTTAAGATTCCAGAAAATTCTTGACCTAAAATGGTGAAAATTTATGTTAAACCCCAAAATAGAAAAGGAATTCATAAAAAATATTCTTGTAGAAAAACTGAAAAACCCCAAAATTTCCTATAACAAAATTATAGAATCTTTTTCACCCTTCCTCGAAGAAAACAGGAAGGTCGCAGAACAACTTATCAAAAAAGGTAAAATTAAAACAACTAGTAAACAGGTTACAGTCACAGAAAGTGGGAGAAAATCTGTCAAAGTTGTTCTATGCGGTGGTACCTTCGACATAATACATCCCGGACATCTGTTAACTTTGGAAATGGCAAAAAGTTTAGGAGACATCTTAGTAGTTATAGTAGCAACAGACGAGATAGCGGAAAAAAATAGAGGAAAGAAGACGTATAATAACGAAGAAAAAAGACTTGAACTGGTCAATTCGTTAAGAATAGTGGATTTCGCGATGATCGGGGAAAAAGGTAACATATATAATACCCTCATTAAAATCAACCCCGATATCGTCGCATTAGGATATGATCAAATACACAACGAGAAGGAGATCAAAGAATTCGCTAAATCCAAAGGGAAGAAAATTAAAGTCATTCGATTCACTAAAAGTATAGGAGGAATAAAAAGTTCGTCCCTCCTCAAAGACGATAACTTAATCAATGAGACATAGAACGTATACTTTTTTCCGAGAAGTATACCTTAAGGCGAACTCTGTCACCATCTTTGAGCTTTAATCGTTCTCTAAGATTCATTGGAGCAATGAATTCTAGGACGGATTCGTCATAGAGGGTCCTTCTTGTCATAACTATTGCACCTTCTACGCTGTCGTTCAAAATTGCTGGAAAACATTTTGCACCACCGTACGTTCTGTATCCATCTTGGAAACCTTCCAATGGTATACCAGTGTAATATTCGAGTTCCTTCTTTTGCCGTCTTTCCAAAGTTGATGTTAGACGAATATTCAGTGTACCAGGGTAGGGGTTGAATCCAAGTTTCTCGATAAATTGACTATTGTAACCCTTAATCGTAACATAGTACGAACCTTCACCCATTCCAGAGAAGACTTCTCCGTTGAATTCTATAACATTTGGAACTTCTTCAAAGATTTCTCTCAGAGTGGAGTAAAGGCTTAGCAAAACGGAGTTTCCATTTACTGTAAGCTTAATACAGGACCTTCTTTTTTTATGGGTAACTTCGATGAGACCAAGTTTTTCTAACTCTAAAATATGAGTTGAGACAGCTTGTTGCGATTTTCCTAAACGTTTACTTAATTCTATCGAAGATATTTCGATAGAATTATTCTTAGCACCTATGCATAGTAATTCTAGGAGCGTGGGAAGCAATGATGATTTTATGTCCCTAAATGACAACGACATAATTTTACCCAGATGGTATTCGAAGATTTAAGAATTAAGTGTTTTTGATAGCAAATGAGCTTCTTGGATCAAATCTGTTCCTTGCGCTAAAAGATTAGTAACTATTTCTACTGCCTTCTCGAGCTTCATTTTATACCCTACGCTAACATAATATCTTCTATTGAGATTGGGAGCAAAGATCATCTGCCCAAGAACCTTGTTTTCGTAGACTACTTCTGAAACATTCTGTTTAATATTCGAAACTTGTCCAACATAAAGAGTCTTTGCTACACCTAAAGTTGGCTTATCAAAAAAAACACCTACGTAAACAGCTAAACCGCTTCTTCTGGGATGTAGACGGCCATGACCCTCAACTAAAATAAGATCAGCTCTTGAATGCACTTTCTTTAACACTGAAACAATAGGTGGAAGTTCTCTAGCAAAAAAGTAACCTGGAACGTAAGGAAGGGGATTTTGTGAAATAATTGTCTCCTTTTCAACTATTCTCCTAGAGATACAATCATATAATACCGCAGCAGCTATCGCTGATCGCCTTCCTTTTGTTTCATGATATGCTACATCGCATGCACAAATATACCTGTAAGCTTTTTGGTCAGCAAATTTAGGAAATCGTATTTTCGAAATTATATCATGAAGTTTATCTATTTCCTTTATTTTACCATACGAAATTAGGGACAAAGACACAATCAGATCTTCAAAGTCTTCATTTTTGTTATATCTATATAGGTTTCTTCGATCAGCCTTCTAGCCAAATCAATCTTACGCCTTAGAGATGGAACAACGTTATCGAAGTAGGAAAATGGGGAGATATTCTCAAAGATAGTCTTCATTGAATCGAAGAAAAAAACCGCTTTATCATAATTTTGTTCATTCACCTTGTCGTAAACAGAACGCCTTAGTTCGCCTATACAGTCAAGTAAGCCTAGTAAGTAAGCTTCTATTTCAGAGTCAAGTTCCTTTTGGGAAGGAATACGTGATTCCCCTAAAACTGTTAGGAAAACGGTTGCCTCAATATACTCGATCTGTGCAGGAAGAAGATATTTTAGCCACCTTACATCAGCCTTTAACCTTAATTCGTATAATTTTCTTTTAAGCTCTTCAAGTATTTGTTTGGCTTCATCTATCCTACCTTCATGCAGAAAGGTGAAGACTTTTGGAAAGGAGACGAGTACCGATCTGCTTTCTTTATATATGAACTCTCTTTCTGAGTCCAAGGACTCGAGCTTTTTTAACAGCTCTCCATAATCTATATCATTTTGTATCGACTCCAAAGGCTATCACTATTTGCTCTAAATGGAACAATCAGTTAAACCTTTGCGGCGACGACAATTTCTTGGAAAGCAATACGACACGACTATCCTTCGACTCTCCAACTATCTTATAACCTGTCAACGAAGATAAAATGATAGCAAATGATCTTACATCCTCGTGCGATGGCATGTTTTCCTTCTGCAACCGATAAATTGAGTATCCAACATTCATGTAACCTTTAGTCTCCACATACAGGGGCTCATACCTGTTGATTATCTCAGCGAAAGCTTTAGGCGTCCCCATATTCAGCCCTTTTATTGAAGTTATTCGTAAAACCACGGGACATTCTAATGAGCTAATTAGTTCAAGTGACTTGAACACAGAATCCCACAAAGACGCTAGCATAGGGCGGTTAAGTTTACTGAATGATTCACGGTCATAAGCAGTTAATGAAATATAGATTTGAGTAGGCAAAGAAGATAGATTACATAAAGAATTAGGTAAAGTTCCATTTGTTACCAAAAAGACTGTAAAACCATTTTTCTTGTAGATTTGTATCAACTCGCTTAACCTAGGATAGATTGTTGGTTCACCCGTAAGAGATATCGCCACCTGGGAGGGGTTCAGCGCTTCTTGATATTTTTTTGCAGGCACCTTCCCCTTTAGAACAAGCGATTTATAGCCGGAAAGTATCCTCCTCTGAGCTAAAATAGATTCTTCATAGATTTTTTCAGGCTCGTCCCAACCTTTCTTAGGAGGCGAAAGCTCATCCCACAATAGACCTATATCTTCTGGCATAACACGCCAACAATGTAGACATCTTAGATTGCAGTGGAAAATGGAGGGAGACATCTGCAGACAGCGATGGGAGCTTATCCCAAAAAATTTTTCTTTGTAACAAACTCTGTTAGAGACTAGGCTTTTATGGAGCCAACTACATTTTTTTACGGCAGAGTGGGAACCTGCTAAATGATAATGTTGTTTCTTTAGAGTTTGAGATAGTTGTGTAGGATAAGAACCCATATTCATCATTATAACAAGGACGAGGAGATTATAACTTAATTTCTTCTTGTCTAGTTTCGTTCGACTTAATTATCAGCAGGTCTATTCCATCCCCGCTTGCAGCATCTCTTAGCATAGCTGATTTCAAAGATTTAACCGTAAGTTTTACCGCTGACTCTTCATCCATATCTTTCTTATACTCACTTTCTATAACACCGATTGCGATTTCCGTACCAGAACCTACGGCGGCGTATTCATCAGGTATAATTGAACCCAATGGGTCAAGAACATAAACTGATGGAACACCATCAACACCACCCACTATTACCTGAGTAAGAAGCGGATAAAGTCTCTCATTGAACATTATCGCAGACATAAATTTTGCTACAGAGTTTGGAGGAACAGGTCTTCTAATTTCAAGTTCTCTTATCTTTGCTTCAGCTTCAACACGTTTAATCAGGGTCTGCATATCGGAGATCATTCCTGCACATGCAGCACCGACATTATTATTAATCATAAACACTTTTTTAGAGTTTCTGCTCATTATGAAGTTGCCATAAGCAAATCGTTTGTCAGCACCCAAAATCACGCCGTCTTTGAACACTATTCCTACAGCTGTTGCACCCGGAATATACAATCTATTCACCTTTCCTAACCAATCCACTATTAATAGGTTAATTTAGATGTTTCTATAGTTACTCATGTATTTGACAAAATGTCCAACACTACGCTACCGTCCTTTTGTTTTATAAGAGAGTATTCCCTTCTAATGAAGAGTGATGAAACAAACAGATTTGTTTCTAGGTGCCGAGTGATCCTTGATATCTTGACCTTGGAAGCATAAGGGGAAAGGAAAAGATAAGGAATGACCATATCGCTTAAGTACATGTCTACGTCTGGGGAGGATGAAAATTCATTTAAAAACGAAAGTGCTGCCTCTTCACCGACTTTTTCAGCAGGTTTACCCTTTTCACCAATCGAGTCAGAGCCGATAAAAGGACCGAATTCTCCCGTTGAATAAACTAAAACAGATGTTCCTGGCGAAAGAGCTGTTTCATCTGCTACAAATGTCTTGGTGTTTAAATGAAGATCCGACTTCTGCAGTACGCTTAATGCTGCTGAAGCTTGTCGTTCAGCAACGTTCTTAGGCAGATTTGAGCAAACACTTCTTACAACTACTTCCTTACTGATTTTATTAAATTTTAGGGCTTTGGGAAATGAGACGTTCTCCACTTCAAAAACGACTCGACCTCCGCCTCTAGGGTAATATCCACGTCTCCTAATTTCCATATACAACTTTATCCCAATAATTTTCAAGAAAGGAGAAAAGATATATTTAATGTAATCTACTGTGGGACTCCATTTAACATCTGTTCCACCAACAAGTTCAATCGGATATCGTAACCTTGATGTTACGAGAGAGGGAATTAAAGTCTGCAAAACAAGAGGAATACTTCCAGCCGTACCAATGTCGATGCTTGATATTTTATTGGAAACTTTCTGTGGTTCAAAAAAGATCAATTCAGAAGAAAGTTTTAAACCTGTAATTTCAGCATCAGAAATAGCGGCAGCAGCCTTTAATGCCATATAGTGTTGTGGCTGAATTCCAGGATTTGGCCGCTTACTTCGGATATTATAAATATTTACAGCAGTATTTGTTGCCATAGACAAAGATATCGATGTTCTGAGTATCTGTCCTCCACCTTCTCCTATCGAACCATCAATTTTTATTATGGGCATATGCCTTTTTTTGATACTAGCCGATTGAATTAAACCTTTAAGCTCAAAAGACTTTAATCAGTCCCATAAGGAAACAGAATAGATGAAGAAGTACCAGCATGGTTTGTTTATCGGAAGATTTCAGCCGTTACATAATGGGCACGTATTTGCTATCGAATATGCTTTGAATAAAAGCGAATTTCTGTACATAGGTATAGGCAGTTCCGATAAAAGCCATGAAGAAAGAAATCCTTTCACAGCTGCTGAGAGGATAGTTATGATAAAGGCAACGTTAGATGAAATGAAGATTAACCCTAGAACGTGGATGATTATTCCGATACCTGACACGACTTCCCATTATTTGTGGACAAAAATGGTAAAGATGTTAATCCCTAAATTTGATGCCGTATTCTCGAATGACGAGCTTACATTAAGACTCTTCGCAGAGGAAGGAGTTACAACAATAGAGGTGCCATTGCAAGAAAGAGAAAATCTGGCAGCTACTGAGATTAGAAATAAAATTTTAATCGGACAACCATGGGAAGATCTTGTACCCAAAACGGTGTCGAAACTTGTTAAGAAAATTGGCGGCGAAGAGAGAATAAGAAAAATAAATAGGTAAACAAAAAAAATAAAATGTATAAATCTTATTAACTTGATGGACAGGGGATTGGCTATATGACGTTTGAAAAAGATAGTCTAATTTACTTGAATCTCACATCCAAAGTCAAAGAAACAAATGAACTTATTGAAACGACCTTGGAAGAGAAAGCAAAAGAACACAATGTTTACGATCCGACTAGGAAGTATACCAGCAGACTGGTCGCAATTGGAGAGGGATGGGTACTGGAGGGATTAGACAGCAAATTAAAAGAAATGTCTGTTGGTGAAAAGGCGACGATGGAAATACCCCCTGAAAAGGCTTTTGGAACTTGGGATCCATCGAAGGTAAGAATTTTACCTCTTAGAAGATTTGGAGAGAAAGCAGCTCAACTAAAGGTTGGAGACGAAATAGAATTGGATAACAAGATATGTTATGTTAAGCTTATAGGATCTGGAAGGGTTCATGTTGATTTTAATCATAAACTAGCAGGTAAAACTATCATATACGAAGTTGAGGTTCTCGAAGAACTGAAGGGAGATGAGGAGAAAGTTAAAGCGCTACTTTCCAGACGGATACCCATAGACAAAGAGAAACTCAAGTTTCTTATTCAAGAAAGCATAATAACCTTTGAACTACCAGAGGATATATACCTTGAAGAAGGATTACAAATTGTGAAAAGGGCACTTTCAAACGACATCTTTAAGTTCCTACCAGCCATAAATCAGGTTATATTCCAAGAAAACTATGAGAAACCCAAGACAGAAAAAGAACCAGAACCTCAAACTGAAAAGGAAGAAATCAAGCAAGAGACCCAAAGTTAGTCGAACCCCAAAATTTCTTGGGATAAATAGTAGACGATACATTAACACGTCTACTATTTTATAGAATTACTTCTAAAAGAACAATTATAATATATACAATAGAAATAGGAAATGTATTCATAAATAAGCGTAGGACATTTTTTATCGTGCATAGATTTTGCGGCCAGAACAGTATTCCGTCGCCTTAGACTATTAGTGACAGCAGGCTTAACAGATCGACCGAAGTCTTTCTGCTTACACCTCTGTCCTATCAACGGGATCTTATATCCCCGTCTTTGTCCAAAGCCGTCTCCTTGCGGAAATGAACTATGGAGAGGTGTCTTTTCTCGAGATGGGCTTCGAGCTTAGATGCCTTCAGCTCTTATCCCAAACAGCTCAGCTGCCCGGCATGCCCTGTCGGACAACCGGTACACCGGAGGCTGCGTTGCCCCGTTCCTCTCGTACTAGGGACAACTTCCTCTCAGACACCTACCGCTTCCATCAGGTAGAGACCGACCTGTCTCACGACGGTCTAAACCCAGCTCACGTTCCCCTTTAATGGGCGAGCAGCCCCACCCTTGGCCCCTGCTGCAGGACCGGGATGGGAAGAGCCGACATCGAGGTACCAATCCGCGGGGTCGATAGGGACTCTCGCCCGCGACGAGCCTGTTATCCCTGGGGTAACTTTTCTGTCACATCCGGCCCCCAATGGAGGGGACACGAATGATCGCTAGGCCCGGCTTTCGCCTCTGAATTCTCCGCGTTTAAGAATCCAGTCAGGCCGGCTTTTGGCCTTGCCCTCTACAGCGGAGTTCTGACCCGCTTGAGCCGACCTTTGGGCCCCCTCGATATCTTTTCAAGGGGGTGCCGCCCCAGCCGAACTGCCCACCTGCCGGTGTCCCCCAGTTTCCCGGGGTTAGTGACGTAGTCGAGGTTGGCTGGTGTTACATTGTTGCCTCCAGTGTTCCCAGAGGAACACCTTCGAAGGCTCCCAGCTACACTCTGCGACCTCAACCACGACACAGCAACAGGCTGCAGTAAAGCTCCACAGGGACTTCTCTCCCCGATGGAAGATCGTGGACTGTTCGTCCACGTTACGTAGCTTCGCCGGGTAGTAGGCGGGGACAGCGGGGCCCTCGTTGGTCCATTCATGCACGTCGGAACTTACCCGACAAGGCATTTGGCTACCTTAAGAGAGTCAGAGTTACTCCCGGCGTTTAGCGGCCCTTAGCCCAGTTGTACCCAGGTTTTAGGTACCGCCACTGGCCAGGATTCAGAGACTATACACACCCTTTCGGGCTCGCAGTCTCCTGTGTTTTTATTAAACAGTCGGGACCCCTTTGTTACTGCGACCTGCAATCCTGGTTTAAGCCAAGATCACAGGCACCCCTTATACCGAAGGTACGGGGCTAATTTGCCGAGTTCCCTCGCCTACGGTATTCCCGATACACCTTAGGCTTCTCACCTAGGGCACCTGTGTCGGTTCTTGGTACGGACTTGAAAAGCACTCTCACCCTTAGTTTTCACGGCATCCAAGAATTTCTGAAACCGACCTTTCGGTCGGCTATTCCTCACTCGATAGGGTTCTCGTCATTACGACACTCCCCCCACCTTGTAGAGTTAAATGGGGCGACGACCCCACTTCAGATATCTTGAACGAGGCTAAGAACAGTGTGCCAACAAGCTTGAGGCTTGCTAGCGCGTACTTCCCAAGGCACTGGAATATTAACCAGTTCCCCTAATTTCGCCCATGTAAGTTGTACATGGGCTTAGGACCGGCTTACTCCTGGTCGACGACGCGTTGCCAGGAAACCCTTGCCCTTGCGGTGGTCAGGATTCTCACCTGACTATGCTGCTACTACTACCAGGATCTGCACTAGAGATCGGTCTACTGAACCTTACAGCTCAGCTTCTACCCAACCTCTACGCCTCTCTACCACTACGATCATAAAATCGTAATTTAGAGTATCGGCAGTCGGCTTGAGCCCCGTCCATTTTCGAGGCCACCAAGCTCGGCAGGTGAGCTGTTACGCACTCTTTGAAGGATGGCTGCTTCTAAGCCTACCTCCCTGCTGTCTGAGCTCGATGACACACTTTAGTTTGACACTTAGCCGACATTTGGGGGCCTTAACTCTAATCTGGGTTGTCCCCCTCTTGGTTATGGGGCTTACCCCACATAAACCCGTTTCCTGGATTCTACTACGATAAGACCTTCGGAGTTTGAAAAGTGAGTGGACCCTTTCGGATCCTTGTTCACTCATCCTCACTCTACAACCTTATCCGTATCCACCAAGACTAGACTAGGATCTACTTCGAGAGGAACTAGCGATCACCGAGCTAGATGGGTTTTTGACCCCTTGCCCCAAGTCAAAGGAGCGATTTGCACGTCAGCACCCTTTTGGACCTCCAGCGGGCTTTCGCCCGCCTTCATCCTGCTCAGGGCACGATCGCTCGGTTTCTAGTCTTACCGCCACGACTGAAGGCCCTTTCAGACCCTTTCCCTCAGGAGCTTGCGCTCCTCGCGGAAACTCGGTTTCCCTTTGCTTTCGGGCTTTTAACCCTTAAGCTCGCCGTGACAGCAAACTCCCTGGCCCGTGTTTCTAGACGGAACATGCAACTCTAGAATGCTTCGGTAACTCGATATCACAAGACGAGAACTTGCGTTCCCGACCTGTGAGACCGATAATACCTTACATTCCTTTCAAGCCACACTCGTCTGTAACCTTTTGGTTTCAGGCACTTTTAACCCCCCTCTCGGGGTACTTTTCAGCTTTCCCTCACGGTACTAGTGCGCTATCGGTCTTGGAAGGTATTTAGCCTTGGAGGCCACTTTCCCCCATTTTCCTTAGCCAATGTCAAAGCCAAGTACTCTGGCTGATAGCGATAACCTTTCCCATTTTCGCTTACGGGGATATCACCCTCTATGTCAGGCCTTTCCAAGCCATTTCAGCTAACAGGATTAGGATATCATATGCTATCAGCAACCACTACATCCCGCACTAGTTTTCTAGTGTGGTTCGGTTTGGGCTAATCCCTTTTCGCTCGCCGCTACTAAGGGAATCTCAATTGATTTCTTTTCCTCATCTTACTAGGATGTTTCCGTTCAAATGGTTCGCGATCCGTTGCCGGATCATTACCGAAGTCTTTCAACTTCAATAATAGGAAATCCCATTAGGGAATGTTGGAATCAAAGGCTGCATGCGCCTACTCCAACCTTATCGCAGCTTGCCACGCCCTTCTTCGCCCTCCAAGCCAAGCCATCCACCAAAAGGCGTCGTTGCATCAGGAATACTATTCTGGCTGTCGCAACTATGCACGACAATCATTGAGGGAATATAGCCCTCTATGTCCTTCATCCATGATCGTCTAGATCACGAATTGCATCTACGGCGTTAATCATGCTACTCGTCAGTTAACCAACATTCAAAGGAGGTGATCCGGCCGCACGTTCCCGTACGGCCACCTTGTTACGACTTCTCCCCCCTTGTCAGGTTTTGGTTCGATAATCCCAACAAGGAACTACCTCACCAAAGCCTAACTCGGGTGAAGCGACGGGCGGTGTGTGCAAGGAGCAGGGACGTATTCACCGCGCGGTGATGACACGCGGTTACTAGGGATTCCATATTCATGAGGGCGGGTTACAACCCTCAATCACAACTGGGGTAGGGTTTAGGGTTTGCCTTCTCCTTTCGGAGTTGGAGGCCCTCTGTCCATACCATTGCAGCCCGCGTGTGGCCCAGGGGTTTCGGGGCATACTGACCTGCCGTAGCCCTCTCCTTCCTCCGCCTTGAACGGCTGCAGTCCCACTAACTACCTTCTTCTCCCGTAAGGGAGAGGACAGCAACTAGTGGCAAGGGTCTCGCTCGTTGCCTGACTTAACAGGACACCTCACGGCACGAGCTGGCGACGGCCATGCACCTCCTCTCAGCTCGTCAGGTAAGGTCTTCAGCTTGACC